>JBCDKN010000001.1:0-411931 GCA_038746545.1 Pseudomonadota bacterium
AAAACCCGCTCCGGCAAGATCATGCGCCGCATCCTGCGCAAAATCGCCGAAGACGACTTCGGAGCCCTCGGTGACACCTCAACACTCGCAGACCCATCCGTCGTCGATGACCTCATCGAAAACAGAATGAATAAGGGGTAAGGTGCCACACCTTTTGAACCTCAAAGGCCGGTCCATGACCGGCCTTTTTTTTGCGAACTCTGGCTTTAGGGCCTCAGACGAGGCCCCAGTTATCGGCCTCCCCCAACCGCGCGAGATCATTGAACTGGTCAAGCTCCGCCCGGTCGGTGATCACCAGGACCTCTTCGATACTACTGACGGAGATGCCCTGATTGGACAGGGCGACTGTCTCTCCAAAGGCTGAGAGATCCGCCGCGTAAACGCCCGCATTGTTCTCGGTCAGAAGCAAAACGAGCAGATCGGCCCCCTCCCCGCCGATAAAGACGTCCGAATCCACGCCATCGGTTCCGCCCATCAGGGACGCCTGGGTAAAGATGAACAAATCATCGCCCGCACCGCCATCGGCCACATCCGAGCCTGTCCCGTCGAGCATCACATCCGCTCCGTCCTCACCATAGAGCACGTCATTCCCGGACCCGCCATGGAGGACATCAGCATCCCCGCCCCCCACAAGAAAATCGCTCTCAGACCCGCCCGAGAGGATGTCCATGCCATCCCCGCCCGAGAGCTCATCGCTGCCATGCTCGCCAAAGGCGATGTCATCTCCACCGCCCAGCACCATCCGGTCCGACCCGCCGCTTGCCATAACGAGGTTCTGTTCTTCCCCAAAGGTTTTCCGGTTGCCGAACTCATTGCCCACATAGACCGCGCTGGTCAGGCTGGCCGCGTGAAACGCCCCCAGCATAGCATGCACCACATCCGTCGGGTGCAGACTGTCGAGAAACGCGATCTGGTCCAGAGGAACCCCTTCGAGGGCCGGGTTCAGGATTGGGTCGGCGCCATTGATCTCCAGCAAATAGGATTGCTCCAACGGGGCGGTGATGCCGAAGTTGAACGGGTCCCGGGCGATGGCCTTGGCAATTGCCTCCATGTCCACGAACACCGCATTGATCCCCTCGGCACGCAATTGCTCCACCGCGCGTTCCAGCTGGTTGTTGTGGTAGCTGAGCGCGAAGCTCGAAACCGGCGTGAGAAAGGGGTTTGCGTAGTAGCTCGACGAAAAGTTCGCCGAGGGCAGCCCGTTGATGGCGATCTGCCCAACGCCCGCGTCATCGAGCGTGCGGGCGTTCTCCATGATCTCGGCGATGATGCCCGCCACGTAAGCTTTACTGTCACGAATATAGTTGCTGACCTGCCAAGGCTTGAACGCGCCGTAGTCATTCGTGCCGATGGACAAGGTCGCGCTCACATCGGAGCGATCGGTGCCCTCGGTCTCGGCAAGAAAACGCGCGACCTGCGCGCCCAGATCGATCCCATGATCCAGCAGTGGATCGCTATAGGGCACCACCAGAAAATAACTCAGGTTCAGATCATCCACGAGATCACGCAGGGTTCGGTCACCAATCGCGCGCGCGCCCGAGATTGCATAGTTGTATTCGGTCTCGGCCCCGAGAAACGCCGTGGCGTGCTCGGCATAGACCAGACCATTCGAGTAGCGTTCGTTATACCCGATCGAACCCGGCGGCAGGCTGAACGAAATCGCTGCCATGCTGAGGTCGTAAAGATTGCCGTTATCGGTCAGGCTATCTCCGAAATACGCGACCGTGTTGTATTGAAACTCCTCAGGCATGACGCTCCTTCCACGCTACTGGCTTGGGTCGGACGCCTGCGGTGAGGACGCAAGACGCGGACCCGGTCACACGGGCGATCTGCCCGACACTGAGGGGGTGCGCCGAGAAACTTTCGAAAGCGTAAAGAGACATCGCACCCGCAGCGAAGCGCGCGCGGGGTGACGCAAGGGCAATCGCCCCGGCCTTTCCAATGGAATGGGGCGTGTGATGACAGGCCTGTCTTAAAAAAGGATGATCGTGCAGGAGCTTGGCCGGGACGCCCTGTGCCAAACGCGACCGACCGCGCCTGAGCGCGGTCGGAGCAAAGGGGCGGAAGAAAAATCCGCTTTATTTTATTGGGTTTTTATGCGGTTGCTCCAGGGCAACAGGTCCGTGGGGTCGATCGCCTAGACCAATGCCCAGAGATCGGCCTCGGCCAGCCGCGCAAGATCGCCCAATTCCTCGACCAGCAAATCGGCATCAGGGTCCACGACGGCCGTGAAATCCTCAACACTGTCGAGGGCGATCCCGAGATCGGCAAGGGCCTGCGTAAGCCCAAACTGAGCGCTGGCTGCGCCAAAGGCATCGAGATCTGCCTGAGTCTCAAACAGCATGACCAGAAAATCCTGACCAAACCCGCCCTCGAAGCTGTTGCTGTCGACGCCAACTTCGCCGCCAATCAGAGTCTCCTGCCGCCAGACGAAAACATCATCGCCGAGCCCGCCCAGATGCGTATCGGAGCCAAGATGATCGATATGGATGTCATCGCCACGTCCGCCGCGCGTGACATCGTTGCCGGTGCCCCCGGTCAGAACGTCATCATCTGCGCCCCCGACCAAGAGGTCGTCATCCGCACCGCCAGAGAGGATATCCATCCCCTGCCCGCCGATCAAACGATCCGCGCCCGCTTCGCCAAAGGCGGTGTCATCCCCTCCGCGCAGAGCCACGATATCAGCCCCTGCCCCCGCAAGGGCGAGATCCTGTGCCTCACCAAGGAACCGCAAGCTGCCCAGAGCAGACCCGATCGTCACATCCTGGGTCAAAGAGGCCGCATGGAAGCTTCCCAGCACCCCATGGATCGTGTCGGTCGGATGCACGGCATCGATAAAGGCCACCTGATTCAGGGAAAAGTCATCCAGTGCCGGATTCAGCACCGGAGCCTCGGGATCATCGTCAAGGATCAGGAATTCGTCAAAGGGTGCGGTGATCCCGAAATTCAGCGGATCATCCACGATGGTCTGGGTCATCGCCTGAATATCCACGTAGACCGCGTTCACCCCTTCGGACTGCAGCTCTTCGACCGTCGCTTGCAGACGATTGTTGTGCAGCGACAGGACAAGATCGGCCACGGGCGCCAGCAAAGGATCGGACCGGACGGCTGGGAAATACTCTCCGGACGGCAGGGCGTTGATCACAATCTGCCCAACCCCCGCATCCGCAAGGCTGCGCGCGGCAGCTTCGGTCGCGTCGGTGATCTCGCGCATCAGAGCCAGCCCTTCGATCACCAGCGCATCGGGCGAGGAGGGATCGAAGTTCAGGTAGTCATTGGCGCCGATGAACACGGTCGCGCTGCTGGTTGAGCGGTCCTCATTCGCGGTCTCGCTGAGATAGCGGTCGATCTGCGCAGTCAGGTTGATGTCGAAATCGAGCGCCGGATCCTCGAGCGGCACGGTCAGGAAGTCCTCAACGTCATTGTCAAGCACCAGGTCGCGCAGGGTCAGTTCTCCCAGCGCGCGCGCACCACCGATGCCGAAATTCAGCTCGGTCGCCGCACCCAACAGCTCGGTAGAGTATTCCGCGAAGACCAATCCGTTGCTGAACCGCTGGTTATAGCCCGCAGCCTCCACCGGGACGCCGACCGTTCCGATCTCGGAAGTCAGCCCAAACAGATTGCCATTATCGGTCAGGCTATCCCCGAAAAAGACGACGGTATTAAAATCAAAACTCATTGTTACGGGCCTCTCCCTGTCGTTGGGCACAGCCTCTCCGGGGCCGGCTCTCACCCGAATGACATAGCCTTCCAACCCCTGATCTGCCAATCCTTAAGGCCCTTTGGCCCTCTGGTTTGCCGCAAGGTCACATCGGATGGGCCCGGGCGCGAAAACACCGGTCCGGCCCTTTCCTCGGGCGCGGGCCTCACGTATAGGGAGGGTCAGAGCGCCGGAGGGACGCGATTTCAGACCTCTCCGGACGGATATTTCGAAGAACCGAGGACGGCATGACCAACAAGTCCCATGACGATGATGTGGCCTTTATCAAGGCGCTTGCAGAGTTGCTGCGCGACAATGATCTGACCGAATTGCAAGTCAAGCGGGACTACGGGGAAGATGATAGCCTGAATGTGCGTGTCTCACGCCAGACCGCCACGGTCGCTGCCCCCGTCATGGCGCCCGTGCCTGCGGCGGCCCCGGCGGCGATCCCCGCCCCAGCAACCGAGGCTGCCGCGCCTGCCGCCGCCGCGCCTGCGGATCCGGCGCAGAACCCCAATGCCCTGACCTCCCCCATGGTCGGCACCGCGTATCTGCAGCCCGAGCCCGGTGCGGCCTCCTTCGTGAGCCCCGGGGATACAGTCAAGGAAGGCCAGACCGTTCTGATCATCGAAGCCATGAAGACCATGAACCAGATCGCCGCGCCGAAATCCGGCAAGGTTACGCGGATTTTCGTCGAAGACGGCACGCCCGTGGAGTTTGGGCAGCCCCTGATGGTCATCGAGTAAGGCCGGGCGATGTTTTCCAAGATCCTGATTGCCAATCGGGGCGAGATCGCCCTGCGTGTGATCCGTGCCTGCCGCGAGCTGGGTATTCAGTCGGTGGCCGTGCATTCCACCGCCGATAGCGACGCGATGCATGTACGCATGGCCGACGAAGCGGTCTGCATCGGGCCTGCGCCGAGCCCGCAGAGCTATTTGTCAGTTCCGGCCATCATCTCGGCCTGCGAGATCACGGGCGCCGAGGCGATCCATCCGGGCTATGGCTTTCTGTCGGAGAACGCGAATTTCGTGCAGATCGTGCAGGATCACGATCTGACCTTCATTGGCCCGACCGCGGATCATATCCGGGTCATGGGCGACAAGATCACCGCCAAGAAGACGATGATCGATCTCGGCGTGCCCTGCGTGCCTGGCTCCGATGGCGGCGTGCCCGATCTTGCGAGCGCGCGCAAGGTTGCCGCCGATATGGGCTATCCGGTGATCATCAAGGCCACAGCAGGGGGCGGCGGGCGTGGCATGAAGCTCGCCAAGACCGCCGAGGATCTGGACGAGGCGTTTCAGACCGCCCGGGCCGAGGGCAAGGCCAATTTCGGCAATGACGAGGTCTATATCGAGAAATATCTCGGCACTCCGCGCCATATCGAGGTGCAGGTCTTCGGCGATGGCAAGGGCCGCGCGGTGCATCTGGGCGAGCGCGACTGCTCGCTCCAGCGCCGCCATCAGAAGGTGTTCGAGGAAGCCCCTAGCCCGGTGATCGACGCCGAAACCCGCGCGCGGATTGGACAGACCTGCGCCGAGGCTGTGGCCCGGATCAACTATGCGGGCGCTGGCACGATCGAGTTTCTCTATGAGAATGGCGAGTTCTATTTCATCGAGATGAACACCCGACTTCAGGTGGAGCATCCGGTGACCGAGGCGATTTTCGGGGTCGATCTCGTCAAGGAACAGATCCGGGTCGCCGCGGGCTACCCCATGACCTTCCAGCAGGAAAACCTGACCGTGCGGGGCCATGCGATCGAAGTGCGGATCAATGCCGAGAAGGTTCCGGCCTTCACCCCCTGCCCGGGCAAGGTCACGACCTTTCACACGCCGGGCGGCCTCGGGGTCCGGATGGATTCCGCGCTCTATGGCGGCTATTCAATTCCGCCCTACTACGACAGCTTGATCGGCAAGCTGATCGTCTTGTCCCAGGATCGTCCGGCGGCGCTGGCGCGCCTGAACCGAGCGCTTGGGGAGTTGATCGTGGATGGTATCGATACGACCGTACCGCTGTTTCACGCGCTCTTGCGCGAGGAGGCCGTGCTGACCGGCGATTACACCATCCATTGGCTTGAGGAGTGGCTGGAGACAGCCGAGATCTGACGCCGGGCTCCCAACCTGTCGTTGTGGTGAGTTCCTGCCCAATGGGCGGGCTCATGTTGAGACGGAGCACCGCGAGATCACCGTAGCGGGTGCACGGTGCTGGACCCGCGCGCGCTACAAGCCTAGGTTGTAGCCACAATGGCCCACGACATGTTTCCCCCTCCGCCGCCCCCGCTAACACCGGACCTGCTTTTGCGTGGCTATATGGCCGGTATTTTCCCCATGGCAGAGGGGCGTGCGGATGATGAGGTGTTCTGGGTCGATCCCCGCCAGCGCGGAGTTCTGCCGCTCCACGAAGTTCACGTCTCTCGCAAGCTCGCCCGGCTCATGCGGCGCACGGCTTGGCGGGTCTCTCTGAACCGGGACTTCATTGGTGTGCTGGAGGGCTGCGCGGATCGCGAAGAGACCTGGATCAACGAGCAGATCTTCGAGGCTTATACGGATCTGCATGAGATGGGCCATGCCCATGCGCTGGAGCTTTGGGATGATGACGACCTGATCGGCGGTGTTTACGGCGTCGCGATCGGTGGCGCTTTCTTTGGCGAGAGCATGTTCTCCCGTGCGCCGAGCGCATCGAAAGTGGCCCTGGTGGCGCTTTGTGCCCATCTGCGGGCTTGTGGGTTCAGCTTGTTTGACACGCAATTCGTGACGCCCCATTTGGCCAGTATGGGCGCGATGGAGATCCCGCGGGAGACTTACCGTGCACGCCTGCGCGAGGCCCTGACGGTGGACGCGGACATCCGGGCCAGCGGTGTTCCGCCCCATCCCAAGGACAGTCTTTCACGCGGATAGGCGCTTAGGGACGGGCGGGCGGGCGCGGTGATTGCAGACCGGCTTGCACCTCGGGCGTCTGGACCCCGCCCGGCAGACGACAGCGGATCGCCCAAACGTCGTAGCGGTGGTGGTCCAGCGCTGCCAGCGCGGGCGAAGAGGCGATCATCCATCCGTCATAGAGCACCCCCGGGCGGCCCTGCTCTGAAATACGGAGCTGGACGAAAGCGTCCGACGAGGGGTTCTCTTCAGGGTAGCGACACCCGAGCATCGCGACCTGCAAGCGGCCGCTTGCCCGGGTTTCGCCCGTTTGCAGCTCCAGCGTTTCCACCCGGCCTGTGGTCTTGTCGAGCACGCGAACAAACGCGGCCTCGGCGTCGGTCACGCGCAACTCCTGTTCGAAGGTCTGGAACTCCTCATCGCGCAGGCGCAAGGCACCCCCGAAACCATCCTCAGCCCGTTCCTCCAGCTCATCGAGCGGCGAGACGATGATTGCGTCCTGCTGGGCTGCCGCGGCGCAGCCCACCCAGAGCAAAGCCAGAGGCAGCGCCAGCCGCATCACGAGTCGTCCCCGCCCGAGCCCACGAACTTCATCAGGAGCGAAACGAGGCTGACGGAGCCTTGGGTGCTGGTGAATTCATCCCCCTCAGCGAGCACGAACGGCGAGCCTCCGGGCAGGATCTCGACGAAGTTTCCCCCCAGCAACCCCTCGGAGGATACGGAGATCGCGCTGTCATCGGGGATCTCGATGTTGGAAGCGACCGAAATGGTGGTATCAGCCCGGAACGTCTCAGGGTTGAGGTCGATTCCCGTGACCGTACCGACCTTCACGCCCGCAAGACGTACATCAGTGCCGACGGAGATCCCGTCCGCGGTGCGGAAGCTGGCGGTCAGCGGATATCCCCCGCCACTGCCAGAAACCCCGGTCGAACTGCCGACAAAGGCCAAAAACCCCAGAGCGACGGCCAGAACGGCCCCACCCACGAGCACTTCAGTTGGTGTATGCGACATGCCTGTCTGCGATCCCGTTGCGCGGCGTGCACGCCCACAAGGGGCGTCACGCGGTTATGGTTCGCGCGCATCTTACAGGCAGTTTATTCCGGCTGCCATGCCTCATAGTCGGCACGCTCCGCAGGAGCGGCGCGCCGCAAAGAACCCGAGGGCGCATAGGCCAACGGGGTCCCGGTGAGGTTTTCCTCATGGGGCTTTTCCCAGGGTTTATGCGGCAGCGGGTTGTCCGTGGGCGGTTCGGCCCAGGTGAAATGCAGCCAGCCATGCCAATCAGGCGACACGCGGCTCGCTTCGACCTCGCCATTATAGATGACCCAGCGACGCTTGCCGTCCTTGGACTGGTAGAAGATGTTCCCTGCCTCGTCCTCGCCCACCTTCTCGCCATTGCGATTGGTCCAAAGGCGCATGCCCAGGGTCTCGGCATTCCACCAGGTGATGAGTTGCAGCAGGAACTTCATGACGGCCTCCGGTCCGGATGGTTCAGATATGGCCGATTGCGCGCACGGCGTCCAGCGACATGCGGACGCGGATCGGGCAAGCGCGGGCGCACGGGGGCGCTAATCAGGACGCCAACGACAGCCCCCGCAGCTCGGCCAGGATCGTGGGGATTTTCGATTTGAGCTTGAAAAACCCTGCCGTGGCATGGGGCCACGCAGCCGCATCCCAGCTGCGCAGCACGGGCACGAGGGCGATCCCGGCCTGATCGAGCGCAGCGCTGTGTCGCGCGATCAGATCTGCCGCAGGCCCCGCCGGCGCATAGGGCATCACGATCTGACTCGCACCCAGATCCCGCGCCCATTGCGCCAGATCCTCGGGGCCATGGGTGACTTGCCCCATCCAGTCTCCGTGCCGGGCGGTGGTCTCTGCTATCGCGGCCTCCGCCCAGCGGGTGACAGGCTCCGCCGTCGCCAGAGGCGAACGGTGGGCGGTGCCATTGATCACCGCGGCGCCCAAGGGCGCTAGCGCCAGCACCTTGCGGAGATAACCCGGAGACAGGTCATCCTCCGTGATCACTAGAGCCCAGGGTGCATCGAGCTTTGGCAATGGCGGCGCGGGGACAGGTCCTAGCGGTGGATGGGGCAGGCCCATCAGCGGCTCGGGCTCCGGGGTCAGTTGATGCAGGGGCCGGTGTCGGCCTTCGGTGTATTTCGAGATGTTCGCCACCCGCGCCACATAGTGCTTGCCTTGAGTCTGCAGCCCCGCAACCCAGCGCCAGCTCAGTGTGTTGGAGGCCGGGTCCCCGTCGAGCAAATGCCGCAGGAAGAAATCCGCGCCCAGCTCCCATGGCAGGCGCAGGGTAAAGATCCAGATCGAGGCGAACCACATGCGCGCATGATTGTGCATATAGCCGGTTTGCAGGAGCTCCTGCGCCCAATCGTCGAACCCGTCAATGCCCGTGGTCCCAGCGCAGGCCTCTTCCCAGCCCCGGCGCAACCCGCTCTCGCTCTGCACCCGGTTGAGGGCCTGGGCGAGCCCGGCCTTGTAGGCGGTCCAGACCTGCGGGCGCCGCTCCAGCCAGCCTTTCCAATAAGTGCGCCAGAAGACCTCCTGCAGGAATTTCTCCGAGGCTGAGACCGAGTGCCGCCCGAGTGTGGCCTGCACGACCTCTTCTTCGGTGAGCATGCGGTGGCGCAGATAAGGCGAGAGGGTCGAGACATGGGGATGTCCCTGCTCGGGCAGGCTGTAATTGCGCTTGCGGGCATAGTCGGCCCCGGCCTTAGGCAGGAAGTCCCTGAGGCGGGCAAGCCCCGCATCGCGGCGCGGCGGAAAAAGGGTCTGGGCGTCCATGCAGCGGAGCTAAGCTGGCGCCGGTCCGGGTCAAGACAGCTGGCGTTCCCAGGCTTGCGCCTGGGGACAGCTGCGCTCCGGCGCCGCTGGAGAGGACCTGATCACAGATGCGGCGAGATGCCCTTGTACCTCCCCGTTCGCGGACCTAACATCTTGTTGACAGTTCAGTCCTACAACACCCCCGCACAGACTTGAGGCACCGCATGCACGATCCCGTAGACACCTACATGAATCTCGTTCCGATGGTGGTCGAACAGACCAGCCGCGGCGAGCGCGCCTATGACATCTTCTCGCGCCTGCTCAAAGAACGGATCGTGTTCCTGAACGGCCCCGTCCATGACGGGATGAGCCAGCTCGTGGTGGCCCAGCTTCTGCATCTTGAAGCTGAGAACCCGAGCAAAGAAATTTCGATGTATATCAACAGCCCCGGTGGTGTCGTGACCTCCGGCCTGTCGATCTATGACACGATGCAATACATCAAGCCCAAGGTCTCGACCCTCGTGATCGGCCAGGCTGCTTCGATGGGCTCGCTCCTGCTGACGGCGGGCGAGCCGGGCATGCGCTTCTCGCTGCCCAACAGCCGGATTATGGTACACCAGCCCTCCGGCGGGTATCAGGGTCAGGCGACGGATATCATGATCCATGCCCAGGAGACCCAGAAGCTCAAGGACCGGCTGAACTCGATCTATGTCAAACATACCGGCCAGACGATGAAGAAGGTCGTAGATGCTCTGGAGCGCGACAATTTCATGGATGCGGAGCAGGCCAAAGATTGGGGCCTGATCGACGAGATCGTTGAAAACCGCCCTCGTGACGACGCCGAAAGCTAAGCCCGCGCGGGGCAAGATCACTTGCCCCGTTCCCCCTACCCCGAGCCGGTCCCGGTGATGTGACGTCACCTCTACGGCATGCGCCAAATTTTGGCATTGTGAAGGAATTGGCCCTGCCATAGCATGGCCGAAACGCGCTCCCCGCCGGCCCGCAAATCGGGTCGATTTGACCGGATCATAGGTAGGGGGCGCAATCGACGAGGTACCCGATGGCGAATAACTCCGGCGATAGCAAGAACACCCTCTACTGCTCCTTCTGCGGCAAGAGCCAGCATGAGGTCCGCAAGCTCATCGCAGGTCCGACCGTCTTCATCTGTGATGAATGCGTCGAGCTCTGCATGGACATCATCCGCGAAGAGACGAAATCGTCCGGTCTAAAATCTTCCGAGGGGGTCCCCTCCCCGCAGGAGATTTGCGATGTCCTCGACGATTATGTGATCGGCCAGAGCCACGCCAAGCGCGTGCTCTCTGTGGCGGTGCACAACCACTACAAGCGCCTGAACCACGCGGGCAAAACCGATATCGAACTGGCAAAATCGAACATCCTGCTGATTGGGCCGACCGGTTGCGGCAAGACCCTGCTGGCGCAGACGCTGGCGCGGATCCTCGATGTGCCCTTTACCATGGCAGACGCGACCACGCTGACCGAAGCCGGTTATGTGGGCGAGGATGTGGAGAACATCATCCTCAAGCTCTTGCAGGCCTCCGAGTATAATGTGGAGCGTGCGCAGCGCGGCATCGTCTATATTGACGAGGTCGACAAGATCACCCGCAAATCCGACAACCCATCTATCACGCGCGATGTGTCGGGAGAAGGCGTGCAGCAGGCCCTGCTGAAGATCATGGAAGGCACGGTCGCCTCCGTGCCGCCCCAAGGCGGGCGCAAGCATCCGCAGCAGGAATTCCTGCAGGTCGACACCACGAATATTCTCTTTATCTGCGGCGGTGCTTTCGCCGGTCTCGAGAAGATCATTGCGCAGCGCGGCAAGGGCTCTGCCATGGGTTTTGGCGCCGATGTGCGGAACAACGATGATCGCGGCGTGGGCGAGATGTTCACCGAACTCGAGCCGGAAGATCTGCTGAAATTTGGCCTGATCCCGGAATTCGTCGGTCGTCTGCCGGTGATCGCGACGCTCACAGATCTCGACGAAGAAGCGCTTGTCACGATCCTGACGGCACCAAAAAACGCGCTGGTGAAACAGTATCAGCGCTTGTTCGAGCTCGAAGAGGCACAGCTGACCTTCACCGATGACGCGCTGAGCGCCATTGCCGGACGCGCGATCCAGCGCAAGACCGGCGCACGGGGTCTGCGATCGATCCTCGAAGACATCCTGCTCGACACGATGTTCGATCTGCCGAGCCTCGACAGCGTCGATGAGGTGGTCGTGAACGAGGAAGTGGTCTCGGGCGATGCCAAGCCGCTGCTGATCTATGCTGAGCGCAAGGATGAGCCTGCGACCGTTGGCTGATTTGCGACTGCAGTGACATGTGATGCGCCGCGCCCACCAGCGCGGCGTTTTGCATTTGGAAATCTCTCTGCAATTCGAGCCATCTGCGCTTGGCCTCTCGCACCTCATTTGCGGCACAGCTACACTCACGCCAGGCCAGTGAGGACCCGCCCGTGACCAGCTACCGCTACGCCAATCCGGACCTCGTCCTGTTGGACATTCCGGGGACCGGATCAATGGAAGTTCGCGCGGTCCTCAGCGCTCCTGTGGAGACACGCCGCGTAACCCGGATGCAGGCCCCCGATCTGCCGGTGCTCGCTCTCGTCGCGCATCCTTTCCTGCGCTTCGCCCGTATTCTGGAGGCCTTCGCCACCCGTCAAGACCGCACCTCTGCCCCGCGTCTGCCCGGACTGACCGCTGAGAGTGCGCTTGACATCCTTGAGAACCCCCGTGCGCCATTAGATCACAGCCGCGCCTACCCGCAGGCGCAGCTCAAGGCCGCGCTCGCACCCCAGACCCATCCGATCCGGCATCTGCACAGCGCGACAAGGGTGCTGCGCACCGAGGACCCATTCCCGGAGGATCTGCCGTCTTTCACGGCTCTGGACCGTCCGGAGACGCTGCCCGATTGGCCCGTAGAGATCCGCGATCGGCTGACCCGGATCTACGCCGAGGATTTTGCACTTCTCGGCTATGCCCCAGACGACATTGCGCCTCAGCGTGCCATCGCACAGATCCCCACACCCGCACCGCAGGTCTGGGATCTCTGGCCGGCCTTTTTTGACCATCAGGACGTCCGGATCGACACAGCGGCGGAGGCGCTGCCGCCGCCGGACGTGGATCTAGCTCCGTTTGCCGAAAGCCTCGTGGGCGGGCGCAGGGGCAATACATGGGCCGGGCGAGAGCCAAACCTGATCCGCCATTTCCGCAAGCTGCAACCGGAATTCGCCGACCAGTCCCGGCTGACGCATCTGCTGGCAGCAGTGGTCGTGATCCTGAGACGTGATCCCGACTGCACCGAAGCCGCAGAGCTTTTCCACAAGATTACAGAAGGGTACAGCACGCAGCTCGCGTCAGAGATGAAGCTGCGTTGGCTGGTCTCGATCACCGACAGCTTCGCGGATCACGGTCGGAACCAAGGTCAGCGCGCCATGGGGATCGCCGGCAGCCTGCTGGCCAATACTCTGAAGCTCAGCGAGACGGAGCGGCGGATTTATGCCGTGCCGCGCCCCTGGCCACCACAGCGTCGCTTGGCCGGAGGGGGACCGCTCTTTGACGGGATGATCACCTACTGGGTCGAAAAGGGGGAAATGATCACCCTGATGACCCAGCGGCTGGACCGGGTCTGCGCTGATGATCCGCAGGCGGGTCCATTCACCCGCGAGATCCTGCGCCGGGCCCATCGCAACAATACGGTCTATCGCCGTCTCAGCCAGTTAGCGGGGACATCACCGCCTCCGCTTCTGGATGCGGAACTGACGGAGGAACTGGAGAAACTCACCTCGGATCTCCTGTGATCAGCTCTGCGGAGCCTGCGCCGCCAGAATCTCGATCTCGACCTTGAATTCCGGACGGGTGAAGCCGGAGACGATCATCAGTGTCGAAGCCGGCAGATGGTCCGGCACCGCGGCCAGCCAGGCATCGCGCGCCGCCATGTAGCCCGCCATGTGCGCGCGATCCGTGACATAGGCGTTGATCCGCACCACGTCCCCACGCCCCATGCGCCCTTCGGCCAGCACGGCGTCGAGATTGGCAAAGCACAAGGCCGCCTGCGCCTCGGCGCTCTCGGGTGCGACATCGTCCGGGCCGATCCCCAGCTGCCCCGAGCACACCACAAGCCGTGCCCCGGCGGGCACTTCGACCCCGTGGGCATAGCGCGCAAAGGGTGGGCGGATCGTCTCTGGAATAAGCGGGCGCAACATCGAAGCCTCCTGTATCAGACGACAGGATGGTGCCAGCCGCGCCCGACAGAAGCCAGTCCGGTTTCGCCCGGCCCGGTTTCGTCCAATCCGCGCTTCGTCAAAAACCGCTTGCTTTTTCAGCACCGCGCTCAACACTTAGACCAAGCCGCCGGATAAATGAGCAGATGCACGTCCTGACCTCGATGTGAGCCTGCCATTTTGCGCCGAAACGTTAACTTTAGACCAAGAAGTACAAAAACCCGACAGGAGAGCTCATGACCCGTCTCACCCCTTCTCTGGTGGCTCTGGCCGCTGTGCTTGGCGCGAGCGCCGCCTCGGCAGAAAGCAGCAAGGTCGTTTTCGGCACCAACTGGCTGGCACAGGCTGAACATGGTGGTTTCTATCAATCCGTCGCCGATGGGACCTATGCAGCCTGTGGACTCGATGTCGAGATCATCTCCGGCGGTCCGCAGGTCAACAACCGCGCGCTGATGCTGGCCGGTCGGATCGACTACCATATGGGTGGTGACCTGCTGCAGGCGTTCAACGCGGTGAAAGAAGGCATTCCGGTGGTTGCCATCGCCGGGGTTTTCCAGAAACACCCGCAGGTGATCGTGGCCCATCCGGATGTCACGAGCTGGGATCAGCTGAAAGATAAGACCCTGCTGATCGGGGACAATGGCTTCACCTCTTACTACCAGTGGATGATTTCAGCCCATGGCTTCACGGTCGAGCAGCGCCAGCCCTATACCTTCAACCCCGCGCCGTTCCTCGCAGATACCAATCTCGGCATGCAGGGGTACCTGAGCTCCGAACCCTATGTCGTTGAAAAGGAAGGTGGTTTCAAACCCAATATCTTCCTGATCGCGGATAATGGCTATTCCAGCTACGCCACAACGATTGAGACCATGGCAGCCACGATCGAAGAGAAACCCGAAGAAGTGAAATGCTTCGTCGAGGGCTCGATCAAAGGCTGGTACAACTACCTCTATGGCGACAACGCTGCAGCGAATGAGCTGATCAAAACGGCCAACCCGGACATGTCCGACGACAAGATCGCCTTTGCCATCGACAAGATGCTGACCGAAGGCATCGTGGATTCCGGCGACGCCGAAACCATGGGGATCGGCGTGATGACGGACGCGGTGGTCGAAGACTTCTATTCGAAGATGGTCGCAGCGGGCGTCATCGATGACGGGCTCGACATCAAAGCCGCCTATACGACAGAGTTCGTGGGCCAAGGCCTCGGTATGGACCTGAAACCGGGCGGCTAACGCCGTCTGGCACCGTCCGCGCCCAACTCCTCCTCCTGAGCGCGGACGGTCGGAACGACCACGCCGGTACGCGCGAGCGTGCCGGCGCTTGACTGCAAAGGATAGGCATGTCTCTCGCTGCCCCGCTGTCTCCGCTTGATGCGCGCCCACCGGTTCTGACCCTTTCGGGGGTCGACAAGGTGTTCAACGGCGATGTTGTCGCCCTGCGCGACCTGAACCTGCAGATCAACCAGGGAGATTTCATGTCCCTTCTCGGCCCTTCGGGCTGTGGAAAATCGACGGCCTTGCGGATCATCGCAGACCTCTTGCACCCGACCCGAGGAACCGTGAGCTGGGCCGGGGCCCATGACACAGGCGATCTGGGTGTTGTGTTCCAGGAACCGACCCTGATGCCCTGGGCAACTGTGGCGCAGAATGTCTATCTGCCCTACCGTCTGCGCGGTAAAGCCTACAGTGCGGTGAAGGATGAAGTGCTCGAGGCGCTCAAACTGGTGGGTCTCGACAAGTTTCAGAACGCCTATCCGCGCGAACTGTCCGGCGGCATGAAGATGCGCGTCTCTATCGCCCGGGCCATGGTCACGCGGCCCCGGCTGATCCTGATGGACGAACCCTTCGCCGCGCTGGACGAGATCACTCGGTTCAAGCTGAACAATGACCTTCTCGCCTTGAAGGAAAAGATCGGCTGCACGGTGATTTTCGTGACACATTCCGTGTTCGAAAGCGTGTTCCTGTCGGACCGCATCGTGGTGATGGCTGCGCGCCCCGGACGGGTGCTGCGCGAAGTGCAGGTGGACGCCCCCTACCCGCGCACCGAGGAGTTCCGCACGAGCGCCGAGTATGCCGCCCATTGCCGGGCCGCCTCGGACGCGCTGCATGAAGCGATTGGAGTGGCCGCATGAGCATCGCCGATCCCACCCTGTTGACCGACGCGCCCGACGCGGATGAGCTCGCCCGGCTGCGCGCCCGCCGGCTTGAGAAGATCGGCAAATGGTCCCTTCCGGTCATCGTCATGGCCCTCGGCATCTTCTTCTGGGACCGGATCGTGGTCTGGAACGAGATCCCCCACTACATCCTGCCCGGGCCGGGGCGCGTGCTTGACACGCTGATCGCCGATTGGGGGATCCTCTATGAGGCGTCGCTCCTGACCGCGCGCACCACCATCCTCGCGCTCCTCTTGGCCGTGCTCGGCGGTGCCGGTCTCGCCATCCTCTTCAACCAGTCGAAGATGGTGGAGATGAGCTTTTATCCCTATGCAGTGATCCTTCAGGTGACGCCTGTCGTCTCAATCGCGCCGCTAATCTTCATCTATGTGGACAGTAAAACCGCCGGGATGCTGCTCTGCGCGTGGATCGTCGCATTCTTTCCGGTGCTGAGTTCGACCACGCTGGGCCTGAACTCGGTGGACCACAATCTGCGCGACCTCTTCCGGATCTACAAAGCCAACCGCTGGCAGAAGCTGACCATGCTGCAACTGCCCTCGGCGCTGCCCTATTTCCTCGGCGGGCTGAAAATTGCGGGCGGTCTCAGCCTGATCGGGGCCGTTGTCGCCGAACTGGTCGCAGGCACAGGCGGCGTGGGCGCAGGGCTCGCCGCGCGGATCCAGGAGGCAGGCTACCGGCTCAATATCGCGCGAATGTTCGCCGCTCTCTCGCTCATCGCGGCAATGGGTGTCTTTATCTTTGCGGCCCTGTCGATCCTCAGTCATGCTCTGCTCCACAAATGGCACGAGAGTGCTCTGACACGGGAGGGCTGATGGACTACCGCGCTTTGCCCAGCGGCGCTTACACTTTATCGAATGTGCATGTTCCGGCATGCCTTTTGGAACAAGACGGGGATCTTGTCCTGACAGAGATTTCCATTGACGCTCAAGGCGCGCTCTCTGAGCCGCAGCCCATCGCCATCGACATGGAAGGCGCACTCGTGCTGCCGTGTTTCACGGATATGCACACCCATCTGGACAAGGGGCATATCTGGCCCCGCTCACCCAATCCCGACGGTACCTTCATGGGGGCTTTGACCACGGTCGGCGCAGATCGGGTCGCGCGCTGGAGCGCGAAGGATGTACGCGCGCGGATGGAGTTTTCCCTGCGCTGCGCCTATGCCCACGGCACCCGCGCGATCCGCACCCATCTTGACAGCATTGCGCCCCAGGACGGGATCAGCTTCCCGGTGTTTTCCGAGCTTCAGGCCGATTGGGCCGGGCGGATCGATCTGCAGGCGGTGTGCTTGATCGGCTGCGATCACTTCTCCTCAGACGGCCCGTTTAAGGAGACCGCCGATATCGTCGCGCGGACCAAGGGCGGAGTGCTGGGCATGGTGACCTATCCGGTGCCCGATCTCGACGACCGGCTGCGGGGGTTCTTCGCGCTGGCGGCCGAGCGGGATCTGGCGGCGGATTTCCATGTGGACGAGACCATGGATCCGGCCTCGGAAACCCTGCGCAGCATCGCAACGATTGCCGCCGAGGTGGGGTTCGACGCGCCGATCACCGTGGGCCATTGCTGCTCGCTCAGCACTCAGGACGAGACGCGCGCGCTGGACACGCTGGATCTGGTGGCGAAACAGGGGATCAACGTGGTCTCTCTGCCGCTCTGCAACCTCTATCTGCAGGACCGCCATGGGGGCCGGACCCCGCGCGGGCGTGGCATCACGCTGGTCCATGAGATGGTGGAGCGCGGAATTCCCGTTGCCTTTGCCTCCGACAACACACGCGACCCGTTCTATGCCTATGGCGATATGGACATGATCGAGGTGATGCGTGAGGCGACGCGGATCGGCCATCTCGACCATGGCCGCGCAGATTGGGTGCGCGCCTTCTCCGCGACACCGGCGGCGAGCTGTGGGTTCGACGCGCCGAGCTTTGCCGTGGGAGCGCCCGCGGATCTCGTGATCACACGCGCGCGGAACTGGAACGAGTTCTTCGCCCGCCCGCAAAGCGATCGCATCGTTTTGCGCGGCGGCGAGCCGATTGACCGCACCCTGCCCGAATATGCCGAACTCGACGCCCTGATGGAGACCGATACATGACCCTGCCCGCCAATGTGGCTGCCGCAAAAGCCGCCCTGTCCCATCTCGACATCGAGCAGAACGACAACGCGATCAAATCCAAGAGCCGCGACTTCTTCTGGTACTCGCCCGTGCTCAAGGCGCGGATGGATCACTTGATCGCGGATTTCGTGGTCAGCCCCCGGAGCGAGGCCGAGGTCATCGAGATCCTGCGCGTCTGCTACGCCCATGACGTGCCGGTGACGACACGCGGCGCGGGCACCGGCAATTACGGGCAGGCCATGCCCATGCGCGGCGGCTGCGTCATGCATCTCCGCCATATGACCGCCGTGAAAGAGATCGCGCTCGGTCGGGTGATCTGCGAGCCGGGGATACTGCTCAAGGATCTCGATGCGGCCTGCAAGACCGACTCAGGTCAGGAGATCCGCATGTTCTCCTCCACCTGGGCGACAGCGACGATTGGTGGGTTTATCGCGGGTGGGTCCGGCGGGGTCGGCTCCTGCACCTGGGGGTCCTTGCGGGATCTGGGCAATATCATTCGTCTGCGCGTCGTGACCATGGAGGAAGAGCCGCGTGTGCTAGAGTTCCGCGGCGAGGAGCTCGCCCGCGTCTCCCACGCCTATGGCACGAACGGAATCATCACCGAGATCGAGATGCCGCTCGCGCCCGCCTATGACTGGGTCGAGATGTTCGTGGCCTGCGAGGATTTCATGGACGCCACCCGCTTTGCCGAGGAGCTGGCCAATGAGGACGGCATCCTGATTAAGCTCGCCAGCGTGTATGAGGCACCGGCGCCCTTTGACTACTTCCAGCGCGTGAAACCCCATATCTCGGACAAGGAGACCTTGATCGGCCTCATGGTCGCGCCCCATTCCATGGACGGGTTCGAGACTTTCCTCGGGCGGCGTCCGCAGGCGCGGATCGTCTACCGCTCGGATGCCAGTGATTGGGAGCGTGGGCCGGGTCCGGTCTTTGAATATGGCTGGAACCACACGACCCTGCGGGCGCTGAAGGTTGATCCGAGCATCACCTATCTGCAGGTGCGCTACGGCTTCCCGGAGCATCTGAGCCTGATCGAGAAGATGCGCGATGAATTCAGCCCTGAGGTTTTGCAGCATCTCGAAGTGCTGCGCGAGAATGGCAAGGTGATGTTTGCCGGGCTGAGCCTTGTGAAATTCACCTCGGAGGAGCGGCTGGATGAGATCATCCGGATCCATGAGGAAGCCGGGGCCATGATCTTCAACCCCCATCGCTATACGTTGGAGGAAGGCGGGCGGCAGACCGTGGATGACCGGCAGCTCGCCTTCAAGCGGGAGGCGGATCCCAAGGGCTTGCTCAACCCGGGCAAGATGATCGCCTGGGATGACCCGGATTTCGATTTCTCGGAGATGTACGCTTACCCGAAGATGACGGCAGCGGAATGACAGAGATGACGCGGTATCCAATAGTGGGCTGCGCCCAAGGACATGCTCGCGTTTGGGGGGCTCTGCCCCCCGGCTGCGCCGCAGCCTCCCCCCGGGATATTTCCAGACTTAAGAAGGATTGATCATGGCGGCGGATGGCAAGGGGCGCGTTCTGGTTCTGGCGGCCCATCCCTGTCCCGAAAGCTTTTCCCAGGCCCTCCATGCCCGGGTGGTAGAGACCCTCACCGCGCAAGGCTGGGAGGTGGATGATTGCGACCTTTATGCCGAAGAATTTGATCCGGTTTTGTCAGAGGCCGGGCGCCGGGGCTATCACGAAGAGCCGGACAATATCGCGCCGGTTGCTGAGTATGTGGCGCGCCTGAGGGCGGCGGATGCCATGGTCATGGTATTTCCTGTTTGGAATTTCGGCTATCCGGCGATCCTCAAAGGCTTTCTCGACCGGGTTTTCCTACCGGGCGTGTCATTCAAGCTGGTGGAGGGCAAGGTAAGGCCCAATCTGACGCATATTAAAAGGCTTGCAGCTGTGACAACCTATGGCGGTACGCGTACCCGTGCGTTTCTCGCAGGGGACCCGCCCCGTCACTGCGTCAAGCGGGCTGTCTGGCACGTTTGTCGTCCCTTCAAGATGCGGTATCTCGCGCTTTATGACATGAACCGCGCGACAGATGCCAAGCGGGCTGCCTTTCTGGAGAAAGTCACCCGGGAGATGGAGGCTTTCTGATGCGCGCCTTGGTCGTGTATTGCCACCCGAAACAGGGCAGCTTCAATGCTGCGGTCAAAGATACGGTTCTCAACAAGCTGCGCCGCGGGGGGGCGGAAGTGCGGTTGATTGATCTGTATGAGAGAGAGTTCGCCCCGGTCCTTCCGGCGTGCGAGTTGGATGCTTATCTGGAGTGTCCGGACAATGTGGAACCTGTCGCCCGCGATGTGGCGGATCTGAGATGGGCGGATACGTTGATCTTCGTCTACCCCACGTGGTGGTACGGCTTGCCCGCGATGCTGAAGGGCTGGCTCGACCGGGTGCTTCTGCCCGATGTCGCGTTCCTGATGCCCGATGCGGAGAACAAGGACATCCGGCCGGGGTTGACGAATATCACCTCGCTCGGGGTGTTCACCACCTGCGGCGCGAGCCGCTGGCTCACCAGCCTGATTGGCGCGCCCGGGCGGCGGACCCTGACCCGGGGTGTGCGGCTGATCTGCGCCAAGGGCTGCAAGGTACATTTCGCGGCCCATTACCTGATGGACAGCTCCACCCCCGAAAGCCGCGCAGCCCATCTGGGCAAGGTCGGCAAGGTGATGGACAAGCTCATCGGCAAGGCTCCGCAGTCCAGTCCCCAGCCTGCGGCGGTGGCCTGAGCGATGGACATCCCGCTTCTTGAGGCCCAGAGGATGGTTGAGGACCCCGATGGGTTCGCGGCAGATCTTGGTCGCGCCGCGCGCGGATCAGGATTTTTTTTGCTCAAGAACCACGGGGTTCCGGTTGAGCTGATCGAGCGGGTTCTGGCGCAGGGGGACGCGTTCTTCTCCCTGCCACAGGCGGAGAAGGCGCAGATCGCCATCGACGCAGGCAATCGTGGCTGGGCCTGGGAGGGCAGCGAAAAGCTCGACCCAGAAAGCGGCGAGGTGGATCGCAAAGAAGCCTTCAACATGGGGCTCGATCTGGCCGCGGACGATCCGCGCATCCTCGCCGGAGAGCCGTTTCGCGGGGTGAACCGCTGGCCAGACCTGCCCGGGTTTGCCGAGACTTTGCGGCAGTATTTCGACGCGGTGCATACGCTCGGCCAGCGCGTGATGCAGGCCGTGGCGCGGGATTTGGGCCTGCCGCCCGGACATTTCGAAACCTCCTTCGATGCGCCCATGGCGACGCTGCGTCTGCTAAGCTATCCGGCGGGCTCCGCAAAGGACGGGATCGGCGCGGGGGCGCATACGGATTATGGCGCGCTGACCTTCCTGCTGACGGACGGTGTGCCTGGATTGCAGGTCCAGCCGCGCGGACAATCCGACTGGATCGATGTGCCGGATGCGCCCGGGGCCTATATCATCAATATCGGCGATTGCCTGATGCGCTGGTCAAACGACAGCTATGTCTCGACGCCCCACCGGGTGCTGCCGCCGCCCCGCCCCCGGCGCTCCATCGCGTTCTTTCTCGACCCGAACCCGGAGGCCGAAGTGGCCTGTCTGCCCGGACAGGGAGATCCGAAGTACGCGCCGATCTCGGGCGCGGAATATCTGCGCAGCCGTTTGGAGGCAACCTATGGCTAACCGCCGACACTGGTGGGCCGAATACCGGACGACGGAATTCCAAGGGCTCGATCCGGAACGGGTCATCGCGATCCTGCCCACGGCAGCGATAGAACAGCACGGTCCGCACCTGCCCACAGGCACGGACACGATGATCATGCAAGGTATGCTGGACGCGTTATGTGCCGCGCTGCCCGAGGATCTGGAGGTTCGGATTCTTCCGATCCAGGCCGTGGGCAAGTCGAACGAGCATATCCATGCGCCGGGCACCCTGACCCTGGAGGCCGAGACGGCGCTGGGAGCGTGGCGTGAGGTGGGGCTGTCGATTGCGCGAGCCGGGCTCCGAAAAGTGGTTTGCATCAACTCCCACGGGGGCAATCTGGATCTGGTCTCGATCCTGAGCCGAGAGTTGCGCGTGCGCGCGGGCATGCTTGCGGTCAAAGCGCAGTGGATGAGTTTCGGGACGCCGGAGGGGATGTACTCCGAGGCCGAGCGGGCCTTTGGTATCCATGGCGGCGATGTTGAGACGTCTTTGATGCTCGCCTTCCGGCCCGAGACGGTAGACATGGCTCAAGCCCAGGACTTTCGCTCCAGCGCGGAGAGCGCGCCGATCTCCCCCATCGGGCCGCTGAGCCTGGGCTGGGTGTCGTCCGATCTGAACCCCGCGGGCACCGTGGGCAATGCCAACGCTGGAACTGCAGAGAAAGGTCACGAGACCTGCGCATATCAAGTGGCAGGGATGATCGCGCTGCTGCGTGAACTGCGCGACCTGCCCTTGGATGGTGTGACGCCGACCTATCCGAACCTGTGAACACGCGCGGTGGCGCTTTGAGCATACGCAGGGCGGGGTCCTTCTTCACCCAATTGCTCGGATCCACCGCGGATCGGTGTGCCGAACGCGTACGCTCCGACCGCAAGCAGTCGGCGCCCCGGGTTCAGATCACGACCAGATCCAGCGGCGGGAACCCGTTGAACCCCACGCTGGAATAGGTGGTGGTGTAGGCACCTGTCGCCTTGATCAGCACCCGATCCCCGGGTGCCAGCGCCACCGGCAAATGCATCGGACGCTTCTCGTAAAGCACATCGGCGCTGTCGCAGGAAGGACCGGCGATGATGCAGGGCCCAAGCTCGCCACCATCATGGGGCGTCTCGAACTGGTAGCGGATCGCCTCCTCCATGGTCTCCGCCAGACCCGAGAACTTGCCGATATCGAGATAGACCCAGCGACACAGATCATCCTCGGACTTCCGCGATACGAGCAGCACCTCGGCCACAATCATCCCGGCCTCGGCCACCAGCCCGCGCCCGGGCTCGGCCATGACCGTCGCCGCACCGAACCGCGCCTGCACCAATGCAGCCACCCGCGCCGCATAAGTCTCGGCCTCCAGCACTGGATCGCCGTAGAAGGCCGGGAACCCGCCGCCGATATTGATCAGCGTCAAGTCATGGCCCCGCGCGCGCCCCGCATGCCAAATCTCGGCCATGGCATCGAGAGTCTCCGCCCACATGCCCGGATCCCGGGTCTGGGAGCCCACATGGAAGCTCAACCCAACGGGCCGCAACCCGAGATAGGCGGCCCGGTCCATCAGACGCAGGGCCATCTCCGGCGCGCAGCCGAATTTCCGCGATAGAGGCCAATCCGCCCCGGTTGCCCCGACGAGCACCCGCAGGAAAACACGCGCGCCGGGTGCATGGGCAGCGATCTTGTCCAGCTCAGCCTCGGCATCCGCCGCGAAGAGATCAATTCCATGAGCATGGGCATAGGCGATATCCGACACCCGCTTGATCGTGTTCCCGAAAGAGATCTTCTCCGGCGCGGCTCCGGCGGCCAGCGCCATCTCGACCTCCCCTCGCGAGGCCGCGTCGAACCCGCACCCTTCCGCAGCAAGCGCGCGCAGAACCTCGGGCGCCGGGTTGGCCTTCATGGCGTAGTGGATGAGCGTGCCCTTCCCCAAACCGCGCGACAGCGCCTGATACTTCGCAACGACGGCCCCGCAGTCGAGCACCAGCGTCGGGCGGTCAAACACACGATCATCGATGAACGCGCGCAAGCGATCTTCGACAGTATCAGAGGTGGAACTAACAGGCGCAATGGGCGCCACGCGGGCGAACCCGGTTACGTAAGCGTTCATGGTCATCTCCATCAGACCCGGGCCCGTGAGGTCCCGACCAGTACCAAAGAAGACGTTACCGTCGCTACATAACCTATTTGGATCCGCGTAGATCCGCCCCGGCAGAGGCGCGTGCGTTGGCGTCAATGTCCGCGCATATGGAACCAATGCTGAGTCGGATCAATAGTTTTCTGAAGCGCGCCAGATTTTTTTTCATCCCCAGCAGAGCCGCCGTTCCGGATCAGCGCCGGCCTGGCAGGAAAGCGGGGCAACACGGCGGGACGCTGCCCTTTTGCCCCACCATTGAGGACGAAGCCTGCTGCGCGCGGGTTCTCTCGGCGAGACCGACTCCGCTGCTCCGCCTGGTCCGTTAAACGAGTGAGCGCGGCAGCCTTTGCGACAGAGGCTGGCAGCAACTTCCGGCACGAACACGCGCGGGTTGGCCGTCTACGAGATCGAGACGAGGCCCGGCGGACCCGGCGTCGGTCTCCTCGGCGAGGGAAGCATGACAAAGGCAACGAAGATGAACGGCGCAAAACGTGCGGCGAGAAGCGGGTCGAGATGACGGGCATCCCGGACGCCGAAAACGCAGCGAAAGCCCCTAGAAAACCATTCCCGAGAAAGCTTAAGCGCAATGGAGAACACGAAAGAATTCAATCCTTCCGCAAAGCGCTTCGACCTTCTGAACAAAGAGGTTTGCGCAACCGAAGGACCAGCGACGGAACCCGGCAGCCTCCAGCGGCTGCCTTCCGTGAAAACAGTCCTCCCGGGTCGCATGGCGAGCCCCGCCTCAAGGCAACGCCACGGCACCCCAAAAACAAAAATCCCCGCAACCGACATGCGATTGCGGGGAAAAGATCGATGTTCGGCGCAGCTTAGTTCAGCGCAGCATCCGTGATCGAATGGGTCCAAGCGCCTTCTGGCTGCTTGGTGATCACAGGGTCAGAGCCACCGCCCAGCAGCGTCGCCACTGTCCGGTCGAAATCCTCTGGGTCGAGCGTGCCGTTGGACCCCGCCGTGAGCTTGGCGATCTCACCCATCATCCGCTTTTGATGGGTTTCGGTCTGAGCCCCGGTCGCGTCATTGTCGAGCACGATCTCTGCCGCTTCATCCGGGTTCGCCTCGGCGTATTTCCACCCTTTCATGGAGGCGCGCACGAAGCGGACCATCTTGTCCACGAAGGCCGGGTCCGAGAGGTTTTCCTCCAGCGCGTAGATCCCGTCCTCGAGGGTGGCCACGCCCTGCTCCTCGTATTTGAAGGTCACCAGTTCCTCCGGGCTGACCCCGGCATCGATCACCTGCCAATACTCGTTGTAGGTCATGGTCGAGATGCAATCGGCCTGACGCTGCAGCAGCGGATCCACATTGAAACCCTGCTTCAGCACGGTGATCCCCTCATCCCCGCCATCGGTGGGAATGCCCAGTTGGCTCATCCAGCTCAGGAAGGGGTACTCGTTGCCAAAGAACCATACGCCGATGGTCTTGCCCTTAAAGTCCTCGGGACCGGTGATCCCGGTATCCTTCCAGCAGGTCAGCATCAGGCCCGAACTCTTGAACGGTTGCGCGATATTCACCACCGGAAGGCCCTTCTCCCGCGCGGCCAGCGCCGAAGGCATCCAGTTGAGCATCACATCCGCGCCGCCACCGGCCAGCACCTGCGGAGGCGCGATGTCAGGCCCACCGGGCAGGATCGTCACGTCAAGATCCTCTTCTCCGTAGAACCCTTTGTCGAGCGCCACATAGTAGCCCGCGAACTGGGCCTGCGTGACCCATTGCAACTGAAGCTTCACCTCATCCGCAGCCTGAGCCGCCGAGGCTCCAAGCACGGCTGCCATGCCCGCACCGATCAATGCCGTCTTCATACAAGTCTCCCGTCGTGATTCGTGTTCCCTGGCCACGTATTCCCGTGTGCCTTTTGATATTTTGACCAATGTGTCAGGAAACACCAGCAAGCCGTGCCGCCAAACGGAAAAAACACCCAATTTCCAAGCCCATTCCAGCGCATATGTCCTGAACTGAGCAGAACTCAGCCACTCTGCGTCAGACTTTCTTCGCATCCTGCAAAATGTGCTAAGATAGGGTTAATTGTTCTTATGGGAGTACATGAACATGTTGCGTCGCGTTTCGGCCCTCGCCTTTGCTGCTCTGACGGCCTCGGCTCTTTCTGCTCAGGCCGCCCCAATTGATTTGACCTCGCTGATCGACACCTCCGGCAATCCGCTCTCGGTGCCCGAGCTGTCTATTTCTACGCCAGACCTTGCCGCCACAATTGTCGTGGGCGGTGCGCCGGTTTTTGGCGAACAGGAAACGGTGTTCTGCGCCTTCGATGGCAGCTGCGCCAATGATCTGACCCTGACCTTCACAACCCCCTCGACGGATGTGAGTTTCTCGGTCGGCGATCAGCTCCCGGCAGGCGCTGTAGATATCATCCAAGTCTCCGCCTTTGACGCCATGAGCAATCTGCTCGGGACCGTTGATGTTGACAGTGCCGATCTTGCCGCAGGTGGCGCGGACACAAATGGGATCTCACAGTTCACTGTCGATCTGAGCGCCTTTGGCACCATTGCCAGTGTCGAGATCAACGATCTGAACAGCTCGACGACCGGTGGCTTCTTCTATTACGACGTCAATGCGTCGCCGATCCCCCTGCCCGCGGCCCTGCCGTTGCTGGCGTTGGGTCTCGGTGCGTTGGGGGTCGCAAAGCGCCGGAAGCGCAAAGCCGCCTGATCGTCGCAGATCTTCGGAAAACGCACGGGCGGCCCCTCAGGACCGCCCGTTTCTTTTTGGCCTAGTGCCGCATGGAGGGATGCCAGAATGTCACCCGCCGTTCGATCAGGGCCACCGTTCCGTAGAACGCCGATCCGGCCAGAGCCGCCACAGTGATCTCGGCCCAGACCATGTCGAGGGCGAGCTGCCCCACGCTGGTGGAGATGCGGAAGCCCATGCCGCGGATGGGGGAGCCAAAGAATTCCGCCACGATCGCGCCGATCAGCGCCAGCGTTGTGGCGATCTTGAGCCCATTGAAGATAAACGGCATGGCTGCGGGCAGACGCAGGAAGATCAGGCTCTGCCAATGGCTGGCCGCATAGGTGTGCATCAGATCGCGCTGCATCCGGTCCGCGCTACGCAGGCCTTCGACCGTGTTCACGAGGATCGGGAAGAAGACCATCACCACGACCACGGCGGCCTTGGACTGCCAGTCAAAGCCGAACCACATCACGAGGATAGGGGCCGTGCCGATGATGGGAAGCGCGGCCATGAAGTTGCCCACGGGCAGCAAACCGCGACGCAGGAACCCATAACGATCCACCAGGAGTGCCACGGCAAAGGCCGCGAGTGCGCCCATCGCGTAGCCCGAGAGCGCGCCCTTGATGAAGGTCTGGACGAAATCCTCCCACAGGATCGGCAGGCTCGTGGCAATCCGCGCGCCGATGGCCGAGGGCGGCGGCAGGATGACCCCGGGCACCGCATAGAGCCGCACAGTTGCCTCCCAAAGCGCGAGGATGGTCAAGCCGAACACGACGGGCACAGCGGCCCGGGCCGCAGGCGCTGTACTGCGCGAGAGCCAGACATTGAGCGCCCAGGCCGCCGCCCATAGCGCCAGCACCAGACCGAGACGAAGATCCAGCACCGCCGCCAGAAGCGGCACCGCGAGAAAGGCGCCATAGCTGCGCAGCGCCCCGGTCATTGGCTAAGCCCCATGCGCGACAGGGTCACCCGCTGGACTACCCCGATCAGACCGACCAACAGGGCCGCAAGGATCGCCGCCCCAAAGAGCGCGGACCAGATCTGGATCGTCTGACCGTAATAGCTCCCCGCAAGCAGCCGCGCCCCAAGCCCGGCCACTGCCCCCGTGGGCAGCTCCCCGACGATGGCGCCCACAAGGCTCGCCGCCACGGCGACCTTGAGCGAGGTGAAGAGATAAGGCAGCGAGGCCGGCAGGCGCAGCACCCAGAGGCTTTGCGCCGGGCTCGCATTATAGGTCCGCAGCAGATCTGTTTGCATGGCATCGGGGCTGCGCAGCCCTTTGACCATCCCCACCACCACCGGGAAGAAGCTGAGATAGGCGGAGATCATCGCCTTGGGCAGCAGTCCCTGCACGCCGACAGAGTTCAGCACCACAATGATCATCGGCGCGATGGCGAGGATCGGGATGGTCTGGGAGGCAATAGCCCAGGGCATCACACTGAGATCCATCGCACGATTGTAAAGGATCCCGATGGCCAGCAGCACGCCGGCCGCCGAGCCGATCAGAAAACCGAGCATCGTGGCGCTCAGGGTCACCCAGCCATGAAAAACAAGGCTACGTTTGGAGGTGATCTTCTTCTCAATGGTGGTCTCCCAAAGCTCGATCGCCACCTGGTGCGGCGCGGGCAGACGGGGCCGATCCTGCGCCCAGGTGGCCGGGATCGCGAAGCTGTTGGTCGCCACCAGAACCAGCGCACTCATATCCCGCCGCGCCGCAGGGGTTTCCGGCGTGACGACCGCACCAGCGCGCTCCGCTTCCACAAGAACGCCTTTGATGTTCATGGGCACGGCAACGGCATACCAGATCGCGACCAGCGCCGCGATTACCGTGAGAACCGGAAAGATCAGGCGCATGACCGTCCCCCCTTCATTGTTCCGCAAATACTCGCGACGCAACGCCAGTCCCTAGCGAGGTCATTTGAGTATTCTAGGAACAAGGGCCCCAATCTGCTGTTCTCTGGCCTTACGGTACAGGCTGGAGAGCCGACGACCGTGAACGATGAGGGTCGGTTGCCGCTTGGCTGGGGCAATCGGCTCATCCATTTGACCTCACTCATCGATATGCCCCGCCCGCAAGCCATCGCGCACCCGATGCGCGATCTCGATGAACTCGGGCGTATCGCGGATCTCGAGCGGGCGCTCCTTGGGCAGTGGGCTATCGATCACATCGGTGATCCGACCCGGACGCGGCGACATCACGACGACCTTTGTGCTGAGATAAACCGCTTCGGGGATCGAATGGGTGACAAAGCCGATGGTTTTTTCGGTCCTCTGCCAGAGCGCCAGAAGCTGCTCGTTGAGATGGTCCCGCACGATTTCATCCAGCGCGCCAAAGGGCTCATCCATCAGCAGGATATCCGCGTCAAAAGCAAGAGCCCGCGCGATGGAGGCGCGCTGTTGCATGCCCCCAGAGAGCTGCCAGGGATACTTCTTCGCAAACCCCGCGAGATCGACGAGTTCCAGCACCCGCGCCACACGCTCGGCCTGTTCGGATTTAGGATAGCCCATGATCTCCAGCGGCAAGGACACGTTCCTTGCGATTGTCCGCCACGGATAAAGCCCCGCCGCCTGGAAGACATAGCCATAGGCGCGCGCCTGCCGCGCCTCATCCGGGCTCATACAGTTCACCCGCAATGTCCCGCCGGTCGGATGCTCAAGCCCTGCCACAGCCCGCAAGAATGTCGTCTTGCCACAGCCCGAGGGTCCGATGAAGGAGACAAATTCTCCCTTCCCGATCTCGAGATTCACACCGGACAAAGCGTGGACCGGACCATCATTGGTCTCAAACACAAGATCCACATCCTGCGCAGAAATGACGGCGGTGCGGGTCTGCGCTGCGGGCGCGGCGGATGGTGCCTCGGTTTCTGGCTCTGGCTCTGGTGTAGCGCTGGAAACAGGCGCTTCGTAGCGCCAGTTGCCCCTGCGCGCGGCCAGGTCGGCCTCTCCGGCAAGAGGGGTCGAGGGCTTTACCTTGGCCGCGACCGTTTCGGCAGGTTTCGGGGCTTCGGGTTCGTGGTCGAACCCGTCAATCTCATCTCGACTGAGCATGGGGCGCGCTTAGACCCCGCTTGCCGGAATGCCGGTCCGCTCGACCTTGCGGGGCGCCGTGAGCTCCTTCCAGGTGCTGAGCGCCTTGGCCACAGGTGTCACGGGCGGGCGCTCAACAAACTTGCCGTGGCCTTCCTGGGTTTTCACCTCGCCATCCATCACGGCAACCTGTCCGCGGCTGAGGGTGTAGCGCGGCAGGCCCTTGACCTGCTTGCCCTCGAAGACGTTGTAATCAATCGCCGATTGCTGCGTATCCGCCGTGATGGTTTTCTCCTTCTCCGGATCCCAGACCACGATATCCGCATCCGCGCCCACGAGGATCGCGCCCTTCGTGGGATAGCAGTTCAGGATCTTTGCTATATTGGTCGAGGTCACGGCGACAAACTCGTTCGGCGTCAGCCGCCCGGTCGCCACCCCTTCAGTCCAGAGCATGGGCATCCGGTCCTCCAGCCCACCGGTTCCGTTCGGGATCTGGGTGAAATCACCTACGCCATTGCGCTTCTGCGCCGTCGTGAAGGCACAATGGTCGGTCGCCACCACCGACAATGAGCCTGACTGCAACCCGGCCCAGAGACTGTCCTGATGCTTTTGATCCCGGAAGGGCGGTGACATCACCCGGCGGGCAGCGTGGTCCCAATCGGGATGGGCATATTCACTCTCATCCAGCGTCAGGTGCTGGATCAGTGGCTCGCCATAGACCCGCTTGCCCTGCATCCGCGCCCGGCGAATGGCCTCATGGGCCTCCTCGCAAGAGGTGTGGACGATATAGACCGGCACTCCTGCCATATCGGCGATCATGATCGCCCGGTTGGTGGCCTCCCCCTCAACCGCCGGAGGCCGAGAATAGGCATGGGCCTCAGGCCCGTTATTGCCCTCGGCCATGAGTTTGGCCTGCAGGTCAGCAACGATGTCGCCGTTCTCCGCATGCACCAGCGGCAGCGCGCCCAGCTCGGCGCAGCGCCGGAATGAGGCAAACATCTCGTCATCATTCACCATCAGCGCGCCTTTATAGGCCATGAAATGCTTGAAGGTGTTGATGCCCCGCTGGGTCACCGCGTCCATTTCGTTGAAGACCTGCTCGCCCCACCAGGTGATCGCCATATGGAAGGAGTAGTCGCAATTGGCACGCGTGGACTTGTTGTCCCACATCTGGATCGCGTCCAGAAGCCCCTGACCCGGGCTCGGCAGCGCGAAATCCACCACCATGGTCGTCCCACCTGAGAGCGCCGCGCGCGTGCCGCTCTCGAAATCATCGGAGGAATAAGTGCCCATGAAGGGCATCTCCAGATGGGTGTGCGGGTCGATCCCGCCCGGCATCACATAACAGCCCGTCGCGTCGAGCTCTGTATCGCCCGAGAGCCCCTGCCCGATCTCGACGATCTTGCCGCCCTCGACCAGCACATCGGCCGCATAGGTCAGGTCGGCGGTGACCACTGTTCCGTTCTTGATGACTGTCGACATGGGTTCTCTCCGTCTCGGTTCTGCGACCCCCATCCCCTGCGCAGCGCGGGGTGAGGTCTTGGCTCGTGTCAATCTTTGTAGTCTGGCGTCTCTTTGTCGAGCACGCGCTTCATCTCGGCGAAATGGGCAAACTCGGCCTGCTTGTAAGTCTGCCACTCGGCGGCGGTGGCTTCGGCAAGGGCATCCGGCAGGATGGCGAGCGGCTGTCCCGTGGAATAGGCCAGCACAAGGGTCCGCGCCGCACGTTCCAGGTGATAGAGCGCATCCCAGGCCTCGGCCACGGTGGCCCCAAAGGTGGTCACCCCGTGGTTTTGCATCATCACGGCCTGATGGTCGCCGACGGAGCGAGCAATCCGCGCGCCCTCCTCCGCCCCGCTGGCGATGCCGCCAAAGGACAAGTCATAGGCGATCCGGTTGTACCAGCGTGCGGTGACCTGATCGACCGGGTGGATCGTCGGATCCCTGAGCGCAGCAAGTGCCGTGACATAGGGCGCATGCAGATGCAGCGCCACCCGCGCCTGAGGCACGTCCCGGTGCAGAGCAGCATGGATCGACCACGCCGACGGATCGGGCGCGTCCGGCCGCGCCATGGTCGATTGATCCTCTGCATCGCACAGGATCAGATCCGAAGCCCGCACCCGGCTCCAATGCATCCAGCGCGGATTGACAAGGAAGCGCTTGCCATCCACCGACACCGCCGCTGAGAAATGGTTCGCCACGCCCTCATGCCAACCCTCGCGACAAGACAGACGCAAAGCAGCGGCGAGGTCGATCCGTAGCTGGGTCTCATTCGGGTCGGGGACTAAACGCGTCATCATTCGTACTCAGTCATAAAACGAAAGCGCCAGAAACGGGGCCTCGCCGACTTTGACCAGCCTCCAGTTCACAAATGCAGTACATTCATTCAGATCTTCCCAGATCTTCGGAGCCTTTTCCTTGATCGTCGTTGCCGACTTTAGGAACATGCAAACCACCGCCTTGTCTGGAACCCGGAAGTCGCAATCATTCGACCTGTCGTTCAATCGGCTCATCAGATCGATCCAGGCATCCCAGTTTCGCCCATAGAAAGAGGAGAACCCAAATGCCTCGGCAAAGGTGGTATGCACGCCTTCATCGGTCAGGCACTGCGCTCCATCAATCTCGACGACGACATAGGCCGGTCCGAGTTCTTCGGCAGGCACCGGTGCGGTCTGCGCATTTGTCGAGCCCGTGTTCATTGTCTCACGGATCGCAGATCAGCTGTTGATCCGCATCCATGAGCGGCGCGCCGGTTTGCGGCTCGGTCGCCTCGATCGCGATGCCGTAGCAGCCATTCTTGTCGCGGATGAGCAGCGAGGGCGGCACGCCCTCGGGCAAGGCCGCGAGCGCACGGGGCGAGATATCCTCCAGAAGCGGCACGCCCGCCTCGTCGGTCAGGGGCTCACAGGCCGCGAGCCCAAGCGAGAGCGCGCCAAAGGCAGCAAACCGCGTCATGCCACGATCTCCGCCGTCTCGACCACCGCATGGAAGAGCACATTCGTGCCCGCCGTCGCCCATTCCGGGCTGATCTCTTCGGCCTCGTTGTGGCTGAGCCCGTCCACGCAGGGGCACATCACCATGGAGGTCGGGTAAAGATCATTAATCCAGCAGGCGTCATGCCCCGCACCGGAGACGATATCCATATGGGAATATCCCAGCCGCTCTGCCGCGTTGCGCACGGCGGTCACGCAGCCCTCGTCAAAGGCGGGCGGATCGAACTGGCCCACGATCTCGGAGGAGAACTCCACCCCGATCTCTTCGCAAAGCTTCGGCGCCTTCTCGTTGAACTCGGCGACCATGGCGTTGAGCTTGTCCAAGAGATGGGTCCGCATATCCACCGTGAAGACCACCTTGCCCGGAATGATGTTGCGTGAGTTCGGATAGACGTCGATATGGCCGATCGCGCCCACGGCGTTGGGCTGGTTTTTCATGGCGATCTCGTGGACCAGCTCGGTGATCCGCGCGAGACCCCGCCCGGCATTGCGACGCATATGCATGGGGGTGGAGCCCGTGTGGCTCTCCTTGCCGGTCACGGTGCATTCGATCCAGCGCAGCCCCTGGCCATGGGTGACCACGCCGATCTCCTTGTTCTCGGCCTCAAGGATCGGACCCTGCTCGATATGCAGCTCAAAGAACGCATGCATCTTGCGGTCGCCCACGGGCTCATCCCCGACCCAGCCGATCCGCTTGAGCTCATCACCGAAGCGCTTGCCCTCCGCATCCACGCGGTCATAGGCCCAGTCCTGCGTGTGCTTGCCTGCGAAGACGCCCGAGGCCAGCATGGCGGGGGCGTAGCGGGTCCCCTCCTCATTCGTCCAGTTCGTAACAACGATGGGATGCTTGGTCTTGATCCCCAGATCGTTGAGCGAGCGGATGATTTCGAGCCCGCCAAGCACGCCGAGCACGCCGTCATACTTGCCGCCCGTGGGCTGCGTATCGAGATGGGAGCCCACATAGACCGGCAGCGCATCCGGGTCTGTTCCCTCACGCCGGGCGAACATGTTTCCCATCGTATCCACGCCCATGGTGCAGCCCGCCGCCTCGCACCAGCGCTGAAACAGCGCCCGGCCCTCCGCATCCTCATCGGTGAGCGTCTGGCGGTTGTTGCCGCCGGCGATCCCGGGGCCGATCTTGGCCATTTCCATCAGGCTGTCCCAAAGACGGCTGCCGTCGATCTTGAGGTTCTCTCCTGGGGCTGCGCTGGCGGCGTCTGTGTCGGCGGGCATCACTCTCTCCTGGTCTTAGGTCTGGTCTTCACCCGCGCTCAACCGCTGCAGGATCTGCAACGCGCGCGGGGCGTCCGCCTCGGGGACGAATACGTGATCATGGTGCAAAGCAGCTACCATGTTGCAAGGGATATTTGCGGCTGCCAGTGCGACAGAAACCGCCGCCGTCAACCCCACACCATCCAGTGCGGAATTCACATCGAGCGTAATCTGCCGCATGGCATCGCGCGTGCCCGCGGGAACGGGTCGGATGACCGAGACACCCTCTTTCTCCCGGAACCAGCCGAGCGCATCCGCTGCGGCCGCAGGGCCGGTCGCGGCCTCGAATCCGAAGACCCCGTCGCACAGGCGCGGCGACATCTGTCGCACCATTTCTGCCCCATCGCGCACCACCATCGGGTCAGTCCAACGCCGTGAGCACATCGCGCAGGGTCTCAACGAGCTGGTCGATCTGCGGCTTCTCGATGATCAAGGGCGGCGACATGGCAATGATGTCGCCCGTGGTGCGGATCAGGATGCCCTTCTCATAGGCGTCGAGGAACGCCTGGAAGGCGCGCTGTGTCGGCGCCCCGGCAATCGGCTCAAGCTCGACCGCGCCGATCAGCCCCAGATTTCGGATATCGATCACATGCCGCGCATCCCGCAGGGAATGCAGCGCGTCCTGCCAGTAGGGTTCTAGCTCCAGCGCCCGTTCAAACAGCCCATCCTCGCGGTAGGTCTCCAGCGTCGCAAGCCCCGCCGCAGCGGCCATCGGGTTACCGGAGTAAGTGTAACCATGGAACAGCTCGATCAAGTTCTCCGGCCCCTGCATGAACGCATCATGGATGTGTTGACTGCACAAAACCGCGCCCATGGGGATCACACCATTGGTCAGGCCCTTGGCACAGGTAATCATATCCGGCGTGACACCGAAGCGCTGCGCGCCAAAGGCCGCGCCCACCCGGCCAAACCCGGTGATCACCTCGTCGAAGATCAGCAAGATTCCATGATCTTGCGTGATCTTTCTCAACCGCTCCAAGTAGCCCTTGGGCGGGAGTAGCACGCCGGTTGACCCCGCCATGGGCTCCACGATCACCGCCGCCACTGTCTCGGGCCCATGAAGCGCGATGATCCGCTCCAGCTCGTCAGCCAGATGCGCGCCATGCTCCGGCATGCCCTTGGACCATTGGTTCTCGGGGACATGCGTATGCGGGAGGTGATCAACCCCGGCCAACAGGGTCCCGAAATGCTTGCGATTATTCACGATCCCACCGACCGAGATCCCGCCGAAGTTCACCCCGTGATAACCCCTCTCGCGCCCGATCAGACGGGTGCGCCCGGCCTCACCTCTCGCCCGGTGATACGCGATGGCAATCTTTAAAGCGGATTCAACGGCTTCCGATCCTGAATTTGTGTAGAATACATGGTCCATGCCTTCGGGCGCAATATCCACAAGCCGGTTGGCCAGTTCAAATGCCTTCGGGTGCCCCATCTGAAAGGCTGGCGCATAATCCAGCTCCGCCGCCTGCGCCTGGATCGCTTCGACGATCTTGGGGCGCTTGTGCCCCGCATTGCAGCACCAGAGCCCGGCCGTCCCGTCCAGAACCTGCCGACCTTCTGCGGTGGTGTAATGCATCCCTTCCGCAGCTACGAACATGCGAGGGTTCGCTTTGAACTGCCGGTTTGCCGTGAATGGCATCCAAAACGCGCTCAGATCATTCGGACGGGACTTGGAATCCAAGGCCATGGCAGTCTCCCCTCAGGTCGTTTCCGCAGTTTGACCAAATGGTCCAGTTCAAGCTATCAAAGCGCAAGTGCCAGTCAAGCAAAGCCAGCCCTTAGCCCCCCATACTTCGCCGAAGCGCACATCTCCTCCGCGTTTCGCTTGTGAATCAAGCGCGCTTCACGTGTAGTGATGCTACGCCATCTCGTGTTTCCGCCGTGCACTATTTCGAAAAAGGCCTTTGTGATGCCCCGCGTTCCGTCTTCCGCTTCCAATGATCGCCCGCCTGTCCGCCAAACCCGGATCCAGAAGGCCAAGCGCGAAGCGATCCTAGATGCTGCATTGGATGTGTTCTCGCAGCACGGCTTTCGGGGTGCGACTCTGGATATGATCGCCACGCGCGCCGGACTGTCGAAGCCGAACGTACTCTATTACTTCGCCGGTAAGGAGGCGATCTACACGCAAGTTCTCTCGCAAATTCTGGAGACATGGCTTGATCCACTGGTCAGCATGGATGCCGACGGGGATCCGCTGCAGGAATTGCGCGCCTATGTCGGGCGCAAACTTGAGATGGCACGTGAGTTTCCACGTGAAAGCCGTTTATTTGCAACAGAAATCCTCCAAGGCGCACCAGAGATCGAAGGGCTGCTGAGCGGCGAACTGCGCAAGCTTGTAGAGGAGAAGGCCAAGGTTATCTCCGGTTGGAGCGCGGCTGGTAAGATCGCACCGGTTCACCCCAAGCATTTGATCTTCTCGATCTGGGCCACGACCCAGCATTACGCGGATTTCCGAACCCAGATCGATATGGTCCTCGGGACGGGCGAAGATCCCTTCCCGGAGGCCGCGGCGTTTCTCGATCATATGTTTGCGCGACTTCTTGCCCCAGTTCAGGCGCCCGATTCCACGCCCTCAGGGGGCAAGCCTTAAGACCCCGGTAAGACTTCGGTGCTACTCCTGACCTTGGTGGGCGGCGTTATGAACCGCGAGGCGTGTCATGAAAATCGAGGGGCACAGACCATATTTCGATACCGGCCCGGGGGTGTCCCCCATGGGTCCACAGCAATCTCTGCCGCAATCGGGCCAAAGGATCCCGGATGCGGTTGCACGTGTTGCCAAGGCGAGCGGCTCCGCATCACCCCATAGCCGTCAGGCAGGGGAAGCGGCGACGCTCACCGAGCTCAAGCAGAAGGCAGACAAGGACGCCAAGTCCACGGATGTCACCGGTGCAGAGGCACCGCGAGATCCGCTGGATGAGGCACAGGCGCGCAATGCGCTGTCCTATCGCGAGCCGACCCTGCCCAGGCTCAGTGCCGAGGCTCTGGCCACCGCCTTGATGACGGCGGAACCGGACAAGGCCGTGGTGCCGCGCGTGCTTCCGGCGGATATGGCGGCGCAGGACGAGTAGTCCTGACGCCGTCCGCTCCTTCGGTGGCCTGTCACTCCGCAGCCTGCGCTGACGGATTGTTCGGATGCGTGGTCCAGTTGGCATATGTCTTCTCGACTACTTTGCCCGTGCGGGGATCCACCTCGCCCGGGGCCATTTCAACCATGCTTATGCAGTCCTCAACCGGGCAGACATTGACGCAAAGGTTGCAAGCGACGCATTCCGCGTCGATTACTTCGAACACGCGATCCTCACTCATGGAGATCGCCTGATGTGACGTGTCCTCACAAGCCGCGTAGCAGCGCCCGCATTTAATGCAGGCATCCTGATCGATCTTGGCTTTCGCCACGTAGTTGAGGTTGAGATACTGCCAATCGGTCACATTGGGCGTCGCCCGCCCGACCAGATCCGCGAGGCTCATGTCCTTCTCGTCGAGATACTGCGACAGGCCCGTGATCATCTCTTCCACAACCTTGAAGCCGTAAGTCATGGCTGCCGTACAGACCTGCACATTCCCTGCCCCGAGAGCGAGGAACTCGGCAGCGTCGCGCCAGGTTGTCACCCCGCCAATACCGGAGATCGGCAGGCCCGCTGTTTCGGGATCACGGGCGATTTCAGCGACCATGTTCAGGGCAATCGGCTTGACCGCCGGGCCACAATAGCCGCCATGGGAGCCTTTGCCGTCGATGCTCGGTTCCGGGCTGAAACTGTCGAGATTGACCGAAGTGATCGAGCTGACGGTGTTGATCAGGCTGACAGCATCCGCCCCCCCGGCATGCGCCGCGCGCGCGGGATAGCGGATATCGGTGATGTTCGGCGTCAGCTTGACGATCACGGGCATGCGCGTGTGCTGCTTGCACCAGCGCGCGACCATCTCGATGTATTCGGGCACCTGCCCCACGGCGGAGCCCATGCCCCGCTCGCTCATCCCATGGGGGCAGCCGAAATTGAGCTCAATCGCATCCGCGCCGGTGTCCTCGACCAGAGGCAGGATCTTCTTCCAGGGTTCCTCCTCGCAAGGCACCATCAGACTGACGATCATCGCCCGATCCGGGTAGTCGCGCTTGACCTGTTTGATCTCGCGGAGGTTGACCTCCAGCGGGCGGTCGGTGATCAGCTCAATATTGTTGAGGCCCAAAAGACGGCGATCCGCCCCCCAGACCGCGCCATAGCGGGGGCCGTTCACGTTCACCACATGGGGGTCAAAGCCCAGGGTTTTCCACACGACACCGCCCCAGCCAGCCTCAAAGGCGCGGCGGACATTGTATTCCTTATCCGTAGGCGGCGCGGAGGCCAGCCAGAACGGGTTGGGCGATTTCACCCCGACAAATTCAGATCGCAGATCAGCCATGTCCAGTCGTCCTTTCTGAAGGCAAAGCCCTCGGTTAGCCCATCAGGTTGGCGTGAATGTCTTCGGCGGCATCGCGCCCTTCAGCCACGGCGGTGACCGTCAGGTCCTCGCCGCCTGCCGCGCAATCGCCCCCGGCCCAGACCGATGCCATATCCGTGCGCCCGGTCTCGGAAACGGCGATCTTGCCGCCGGTGATGGTCAACGCCTCGGGCGCCCCTTCGAGGGTTTGGCCAATGGCGCGCAGCACCTGATCAGCGGCCACGACGCGGGTCTCGCCGGTCTCGTGCAAGCCCTCCGGGCCAGTCTCGGTATAAGCGAACTCGACCCCATCGCAGGTCCCGTTTCCCAGAATCCGCTTGGGTTGCGCGTTATAGAGAATGCGGACGCCCTTGGCGGTCGCAAGCTCCTGCTCAAAAAGGCTCGCGCTCATGGCAGACTTGTCCCGGCGATAGGCGATGGTGACATCCTCAGCCCCGAGAAGCCGCGACTGCACCGCCGCGTCCACCGCGGTCATGCCACCACCGATCACCACGACCCGACGGCCCACGGGCACATCTGTTTTGGCCTTAGCCTGCCGCAGGGACGCGATGAACTCGACCGCGTCCGCGACATTCTCCTTATCGGCCCCTTCGATGGCGAGCGCGTTCACCCCTGCGAGACCGATGCCGAGGAAAACCGCGTCATACTCCGCCGCCAGCGTGGTCAGGTCGAGTTCACGCCCGAGCGCTTTCCCCTGATGCAAGGTGATGCCACCGATCTTGAGAAGCCAATCCACTTCCGCCTGGGCAAAGTCATTCACCGTCTTGTAGCTCGCGATGCCATACTCGTTGAGCCCGCCGGGCTTGGTATTGGCGTCAAACAGGTCCACGCCATGCCCTTTCAGCGCCAAACGATGAGCACAGGCGAGCCCCGCAGGCCCCGCCCCCAGCACCGCGATACGCTTGCCGGTCTCAGCCGCACGGGTATAGGGATGCTCCCCCTGCGCCATCAGCGTGTCGGTCGCATGGCGCTGAAGTCGGCCAATCTCAACCGGCTTGCCCTCGGCCGCCTCACGAACGCAGGCCTCCTCGCAGAGGGTCTCGGTCGGGCAGACCCGGGCGCACATGCCACCCAGAATATTTTGATCAAAGATGGTCTTGGCCGCCGCCTCGGGCGTGTCCGTGGCGATCTGCCGAATGAAGAGCGGGATATCGATGCTGGTCGGGCAGGCGGTGATGCAGGGCGCGTCATGGCAAAAATAGCACCGATCCGCCGCGACGCGCGCTTCGTGCACCTCATAAGGCGCATGCAGGTCGGTAAAATTCGTCGCCAGCTCGTCCTCGGACAAACGGGCCTTCACGACACCGGGAGTGTGCGGGTTTGCAGACATGTTTTTGGCTACCTCTAACGCGGGTGACTAAGAAAAACGCTACACGGCGCGAAAATTTTATCAACTGGTAAATTTTTTACGGCGGGAGATTGGCAAGAAATCCGACGAAATCCGGCTGGTTTGCCGGGTTTTCCAGCGATTCGGGCATCGCGGACCGCAAGATCAGGCCTGAAAAAGCTTGCCCGGGTTCAGGATGTTGTCCGGATCCATCGCCTGTTTCACCGCCGCCATCATATCCAGCGAGGTCTGGCCAAGCTCGCGCCCGAGGTATTTCGCCTTGCCCTGCCCGATCCCGTGCTCGCCTGTGCAGGTCCCGCCCAGCGAAATTGCCAGATCATTGAGCCAGCCCACATAGGCTTCGGCCCGGGCGCGGGCGGCGGGATCCTCCGGGTCGATCAGAAGGGCGACGTGGAAATTGCCGTCCCCCACATGCCCCACGGTGGGCGCGACGAACCCCTCGGCCTCGGCCTTCTCCGCCGAGGCGGTAACAGCTTCGGCCAGCTTCGAGACCGGCACGCAGACATCCGTGACAAAAACATCCGCCCCCGGGCGCAGGGATTTCATCGCCCAATAGGCATCATGGCGGGCCTGCCACATGGCTGTTCGCGCTTCGGCATCAGCGGTCCAGTCAAAGGTCAGCGCACCATGCTCGGCGGCGATCTCGCCAAAGGTTTCGGATTGCTCGGCCACGCCCGCCTCAGAGCCGTGGAATTCCAGCAGCAAAAGCGGCGCCTCTGGCAGGGATAGCCCGGAATAGGCGTTGATCCCCCGGATCGACACGACGTCGAGAAACTCGATCCGCGCCACGGGCACGCCGTATTGGATGGTCTCAATCACTGCGTTGCAGGCCTCAGCCACGGTGGGAAAGCTGCAGGTTGCGGCCGCCACAGCCTCGGGGATTCCATGGAGGCGCAGGGTCAGCTCGGTGATCACCGCGAGCGTGCCTTCGGACCCCACAAGAAGGCGCGTGAGATCATAGCCGGCAGAGGTTTTGCTCGCCCGCTGAGCCGTGCGCATGACGCGACCATCGGCGGTCACCGCCTCCACCGCGATCACCGCGTCGCGCATGGTGCCGTAGCGCACCGCGTTGGTCCCCGAAGCGCGGGTTGCGGCCATCCCGCCGATTGAGGCATCCGCGCCCGGATCGACCGGAAAGAAAAGGCCCGTCGCGCGCAGCTCCTCATTCAGGGCTTTGCGGGTGATGCCCGGTTGGACAACGCAGTCCATATCCTCGGGATGGACGGCGAGCACCTTGTTCATCTCGGCAAAGTCGAGCGACAGCCCGCCCAGTGGCGCGTTCACATGGCCCTCCAGCGAGGTGCCCGTCCCAAAGGGTACAAGCGGCATGCCATAATCCGAACAGATCCGCAGCACCTCCTGCACCTCCGCCGTCTCGCGCGGAAAGAACACCGCATCGGGGGGCTGGGTCTCGAGCCAAGTAGTCGTGTGGGCATGCTGAGCGCGCAGGGCCGCACCGGTCTGGACCCGATCGCCAAACTGTTGACGCATCACATCAAGGGCCGTGGCGATCCCTTTGGCATTGCGGCGCAAGGGCGTCTGGTCGGTCATCGCATCTCTCCTCCGGGTGCGGCCAGAATGCCCCGCATCCCGGTCGCTTGCAACTGCAGGCAGATCGCGCTTGCGGTCCTCGCCCGGTCACCGCAATGTCGCGCCGACATCCCCGATTCCCAAACGATCATGACCCAGTTTCAAACCGCCAAGGCCCGGGCACAGGCCCTTTTCGCAGATCTCGACGCGGCGGGTGCCGCCGGTATGGCCAAGGCGCTCGCCCGCCATGTGGCCCCGGATTGGCACTGGCGCGGCGTGGCGCCGTTCCACGAGCGGACAGGACCGGACGCGGTGAGCACGGCCTTCTGGACGCCCCTGGCCGAGGCCATGCCCAACTTGCACCGGCGGCAAGACGTGTTCTTTGCGGGCGAGAGCGATCTGCAAGCCTCGCCCGGCATCTGGGTGTGCTCCATGGGACATCTTACCGGGCTCTTCGACCGGGATTTCCTCGACATCCCGGCGACCGGGCGTCTGACTTGGCTGCGCTATGCGGAGTTCCACAAGGTCGAAGACGATGTGATCACCGAGAGCGCGACCTTTATCGACATCCTGTCGCTGATGCATCAGGCCGGGGTCTACCCCCTGCCCCCCTCCACCGGCGCCATGGCGATCTATCCCGGCCCGCGCACCCATGACGGGTTGCTGACCGGCCCCCATGATCCGGCGGAAGGCGCGGCGACGCTGGATCTGATCGAGCGGATGGTCGCGGATCTGAGCGCGCTGAACATCTCGGGCAATGACCGGGCGGGGATCGAAATGCTCCGAAAGACCTGGCATGACGACATGTCCTGGTACGGGCCTTTCGGGATCGGCGCAACCCAAACCCTGCCCCGCTATCAGGAGCAGCACACGTTTCCCTTCCGCCTGAGCCTCGGCAACAAGACCTTCAACGGCCATTTGGCCCGGCTTGCCGAAGGGAGTTACGGCGCGTTTTTCGGCTGGCCCAACCTGACCAACACCACGAAAGGCGGCTTTCTGGGCCTGCCCGGCTCGGGCTTTCCGGCGGATATGCGCGTGGTGGATGTCTATCGTCGCGAGGGCGACAAGCTGGCGGAGAACTGGGTCTTCATAGACATGCTGCATTACCTGCAGATGCAGGGGCTCGACGTGCTCGAACGCAACCGACAGTTGCGTCGGATCTCACACCCCTGAGGGCGCGCGGGCGATCAGAGAGCCCGCCAGCACCTGGATCTCGACCACAGAGCCCACAGGCGGCACAGCGCCCGCGATCCGCACGGACACGACCGGCCCTTCGCGCAGTTGCACCGCGCCGATGGCGCGCGTGGCCTCCGGGTCATCGCCAAAGGCCGCCTCATCGCCGAGCGGGATCGTCCGCTCCAGCGTCCCCAGACAGGCCGAGGCGCGCCATTCCAGCTGCGTCTCGCTACAGCTCTCGCAGCGCGTCGTGGGCGGCGCCCAGCTGGTGCCGCAAGCCAGACAGGTCTGGATCATAAGACGCCCTTCGGCCAGCCCGTCATAGAACGGCCGTGCGGGGTCGGACAGAAAATCAAAACTCATGCGTCTCCGAAGCCTCTCTCGGCGGCAGTTGATCGGATCGCTCCCATGCGCGCCTTCTGGCGATGCATGTCCCAGGTGAAGTGTTAACGCCTGATTCCGGCGCTGGGAAGATTTTATTGCGCCTGCAACAAGGTACCGCAGGGGCCGTCAGGAAATGGCGAGCGTATGGCCCCCATCCACAACGATCACCGTGCCCGTGGTTGCGCGCCCGCCGGGCCCCAGGAGGCTGAGCACGGCCGCGTCGAGGTCCTCGGGCTGGGCGAGGCGTCGCTGGGGAATGGCCCGGATCATCTTCTGCCCGGCCGGGGTGGCAAAAAACTCTGCATTGATCGGCGTTTCCGTATAGCCAGGCGCCAGCGCGTTGACCCGCACGCCGTCCCGCGCCAGCTCCAGCGCCATGGCCTTGGTCAGCTGCACCAGACCCGCCTTGGAGGCCGCATAGGGCCCTACGGTCTTGAGCACGCCGAGCCCGGCCCCGAGGATGGAGGCCACATTGAGGATCACCCCCTGCTGCGCGATGAGGCCAGGGGCAAAGGCCTTGGAGACGAGCCAGGCCCCTTTGAGATTGGTATCGAGCACCCTGTCCCAGTCGGCCTCTGCGGTGTCCATCAGCATTTCATGCCCGGAGACGCCGGAATTGTTCACGAGAATATCGACAGCGCCCACGGCCTCGGCTGCGGCCTGCACCGAAGTCGTGTCGGTGACATCCATTGCGACCACCTCCGCGCCGATCTGTTCCGAGCGGAGCTGCGCGGCGTAGCGTTCGAGCTTGCCCTCGCTGCGCGCGGCGAGGACCACGTCTGCCCCGGCCTGCCCAAGGGTCCGCGCCAGATGCGCGCCGATCCCGCTGGAAGCACCGGTGATCAGGGCACGCTTCCCCCTCAGGTCAAAGAGCCGCTGGAACAGCGCCGATTGCGCCGCGCTCATGACCCCGTCCGGATCGCCAGCCCGTCCGCGCCGAAAAAGGACAGCTTCTCGGGATCAAAGCTCAGACCCACATCAGCGCCGGGGGTCAGATCCGTGTCGCCGATCACCCGGGCCGTCACCCGCCCGAGCGGGCCGCAATCGATCACCAGCAATGTGTCCGCGCCGAGATACTCGACCACGTCCACCCGCCCATCGCAGGCTCCGGTCCCGGAGGGCCCGAGCGTTATGTGTTCGGGCCGAATGCCCAGATGGGTCGCGGCCTGATCACCTGCGAACGCCCCGCCTCGCCCGCCTTCGAGCTGAAACGCCCCGCCACTGGTTGTACAAGGCATGACATTCATCTTCGGACTGCCGATGAACTGCGCCACAAAGAGGTTCGCCGGGTTCTCATAAAGCTCACGCGGCGTGCCGACTTGGGCGATCTTACCAAACTCCAGCACCACGATCCGGTCGGCGAGCGTCATCGCCTCCACCTGATCATGGGTCACATAGATCATGGTCGTATCAAGGCTCTGGTGCAGCTTGGCGATCTCGTAGCGCATCTCGACCCGCAGAGCGGCATCGAGGTTCGAGAGCGGCTCGTCAAAGAGAAACGCCGTGGGCGCTCGCACGATAGATCGGCCAATGGCGACCCGCTGACGCTGCCCGCCGCTGAGATCCTTGGGGCGGCGGTCGAGATAAGGCTCGAGCTTCAGCACGGCAGCGGCAGCATCGACCTTCTCCCGGATCTCGGCCTCGGGCGCGCCGGCGGTCTTGAGCGAGAAGCCCATATTGTCGCGCACGGACATATGCGGATAGAGCGCATAGGACTGGAACACCATGGTCAGCCCGCGCTTGGCAGGTGGGTGATCCGTCACGTCGTCGCCATCAATCAGGATCGCCCCGCGCGAGGTATCCTCGAGCCCACCGATCATCCGCAGAAGCGTGGATTTCCCGCAGCCGGAGGGGCCGACAAAGACCACGAACTCGCCATCCTTGATCTGCAGGTCGACCCCCTTGATCACCTGCACATCGCCGAACCATTTCTCGACCTTGTTGAGTGTTATGCCGCCCATCGTCCCCTCCGCGCCTTCGGACTGGCCCAGCCGAGCCAGATGGCCGCTGTCCAGGTGAAATCCTTGCCCCCTGCCGGGGCGCCGGTCAGCGGGTCGAAATACTCCGCAAACCCGTTGCCCGCGATCAGCCGCGCGGTGGCGGCGCGCAGCTCTGCGCCCTCGGGCCGCCCGGCCTCATCAAGCCCCATGGCGATCAGCATGTTCATCATCGCCCAGGTCGGCCCCCGCCAATAGCGCTTGGGCTCAAAGGCCGGGCTCTCAGGATCATGGCTCGCGACACCGAACTGCACCTTGGACTGGACGCGGGCATAGGCCTCGGCGGTGGTCTTGGGATCAACCCCGGCATACCAGCACAGGAAGGCCGCATTGCTGACCGCATCCGCCCAGGCCCCCGTCGCCGTATCGCGGCAGTCATAGGCCCCGAGGCGCGCGTTCCACAGGGTCGCCGCGCCCGCCTCCAACTGCGCGATCCAACCGGGCAGCGGGCCCGTGTCGAGCCCCAGCGCCTCGCCCAGCCACATCAAGTCGCGATGAGCGCGGAGCAGCGTGAAATGCATGGTCGGATCGGCCATCCGGAACGGGTTCACCTCGCGTAGATGCGCCTGATCCCAGCCGCAATCATGGCCCTGCTTCACGAGCCAGAGATACCGGTCGTAGTCGGCCTTTTTCGGGCGCATGCTCGGGTCCACATGGCCCGTGTCACGCCGCTCATAGGGGGCGATGCCGGTCGGGTCGATCCGCGCAAGCGGGCCGTCCCAATCCGGGGCATTGTCACGTCCAGCCTCCCACGGGTGGGTCAGGCAGACCGCATCCTGGTCGAGCCGCCAGTCCATAAACCAGCGATGCCAGGCGATGAATTTCGGATAGAGCGCGCGCATCCGCTCGGCCCCCGCGTCCGGGTCGAGCTCATAGACCAACCGCGCCATAGTCGCCGCAATCGCGGGCTGGCTGATGCCCGAGGAGGGCACCGGCCCCACCCCGCCCCAGATATCCGGGCCAGGGAAATAGCTCGGATCAACCTTGTGGAACTGGATATGGGGCACCATCCCGTCGGGCCATTGCCCTGCCATCAGCACCTCCAGCTCGCGCCAGCCGCGATCCAGATCGAACATCGCATAGCCATAGGCGGCAAAGGCGCTGTCCCAGTTCCACTGATAGGGGTAAAGCCCGGCTGTCGGCACGGAATACCCGCCTCGGTCGTTCATCCGCAGGATGCGCTCGGCCTCTGCGTCCAGCGCATCCACATCCATTGACAAATCCTTCATCCCTTCACCGATCCAGCCGTTAGGCCCTTGGTCATGAACCGCTCCAGCCCGAGAAAGATCGCCATGATCGGCACGGTCGCGATGACGGCCCCCGCCATCAGGTGTTGGCGCGGGATCTCCGAGCTGTTCAGGCTCGCGATGCCTCTTGTGAGCGTAAACTTCGACGGGTCATCCAGCAGCATGAAGGCCAAAAGGAACTCGTTCCAGGCGATCATGAAGACATAAAGGCTGACCGAGGCCAGCGCCGGTAGCGCCAGTGGTAGAGTGATTTTCCAGATCACCTGCAGCCGGTTGAGCCCGTCCATGAGTCCCGCCTCCTCGACCTCCGCCGGAAGGCCGCGAAAATAGCCCTGCAGCATGTACAAAGCCACGGGAATGGTCGTGACCGGATAGATCAGCACGATGCCAAAGATCGTGTTGCGCAGCCCGGTGACTGAGAACGCGATGTAAATCGGCAGGGCCAGCACGATCATCGGCACCATGTAGATCAACAGGATCGAGCGCGAAAACGCCGCCCGCCCGGCAAAGCGCAGACGCGCCACCGCATAGGCTCCGGGGATCGAGAAGGCCAGCGTGATCAGCACCGTCAGCACCGACACAAAGAACGAGGTCCAGAGATAGGTGCCGAAATTGAACTGGCCGAAAAGCTCCGTATAGGAGCGAAACAGATCCCAGCCCTGGCTCAGATCGAGCGAGAAATCGAGCGGGTTCTGCAAGAGCGCCTGCTGGGATTTCAGGCTGGTCATCACCATCACGTAGAAAGGGATGATCACGATGGCGGTAAAGAAGATGTAACCAAACCCCGTCAGAAACCGGATCACCGCCGCCTCGAACTCATGGCGGTTGAGCGCGCGCGCAGGCACCTCATGGAGGATCGCCGTCATGGACCAGACGAAGATTCCCGCCAGCGCCACAGCCGCTAAGCCCCGGGCCCCGAGGCTCACCCCCTCGCCCATCACCAGCGGCCCGATCCCGACCAGAACCAAGGCGACAAGTGCAATCGCCGCGCCGCCCTGCACCACCCGGTCGCCCGCCCGCAACGGCAAGAGCGCCCCAATCGCCGCGCCCCAGATCAGCGAGAGCAGGATCGCCGGCTTGAACGGATCGCCCGTGGCAAAGGACATGGTCACCGCCACTGTGGTCGACAGAACCGCCATCCAGAGCGCGCCCAGAACCGGGCCCGTCACAAGGCCGTGCCAGAACATCTTCATGCGCTGCCCTCCTCATTGTTCCCGAAATACTCCCGCCGAAGGCCCGCGTTGCAGACGCGCCATTGCAGCTTCCATAGGTGCGCGCTCACAGCCCTTCCTCCCGGCTGATGAAACGGAAAAACAGCACCGAAAACAGCAAGAGACAGGCGAAGATCACCACGGCGACCGCCGCCCCTGCACCGATATTGCTGACGGCGAAGGCCTGCTCATAGACATTCACGGTCAGGGTCCGCGTGCCCGCGTTCCCCCCGGTCAGCAGGAAGATGTCGTCGAACTTGTTGAAGGTCCAAATGAAGCGCAGCAGGAACAGCACCGACAAGATCCCCAAGAGCATGGGCAAGCTGAGATACCAGAACTTCTGAAACGGTGAGGCCCCATCCATATCAGCAGCCTCATACATATCCGTGTCGATGCTCTGCATCCGCGCGAGGATGAACAGGAAGGACAGCGGGAAGTACCGCCAGATCTCAAACACCGTCACCATGATCAGGGCCAGTGGGCGCTGCCCGAAGAAATTGATCGCCTCATCGGTGACGCCCATCTGAATGAGCAGCGCATTGGCCGAGCCCGAGAACGGATCGAACAGCGTGACCCAGGTGAAGGCCACGGCGATCACTGGCGCGACATAAGGGAAGAGGTAGAGCCCCCGCAGAATCCCCTGCCCCTTGAACGACTTGTTGAGCAGCATCGCCGCAAACAGCCCAAAGAGCAGCGCCCCCAGCGTGCCAAATACAGTATAGAAGATCGTCACCCAGAGGACCTCGACAAACTCGTCCCCGTCAAAGACCCGCGCGAAATTCTCCAGCGTGAACTCTGCATTGGTCAGGATGCTGTCGCCGGTTCCGGTGATCACGGGCAGGCCGCCCTCCACGGCCTCCTCGGCACTGTCTTCGTCCACCCCATCGGCCAGCGTCACAGGCAGGCGGATCCGCTCATTGAACCCGCCGGGGATATCGCCAAACACGCAGCGCAGGGCGCTGCCCTCCAGCGTGCAAGGCTCCGGCGGCGGCCCCAGAAGCTGCACCTCAGGCGGGAGCGTATCGCTCAGCACCACATCCGCCACAGATTTCTCCTGGCTGGAGTTTCGCACCCGGTACTCGATCCGCAGGTTGTCCCCGGAGCCCCGCAAGCTCTCGCGGACAATCGGCGCCGTGGGGCGCAGATCGGCGAGCCCGACCGGTTTGAAACTGATCCAGAAGATCGCCAGCAGCGGCAGGATCACCACCAGGGAGACGCTGATCACCGTGGGCAGCAACAGCCCCCAGGCGAGCCGCGCTTCGCGACGCTGCAAGGCACCCCGCCCGGTGGGCGGCGTGGGGTTGGGCGTGTCAGTCATGGGGCACCGCTCCGAGGCTAGATCGGGGCGCCCCGCAGGTGCGGGACGCCCCACGCATCGTCAGATCAGTTGATCTCGGACAGCGCGTCGTTCATGGCCGCCACGGCCGCCGCCGCATCGACCTCGCCATCGATATACTGACGCACGATCCGGTTGATCGCCTGGCTGTTGATCATCTTGGAGGCCAGCGAAAGCTGCCCCTCCGCCACGCCCCAACGCTGGGCGACATCGAGACCGCCGACAATCTCTTCGATCATCCGCGGATCATAGAGATCCCCGAGCGGGGCCTTGCGGTCCACGCCCACGGGCAGCTGCGACCAGGCATCGGTGAACTTGGTCGGCTCCTCCGCCGTGCCTTTGCGAACCGGGAACTTGCCCTCCGGCGCAATGCTAAGCGTTTGGGTATAGCCCTCGTCCACCGAGAACTTCACGAACTCCATGGCCGCATCCGTATCCGCGTCATTCGTTATGCCAAAATATCGGATATCGCCCCAAGCCGCGCCATCGGGGTTCGACGGGCCAGAGAAGTTGGTCACGATCCCTGTGAGGCTGGCCAACTCCGAGCTGGTCGGGTCATCATTGATCGTGGGCGGCGCGCTGTCGCGAAGGCCGGCCAGCTCATCGAGGATGAAGGGCGACCAGATGATCATCGCCGCCTGCCCCGCGAAATAGAGCTCGCGCGACTGCTTCCAGTAGAGCTCTCCCGGAGGGGACGCCTCAGCAATCGCCTTGTAGAAATCGAGCACTTCGGTGGTCGCGGCCACATCTAGCGGCGCAAAGCCGTCATCATCCACCGGGCTCACGCCATTGGCGAGGAAAACATGCTCTAGCACCTGAGACATGAAGTTCTCGTCCACCTTGGTGGCGGCAACAAAGCCATACATTTCTGGCGGGTTGTGCAGCTTTTCGAGCGCGGCCGTCACATTGGCAAAGGAGGTCGGCGCCTCCAGCCCCATCGCCTCGAACTTATCCTTGCGATAGACGACCATTTGGGTCCAGCCATCCACCGGCACCGAAGCGACCCCATCGCCCGTCGATGCCATCGCCAGCGCGCCCGGCGCGAAGGTGCCCTCGCCCAGATCCTCAACCACTTCGCTGGCCGCGTCCGTGTCGAGAATGCCCGCCTCGGCCCAAGGCAGCGCATATTGCAGCGTGTGATAGATCACGTCCGGCAGATCGCCTGCCGCGAAGGCGGCCGTGGCGCGCGTGCCCAGATCACTCTCTGTTACCGGGATCACCTCGACGGCGGTCCCGGTCTGGGCTTCGAACTGCGCCGCCATCTCCTGCTGCTTGGCCAGGCGCTCGGGCTGCTCTTCGGTGGTCCAGAACCGAATGGTGTCCGCCTGCACGGCGGCGGCGGTCAGGGCCAGCCCCATCGCAGCCCCCAGCATGAGGCGCCCTGTCTTCGTGGTCGCGTGATAAGACAATGTATCCTCCCATGGATCGTTTTTTGTCTCGAGACACTGCAAATCGGGAAACAGAAGCGTCGTTTGCGAGCCAATGTCGATCAAAACCGTTGCAAGCCTGTTGCAGACTTCAACTTGTCGAAGAAATGGCCCGGGCTCCCCTCCCGATCACAATCATGCCTCCTGTGCGACACACTGTCCGTCCAAACCGTTTTGAGCAAGGGTTTTTTCCGGGCGCTCTGCCCCAGGAAACTGCCCAAATCCTGAGCAGTTTTGAAACACCAAAAGGGAGCTCTGCGCAATTTGAGGTTAATTTGCGAAATTTTTGAAAAGATTTAGCGCGGTTTGTGGTAACATATCTTTGCGGGGCTAGAGTTGTTAAAGACCCCGCGTGTGTGAGTGGAGAGTAAAATGCAAGATCAAGATCAAACCCCGACACCGACAACCGACCCGCGTCCGAGCACGCCCCCCGCTTCGGGCGCCTCGGCCGAAAAGCCGCCCTTCCGCTTTACGGACTGGGCCAGTATCTGACCTAGCTCTGCCCCTGGCCAAGCACGCGGAGGCGCCGCCCGAGGGATTGCGCCGCCGGTGCCTTTCTGGTCGGTTCCGGCTTTTCCCGGGCGCTGCGCAGGGCTAGATTGCGGCCATGTCGCAGCCCTTGACCTCTGTTCGAAATATCGGCCCGGCCATGGCCGACGCTCTGAGCCGCGTCGGGATTATGGATGCGGAGATGCTCCATGATCTGGGACCGGATGCGGCTTATCTCCGCCTGCTCAATGGTGGATCGCGGCCGCATTTCATCGCGTATTATGCGCTGGTGATGGGGATGCAGGGCCGTCCGTGGAATGATGCCAAGGGCAAGGAAAAGGACGCGCTGCGCGTCCGGTTCGATAGTCTCAAGGCCCAATGCCAGCCCGAGGTCATCCCCGGAATAGAGCGGATCCTCGACGAGATCGGCGTGCGTCCAGCACGCAGCAGCTAGCCCGCACGCGGCACGACCCCGCCGGCGATCTGCGCGCAATGGAGCGGCGCGATCTGTGTATCGATCAGGAGCTGCTTGGTCTTGCTCCGTTTCCCCTTCATCTCGAACCGCACATAGAAGGGCGTAAAGCCGGAAAAGCTGCCCTTGGGCGCCAGCGCATTCACCGAGCCACAAATCACCGTATCGCCCTCGGCCGTGAGGTAAGCCCTGTCCATGCGATAAAAGGACGAATCCGGGTGATGCAGCCCCTCATCCACCAAAGACTGCGCCCGCAGCCGCGTGGCATTGTCCAGCGGAACCTGACGCGCGAGGATATCCGGGCTGCCACCGCCGCCACAGGCCGCAAGCCCGAGCGCTGCGCCAAGCACGAACAAAACTGATCTCCGCATCTCCACCTCTCCTATCCGGGGGTGGTCCAGAGGAACCACGGAAATGCGGCCCCAACGCGACACCAGCGGGGCAGTGCCATGAAAAAAGGCCGCCCGAAGGCGACCTTCCAACATCTTGCGATCCAGTGGGCTTAGCCAACCAGTTCGATCCCGGCGAAGAAATAGGCGATCTCTTCGGCTGCGGTTTCCGGCGCGTCAGAGCCGTGGACGGAGTTCTCACCCACGCTCTGGGCGAACTCGGCACGGATGGTGCCCGGAGCCGCATCGGCAGGGTTGGTGGCGCCCATCACTTCGCGGTTCTTGGCAATGGCGTCTTCGCCCTCAAGCACCTGAACGATCACCGGCTCGGAGGCCATGAACTCGCAGAGCTCGTCATAGAAGGGACGCTCCTTGTGTACGCCGTAGAATACGCCGGCCTGCGCCTTGGTCATGTGGATGCGCTTTTGCGCGACGATCCGCAGCCCGGCCTCTTCGAACTTGGCGTTGATCTTGCCGGTCAGGTTCCGCTTGGTGGCGTCGGGCTTGATGATCGAAAATGTGCGCTGAATGGCCATGGGACTCGCTCCTTGGATGTCATCTTTAGGGTCATGGTGGCGGGCACCCCGCCGGAAGCTCGCGCGCCGCGTAACACGGCCCGGGCAGGTTGAAAAGACGTTCTTGCGCAGCAGCCCGCGCCCCGCCTGACCCGGTGAGTGTGCCCCCTCCTCATTGTTCCTGAAATACTCCCGCCGGAGGCGTCCCGCCTCCGCCCCACGCGCCCCCGTTGACAGGGCGTGCAAACCTCGCCACATCCCCCCCCTGCTGCGCATCGAAGACATTTCTTATTCCGTCGAAGGCCGCCCCCTGCTGGAGTACGCCTCGGCCGTGATCCCCACCGGCCACAAGGTCGGGCTTGTGGGCCGCAATGGCACGGGCAAGACCACGCTCTTTCGGCTCATCCGAGGCGATCTCACCCTGGATACAGGCGAGATCTCCCTGCCGTCGGGTGCCCGGATCGGTGGCGTCAGCCAGGAGGTGCCGGGCAACGAGGTCTCGCTCCTGAACACGGTTCTGGCAGCTGATACCGAGCGTGCCGAGCTTATGGCCGAAGCCGAGACTGCGACCGATCCGAGCCGGATCGCCGAGATCCAGACCCGGCTCGCAGATATTGATGCCTGGTCGGCAGAGGCGCGGGCCTCTTCGATCCTGCGCGGTCTGGGCTTCACTGAGGCTGAAACCCACGAGCCGTGCTCAGCCTTCTCGGGCGGTTGGCGCATGCGCGTCGCCTTAGCGGCGGTGCTCTTTTCCCAGCCGGACCTGCTGCTGCTCGACGAGCCGACCAACTATCTCGACCTCGAAGGCGCGCTTTGGCTCGAAGCCTATCTGGCCCGTTACCCCCACACCGTGCTGATTGTCAGTCACGACCGAGGTCTGCTCAACCGGGCCGTCGGCGGCATCCTTCATCTGGAGGATCGCAAGCTCACCTTCTATTCCGGCCCCTATGATCAGTTCGCCCGCCAGCGCGCGGAAAAACGCGCGCTTCAGGCCGCCGCCGCCCGCAAGCAGGAGGCGAAACGCGCCCATCTGCAAAGCTTCGTCACCCGGTTCAAGGCCAAGGCCTCCAAGGCGAAACAGGCCCAGTCGCGAGTGAAGATGCTTCAGAAGATGGAAACGATCCGCGCACCGGAGGATGCGGCTCGCACGGTCTTCAGCTTCCCGACACCCGAGGAGCTGAGCCCACCGATCGTCGCCACCGAAGGCGCCATGGTCGGCTATGACGGCACGCCCGTGCTGCGTGGTCTGTCCCTGCGCATTGACCAGGACGACCGCATTGCGCTGCTGGGCCGCAATGGTGAAGGCAAATCGACCCTGTCGAAACTGCTCGCCGGACGGCTCAAGGCGATGGAGGGGCGCATGACCTCCTCCAACAAGCTACGGATCGGGTTTTTCGCCCAACATCAGGTGGATGAGTTGCGGGTCGAGGAGACCCCGCTGCAGCATCTGCTGCGGGTCCGTGCCGAGGAAGGCCAAGCCAAGCTGCGCGCACGGCTCGCCGGGTTCGGGCTGATGGCGGCTCAGGCCGAAACCGAGGTCGGGCGGCTGTCCGGCGGGCAGAAGGCGCGCCTCTCGCTCCTGTTGGCCACGCTGGACGCACCGCATCTCCTGATCCTCGACGAGCCCACCAACCACCTCGATATCGAGAGCCGCGAGGCGCTGGTCGAGGCGCTCACCGCCTATACAGGCGCGGTGATCCTCGTGAGCCACGACATGCATCTGCTGAGCCTCGTGGCAGACCGGCTCTGGTTGGTGAAGGATGGCCATGTGGCCCCTTACGAGGAGGACCTGGAGGCCTATCGCAAGATGCTCCTGACCCCAGACAAGCCGCGCAAACCCAAATCCGCCGCCGCTCCGGCCGTGAAGCGACCCTCCCGCGATGCGATTCTTGCCCTGCGCTCCGAGGTTCGCAAATGCGAGGAGCGCGTGCAAAAGATCAGCGCGATGCAGGAAAAGCTCTCGACCAAGCTCGCCGATCCCGCGCTCTACGAAGACACCAAGGCGGGCGAACTCGAGACGTGGAACCGGAAGTATGCCGAGGTCATGGACGGGCTCGACCGGGCCGAGGCCATGTGGATGGCTGCGCTCGAAAAACTGGAAAAGGCCGAGCAGGCCGCCTGAACGTCTACTCGCAAGCGGGCTGGGCGGGGTCGGGATTGACCGGACCGCATCCGAAAAACTGTGCCCTTGCGAAAAATAGATTAGGGTCAAGGCTCACCCCGAACGTGTCCGGCTTCCCTTCGCGTGCACTGACCAGACGGATATCGCGAACATACTGAAAAAAGAGCCGGAAGTAGAAGCCTTCTAGGGGCCTCACATTGTCATGCGCGTCCGAAGGCGTGATGGCACAGTCGAAAGCCCCTTTGAGACCCGGCATCAACGCAGCCTCCGGAAAGAGATCCTGCGCCAGCCGCATCGTGACCACCGCATCGCCAAGACCCAGCGAGCGCGGCGCGTCCGCAGTCAACTCCAGAGGCACGTATCCTTCGCTGGAAATATAGGCGAGGCCTTGAACGAACCGTACCGGTGCAACGGGCCGACACCAAGCAAACCTGGGCACCGATGCCAGAACCGGCGACAGGTTGGTCATGTCGAAAGTCAGGGTCTCTGCGGCCGGTACATCACGAATTTCGATCTGCACCACCGCGCGGTCCGGATACATCACGGGATAGATCCGGTCCCATGCCAGCGTTCCGACCGACAGAAGTGCCACAAGCAGCGCGACGAGTGCATTGGCCGATTGCAGGGTCCCCCATCTTTGATGGCGCCCACATTCGGCACAGACGCGGGCCTTGTCCCGCAATGGATGTTTACAGAACCGACAATCCGACATGACACCCTGATCCATAACATGATCCCGACCAACCTGACCTCACCCAATCAAGTGCGCAAGCCTGGGGTTGCGAGACCGGTCCGAAGGGCCTATCGCTCCAGCTATGACAAGCCCCGAAGCCATTACCGCCTTTGTAGCCCTTTTTGTCGTGATCGATCCGATCGGTCTTGCGCCGCTTTTCGTGGCGTTGACACAAGGTATGGACGCCAAGGCGCGCCGGGCCATTGCTCTGCGGTCCTGCGGTGTCGCGCTTGGGCTGTTGACCCTGTTTGGTGTCGCAGGGGAAGCCGTGCTCGGCTTTCTGGGCATCTCCATGCCGGCGTTCCGGATCGCCGGAGGGATCCTGTTGTTTTTGACCGCGCTCGACATGCTGTTCGAGCGCCGGACCAAACGGCGGGAGGATCAGGCCGCAAGCAATGAAGAAAGCCAAACGGATGACCCTTCTGTCTTCCCTCTGGCCACGCCGTTGATCGCGGGTCCGGGCTCGATCGCGACGATGATCCTACTCACCGGAGAGGCCGAAGCCGATTGGATCCATAGCGCGGCCGTGCACGGGGTCATGGCGGTCGTGCTGGTTTGCGTGCTGGGCATGTTCCTTCTGGCCGGGGTGCTGGAGCGTTTGCTGGGTCAGGTCGGGATCAACGTCATCACTCGCCTTCTGGGCATGCTTTTGGCCGCGCTTTCGGTGCAATTCGTGCTCAACGGGATGATCGATCTCGGAGTTTTGTGATCGGCCCCTCCCAGCGTGGGCAGACTGTCCTATATATAGGGCATGGATGAAAACGCGATCGGGAACCTGATTTACTTGCTTTTGCTCCTAGCCCTTGTGGGCGGGGGAACGCTCATGGCATTTCGCGGGCAGCTGGGCGCGTTGCTGCGTTCCATCGGAAGCTGGGCGCTGCTGTTTGCGATTCTTGTGGTCGGCTACGGCGTGTTCAACGACCAGCGCAGCATCGGCCTGCCCCAACAGGCAGTGTTTGCCGAGGCCGGGCGGGTGGAGATCCCGCGTAGCCGGGACGGGCATTACCATGTCGTGCTGGACGTGAATGGCGCCCCCATCGAGTTCATCGTGGACACAGGCGCGAGCGAAGTTGTGCTCAGCCGCCAGGACGCACTCAAGGCCGGAATCAATCCAGAGAACCTGATGTTTTCGGGCCTCGCACAGACAGCGAACGGACGGGTCGAGACCGCGCCTGTGCGGTTAAAAGAAGTGCGCCTGGGGGCGATTGAGGATGAGAACGTCCGCGCGGTCGTCAATGGCGGTGAGATGCGCCGCTCGCTTCTGGGGATGAGCTATCTCAACAGCTTCGACCGGATCGAGATCAACGAAGGCCGCCTGATTCTGGAGCGCGGCGCCTAGCACAGCGGCACCCTGCGCATGCGGACAGGGTGGACGCTTTGTCACGACCTTCCGTTCGCTCCGTGATTTGCCATGGTTTGAGGTGGAACGCGAGCGCGTCATCCGCATGTGGATGACGCCATGTCAGCCCCTAACTGTCACGTAGGGCCACACCGTGTCGCCCAGCCAGATCCGTGAAAAACTGCCAGGCCACGCGGCCGGAGCGCCCTCCCCGGGTCGCCTGCCACTCGATGGCTTCCGCCCGCAAGGTCTCCGGAGCCACCTCAACCCCGTAAGCCGCGCAATAGCCCTCGATCATGCTCAGATACTGGTCCTGATCGCAGGCATGAAACCCAAGCCAGAGCCCGAAGCGATCCGATAGGGATACTTTCTCTTCTACCGCCTCTGAGGGGTTGATCGCACTGGAGCGTTCATTCTCGATCATGTCCCGCGGCATCAGGTGCCGCCGGTTGGATGTCGCATAGAATACGACGTTCTCCGGACGTCCCGCGATCCCACCATCGAGCACCGCCTTGAGCGACTTGTAGTGCTGATCGTCATGACTGAAGCTCAAGTCGTCACAGTAGAGCACAAACCGGTGCTCCGGCGCAGCGCGCAGATGATCCAGCAACCGTCCGATGCTGGCCAGATCCTCACGCGGGACCTCAACCAGCTTGAGCGGCAAGCCCTGACGCAGAACCTCGGCATGGACGGCCTTGACCAGCGAGGATTTCCCCATCCCGCGCGATCCCCAGAGCAGCGCGTTATTCGCGGGCATCCCGCGCGCAAACTGCACTGTATTCTCCAGCAGGGTATCTCGCGCCCGCGCAATCCCGACCAGCAACGCGATATCCACGCGATTGACCTTGCTCACCGGCAAGACAGCCTCTGGCCGCTCCTGCCACAAAAACGCGTCCGCTGCGGTGAAGTCCGGCGCGGCCAGCGGGGGCGGCGCGAGACGCTCCAGCGCCTCGGCGATCCGCACCATCACATCCTCTGTCACGCCTTGCCGCCTCCAGTGGTCGGGCCCGGGGTCGGGTCGTCCTCTTCTCGGAACTCGTCGTAGAGAGGGTCGCTCTCGAGGTCGGGCTCCTCGTCATCCTCGTCCCAGAGGCCCTGGGCGCGCAATTCTTTCTCGCGCTTCTTCTCGACCCGGCGCACCAGGAAGATTGACACCTCGTAAAGCCCGTAGACCACGACAAAAAGGATGAGCTGGGTCACCACATCCGGCGGAGTCACGAGGGCGGCGAGCAGCAAGATCCCGACCATGGCATATTTCCGCACAGAGGCGAGGCCCGGTGCGGAGACGAGCCCAGCCTTACCCATCAGGGTCAGCATCACTGGCAGCTGAAAACACAAGCCAAAGGCCATGATGAACTTCAGAGTGATGTCGAGGCTCTCATTCACCTTGCCAAAGAAGGTTATCCGAACGCCTTCCTCGGTCTCGGGCACGGCCAGCGCATCAACGGGGATCGCAACCTCGCCCACGGCACGCGACATCAGATTGGCAAAGATCGAACTCACATCCGCGAACCCCAGGAAGAACGCCATCGCGAGCGGCGTCACCACGAAATGCGCAAAGGATGCCCCGGCCAGAAACATGAAGGGCGAAGCGATGATGAAGGGCAAAAACGCCGCTTTTTCAGTGCGATAAAGCCCGGGCGCCACAAAACGCCAAAGCTGATGCGCAATCACCGGGAAGGCCAGCGCGAAGCCGAAAACCATCGAGATCCGGAACAGCGTGAACAGGTATTCCTGTGGAGACGTATATTGCAGCGTGGGAGAGGGGTCCCCCAGCTCCCGCAAGGTCGCCTCGATCGGGCCCAAGAGGAACTGGAGGATCGGCTCGGCGACGGTAAAGGCCAGCACGATCCCCACGATGAAGGCCGCCACGGAGCGGATGAGCCGCGTGCGCAGCTCGGCAAGATGCTCGATCAGCGGGGCGCTGGACTCTTCGATTTCGTCGGGTTTGGACATGGCGACGCTCAGGCTTTGTCGGTAGTGGGCGGATCGGACGGTGCCGGCGTTGGGCTGTCTGCAGCCGGCGCAGCGGCCTCGGCCGCCTTGGCCGCAGCCTCCTTGTCGAGCCGCTCCTGGGCATGCTTGGCACTGACCTCATGGATCTTGCGCGCCGCTTCGGCCCGGTCCTTCGACAGTTTCGATGTGTTTGAGCCAGGCTGCCACTTCTCAAAGGACGAGGCTGCATCCTCAAGCCGGTCAATCCCCATCTTCTTGGGGTTCGCCGCATCTTTGAGGTCTTGGGCCATGTCCTTGACGCCACTCTCATTGGCCGCGTCATCCATGGCGCGACTGAACTCGCGCGCCATGCCGCGCATCTTGCCCGTGAACCGCCCCAGCGTGCGGAACAGCTTGGGCAAGTCCTTGGGCCCCACGACGATCAGCGCGACAACGCCGACAACCATCAATTCGGTCCAGCCGAGATCGAACATCCTGCGATCCGATCCGGATCAGGCTTTGTCTTTTTCGGTCTCGGTCTCGGGCGTCACATCGCGCGCCACTTCGGCCGTGTCCTCAAGCTCTTCCTTGCCCTCGGCAACACCCTTCTTGAAGGACGTGATGCCCTTGCCGACCTCGCCCATCAGCGAGCTGATCTTGCCGCGTCCGAACAGAACGAGGACCACGACGGCGATAAGGAGAAGGCCGGGAAGACCGATATTGTTCAGCATGTCTTTGACTCCAGTAGCTCGGCACGCCCGGGTTGGCGCGCGTGTTGTCCCAAGAGCTAGGCAAGAGCGCCGGGGAAGAAAAGCAACAATTGTCCTGCCGCGCTCCGGGATACGCCTTTTGCGGGGATGGCGCATAACTTGGGCGCATTGCACCAAGCATCCTGACAGTTTAATGTCAGGATATGTCACATCCCGTCCCGTCCTCCCGATCCAAGAGGTTGCAAGCGCTGATTGTCACCCTGCAAGACGGGGCCACCCATGTGGCCACCGATCTTGCGGCACAGTTCGGCGTGACCGAACGCACGATCTATCGGGATATGGAGCGGCTGCAGGCCGAGGGCGTGCCGGTTGCAGGCCGTCCGGGCAAGGGCTACCGGATGACGGCCGAGATCACCCTACCCCCGTTGGCCCTGTCGCGCAGTGAACTCGAAGCGCTGCATCTCGGGCTGTCGATCATCGGCGAAGCGGGCGACCCCGCCCTCCGCTCGGCCGCTGAAAGCTTGTCGCACAGGCTCGACGCGGTTCTGCCCGAGGACGGGCGCACCGCCGGGGCGGTCTGGGGCTTCACACCAACCCCGACCGGCACGCAGGCCCGGCATCTGGAGTTTCTGCCGACCTTGCGCGCAGCACTCCGCGGGCGGCAAAAGCTGTCGGTGATGCAGGCGGGCATGCCCCATCGGATCCGGCCCCTTGCGCTGGACTACTGGGGGCGGGTCTGGGTCTGTGGCGCGTGGTGCGAGACCTGCAACCAGTTCCATGAACTGCGGCTGGACGACATCACGGATGTCGAGGTTCTGCGCGCGCTCTTTGTGGAGGAACCCGGCAAGGACGTCACCGCCTTGCGGGCTGCGCGCTAGTCCTTGGCCGGAAACACGAAGCACCGATCACGACGCAGAGACAGCCAGAGCGCCGTGCCAGGCTTGGGCATAAAGACCCCCGGCACCCTGGCCTTGAGCATCACGTCGTCATAGTCCATGCGGAACTCCACAAGGCTCTCGGCCCCCATGAAACGCGACCGCTGCACCGTTCCGCGCGCAGGTGTGCCATCTTGCGGCGTGGGCAGAGGACCCTTGCCACTGCGGTCGAAATCGATGCGCAAATGCTGGGGCCGAATGGCGATCTCGACCCGTTGTCCATCGGGCATACCCGGAGCAAGGAACTGACCAAAGGGTGTCGCGGTCAACGCCCCCTCCACCACGCCGGAGATCACATTGATATCGCTGAAAAACGCCGCTGCCGCTTTGTCTACCGGGGCGTTGTAAACATTGTAGGGCGCGCCTTGCTGCACGATCCGACCGCCGCGCATGAGCGCGATGCTGTCGGCCATGCGCATGGCCTCTTCCGGCTCATGGGTGACCAGCAGGACCGCGGTTCCCTCATCCTTGAGCACTTCGAGCGTGTCGTCGCGGATCCCGTCGCGCAGGCGATTGTCGAGACCAGAGAACGGCTCATCCATCAGCATCACACGCGGGCGTGGCGCGAGCGAGCGGGCAAGCGCCACGCGCTGCTGTTCGCCACCCGAAAGCTGATGCGGGTATTTTCCGGCATCTGGCGCAAGCCCCACCCGCTCCAGCAACTCCAAAGCGCGGGACCGTTTGGCCTTCCGGCTGCCCTGCAGACCGAAGCCAACATTGTCCGCGACACTCAGATGGGGAAAAAGTGCGAAATCCTGAAACATCAGGCCGATGGAGCGCTCTTCCGGGGGCAAATGAAGGCTGTCCGACGAGACCGTCTCGCCATCCACCACCAGCGTGCCCTCGGTCTGGCGATCCACCCCGGCGATGATCCGCAAGGTGGTGGACTTTCCGCAGCCGGAAGGGCCCAACAAGCAGGTCACCTGACCAGGCATCACGCTCAGCGAAACGTCATCCACCACACGTTGGCCTTGGAATTCCCGCACGAGGTTCGAGACCTGCAGCCTGGGGACAGTGTCGTTTTGCAAAGGGGGCGCCTCAATCCCGAAGTTTTTTATCGGGATTGAGGCGTAACAGCGTTACTCCGCCGCCGCAAGCGGGCGGACGCGCGCACCGTAGAGCACGGCAGCAAAGCCTACGACGAGCACTGCAATACAGATCGCCAAAAGCTGGTCGTACTTATGGGCCTCCGGAAGGATCGCCGCAAAGAACTCGGACCCGCGGAGGAAATAGGCCACCGCGCCGAAGATCGCCGCCCCAAAGGCCACGAGATAGGACCACAGCGGGATCTGCCGTTGCATCACCAGCCCCACCACCAGCACCGGCGTGAGGAACATTGAGGCCGTGCCGCTGACTGCCACAGCGTCAAAGAGCGAGCTATTGCCCCAGAGTGTCAGGCCCGCGCCCAGCACCATGAATGCCACCATGGCAATGCGCCCGCCGGTCAGGCTGCGCGGCAGAAGGCCAAGTTCCTCGACCGTGACGCGCGCGGCGGAGCTGAGCGCGGAGTCGAGCGTGCTCAGCGCCGAGATCAGCAGCGACAGCATCAATGCTGCCCAGATCCAGCCCGGGAGCATTACGGCCCATGTGCCAAGCAGCTGGCCCTCGTACTCGGCTCCGACAAGGCTCGCCTGAATGCCGAACATGCCAAAGCCAACGATGCAGAGAACCGAGATCCAGAAGGCATGCAGAAAGGACCACTTGGTCGTCTTTTCATCCGCAAGAAACCCGCGATCCATCATCACCGGGTCGTGGGCGGGATAGGAGAACACCTGCAACGCGGCCACCGCGAGCAGGATCCAGCCCTGCCGCGCCCCGGCTGAGCCCTCGGCGGTCAAAACAGCGCCCAAGGAAAACTCTGGGCTCATCACAAGCGCTACGAAGGCAATGCCGAACACCACGAGGAAGAGCAGCATTTGAACCACATCCGTGCGCAGGGCCGCCGACAACCCGCCCCAGGCCGAGTACGCAAGACCCAGAACGGCGACTGCGATCACCGCCACAGTCCCGGCCCCTGCTTCTGGCAGGAGCGCATCAAAGATCAGCCCCACCACCAGCAGATTGGCAAAGACCTCGGACAGGAGCCGCAAGGCAATCACGACGTTATAGGTCCCCTGCCCCGTGCGCCCGAAACGCTGCCCGAGCCAGTCCTGGATTGACCGCCCCCCGCGTGCGCGGATCCGGGCGACGATGAAGCCTCCCGACAGGAAAGAGCCGTAATAGGCCGCATAGGCGAGCGTGCCGGGCATCCCGTAGAAATAGCCCAGAATGGCGGCGTTCATCAGCGAGCGCGCGAAGATCCAGGTGGTCACCTGACTGAGCACAAGCGTCCAGAGCCCCGGAGCGGTGCCCGAGGCGCTGGCGCCACCGAAAAACCCTTCGACACTGGCGCGGCGGGGGGCGACCGCGACGCTGGCCGCGGCCACCAGTACAAAGGCAAGTACCACATATATCGTCATCATTCCGGATGTTCCCTGTCTGTCAGTCCTTGTCTCAGGGCTAGCAGCGCCCGCGCCGGGACAAAAGTGTCAAGCGCAGGCGGCCACGGGAATGTGAGCCGGACGTGACAGCGCTGCGGCCTAGATCGTCGCGACGACCGATCCGCCATCAAGAACGATGTTCTGCCCGACGATGAAGCCCGCGTGCTGCGAACACAGGAAGGCGCAGGTCGCGCCGAATTCCGCGCTGGTACCATAGCGTTTTGCCGGGATCGTGGCGGCGCGCGCGGCCTGGGCCTCTTCAAGGGAGACACCGGTGTTCTGCGTAACAGCCGTGTCGAGCGCCACAGCGCGGTCTGTGGCATGGATGCCGGGGCAAAGATTGTTGATCGTCACGCCATGCTCGGCCACCTGCCGCGAGGTGCCGGCAACATAGCCCGTCAGCCCCGTACGGGCCGCGTTCGACAGGCCTAGCTGTGGGATGGGCGACTTGATCGAGTAAGAGGTGATGTTGACCACCCGCCCCCATTTACGTGCCATCATCCCAGGCAACAGCGCCTTCATCAACGCGATCGGCGTCAGCATATTGGCATCCAGCGCCGCGATGAAATGCTCGCGGTCCCAATCGGACCAGAGACCCGGAGGCGGCCCGCCCGCATTGGTCACAAGGATATCCACATCGCCCGCAGCGCTCAGCACTTCGGCCCGCGCGGCGTCATCGGTAATATCCCCGGCCACAGCCGTGACCGCGACGCCGTAGGTCTCGCGCAGATGCTGAGCTGTCTCCTCCAGCGCCTCAGCGCCACGCGCATTGATCGTGAGCGCCACACCGGCCTCTGCGAGCGCCTCTGCGCAGCCCCGTCCGAGCCCCTTGGAGGCCGCACAGACAAGCGCCCGTTTGCCTTTAAGTCCCAGATCCATCTCGCATCCTCCCTTGGTCTCTCGTGTGTGGCAGACCTAGCCCTCAAATGCGGACAAGCCAAGCGCGGTTTTGATCCCGGTCAACCTCAGCGCGTCGGGATTCGGATAGACTGATGTCATCCAGAAAAAGAGCGGAGGACGCGATGGACTCGATCTGTGTGGCAACCGACCTGCATGGCGACGCGGACCGGGCCTTGGCGCGCGCGGCGCGCCTGGCCCGAGAGCATGGGGCGACGCTCTGCATCGTCTCGGTTCTCCCCTCAGCGGCGCAGGAGGCCGAGATCTAGGCGCGCGAGGCAACGCTGACAGCCATGATCAGCCAACGTCCGGAATACCCGGATCTCAAGGTGGAGATCGTCGTGCCCTGCGGCGATCCGGTGGCGGAGGTACATCTCGCGGCCACGCGCTGTGACGCGGATCTGGTGATTGTCGGTCCCCACCATCAGGGTGGATTGCTGGATGGTATGCGCCTGACCACGCTGGAAAAGCTCGTGCGCGCCGCCCCGCGCCCCGTCCTTTTGGTAACTGCGCCGGTGGAGGCCGCCTATCGCAACATCCTCGCCCCGGTGGACTTCTCCGAGGCATGCGCTGCTGCCGTGACCGCCGCTCGGACCGTTGCCCCGGGGGCAAAGGTCCGTTTACTGCATGCCGTGGGCGTGCCCTACCAGACCGTGGTCGCAGCCCCCGGCGCGGTGGGAGAGATCACCCAGATGGTGGACCCGAAACCCTTTATCGAGGACGCGAGCGAACAGGCGCGCGCGTGGCTCGCCGCGCATCCGGGCCTACAGGGCCTGAGCGCGCCGGACCCCGACACGGTCGCTCTGCCCCGTCTGGTCGAACTTGCGATGGCGACCGACCCAGCGGATCTGGTCTGTCTGGGCGGTCACACCAAACACGGTATCCTTGATCGGATGCTGGGCAGTTTCACGGCGGATATGGTGCGCAAGCCGCCTTGTGACCTGCTGATCGCGCCCGCTGCGGTGCGTAAGGCAGCCTAGACCGCCTCGAGCCGCGCCAGATAGGCTGTCATCGCATGATTGCGCGGTGTCGTGAACAGGTTCAGCGGGAACCGCCCCTCAGACGTCCAGCCTCCCGCCCGAGCGAGGTAGCTGGGCGTTTCGCAATGGTCATAGCCAAAGAGATCCTGCGGCAGGCGCGTGACCCCGTCGCCGATCCCGACAATCCGATGGACAGGGATCTTGCGCGAACGGTCCAGATGATCACAGAGCGCACGATTGCCCGCGCGGGGCTGGCCGAAACTGACTACGATCGCCTGGCGGGCGCTGGCCCGCCGCACAAGCTCCACCGCACTGCACAGGGCGAGCGCCCCACCCTGGCTGTGCCCGCAAAAGGTGACGGGCTTCCCCTGCACCCGTCCGATCAGCTTGTCGATCGCGGACCGCGCCTCTCCATAGAACCCGCGATGGACGCGCGCATTCACCGCCACCGGCACGGCTTGCAGTGTGACGTCGAAGTTGAGGGCCCAGCTCCGCAGCCATGGCCCGGAACTCCCCGTTCGCAAGGAGCCGCGAAAGGCCACGATGACCTCCTGCGGCCGCTCGATCCAGGTGTAGCGCACGAAATGCGCGCCCTGCCCGACCGTGTGGGTCTGCAGAGCATCGGGAAAGAGATCCCCCACCGCCACGGGACCAGAGAGCTGGTAGACACGCTCGGACAGTCGAGCGAGACGGAGAAGCTCATCCTGCCCCGGGCGCGTCTGCGATGGTCCTGCGGCGGCCATGGGCATACTCACATGGTGTAGTAGAATTCTTCGCGCGAGATCTTCCCATCGGTGACCGTATAGATCGCCACTTCTTCCATCGGGATCTCGGTGCCGCTCGCCTTTTCGCGGATCACCGATTTGTAAACGAGGGCAAATCGGTCATCGCCATGGAGATGCGGCCCCTCAATCGTACCGGAGATGAATTCCATTTCCGATTCCCACCAGGCGTGCTTGGCGCGAATTCCGTCGAGGCCGACGGTCTCGGGACTGTCCGAGCCCGGCATGCAGGTCGCCTCAACCGAGACGCAATTCTCGGCGTAGTGATTGTCCAGCAAAGCTGCGGTCGTGTTCTCTTCATTGGCCGTCTTCACGGCCATGGCAATCTCTTTCAGGTCCATGCTGACCCCCTCATGTTCTATTAATGTTCTCACATTGACTCGAGTCGCCGCACCCCGTCAAGGCCCGTGTTAACCCTCTTCGCGGATCAGCAAAGCTCGGCTAGTCTGGGCGTAGAGGAGGAACAGACATAACAGATGAGACTATCCCGCACGCGGACGAACCCGATCCGGCAAACACCAGCCCGATTGTTGAAGAGGTCATCACATCGAGCTGCACCTGGAACGGCGAGACCTATCCCGAGTGGTACAAGACCTGCCGGAATGGCCGGGTCTACCAATGTCTCGACGGGCGCTGGCGGAACACGGGCAACTCCTGCTAGGGGCGGCTTCCCTTCGGACGGGGGCGCGGCTATATGCGTGCCATGCTGGACCGCACCCATAACGCCCCCGACCTGCCGCCCGAAATCGGGCGCCGCCGCACCTTTGCGATCATCTCGCACCCGGATGCCGGCAAGACCACGCTGACGGAGAAGTTCCTCCTCTATGGGGGCGCGATCCAGATGGCTGGACAGGTCCGCGCCAAGGGCGAGGCGCGGCGTACGCGCTCGGACTTTCTGGCCATGGAAAAGGACCGGGGCATTTCGGTCTCGGCCTCGGCCATGTCCTTTGATTACAAGGACTTCCGCTTCAATCTGGTGGACACGCCGGGCCACTCGGATTTCTCGGAAGACACCTATCGCACCCTGACGGCGGTGGACGCCGCCGTCATGGTGATCGACGGGGCCAAGGGTGTGGAGAGTCAGACCCAGAAGCTCTTTGAGGTCTGCCGCCTGCGCGACCTGCCGATCCTGACCTTCTGTAACAAAATGGACCGCGAGAGCCGCGACGTCTTCGACATCATCGACGAGATCCAGGAGAACCTGGCGATTGACGTCACCCCGGCCAGCTGGCCCATCGGGATCGGGCGTGAGTTTCTCGGGTGCTATGACCTGATCCATGACCGGCTGGAGCTTATGGATCGGGCCGACCGCAACAAGGTGGCTGAGAGCATCGAGATCAACGGGCTGGACGACCCGAAACTGGCCGAGAACGTGCCGCCTGAGCTCTTGGAGAAGTTCCTGGAGGAGGTCGAGATGGCGCGCGAGCTGTTGCCGCCTCTGGACCCACAGGCCCTGCGCGACGGAACGCTGACGCCAATCTGGTTCGGCTCGGCAATTAACTCTTTCGGCGTTAAGGAACTGATGGACGGGATCGGCGATTACGGCCCCGAGCCGCAGATCCAGCCCGCCGAGCCCCGGCAGGTCAGCCCCGACGAGAAGAAAGTCACGGGTTTCGTCTTCAAGGTGCAGGCCAATATGGACCCCAAGCACCGGGACCGCGTGGCCTTTGTCCGGATGGTCTCGGGCCATTTCAAACGGGGCATGAAGCTCACCCATGTGCGCTCGAAAAAGCCCATGGCGATCTCGAACCCGGTACTGTTTCTCGCCTCGGACCGAGAGCTCGCCGAGGAGGCCTGGGCGGGCGATATCATCGGCATTCCGAACCATGGCCAGCTGCGGATCGGCGATGCCCTGACCGAAGGCGAAGCGATCCGGATCACCGGAATCCCCTCCTTCGCGCCGGAGCTGTTGCAGACCGCGCGGGCGGGCGATCCGCTCAAGGCCAAGCATCTAGAAAAGGCCCTGATGCAGTTTGCCGAGGAAGGCGCGGCCAAGGTGTTCAAGCCTGCTATCGGCTCTGGCTTCATCGTGGGCGTGGTCGGGCAGCTGCAGTTTGAGGTGCTCGCCAGCCGGATCGAACTGGAATACGGGCTGCCCGTACGGTTTGAGCCGTCGCAATTCACCTCCGCCCGCTGGATCAGTGGCGTAAAGGAGGCCGTGGACAAGGTGCAGGCCGCGAATACGCAGCATATTGCCTTCGACCATGATGGCGACCCGGTGTTTCTGACGCGATTGCAATGGGATATCGACCGGATCGAGCGGGATTACCCGGATCTGACCCTGACCGCGACCAAGGAAATGATGGTGTGAGCCGCACGGGCGGGCCGCAAGGATGAGCGACCGCCCGGCGCAGGACACGCCGTTTCTGAGCCTGCTCGACGCGCTGGAACATGCGCTCGGGCAAGAGACGCCGACCGTCGGGGCAATCATCGACGTGCTTGGCGTGCGCGGTCACGGCCCGATCATCGCTCTGCTCGCCACCTTGATGATCCTGCCCCTTGGGATGATCCCTTTCATGCCCGCCATTGCCGGGATCGCGCTGGCCCTGTCGGGCTTGGCGCTGGCCATCGGGGATGAACGTGTGTCTCTGCCGGGGTGGTTGCGTCGCGTGAAACTGCCGCCAGCCCCGCTGCTCAAGGCTTTGCCGACCTTGCGCCGCGCTGCGGATCGGTTGTCGCGGGTGATCCGGCCTCGCGGGCTCTGGATCTTAGAGATTTGGCTGGTGGAGTTTGCCATCGCGCTCTGTCTGGCGCTGGTGGGCGGGGTGATCATCGTCTTTGGCGCGATCCCGGGCCTGCCTTTCTTGCTCTGCCTGCCCGTGCTCTTGCTCGGGCTCGGGATGACCGCTGGAGATGGCTGGGTGACGGCTCTGGCTGTGGCCGCGATCCTGGGGATCGCGGCCAGCGTGATCTGGTAGCATCAGCGCGCCGAGAGCAGTTCCGGCACGTGAAGCCGGATAATCTCGTTGCTGTCGGCAACACCGAGCTTGCGCCCCGCAGAGAACGGCAGGTTGTTGTCGTTGGAGACGAGGATGTGCTCGTCGCCATCGCGGATCACACTCTCGATGGTCACGAAGGGGAAGGCAAACCGGCCCTCGGGTACATCGCCATCGGTCTCGAGCCGCCCCAGCCCGTCCGGATCAGCGATACCCATCAGATCGATCTGAGCAATCCGCGCGACAAACCCGTCATCACCGATCTCGGACGTGTCGATCAGGGTGATCTTCTTCACGCCTGCTGGACGGGCAAAGCAGCCCTCGGTCTGCCCCTCGGCGCAAGCGAGGCTCGGATGCCCCTGCCCGCCATCACGCTCGATGACCAGCGCGCGGGTCTCGTCGATGAAGTTGAAATCGCCGATCGCCACGGCCCCTTCGGTGAGCGCGAACTTGAAGCTCTGCCCCGTCCAGTCCCGCGCATCGGGATCAAAGGCCAGCACGCGGAGGAAATCGCCCTCGCTCTCGCCAGTCTCGGCCAGAAGCGGCTTCTCGAGCATCCCCCAGAGCGTGCCATCGGGTGCGAGCGCCAGACCTTCGTACCCGCCGGACCGCGGCAGGGTCCAATCCACCCCAGCCTCCGCCGGGATGCGCAGCGCGGGATGATCCGGGGAGCGGACCTCCTGCCCCTCCAGCATGGTCGGGAAGACGCCCGTGACGACACCATCGAGGGTCAGCTCGATCAGGTAAGGCCCGAACTCTTCGCCGATATAGACCCGGTCGCCGACCACTTGCATGCCTTCGAGGTCGAAATCCGCGCCGGTCAGGTAACGCTCATCGGTCGCCTCATGAACGATCCGGAACGGCGCAAGACCCTCGGGATCGCGCAGCCAGACGCGCTCCAGCACATCAATCTCGCCGCTTTCGAAATCCGGCGCGATCCGCGTGAAGGAGAGCAGGATGTCCGAGCTGTTGGCTTTGGAGCCATAGCCATTGTCGATCAGCGCATAAAGGCTGCCATCCTCCGCGCGGGTCTGGGCATAGCCCGAAAACCCCTGAATCGGCTGGCCAAAAAACGGTCGCGCAAGCCCGTTGCGCGGCGCGAGGCTCTGGGGTGCGCGTACCGGCGTGGCTCCGGCCGTGAAGCGGCCCGAGATCCATGTCTCGGCCGGCGCATCCGCAGGCGGCGCGGAAAAGGTGAAGGCCGGCAGAACCGCATGGCCGGCAAGCGTGGCGCCCACCTGATCCTGGGCAAGCGCGGGGGTAGCCGCGAGCAAAGCGGCCATAGCTGCAGAAGTCGCAAAACGTGTCATTCTCGTGTCTCCCTGTGGCGAGATAGGCCGGACCCTGCCCCGGCTCTGCGACACGGAGTTGTCGATCCAGTAACACTTGTACGACACCCTGCGGCAGCGCAGCATTTGACCCCCAGATGGATTTGAGCTATGTCCCCGTCATCCTTGCGGATAACCGCCCGCGGACGCTCAGAGATCGCGTCCTCACCTCCTACGGTCCGATGCCGTAAATCATGGACGCATATGACGAAATTTTCTGACCTGGACCTAGATCCAAAGGTTCTCAAAGCCATATCTGAGGCCGGGTACGACACCCCGACCCCCATTCAGGCCGAGGCGATCCCGCCCGCCCTTGAGGGGCGCGATGTTCTGGGGATTGCCCAGACCGGCACCGGCAAGACGGCCAGTTTCACCCTTCCGATGATCACTATGCTGCGCAAGGGCCGAGCGCGCGCCCGCATGCCGCGCAGCCTTGTGCTGGCCCCGACCCGTGAGTTGGCGGCACAGGTCGCAGAAAACTTCGACATCTATGCCAAGCATACGAAGCTGACCAAAGCGCTACTGATCGGTGGTGTTTCCTTCAAGGAGCAAGACCTGCTGATCGACAAAGGTGTCGATGTTTTGATCGCGACGCCCGGGCGTCTGCTCGATCATTTCGAACGCGGCAAGCTGATCCTGACGGATGTGAAGGTGATGGTCGTCGATGAGGCGGATCGGATGCTCGACATGGGCTTCATCCCCGATATCGAGAAAATCTTTCAGCTCACCCCATTTACGCGGCAGACCCTCTTCTTCTCGGCCACCATGGCGCCGGAGATTGAGCGGATCACCAACACCTTCCTCAGCAACCCCGCGCGGGTTGAGGTTGCGCGCCAGTCCACGACCTCGGACACGATCACCCAGGGCCTCGTGCAGTTCAAACCGTCGCGCCGCGACCGGGCTACGGCCTTCAAGGAAAAGCGCGACATGCTGCGCGCGCTGATCGAGCGCGAGGGCGAGGAATGCCGCAATGCAATCATCTTCTGCAACCGGAAGATGGATGTGGATGTGGTCGCCAAGTCTCTGATAAAACACGGTTATAACGCCGCACCAATCCATGGCGATCTGGAGCAGAGCCAGCGAATGAAGACGCTGGACGGGTTCCGCGACGGCTCTCTGCGTTTCCTCGTGGCGTCCGACGTGGCTGCCCGGGGTCTCGACATCCCGAATGTGAGCCATGTGTTCAATTTCGACGTGCCCAGCCATTCGGAAGACTATGTCCACCGGATCGGGCGGACCGGACGTGCCGGGCGTAAGGGCACGGCCCTGATGCTGGCCGTTCCGGCGGATGACAAGCTGCTGGCGGCGATCGAAGACCTCGTGAAACTCGAGATCCCGCGCGTGGACGCGCCTGAAATCGCCCGCCGCGAGAGCCCGCGCAAGCGCAGCAGTGAGAGCGCGAATACCGACGAGGCACCCAAGCGGACACGTCGCTCCCGGAGCCGCGCCAAGCCTGCACCGGAACTGGCAGAAGCCGTGGCTGAAGAGGTCGAGGTGCTCGAGCCGCCGATCCCCGACGCAGTTCTGCCCAGTGCGAAATTCGCCGATGCCCCGCGTCGCGAGCGCAAGGGCCGCGGCCGCGACAACGGTCCGGCGCAGGTCGGCATGGGCGACCATGTTCCCGATTTCCTGCTCCGCAGCTTTGCAGAGCGCAACAGCGGCTGAACACAGCGTGCGCCCCTAGACGGAGAGCTGTCGTTTCGATCAGATGCGCTTGCGCCCGAGGAACCAGAGCCCAAACATCCCGCTCGCCAGAAGCGGCAATGCGGGCGGCACCGGGATCGGCGCATAGGGCGCGGCACTCTCGACATTCTCGAGGATCACCGCCCAGTCGGACGTCCGGTTGGCCCCGGTCGAGTCGCAGAACTGCCCATTGGAGCAGCCATACAGCGCCCCCGTACCAAAGGGATCAATCACGGAGAAGTCTCCGAGAAACGGATCTCCGAGGGAGCGGTTCGGATACTGGCTTACAACCAGATAATAGCTCCCGGCCGGGGTGACATTCCCGTCGAGCTCAAAAATCGCGTCATAGGACTGGTTGGTAACCGGATCCGGAAGAACCGTACCTGTCACGTCGTCATCGCGATCGCCGAAAAAAGCACCGCTGCTCTTCTGGAACACAGTCAGGACCGGATCGAACCCGCCCGGGTCAATCATCGTGCCATCGGGCAACACGCCACCACCATAGGACACGGTCCGCAGAACCGTGTTGCTGTTCCCGGATACCGTGAACTCGATGATCGCCAGGCTGCTGTCATCCGCCAGCTGTCCGGTGAAGCCAAGGCTTGCCGCCTGCGCGGACCCGATGCTCATCCCGAGAGCCGCCAACAACATTGTGGAAATTCGTCTCATCTTACGCATCCTCTCACAGAGCGGGCGCGACGGACGCGCCCGCGTAAGGTAAGGGTATCGCAAAATGCGAATCTGGGAAATGGCCTTTCTGCCTGCTCCCAAGTAGTGACGACTACTCCGCCATCAGGCGCGAGATCAGGACGGTGACCTCGGGGCGACGCCCAAGCTCGGTCTGGCAGAGATGACGCACGGCGCGGGTCACGGCCTCTTCGAGCTTGCCGTCATCATCCAACGTCTTGCGGTTCGCCCGGACGAGGGTCTGCCCGACCTCATACTCGACCAGCTCCTGCATGTCGGCCTTGCTGGCACCGGTTTCGGGCAGCCCGCGCAGTTCCGCCCAGGCATCCTCAATCGGATCATCGCCTTCATCGATGATGATCGCAACGACCACATGACCATTGAGCGCCATCTTGATCCGGTCGCGAACCACACCGTCAAAGGCCCCCACCAGGACAGACCCATCGAGATAGGTCCGCCCGGTATCGACATATTCGGCCACGCCGGGCTTGTTGCCGCTGAGCACGACCATCGAGCCGTTAGGCGCAAGAATCCCCGTGCGATCATTGCCCTCGGCCAACCGCGCATGGGCGCGCAGGTGCCGGTGCTCGCCATGCATAGGCACGACGAGTTTCGGGTTCACGATGCGGTGCAGCTCCAAAAGGTCAGGCCGGTTCGCATGGCCTGAGACGTGGTACCGCCCGCCTTCGTCATCGACGAGATCGACGCCCTTCTCGCTGAGCGCGTTCATGATCCGCGCCACGCCTTTTTCATTGCCGGGACTGGTTTTGGACGAGAAGACGAAGAGGTCTCCTTCCGCCAGTTCGAAGCCGAGATACTTGCCCCGGGCCAATTGCGCAGAGGCCGCGCGCCGCTCCCCCTGGCTGCCGGTGACGATCAGCATCAGGTTTTCACGCGGAATCTCGGAGGCAGCTTCGGGCGCGACCGTGGGCGGGAAATCCGTCAGCACACCGCTCTCGACCCCGGCGGTCACCATGCGCTTCATCGCGCGGCCCAGCAGGACGACCGAACGGCCCGCGTCGCGCCCGGCCTCCGCCAGGGATTGCAGGCGCGCGATGTTGGACGCGAAGGTCGTGGCCACGACCATGCCCTTGGCCTCTGCCACGAGCGGTTTGAGTTCGGGCGCCACGTCCGCCTCGGAACGGCCCGGCTTGGGCGAGAAGACATTCGTACTGTCGCAAACCAGCGCCAGAACTCCGTCCTTGGAAACCTCGCCCCAGAGCGCGGGGTCAAAAGCCTCGCCGACAATCGGGGTCGGATCGAGCTTGAAATCGCCCGTATGGATGACGCGCCCCGCCGGGCTGTCGATGACAAGGCCTGCCGCCTCGGGGATCGAGTGCGACACGGGCAGGTAAGACACCTTGAAAGGCCCGGCCTCGACCACCTCCGGGTAAGCACCGACGATCTTCACGAGCTCGGGATCAAGCCCTTTCTCGTCCATCTTGCGCTGCGCGATAGAACCCGTGAAGGGGCGCGCATAGACGGGCGCCTTGAGGCGTTGATGCAAGAGGCCAAGACCGCCCACATGGTCTTCATGGGCGTGGGTGATAAAAATCGCTTCGAGCTGATCCGCGCGCTCGGCCAGCCAGGACACATCCGCCGTGATAAGATCTACACCGGGCGTGCTGTCCATATCCGGAAACGCGACGCCAATATCCACCAGGATCAGCCGCTCGCGCCCCGCTTCACCGTACCCATACACATAGGCATTCATCCCGATCTCACCTGCGCCACCAAGGGGGAGATAGATCAATCGCTCTGCCATTACGCCTCTCTATTATGAGCGTTGATCGTGACGAGCCCTTGCATCGTCAGATCATCCACCCACGCATCAAACAATTCCGCGCCCTGCGCAAAGAGCGGGGCGAGCCCGCCCGTCGAGATTACCTTCATCGGTCGATCCCGCTCGGTCCGGATCTGCGCACAGATCTCACGAACCAACCCCACATAGCCCCAGAACACACCCGATTGCATACATGCAACCGTATTCGTGCCAATCACGCTCTCTGGTTTGGAGACATCCACATGGGGCAGCGCCGCCGCCGCATTATGCAGCGCTTCGAGGCTCAAATTGACCCCGGGCGCGATCACCCCGCCAATATAGGCACCATCCTTGGCCACCACGTCAAAGGTCGTGGCTGTGCCGAAATCCACCACGATCAGGTCGCCGCCGAACTGCGTGTACCCTGCCACAGTGTTGACCAGCCGGTCCGGACCCACTTGTGTACCCTCGTCCACACGCACATCCACCGGCAGCGCGCAGCCCGCCTTGCCCACCACAAGCGGGCGGCAGTTGAAGTAGCGATCGCACAGGACCCGCAGGTTGAACACAACCCGAGGCACCGTCGAGGAGATGATCACCTCGGTAATCTCGACCTCGAGCTGTTGCATCTGCATCAGGCTCGAGAGCCAGACGTAGTATTGATCGGCGGTCCGCTGATGCTCCGTCGCCGTGCGCCAGACCGCGATGAAATCGGTGCCGTCATGGATGGCAAAGACCGTGTTGGTATTGCCGCAATCGATTGCCAGAAGCATGGGCTACGCCTCTCGTGTCAGAAATAGACATCCGCCGCTGGCAGATGCAGCGGACCGGAACCGGTGGTCAGGATCAAGGCGCCATCCGCGCCGATCCCCTCAAATGTCCCATGGTACTCGTCGGTCAGCGTCCGGGCGCGGATCGCTGACCCGAGATGGGCCGCCGAGGCCAGCCACGCGGTGCGGATGGGCTCAAACCCGTGGGTGGTGAAGCTCTCTTCACGCTTGGCATAGCAAGCCGCGAGCAGATCAAGAAATTCCTCCGGGCCAATCCGCACACCGGTTTCGCCCGCGACAGAAACCGGCGCCACCGCCCCTGCTTCCAGATCGCCGGGCGGCGGAGCCTCGGACAGGTTCACACCGATCCCGATGGCAAGAGTGAGCGCCCCAACCTGCCCGGTCGTTTCCAGCAGGATGCCCGCGAGTTTGCCACCGTTCAGGAGCACGTCATTGGGCCATTTCAGGGCGAAGGCCTCGGGCCGCCCGGTGGCCAGCACCAGCGCGTCGCGCAAAGCCAGGGCCGTCACGAAGGAGCGAAGCGCAACCTGATCCGGGGTCTCGATAGGGCGCATCACCAGCGTGCCGGCAAAATTCCCCTCAGGGTTGGCCCAGGCCCGCCCGCGCCGTCCGCGGGCCGCGGTCTGACGTTTGGCCAGTATCCAGGTCGGACCGGAAATCTCCGAGGCGATGCGCATCGCTTCGGCATTGGTGCTGTCGACCTCATCGAGGATCCGCTTGGCGACCCCGGCCGGCCAGGTCAGATCAGCGGACAAGCGATTCCGCCGCCGCCAGAGCCATGCCCTCGACCCCGAAGAAGTTTACAATCCCGGCCAGCATGATGATGGCAGACGCCATGAGGAAGCCATACTGCACCATGGGCATGCCGCCCTCGAGCGCGTCGCTCTCCTTGCCGAAATACATGAAGTACACGATCCGCAAGTAGTAGAATGCTCCGATCACCGACGCGACCACACCCGCAATGGCGAGCCATGTCAGGCCCCCATCCACAGCCGCGAGCAGTACTGTGTATTTGCCAAAGAAGCCCAGTAGCGGCGGAATACCCGCCAGGCTGAACATAAGCAGCAGGAGCGCCATGGCCTTGGTCGGCTCCTTGTTGGCGAACTGGTTCAGGGACGAGATCGACGTGACAGCGACGCCGTCCTTCTCCATGGACAGGATGAAGGCGAAGGTCCCGATATTCATGGTCACATAGATCGCCATGTAGATCAGCATCGCCTGCACGCCCTCAACCGTGCCCGCCGCGAGCCCCATCAAGGCAAAGCCCATATGCGCGATCGAGGAGTAAGCCATGAGGCGCTTGATATCCGTCTGCCCAATCGCAGCAATCGCCCCCAGGAACATGGAGATCACTGCCAGGAAGGCGACGATCTGCTGCCAGTCGCCCACATAACTGCCAAAGGCGTCATGGACGACCCGCGCAAAGAGGGCCATGGCCGCAACCTTGGGCGCGGTGGCAAAGAGCGCGGTGATCGGCGTCGGCGAGCCTTCATAGACATCCGGGGTCCACATGTGGAACGGCGCGGCGGAGACCTTGAAGGCCAGACCTGCCGTGAGGAAGACGAGGCCGAAGAGCAACCCGAGGGAGATCCCCTCTTCGCCCGCAGTGGCAATGATGCCGGAGAAAAGCGTCGTGCCCGCATAGCCATAGGTCAGCGATGCCCCATAGAGCAGCATGCCCGAGCTCAGCGCTCCGAGAACAAAGTATTTCAGGCCTGCCTCGGTGGAGCGTGTGTCGTCGCGATGCAAGGAGGCCACCACGTAGAGCGCCAGCGATTGCAGCTCGAGCCCCATATAGAGCGCCATCAGGTCGCCCGCCGAGACCATCATCATCATCCCAATGACCGACAGGGCGATCAGAACCGGATACTCGAATTTCAGGATCCCGAGCTTGGCCATGTGGTCCTGGCTCATGATCAGGATGGCCGCAGCCGAGAGCAGGATCGTGACCTTGGCGAATCGCGCGAAGCTGTCATCGACGAACATGCCGCCAAAGGCCACGCGATCTGCGGCCCCCGAGAGAGCGATCCAGAAGGCCAGCACCGCGAAAACCGCCGAGGTGAGCCAGGTCAGGAACGGCGCTGTGCGATCCTTGCCCGTATAGACGCCGAACATCAGCGCCCCCATGGCGAAGATCGCCAGGGCAATTTCCGGCATGACGACCGAGATATCTTGGGAAATCATGGCTCAGATCCTCAATGTGCAGCACTGCCCGCGACCATTGTGGCCGGCTCGAACGCCTCCACCTGCGCGGTGTATTGGGTCAGCATCCCCTCGACGGAGGGGCCGATGATGTCAGTAACCAGGCTCGGATAGACCCCCAGCAAGATGGTCATCACGATCAGCGGGGCAAAGATCGCCCGCTCCCGAAGGGTCATATCGGAGATGGTCTTGAGGCTCTCTTTTATCAGATCGCCGAAGACCACCCGACGATAGAGCCACAGGGCATAGCCCGCCGACAGGATCACCCCCGAGGTCGCCACAAAGGCCACCCAGGTGTTGACCTGGAAGACTCCGACCAAGGTCAGAAATTCGCCCACAAATCCAGAGGTGCCTGGCAGGCCCACATTGGCCATGGTGAAGAGCATGAAGACCAGCGCATAGGCGGGCATCCGGTTCACAAGACCGCCATAGGCGTCGATCTCGCGGGTATGCATCCGGTCATAGATCACGCCCACGCAGAGAAAGAGTGCGCCGGAGATGAACCCGTGGCTCAGCATCTGGAAGATCGCACCATCCACGCCCTGCTGGTTCGCCGCAAAGATCCCCATGGTCACAAACCCCATATGGGCGACCGAGGAATAGGCGATCAGCTTTTTCATATCCGACTGCACCAGAGCCACGAGCGAGGTGTAGACAATGGCGATGGCAGACATCCAAAGGACCAGCGGCCCCATGATCTCGGACCCGACCGGGAACATCGGCAGAGAGAAGCGCAGGAAGCCGTACCCCCCCATCTTCAGCAGGATCGCCGCCAGCACCACTGAGCCCGCGGTCGGGGCCTGCACGTGCGCATCTGGCAGCCAGGTATGGACCGGCCACATGGGCATCTTCACCGCAAAGCTCGCGAAGAAGGCCAGCCAAAGCAGGACCTGCATCCCACCGATAATATGGATCCCCAGCACATCAATCGTACCGGTGGAGAACTGGTGGTTCAGCAGGGTCGGAATATCCGTGGTGCCTGCATCCACATACATCGCAATCATCGCGACCAGCATCAGAACCGAGCCGAGCAGCGTGTAGAGAAAGAACTTAAAGCTCGCGTAGATCCGGTTCGCGCCGCCCCAGATGCCGATGATCAGGAACATCGGGATCAGGCCCGCCTCGAAGAAGAGGTAGAAGAGGACCATGTCCAGCGCGCAGAACACGCCGATCATCAGCGTCTCGAGCACGAGGAAGGCGATCATGTATTCCTTCACTCGGGTCTCCACCGTCCAGCAGGAGGCGATGGTGATCGGCATCAGGAAGGTCGTGAGCATGACAAAAAGGATCGAGATCCCGTCGACCCCCATCTTGTAGGTCAGGCCGAGCACCCAGGGGCGTTCCTCGACGAACTGGAAGCCGGTGTTTTGAGGATCGAACCCGGCAAGCAGGAAGAGCGACAACACGAAGGTGGCCGAAGTCGCAATCAGCGCCAGCCATTTGGCATTGCGTTGCGCCGCCTCGTCATCGCCGCGCAGGAAGACAGCAAGGATCAGCGCCGCAACCGCCGGAATGAAGGTGATGATGGAAAGGAGGTTGTCCATTACTCTGCTCCGCCCCCGATCATCATCCAGGTGATCAGGATCGTGATACCCAGCACCATGGCGAAGGCATAGTGGAAGAGGTAGCCCGACTGCGCCCGGCCCGCGAGCCGCGTGATGAAGGGAATGATCCCCATGGCCAGCCCGTTGATCCCGCCATCGATGGTCGCGCCATCCCCCTTGGTCCACAGAAAGCGCCCAATAGCCTTGGCAGGCTTCACGAAGACCGCGTTATAGATCTCGTCGAAATACCACTTGTTGTAGATGATGTTGTAGACTGGCCAGAGCGTCTCGGCGAAGGTCTTGGGCAGGCTGGGTTTGTGGATATAGAAGAGGAAGCTCAGCCCGAGCCCGATCAGCATCGCCACAAACGGGCTCAGCTTGACCCATTTCGGCACGTCATGGGCATCCGCCATGACCGTGTTCTCAGGCGCCATATAGAGCGCACCCTCACCCGGTTGCCCGGCAAAGACATAGTGATGTTCCCCGTGCCCGTGGTCCTCGGCGTGGTCGTCACTGTGACTGTCACCATGACCCTCTTCGCTGTGCTCTTCGGCGTAGGGCACGCCGTAAAACTTGCCGACCTGATCCGTGTGGCCAAAGAAGCTGCCATACCAGATCGCCCCGGCAAAGATCGACCCGACCGCCAGAACACCCAGCGGGATAAGCATGACCTTGGGGCTCTCATGGGCGTGTTCATGAGTGTGCTTGTCCCCGCGGGGTGTGCCGTAAAAGGTCATAAAGATCAGACGCCAGCTGTAGAAACTGGTCATAAGGGCCGCGATCACCAGCATCCAGAAGGCGTACATATGCGCCGGGTTGGTGCCGGCAAAGGCGCTCTCGATCACGGCATCCTTGGAGGCAAAGCCCGCAAACCCGATCCAGCCCGTAAGCGGAATCCCAACGCCGGTGATCGCCAGCGTGCCAATCATCATCGCACCGAAGGTATAAGGGATCTTCTTCCGAAGGCCGCCATAGTTCCGCATGTCCTGCTCATGATGCATGGCATGGATCACCGAGCCCGCCCCGAGGAACAGCATCGCCTTGAAGAAGGCGTGGGTGAAGAGATGGAACATCGCGACGGAATAAGCTCCCACCCCAGCAGCCACGAACATGTAGCCAAGCTGCGAACAGGTCGAATAGGCGATCACGCGCTTGATGTCGTTCTGCACCAGTCCCACGGTCGCGGCGAAAAATGCGGTGGTGGCCCCGATAAAGGTGACGAAGGTCATCGCGTCCGGCGCGAATTCCATGACCGGCGACATGCGGCAGACGAGGAAGACGCCCGCGGTCACCATGGTCGCCGCGTGGATGAGCGCCGACACAGGCGTGGGGCCTTCCATTGCGTCCGGCAGCCAGGTGTGCAGCAAGAGCTGTGCTGATTTCCCCATGGCCCCGACAAAGAGCAGGAAGGCCAGCAGGTTCGCCGCGTTCCATTCGGTCCAGAGGAAGTGGATCTGCGTCTCGGCAAGCTCCGGTGCCGCCGCGAAAACGTCCGAGAAATTGACGCTATCGGTCAAGTAGAACAGCCCGAAGATCCCCAGCGCAAAGCCGAAATCCCCAACGCGGTTCACAATGAACGCCTTCATCGCGGCCGCGCCAGCGGAGGGCTTGCGCCAGTAGAACCCGATCAAAAGGTAGGAGGCAACGCCCACGCCCTCCCAGCCGAAGAACATCTGAACCAGGTTGTCAGAGGTCACGAGCATCAGCATCGCGAAGGTGAAGAAGCTCAGATAGGCGAAGAAACGCGGCTTATAGGTCTCGCCCTCGCGCCATTGCGGGTCGTGATCCATGTACCCGAAGGAGTAGAGATGCACGAGCGCCGAGACTGTGTTGACCACGATCAGCATGATCGCCGTCAGCCGGTCGAGGCGAATGGCCCAGTCCGCAGCCAATGAACCACTGTCGATCCAGCGCAGGATTTGCACCTGCTCGGTCGTGCCATCAAAGGTGAGGAAGACCACCCAGCTCAGCAAAGCCGAGAGGAAGACAAAGCCGGTGGAGACAATCATCGCCGGCTTCTCGCCGACGAATTTCCACCCGAAACCGCAGATCAACGCGCCGATCAAAGGGGCAAAGAGGATAATCGTTTCCATGTGCTCAGCCCTTCATGTTCGAGACGTCTTCGACCGCGATCGTGCCGCGGTTGCGGAAGAAGCAGACGAGAATGGCAAGACCGATAGCCGCCTCCGCCGCCGCCACGGTCAGCACGAAGAGCGTGAACACCTGCCCCACCAAATCCCCGAGAAAGGCCGAGAAGGCCACGAGGTTGATATTCACCGCCAGCAACATCAGTTCGATCGACATCAGGATGACGATGACATTCTTGCGGTTCAGGAAAATGCCGAAAATACCGATGACGAACAGCGCTGCGGCCACCGTCAGGTAATGCTCAAGTCCGATCATACTGTCTCTCCCGTCCCGCGAGCATTCGGTGCTCCGGTCCGATGGGGCGCGGGGCGCGCCCATTGCATCCAAATTCTGTCACTCATTGCGGCGCCTCCGCAAAAGGCGTCCAGCCCGTGCGGGCCTGCGGGTAGGCCGCAGCGCAGGCGCAGGGCTCGTCGGTCAGGGGTGCGATCCGTGTGTCGCGGCCTGTGTGGCGCAGGGCCTCCTCCAGCCGGTCCAGATTGAAAAAAATCGGGTCCCGGCCTGCATGGGTCTCAAGCACGCGGGTCACCGCCGGAGTCCTGTCAAAGGGCGTGCGGTCACTCATGCGTTCCTCGGCAGCGCGGGTCACAAGTGCCCGGCCGGTCTCGCATTCTGCCACCACATAATCCGAGAAGGTCCCTTCCTGGGACCACCAGACCCGGTACATCACCCGGCCCGCGCCCAGATCCCGATGCGCATCTTCTCCGCCATGGGAGATATGCGTGGTCCGGGTGCACGCGACCAGATCGAGCGCGTTGGCCATGGGCACGCTGGCTCCGATCAGAGCCATGGCGGCTCTGGCATGGCGCAGCATCTGGTGTCCTTCGACCATTCTGTCCCTCGGTCGTTGCTCTCTGAGCCGGTTCGGCCCCGTTCGTCTCGCGCCCCGCCCCGGTTGGCCGGGATCGGGGCCAGTCTTTCGGGCGGGCTAGAGCCCCTGCCCCGGTTTCACATCCTTGAGCTCCATGGCCGTCGCCGGATCGCGGTGCATCTGGGCGATTACGTTCTGACGCTTGACGTCCACGCGGTGGCGCAGGGTCAGCACGATCGCCCCGACCATCGCGACCAGCAGGATCAGACCTGCCGCCTGGAAGAGAAGGATGTAGTCGTCATAGATCAGTTGGCCGAGAGCGGCTGTGTTCTGCACTTCGTTAAGGTCCGGTGCCACGGCCCCGCGCTGCGCCAGCGCCTCGGGCGAGAAGTTCCAGTTCCCGAAGACCATCACGAGTTGCATGAGCAGGATGATCCCGATCAGCGCGGCCATGGGAATGTAGCTCGCCATCTCGGCTTTCAGCTCGGCAAAATCCACGTCGAGCATCATCACCACAAACAGGAACAGCACCGCGACAGCGCCCACATAGACGATGATCAGCAGCATCGCGACGAACTCCGCCCCAAGCAGCACGAAAAGCCCCGCCGATGACAGGAACGCGAGGATCAGCCAGAGCACCGAATGCACCGGGTTGCGGGCCAGTGTCACAAAGAGCCCGGCGGTCACCACAGTCAGCGCAAAGAGGTAGAAGGTGATATCCGCGACGGTCATTCCTGGTCCTCCCCGCTGGCCTCATCCAGCACTTCGGTGGCCAGTTCCATCGCTTTGGTCATCGCGGGGATTCCGCTGAACATGGCCATCTGGCCGATCGTCTCTGCAATTTCCTGCTTCGTCGCACCCGCCTCGACCGCGTGACGCACGGTCATGCGGATCTGCGCTTCGGCCTGCGCGCCATGAACCGTCAGCCCGCCCAGGGTCAGCAGCAAACGCGTTTTGCTGTCGAGCCCGCCGGGGTTAAAGGTCTGACCCATCATGGCTTCCATGACTTCGGCCGGCACGGTCGGCCAGAGCTTCTCGAACCCGCGGGGGGTGAAATTCTCAAGGGCCGGGTTCATCGCCTTTGCCCAGGCCTGGGACTGCTCCATCAGGGCAGCAAAAGGGTTCGGCGTGTCGGTCATCGGTAGGGCGCGTCCATCTCTAGGTTGCGGGCGATTTCGGCCTCCCAGCGGGCGCCGTTCTCAAGAAGCTTGTCCTTGTCGTAGAACAGCTCCTCGCGGGTCTCGGTGGCGAATTCGAAATTCGGTCCTTCGACAATGGCATCCACCGGGCAAGCCTCCTGGCAGAACCCGCAATAGATGCATTTCGTCATGTCGATATCGTAGCGGGTCGTGCGGCGCGATCCGTCATCGCGCGGCTCGGCGTCGATGGTGATGGCCTGCGCCGGGCAGATCGCCTCGCAAAGCTTGCAGGCGATGCAGCGTTCTTCGCCGTTGGGGTAGCGGCGCAATGCATGCTCGCCGCGAAAGCGCGGGCTGAGCGGACCTTTTTCGTGGGGATAGGCGATGGTCGCCTTGGGTTTGAAGAAGTACTTAAACCCCAGCTTGAAACCCGCGAAAATATCCATCAGCAGGAAGTACTTGGCCGCGCGAGTGTAGTCCATCTGCGCCATGGTCAGCCTCCGATTGCCCAGCGGGCGTAGGCCCCGCCGAAGAGTTCAAACTGTGCCGCGAAGGCTACAAAGACCACCCACGCGAGGGAGAAAGGCAGGAACACCTTCCAGCCCAGCCGCATCAGCTGGTCGTAGCGGTAACGCGGGACGATGGCCTTCACCATCGCGAAGAGGAAGAAGAAGATCGCCATCTTGCCAACCATCCAAATCGGACCGTCCGGCAGGAACGGGATCGGGGAGAGCCAGCCGCCGAAGAACAGCAGGGTCATCAGAGCGCACATCAGGAAGATCGCGATATACTCGCCCGCCATGAACAGCAGGAACGGCGTCGAGGAGTATTCCACCTGGTAGCCCGCCACGAGCTCGGATTCCGCCTCCGGCAGATCGAAAGGCGGCCGGTTGGTCTCGGCCAGCGCCGAGATGAAGAACAAGAACACCATGGGCAGATGCGGCAGCCAGTACCAGCTGAAGAAGCCAAAGGAGCCATCCTGTGCGGCGACAATGTCACCGAAATTCAGCGAGCCGGTGGACAGGATCACCCCAATGATGATCAGGCCGATCGACACCTCGTAGGAGATCATCTGCGCTGCAGAGCGCAGGGAGCCAAGGAACGGATATTTCGAGTTGGACGCCCAACCGCCCATGATCACGCCGTAGACCTCAAGCGAGGAAACCGCGAAGACATAGAGGATCGCGACGTTGATATCCGCCAGCACCCAACCATCGTTGAACGGGATCACCGCCCAGGCGATCATTGCGAGCACGAAAGAGGTCATCGGCGCCAGCATGAAAACCGGCTTGTCGGCCCCGGCGGGCACGACCACTTCCTTCACCACGTATTTCAAGGCATCCGCCACGGTTTGCAGCAGGCCGAAGGCACCAACCACATTCGGGCCCCGGCGCATCTGGACGGCAGCCCAGATCTTGCGGTCGCCATAGACGAGAAACAGCAGCGAGACCATCACGAAGCCCAGCACAGCCAGACATTGCGCGACTATGAGCACGGCAATGCCCGGTCCAGTGGAAAAGAAATCAGCCATGTTTCCTCACATCGCCCCTTTTGGGCCGGACGGGGGGTGGGGCCCCGCCTGATCCCCTTTATTGCGTCGGACATGGACCGTGAAACCGGCCAGATCCCTCGTTGCGGTGCAGCGTCGGTATACGGGTGTAAACCGTATACCGTCTGCCTTGACCATCCCCCCTGTCCCGAATTGTGCGGACTTGTCGCGCAATTCTCCAGGGCGATGGTGTGCCCTGTGATCACAAAGGATCACAGGGCGCTGCGTGGCCGGGTCCGGACCCGGCCAACGCCCTTATTCTGCGGCCATCGGGGCCTCGGCGCGGGCCTTGGCCATCGCCGTCAACTCACCCATCAACGCACTGGAGCGTGCGATCGGATTGGTCAGATAGAAATCGTGGATCGCGTTGCGGAAATCGGCCTTGCCAAGCACCCCCGTGGGCAGCGCTTGCCAACTGTTTTCCGGTACTTCGTCGATCTTCGCCAGATGCGGCACTTCGGCGATCAGCGCCTTGCGCAGCTGCGCGAGACTGTCGAAGGGAAGCGTCGCACCCATCTCCGCCGACAGTGCGCGCAGAATGGCCCAATTCTCTTTCGCGTCACCGGGCGCGAAATTCGCACGCAGAGCCAGTTGCGGACGGCCCTCGGTATTCACGAAGAGCCCCTGCTCCTCGGTGTACGCTGCGCCGGGCAGGATGATATCGGCCCGGTGCGCCCCGCGATCCCCGTGGCTACCCTGGTAGATGACAAAAGCCCCTGGCGCGATGTCGACCTCATCCGCGCCGAGATTGTAAATCACCTCAGCCTCCGACACGGCCTCCATGCCCCGCTCGTTGCTGCAGCCCGCATCCAGCGCGCCAACCCGGCCCGCTGCTGTGTGCAGCACGAGAAGTTTGGAATTCGACGCCTCGGCAAAGGCCATGGCATGGCCAAGCACGGCAGCGCCATCGGCTTCGTTGAGGGCACCCTGACCCACAATGACGATGGTGCTTTTCTCGCGGGTTTCGCCTGAGGCGCCCTTTTTAACCGCTTCGGCCAGAGCGCCGCGATCCGTGCCCATATGGACATAATCATAGGTAAGATCAACGGCTTCCCCGATCAGTCCCACATCGGCCCCTGCGGCCCAGGCCTTGCGGATGCGGGCGTTCAGAACCGGAGCCTCGACCCGCGGATTGGTGCCCACGAGCAGGATCATCTCCGCCGTGTCGATCTCTTCGATGGTCGCGGTCCCGACATAGGCAGACCGGTTGTCCGCAGGCAGCTTGGCCCCGTCGGTCCGGCATTCCATAACGCCACCCTGCCCTTCGACAAGCTGCTTGAGCGCATAGGCCGCCTCGACCGAGACCAGATCGCCGACGATCCCGGCCAGTTTCTTGCCCTTCATGGCAGCAGCCGTCGCCGACAGCGCCTCAGGCCAGCTTGCCCTGCGCAGCTTGCCGTTCTCGCGGATATACGGCGTGTCGAGCCGCTGGCGGCGCAGACCGTCCCAGATGAAACGTGTCTTGTCGGAGATCCACTCCTCGTTCACACCATCATGGTTGCGCGGCATGATCCGCATCACTTCCCGGCCCTTGGTGTCCACGCGGATGTTCGAGCCAAGCGCGTCCATCACGTCGATGGTCTCGGTCTTGGTCAACTCCCACGGGCGGGCGGTGAAGGCATAGGGTTTCGACGTCAGCGCGCCCACCGGGCAAAGGTCAATGATATTGCCCTGCAAATTGCTGTCGAGAGTCTGATTGAGATAGCTGGTGATCTCCGCGTCCTCGCCGCGGCCGGTCTGGCCCATCTGGGTGATGCCGGCCACCTCGGTCGTGAACCGGACGCAGCGCGTGCAGGAAATGCAGCGCGTCATGGCCGTGCCCACAAGCGGGCCGAGATCCAGATCATCCACCGCGCGCTTGGCTTCGCGGAAGCGGCTGAAATCCACGCCATAGGCCATGGCCTGATCCTGTAGGTCGCACTCGCCACCCTGGTCGCAGATCGGGCAATCGAGCGGATGGTTGATGAGCAGGAACTCCATCACCCCCTCGCGGGCCTTTTTGACCATGGGCGAATTCGTTTTGACCACCGGCGGTTGGCCTTCGGGCCCGGGGCGCAGGTCTTTGACCTGCATCGCGCAGGACGCTGCCGGTTTGGGCGGCCCGCCAACGACTTCGACAAGGCACATCCGGCAATTGCCCGCGATGGTCAGCCGCTCGTGATAGCAAAATCGCGGGATCTCGATCCCCGCTTCCTCGCAGGCCTGGATAAGGGTCATCGCCCCGTCCACTTCAACCTCAATCCCGTCGATCTCGATCTTGCGCAGGTCAGACATGGGTTACTCCGCCGCTACGGGCGCGCAGGCATGGGACTGCCACATGCGCGCCGCCTTCAGGTAAGACCAGCCAAAGGCGTGGTCGCTGTCTCCGTGGGTCTTGAGATGGTCAAGCCGCGCCAAAGCCTCGTCGAGGCTCGGGCGATGACCTTCGGGCACCCACCACATTGCGAAATGCATCTGCTCGAGGGTTTCGAACCACTCGGCGCGCATTTCGTAGAATTGCTTGTGGATCGTACCCCAGACGAACCGCTCCAGGCTTTCCACATCCGTCCAGACGGTCAGGTTCGACACGAAACGCGGATCGCCGTCGATCTTGGCTTCGGTATTGCCAGTCCCCGGCTCACCTGAGCCTTCCATCATCCACACAAAACCCGGCATCCGTTTTCCGAGCCCGTTGACCCGGTCGAGATTGGCCATGAACTCGGCCACGCGCGGATCATCCGTGTCCGTCGCGAGCCGGCCGACATTGACCTGTGCCAGGTGATATCCTGCTGGCCTGCTCAAGACGCGCCCCTGTCATCGATGAGAAGCGCGCCGAGATCTGTACCCTGTTCAATCTGGCGGCGCCCCTTGCTGCATGACTGAGCGTCCGCAGACATATTCATTTCCGTAAGCTTAAGTAGAATGCGGCCATAGATCCGCTCATCCAGAGCTTTCTCGACCTGCGCCGGCAAATTCTCGAGAAGATCCTCCGGGAAGCCGTCCTGTTCCAAGCGATCATACAACTTGAACTGCCCTGAGACGTCGACAGGCGCATTGAAGGATAGAGTGCTGCAATTCTCCGCCATGAAACGTGCGAGAGCTTGGTTCGCGTAGCTTTCGATTGCGTAATCGGGAAGACTTTCCGCGACCTGATCTATCGGCATCGTCTGCGGCACACCCAAGGACCGACCGAGTTCGGAATTGTCGCACGCCGCCAGCGCCAGAACGGCACAGAAACCAAGCAGTGGTGCAGGGTTCATTGGACGCTCTCCTCGGAAATCAGCAACCGGCCTATCAGGGTTTCGGCCTTCATTTCCGTCTGGCCAGCGCCACAGATCGCGTCCTGCCCCGCGCCCTCAATGGGGTACTTGGTCAGGAAGTCCTGACCCATGCTGTCAAAGATCGCGCTGGGGTCGTGCATCTGGTCAAAGGGTTCGTCGGTGTTGAACCCATCCTCGCCCAGTCGTGCCTCAAGCATCTCAAGCTGGCTTTGTACGGCAAAGAAATTCAAACCAAGCGCCTCGCAGCCTTGCGCCAAGGCCTCGGCCATGGTCACGGCAAAGACCGTGTTGGTGTAGTAGCTGGGGGCCGGGCGCAACTCCTGCGCGAAGGTCGGACCGGCCAGAACAAGCGATATGACGGCCGCGCGGATCACTCGGCAGCCATCGCCGCTGAGATGCGTCCAGTTTTTTGCGCTTTGATGCGATCTTCGATTTCGTCACGGAAGTTCCGGATCAGACCCTGGATCGGCCAGGCTGCCGCGTCGCCAAGGGCGCAGATCGTGTGGCCCTCCACCTGCTTGGTCACATCGAAGAGCATATCGATCTCTTCGACCTCGGCCTCGCCGCGCACCAGACGGTCCATCACGCGCATCATCCAGCCCGTGCCTTCGCGGCAGGGTGTGCACTGACCACAGCTTTCATGCTTGTAGAACTTGGACAGGCGCCAGATCGCCTTGATGATGTCCGTGTCCTTGTCCATCACGATCACTGCCGCCGTGCCCAGGCCAGACCCCAATTCGCCGCGCAGGTAGTCGAAATCCATGATTGCGTCGCGCATGTTCTCACCGCGCACGCAGGGCACCGAAGAGCCCCCAGGGATCACCGCCTTGAGGTTATCCCAACCGCCACGAATACCGCCACAATGCTTGTCGATCAGCTCCTCAAAGGAGATGCTCATGGCCTCCTCGACGACGCAGGGATTGTTCACGTGGCCCGAGATCGCAAAGAGCTTGGTCCCTGCGTTATTCGGGCGACCGAATTGGGCGAACCAGTCCGCGCCCCGGCGCAGGATGGTCGGCACGACGGCAATCGATTCCACGTTGTTCACCGTGGTCGGGCAGCCATAAAGACCAGCCCCAGCCGGGAAAGGCGGCTTCATGCGCGGCATGCCCTTCTTGCCTTCAAGGCTCTCGATCAGCGCGGTTTCCTCGCCGCAGATATAGGCCCCGGCCCCATGGGCCAGATAGAGATCGAAATCCCAGCCCGATCCCGCGGCGTTCTTGCCCAGAAGGCCCGCGTCATAGGCCTCGTCGATCGCGGCCTGAAGCGCCTCGCGCTCGCGGATATACTCGCCACGAATATAGATATAAGAGGCATGTGCACCCATGGCGAAGGAGGCGATCAGACACCCCTCGATAAGCGTGTGGGGATCATGGCGCATGATCTCCCGGTCCTTGCAGGTGCCGGGCTCGGACTCGTCCGCATTGACGACAAGGTAATGGGGCCGCCCATCATTGCCCTTGGGCATGAAGGACCATTTCAGACCGGTCGGAAACCCCGCACCGCCTCGACCGCGCAACCCGCTGTCCTTCATGATCTTGATGATGTCATCGCGACCCATCTGAACCAGCTTGTCCGTGCCGTCCCAATGCCCGCGCTTGCGGGCACCGGCCAGAGTGCGGTCATGCATTCCGTAGATATTGGTAAAGATCCGGTCCTGATCTTGCAGCATCTGTCACTCCTTCGCCTGGCGTGACCGCCAGAGCCTGAACCCCACCACCAGCGCCCAGAAGAACGCTGCCAGTGCGGCAAAATCGAATAGGAAAACGTATCGAACCGGCAGGCCCAATTCCCTTCCTGCAAAATTTGCCCCGATCCACAGCACCATCGTGGCAGCGACCACGATGGCGGCGGTGCGGGCCTGCATGACGCGGGCCTGCTCTTCGGGATCCGGGCGCTGGGTCATGTGTCGTACACGTCGCCCCCATCGACCCGTTTGGAAAACTCGGTCTCGCCGCCACTGGCGAGCAGCTTGGCCTGCGCCACCCACTCATCCCGGGACGCACGGCCCTTGAAGCCTTCGAGGTTCTCATCCACCCAGGCCAGCTCGGCCTCGGTCCAGGCAGCAACCTGATCGAAATGGTAAAAGCCCATGGAATTCAGCACGCCTTCGAGCTTCGGTCCGACGCCCTTGATCTTCTTGAGATCGTCCGCCTTGCCGTCGCGCGCCGCAGACAGGGTCTCGGGCTTGTCCGCGGCCACATCTGCCGCCGGAGCCTCTGCTGCCGCGCCGTTGGAATAGGTCCAGGTGCCTTTGCGGCTTGCCAGCTCGGCCTCGCCCGCCAGCGGGGTCGACGGCTTCACAACGCCTGTCGCCATGGCCGGGACCGTCGGTGCCGGCGCCGCGCTCGGAGGTTCCGCACCACCCTGCACGCGGGCGCGCGCCTCGGCCATCTCGGCTTGCAGCGCTTCAACCCGGCCTTGCGCGCGTCCGCCTTGGCCACAGACCATGATGCTCAACGCGCCGCCAACCACGATCCAGGCGATGACGCCCATGAAAGCGCCTTGCAGGAATGACCAGCCCACAACCATCAGTCCAGCGGTGGTCAAAGCGCCCAATAGGACGCCGATCATCCAGCAGATGATGGTGCAGGTCATGTCTTTGTTTTGTGTTGTCATTCCAGTTCTCCCCCTTTTTCAGAGCCGTTCGTTAGTAAACGTCCCCTTTTGTAACGCGGGAAGAAAATTCTGTCTCGCCCCCTGATGCGAGGGTTTTGGCCTGAGCGACCCATTCATCGCGGGAGGCGCGCCCTTTGAAGCCTTCGAGATTGTCATCTACCCAAGCCAGTTCCGCCGAGCTCCAGGCTGCGATCTGATCGAAATGGTAGATCCCCATCCCGTTCAGCATCGTCTCCAGCTTGGGGCCGACGCCCTTTATCTTCTTCAAATCATCAGCCGCACCATCCCGAGCCGCCGTCAGCATGGCGGGCTTTGCCGGCGCTGCGGCAGGGGCGGTATAGGTCCAGCTCCCCTTGCGCGCGGCGAGTTCTGCCGTGCCGGGCAAGGTTGCACTCGGTTTTACTTTCGCCTCCGAAACGGGCGTCTCAACCGGAGCTTTGGCAGGAGCTGCGGTTGCCGGCACAGCTTCGGGTGCCTTGCCCGAGTTGGCGGGCTCGGGAAGTTCTGCATCCTTGCCAAGCCACGGCGCCGTCAGCGGCACTTCGGTCCCGTCGATGCGCTTGATCGTATCGCCCAGATCCACGGCCAGACGGGCCGAGGCGTTATAGGCATCCTTGCCTCCCTCATACTCGGTCAGACTGGTCAGACCGCCCGCAGGCTCGGAAGTGTAACGCCCGTTTTGCGGACCCGGCACCGGAACCTCGCCTGCGGCCATCTTGTCCAGCAGCGCCGAGAAGCCCTCGACCGTCAGGTCCTCGTAGTAATCCTTGCCGATCTGGGCCATGGGCGCGTTCGCGCAGGAGCCGAGGCACTCGACCTCCTCCCAACTGAACTTGCCGTCCGCACTGAGCTGATGGGCCTTGGGGGCGATCTTGTCCTTGCAGACCGCGACCAGATCCTCGGCCCCGCAAATCATGCAGGAGGTCGTCCCGCAAATCTGGATATGCGCAATAGAACCAACTGGTTGCAACTGAAACATGAAGTAGAACGTCGCCACTTCGAGCGCCCGGATATAGGCCATGTCGAGCATTTCAGCCACGTATTCGATGGCAGGACGGGTCAGCCAGCCCTCCTGCTCCTGCGCGCGCCACAGGATCGGGATGATCGCCGAGGCCTGACGCCCCTCAGGATACTTGGTCATCTGCGTCAGTGCCCAGGCCTCGTTCTCAGGCGTAAAGGCAAAGCTTGCGGGTTGGTCAGCGTGAAGACGACGCAGCATCAGATCGTTTCCCTCAGTGGCGCAACCTGTTCGAGGATCAGCAGGAGCTGCTCCAGCAGTTGCGGCAAATACGTCTCGACAAAGCTGCGCAGCGTGGCGCGCAGCCAGATGGCCAGTCCGGCCAGATAAACTGCCATCAGAAGACCAAAGCCGATCAGCCCGGCAAGCAACCCGGCCAAAGAAGAGCCTGTGGCCTTCCCTGTTCCGGCGCTCAACCAGAAGGACAGCACAAAGACCGCCCCGAACCCGATCGCGATGAGCGTCATCAGCGGTCGATCTCCCCGAACACCACGTCCATGGTTCCGATGATCGCGGCCACATCCGCCAGCTGGTGACCCTTGGCGACATGATCCATCGATTGCAGGTGCAGATACCCCGGCGCACGGATCTTGGCGCGGTAGGGTTTGTTCGTCCCGTCAGATTTCAGATAGACGCCGAACTCGCCCTTGGGGGCCTCAACTGCGGCATAGATCTCGCCTTCGGGCACGTGGAACCCCTCGGTATAGAGCTTGAAGTGGTGGATCAGGCTCTCCATCGAGGTTTTCATATCGCCACGCTTGGGCGGGGTCAGCTTGCCCCGCGCGAGCACATCGCCCGGGCAATCACGCAGCTTGGCGATGGCCTGCTGAATGATGCCGAGGCTTTCGCGCATCTCCTGCATCCGACAGAGATAACGATCATAGCAATCGCCGTTCTTGCCCACCGGGATCTTGAAGTCGAACTCGTCATAGCATTCATAGGGCTGCGCACGGCGCAAATCCCACGCCAGACCCGAGCCGCGCACCATCACACCGGAATAGCCCCATTCAAGGATCTCTTCCTCGGTGACCACGCCGATGTCGCAGTTCCGCTGTTTGAAAATCCGGTTCTCGGTCAGCAACCCGTCGATATCATCGAGCACCGCAGGGAACTCATGGCTCCAGATTTCGATATCATCGAGCAGCTCAGGCGGCAGGTCCTGATGCACGCCGCCCGGACGGAAATAGGCCGCGTGGAGGCGCGCGCCGCAGGCCCGCTCGTAAAACACCATCAGCTTTTCACGCTCTTCAAAACCCCAGAGCGGCGGCGTCAGCGCGCCCACATCCATGGCTTGGGTCGTGACGTTCAGCAGGTGGTTCAGGATCCGCCCGATCTCGGAATAAAGCACCCGGATCAGGGAGCCACGCCGGGGCACCTCGGTGCCGGTCAGCTTCTCAATCGCCAGACACCACGCGTGCTCCTGGTTCATCGGGGCCACATAGTCGAGCCGGTCGAAATAGGGCAGGTTCTGCAGGTAGGTCCGGCTCTCCATAAGCTTTTCCGTCCCGCGATGCAGCAGCCCGATATGGGGGTCGCAGCGCTCAACGATCTCGCCATCGAGTTCCAGCACCAGACGCAGCACGCCGTGGGCAGCCGGATGCTGGGGCCCAAAGTTGATGTTGAAATTGCGGATCTTCTGCTCGCCGGTGAGGGCGTCGTCGAAATTCGTGCCGTCCATCATGGTCTCAAACTCCAACTTCTGCCGCCTGCCAGCCCGCAGGAATGCGGCCCATCAGACGGTGTACGTGGTCATATTGCGGGGCGAGCGCCTCTGCGGCGAGCGCACGGCGGCCCGGGTCCAGTGTGATCTGCGCGCTCTGATGCACGCGGGTGTCCAGCGGCGCGGCGCTATCCTTGATGCCGAGAAAGGCACAGAGCCGCGTCACGGTCTCGGCCCGGAACAGCTCTTCGTAGAACCCCAGGAAACGGTCACCCTCGGGGATCGCCGCGCGGATCCGGGTCAGTGGCCCCTCGTAGTCACAGCGTTCGGCCAGCGCACGCTCCTCGCCGCGGGTCCAGCGGTCGAAGATCCAGTTCGCGCGGTCGGCGATGTCGGTGTCAGAGCCGCCCTTCCAACCCGCCATCATGCGGATATTGGACCAGAGCCGGTCAATCGGGTCGCGCAGCAGGTAGACGAACTTGGTCACGGGACCGAGCTCGGCCATCTTGCGCAATCGTTCCTCGCTCAGCAGCGCATAGGCCGGGGTGATATCGCCCACTACCTTGGCACCCTTGCGACCCTTCTTAAGGAAGCTGACATAGGCGCCGGGCCGTTCGACCCCCTGCCCCAAAAGCCCCAGATAGCGGTCGATCTCGACCACCTCGAAGCGCAGCTTCTCGCGCGCCGCGCCCTCGGCCTGCCGCATCTTCGCGCGCAGCCCCATGCGTTTTTCACAGAGCCCGTCAATCTGCTCCATCACCTGACCGCGATCCAGCGCGTCGAAGTAATGCAGCTCCTTGTGGGTCCAGAGATGCACCTCCGGGTGCCGATCCAGATAATACTGGAGCCAGCTCGTGCCCGCCTTCGTGGCACCGATCCCGAAAAGGAGCGTGACCTCGGCCATGGCTTAGCCCTTGGCCTCCTCTTTCTCGTCGCCGGGCAGGATATACTCCGCGCCCTCCCACGGGGACATGAAGTCGAACTGCCGATATTCCTGCACGAGCTTTACCGGCTCATAGACGACGCGCTTCTTCTCGTCGTCATAGCGCACTTCGGTATAGCCCGTGGTCGGGAAGTCCTTGCGCAACGGATAGCCGCGGAAGCCATAATCCGTAAGGATCCGGCGCAGGTCCGGATGGCCCGAGAACAGGATGCCGAACATGTCGAACACCTCGCGTTCAAACCAGTTGGCCGAGGGATGTTCGGAGATGATCGAGGGCACGATGTCATCGGCCCGCACCGGCACCCGCAAACGGATCCGGTGGTTCTGGTACATGGACAGGAAGTGATAGACCACATCGAAGCGCTGCGCCCGTTCGGGGTAGTCTACCGCCGTGATGTCGATCAGCGTCGAGAACTTGCACGTCGCATCGGTCCTGAGAAAGGCTGCGAGATCGACAATCGATTGCGGCGTGGCCACGACGGTCAGCTCCCCATGGGCGATCTCGGTCGAGATCACGCAATCCGGGCGCTTGAGCTCGATATGGGCGGCCAGTTCCTGAAGGGCTGCGGTCATTGCTGTGTCTCCTGCGCCTCAGCGCACAATCGTTCCCGTCCGGCGGATCTTGCGTTGCAGTTGCAACAGGCCATAGAGCAGCGCCTCTGCCGTGGGCGGGCAGCCGGGGACATAGATGTCCACGGGCACTACGCGGTCACAGCCCCGCACGACGGAATAGCTGTAATGGTAATACCCGCCGCCATTGGCGCAGGACCCCATGGAGATCACGTAGCGCGGCTCCGGCATCTGGTCGTAGACCTTGCGAAGAGCGGGCGCCATCTTGTTGGTCAGCGTGCCGGCCACGATCATTACGTCGGACTGGCGCGGAGACGCCCGCGGGGCGATCCCGAACCGCTCCGCATCATAGCGCGGCATCGAGGTGTGCATCATTTCGACCGCGCAACAGGCCAGACCGAACGTCATCCAGTGGAGCGAGCCCGTGCGGGCCCAGTTGATGATGTCCTCGGTCGAGGTCAGCAGAAAGCCCTTGTCCTGCAACTCGGCATTGATGAGCTGTGTCGCGTGTTCCTTGTCCGGACCCGCGTCATAGGCGGCGGTGCTCACTCCCATTCGAGGGCTCCTTTTTTCCACTCATAGGCGAACCCAATGGTCAGGATCGCGAGGAAGATCATCATGCTCCAGAAGCCCACGATCCCCACATCCTTGAACGCCACCGCCCAAGGGAAGAGGAACGCCACCTCGAGATCGAAGATGATGAAGAGAATCGAGACCAGATAGAACCGGACATCGAACTTCATCCGAGCATCATCGAAGGCGTTGAAACCGCATTCATACGCCGAGACTTTTTCCGGATCCGGGTTGCGCACCGCGAGGATCACCGCTGCGAGGATCAGCACCAGTCCGAGACCGATAGCAATTCCCAAAAACACAAGGATTGGAAGGTATTCTCGAAGCAGATCTTCCACGTGGGGCTCCTTCCTGCGTGGTACCGGGGACCGGCTCAGCGGCGACCCGATAGTGTCGGTCCGGTCGGGGCGGGTGTACCGGTGCATACCAAGGTGGTCAACCAAACCGCCTGCGGCAAACGCGCCTCGACACACGAAGTGTACGTCTGTGAAGGCACTCTGCCAGAGGCGGTATGACGCAGGGCGCAGATCTCTCCGAAATTCCCGCAAAACCAGCATATCATTTACCCACATATTGAATACAAGTTTTTATCATCGACGGGCCGGAACTGCGCGGACGCGGAGTCCCTAGGCGCCGGGCGCACTTGTCACGACAGCAAACGCTGGGAAACAAGCGCTGGAGTATCAGCAAAGGGAGCGCTGTTCAGCGATACGAGACACGAGGAGAGATGCTCAGAGTAGCTCAGGGCTGCCGCTCTCGATACTCCGGGTGATCGGCGCGCCCAGCGCATCGTGGCTTCGTCTGAAATCAACTGCGCGTGGTCGGTGGTCTGTCGGCGCTCCGCGTTTGGCCCTCCTGCCCTGCACATATCCGGTTTGGGGGCTGATCATGCCCGCTTAAACCGGACCTCCAAACGCCACTTACAGTGCCGCGCGGCGCGCCCCTTGTGTCACCGCCGAAACGTAAACGAACGCCCCCCTGGCGAAACCAGGGGATCACGTCTGGAGCGACTGTTCTGAGCTGTGACGCTGCGGTCCCGGCAGGGCATTGTCATTGCCCATCTGCCCATCTGCCCATGGCGAAGCGAGGTTCCCATCCCCTAGCAGTTCAAGCCGCGACCGTCCCCGTTAGAGGGACGCCGGGGCGGCTAGTCCTCCACCGCCCAGCGCGGCTTGCGTTTGGCAAAAAAGGCGTCGATGCCTTCGCGGGCCTCCTCGCTTTCCCAACGTGCGATCAGGGCGGCAATGGTGGCGTCGATCTGTGCATCGCTCACGGCCCCGCCCAGGGTCAGGGCGAGCGCTTTGGCCTCTGCCACTGCGCCCGGGGCGGTGGCAAGATAGGGGATCACTTCTGCCTCGATGGCCGCATCCAGATCTTCCGGGGCCACGGCCCGTGCAAGCAGACCGAGCGACACCGCCTCCTCGGCCCCGAAAAGCCGCGCGGACATGAAAACCCGGCGCGCGCAGGCCTCGCCCATGCGGGCCACAACATAGGGGCCGATCGTGGCCGGGATCAGACCGAGGCGCGTTTCGGTCAGGCCGAACCGCGCGGACGCGCCTCCGATAGCCACATCGCAGACGGACATCAAGCCAACGCCGCCACCAAAGGCCTGCCCCTGAATCCGCCCGATCACGGGCTTGGGCAGCCGGTTCCATGCCCCCAGCATGTCGGCCAGCGCCCTTGCCTCCCGCGCGCGGGTCTGCGCATCGGCCGTCATCTGCGCCCGCATCCAGCCCAGATCCCCACCGGCGCAGAAGCTCCGCCCCTGCCCGGTCAGCACCACGACCCGCACCTCCGGATCCGCGCCCAGCGCGTCAGCGCAGTGACGCAGTTCGCCGATCATTGCGGCATCCATGGCGTTGTGCTTGTCCGGGCGGTCAAGGCTGACGGTGACCACACCGCGCGTATCGCGGGCAATCTGCAGGGTGTCATATGCGGTCACGTGCGACCTCCTCCGCTGTCAAACCGGGCACAGCGCCGCCGGCGCGCACCCAGTCGTCATGTATCCAGACCATCCGGTCGCAAAACCATGTCTTGGGCAACGCCGTCAGAATGATGCCGAAGATTACCCAGTCGGCCCAGAGCATCCAGAGGCCCACGCCCAGTACAAATGCACCGGGCGCTGAGGCGAGACCCAGCCACTGGGCAACAAGCCGGTGATGGGCGGTGATCTGATCGCGATGGGCAAGAAAGATCCGCTCCCCCAGAACCGCGCGACTGCCCCAGCTGCCAAAGCTGCGCGGCTCTTCGAAGGCGCGCGGGTTCCACCATGTCCAGACCAGAACCAGCAGGATGGGCCCCACGGCCCCCCATCCCAGCCAAACCCGGCTCCAGATCGCGAGCGCCAAAAGGGGCAGTACCGTGAACCGAGTCGCAACCGAGCGCGGGTTGGCATGGCGTCGCCAAACCCGGTCGCTCATTCCCATGAGCCGTTCCGCCCCGGCGAAAAGATCAGCCATGGGACTGTGCCTCCGCAACGGCTGTTGCAGCGCGGATCCGTGCGGCGGCCTTGGCTACTGTCAAAGCGCCGGTATCAAGCTGCAGATCGGCGGACGTGAAAGGCTCATAGCGCCGGTCGAGCACGGCTGGCCAATCCGACAAAGCGCGCCCAGGCACATCTGATGCGCGTATCTCGACCCGTTGGCGATGCGCAGCCTTGTCGGAAAAGCTCAGCTCTACATCCAAATGCCGTCCATTTTTCTCTGCGGTGGCAGCGCGCCACGCCACTTGCGTGAGTTGGATCGGGTTCAGGGAATGCGCGAGCACATCAAACCCATGCTCCAGCGCCGCCGCTGCGACAGCCTGCAAGGCAGCGTAGCCCCCATCGGCCAGATCATCGGTCTGTATATGGCTTTCGCGCATGGCCTGTTCCACATGGTCAACCCGGAGCCAGAGCGCCCCGGTCTCCCCAGCAAACGCCCGGGCAATGGTGCTCTTGCCGACACCGGGCACTCCGCTGAGGCCGACGAGCCAGGCCATCGGCTTAGCGCAACCCCCGGGCCATGGCAGCCGCCAAGGCGAGTGCGGCCCGATCCAGCCCGGTGGCATAGCCCGCTGCGGCCAGGTGATCCGCCACCGCCTCGGTCGCAACATTGCCCGCAGCCCCCGGCGCATAGGGGCATCCACCCAAGCCCCCGGCGGAGGCATCAAAGACCCGCAACCCCATCTCAAGCGCCACATCAATATTATCCAGCGCCCGCCCGCCCGTGTCGTGGAAATGCCCGGCCAGATGCGCGGCGGGCAGTTCGGCCAGCACGGCCTCCAGCATACGGGCCACGCGCACAGGCTCCCCGCGTCCGAGCGTTTCCCCCAGAGAGATCTCGTAACAGCCCAGATCCCGCATCCGGGCCGCGACGCGGGCCACGGTTTCGGTCGGCGTGGCCCCATCGAAGGGACAATCGGTCACGCAGGAGACATAACCTCGCACCGGAATCCCGGCCTCGGCCGCTGCCGCACAGATCGGCGCGAACCGGTCGAAACTCTCTTCGATGGTACAATTGAGGTTGGCCTTGCTGAAACCCTCGCTGGCCGCCCCGAAAATCGCAATCTCATCGGCGCGAGCCGCCACAGCAGCTGTGAACCCCCGCATATTGGGGGTCAGCGCGGCATAGCGCAGCCCCTCCTGACGCGGGATTCCGGCCAGCACCTCGGCCCCATCGGCCATCTGAGGCACCCATTTCGGACTGACAAAGCTCGCCACCTCGATCCGGGCGAACCCCACCTTCGCAAGCGCGGAGACAAGGGCGATCTTTTGCGCGGTCGGGATCTGCCGCTTTTCGTTCTGCAGCCCGTCTCTTGGACCTACCTCGACGATCTCGACGGTCCGGGTCACGACGCGCCCTCCCAGGGCGGATAGAAGTCCTGCCCGTAGATCCCGGTGCCGGGCGCGGGCAAGGCCGCTTTGAACCCAGGGCGCGCGGTGATTGCACCATACCAAGCGGTGGTACGGGGGTAGCCGTCCAACTTGCCGAAGAACCGGCCCATATAAACCGCTTGCCCCACGCTGATATCTGCCGCCGAGAAGCCTCCCGACAACAGGCTGTCTGTTCCGGTCTCGGTCAGCCGCGCCTCGAGTGCTTCATAGCACTTCGCGAGCCGCTTGGCCTCGAGCCGCATGACAACCGGCGAGCGCATGGCATCTTCATAGAGCATCACATGCTGCTGGGTCAGGGCCGCCACATGCTGGCTCAGGGTTTCGGCGAAATGCATCCAGACCAGAAACGTCGCGCGCTCTGGATGTCCGGGCGGGCGTCCCAGTTCTTCCGGCGAGAACCGCTCGCAGAGCAGCTCGGTGATCGCCCCGGTCTCAAACAGGGTCTCGCCATCCAATTCCAGAGCAGGCACCCGCCCCGCCGGAGACAGCGCCAGATAATCCGGGTCGCGCAGGGAACGGTCGAACGGATGGGTGACCACCTCGGCCTCAAGCCCCAGTTCATGGATCAGCCACAAGCTCCGCATGGAGCGGGTCTGCGGGCAATGGTGCAGGCGGATCACCGGCCCCGTCACGCGCCCCCCTCCGTATCCGGCTCAAGCAGAATGAGCGGCGCGCCCGCCGTGACCTGATCGCCGGTCCGCACCCGGATTTCCGAGACGGTACCCGTCACACCGGCCGTCAGGGTATGTTCCATCTTCATCGCCTCAAGGATCGCAAGCCGCGTCCCTTGGACCACCCTCTCCCCCGGCTCCACGAAGACCGCCTTGACGAGCCCGGGCATCGGGGCCTCGACCTGACCCGCCCCGGGGCCAGCGGCCTGCCCACGCTGCAGCGGGTCGGGGATGGTGAAATGGTAGTTGTTTGACCAGAAGACGCTCACTCCGGCCGCATGAACCACGATCTCCGCCGGGGTGGGCGCGCCATCCACCCACCAGACGCCGTCCCGGGTCTCGATCAAATGCGCTGCCGACCCGATCGCGACCCGGAAGCTGCGCGCGCTCAACGTCTCGATCCGGGCGGAGATCTCCTCCTCCCCGAAAAGGAGAGCCTGGCTCTGTCCCAGGGGCGCCCAAAGCGTGAGCCCCGCGTGATCCGGTGTAATCTGATGCAGCCCCGTTGCTCCGAGCGCCGCAAGCGATCGCGCCCGCGTACAGGGGACCGGCGCGGGTGAGAGCGTCTCAACCTCCCGGTCGATGAGGCCCGTATCCACTTTCCCGTCGAAGAACCCCCCGTGCCGCGCCAGAGCACGCAGGAAGGCGAGGTTGGTCACACTGCCTGCCACCTGAGTGGTCGCCAGCACCCGGTCGAGCTTGCGCAGGGCCGCCTGGCGGGTCGGTCCGGCCACGATCAGCTTAGCGATCATCGGATCGTACCAGGGGCTGATCGTATCGCCCGCCCGCACACCGGTCTCGATCCGGGCCTCTTGCGGGAATTGCAAATGGGTGAGTGTGCCCGTTGCCGGCAGGAACCCCTTGGGCACGTCCTCGGCATAGAGCCGGGCCTCGAATGCGTGGCCGCTGAGCTCCAGATCCTCTTGCGCGGCGGGAAGATCCTCGCCCGCTGCCACGCGCAACTGCCATTCCACAAGGTCTATGCCGGTCACAGCCTCGGTTACCGGGTGCTCAACCTGAAGGCGGGTGTTCATCTCCATGAACCAGAACCCGTCCGGGCGCAGACCATCGCTGGCGTCGACAATGAACTCCACCGTGCCCGCACCGGCATAGCCGATCGCTTCGGCCGCGCGCACGGCAGCGGCCCCCATGGCTGCCCGCATCTCTTGGGTCATGCCCGGCGCGGGGGCCTCCTCGATGACCTTTTGGTGGCGCCGCTGGAGCGAGCAGTCCCGCTCAAGGAGATGCACCGCCCGTGTGCCATCGCCAAAAACCTGCACCTCGATATGGCGCGGCGTGGCGACATACTTCTCGATGAGAACGGCGTCATTGCCGAACGCCCCCAGCGCTTCGGCTTTGGCGGCTTCAAGCCCTGGCAAGAACGCCTCAGGCGCATCGACCCGGCGCATCCCTTTGCCGCCACCCCCGGCCACAGCCTTGATCAGAACCGGATAGCCGATGAGGCTGGCCTCGGCGGACAGATGTTCGGGATCCTGTTCCGCGCCCTGATAGCCCGGAACCACGGGCACGCCAGCCTCGGCCATGAGCGTCTTGGCCGCATCCTTGAGGCCCATGGCGCGGATCGCCCTGGCAGACGGACCGATAAAGACGAGACCAGCGGCCTCCACCGCCTCCACGAAATCCGGGTTCTCCGACAAAAAGCCATAACCCGGATGGATCGCCTCCGCCCCCGTGGCCAGCGCCGCTTCGATGATCGCGTCGCCGCGCAGGTAACTGTCCCGCGGCGCGGGTCCGCCGATAGCGCATGCAGCATCGGCCATGGCCACGTGACGCGCCCTCGCATCGGCCTCGGAATACACCGCCACCGTTTGCACCCCAAGGCGGCGGCACGTCTCGATCACCCGGCAGGCAATCTCACCCCGGTTGGCGATCAGGATCCTGTTAAACACCGCTGCGCTCCCATCGCTTTACAGCATTTGAAAGATGCCGCTCGGTTCTTGCATCGATCGAAACGAGCTTCACATCGAGAGGACTGTCCACCGTGCTTTCCACGGCCACCCGGGCGGCTTTGTCATGGGGGTATCCGTAAGCGCCGGTCGAGATCGCCGGAAAGGTAATTACGTTGCACCCATGCCTCTCCGCGAGACGCAAAGCGTTGCGGTAGCAGGACCGGAGCAGATCCTCTTCTCCTGCCTCGCCTCCCCTCCAGATCGGCCCAACGGTGTGGACAACGATCCTCGCAGGCAGACCATAGGCAGATGTCACCTTTGCCTCGCCCGGCTCACAGCCTCCGAGTTCCGCGCATTCCTGCTTCAGCTGAGGTCCGGCAACGCGGTGGATCGCGCCATCGACACCGCCCCCTCCTAACAGCGACCTGTTTGCCGCGTTCACAATGGCATCCGCCTTGAGCTGCGTGATATCTGCCCTGACAATCTCAAGCGGCATCGCGATCACATCCTGAACACGCCGAAGCGTGTCTCCTCTATCGGCGCGTTGAGGGCTGCGCGCAGGGACAGGCTGAGCACCGCGCGGCTTTTGCGCGGATCGATGATCCCGTCATCCCAGAGCCGGGCCGAAGCATAAAGCGGGTGGGACTGCTCCTCAAACATATCAATCGTGGGCTGCTTGAAGGCGGCTTCCTCCTCGGCGGACCAGCTGCCACCCTTGCGCTCGATCGCGTCGCGCTTGACCGTGGCCAGTACGCCCGCCGCCTGCGCGCCGCCCATAACCGAGATCCGGGAGTTGGGCCAAGACCACATGAAGCGCGGCTGATAGGCCCGCCCGGCCATGCCATAGTTTCCCGCACCGAAAGAGCCGCCCACCACCATGGTGACCTTGGGCACCGAGGTCGTCGCAACTGCTGTGACCATCTTGGCCCCGTGGCGCGCGATGCCCTCATTTTCGTATTTCCGACCGACCATGAAGCCGGTGATGTTCTGCAAGAAGACCAGCGGGATCTTGCGTTGACTGCAAAGCTCGACGAAATGCGCGCCCTTCTGAGCGGCCTCGGAGAACAGCACACCGTTATTGGCGATGATCCCCACAGGGCAGCCCTCGATATGGGCGAAGCCGGTGACCAGCGTCTCACCGAAGCGCGGTTTAAACGCATCAAAACGCGAGCCATCAACAATCCGCGCAATCACCTCAGTTATATCGTAGGGAACAGAGAGACTTGCAGGCACAAGCTCAAGTAATTCCTCGGGATCATAGGCCGGGGGTTCGGGCGATTGCATGGCCACCGAAACAGGCATCAGCCGGTTCAGCCCCGCCACGGCCTGCCGGGCCAATGCCAGCGCATGAGCGTCATCCTCAGCCAGGTAGTCGGCCACGCCAGACAGCCGGGTATGCACGTCGCCACCGCCCAGATCCTCGGCGCTGACGACTTCGCCCGTGGCGGCTTTTACCAAAGGCGGTCCGGCGAGAAAGATCGTGCCCTGTTCCTTCACAATGATCGTCACATCGGACATCGCCGGCACGTAAGCGCCCCCCGCCGTGCAGGAGCCCATGACGACCGCGATCTGCGGGATCCCGGCGGCAGACATCTGCGCCTGATTGTAGAAGATCCGCCCAAAATGGTCCCGGTCTGGGAAGACCTCGTCCTGATTGGGCAGGTTCGCCCCGCCACTATCGACCAGATAGATGCAGGGCAGATGGCATTCGGCGGCAATCTCCTGCGCGCGGAGGTGTTTTTTGACGGTGATCGGGTAGTAGGTGCCGCCCTTCACGGTGGCATCATTGCAGATCACCATGACGTCCTGGCCATGGATCTTGCCCACCCCAGCAATCGCGCCACCACAAGGCGCGGCCCCCTCATAGAGACCATGCCCCGCCGTCGCGCCCACCTCGAGAAACGGGCTGCCGGGGTCGAGCAGATTGGCCACCCGATCTCGGGGCAGCATCTTGCCCCGGCTCAGATGCCGTTCGCGTGCCGCCGAACCGCCGCCCGCCGCTGCAAGCGATGCTGCGTCCGCGACAAGATCAAGCGCAGCCAGATGCGCGGCGCGATTGGTCTGCGCCTCCGCAGACCCGCTATCCCATTGAGATATCAGCTTCACGCTGCGTGCCTCCTGCCTGGTGAATGTGCCTGCATCAGGCAAAGAGCCGTTATGCCGCAGGGCAGCGCACCCTTCGGTTGACCTGTATCAATGCTGCTGCAATTGCGGTGCGCGATCACAGCGTCGGAGACCAAACGAGGGAACGACCCATGAAAAACCTTACTCTGTCCGCACTCGCTGTTCTGGCGGCCACAGCCGCCGCGCCCGCCTTCGCGCAAGAGGCCGGAGACTGGACCATCGGGCTCGGGATCGCCAATGTGAACCCGAAATCCGGAAACGGGGAGCTGGATGCGATTGTACCCGGCGCTGGCATTGATGTCGGCTCTGACACGCAGCTGTCCTTCACCGCCGAGTATTTCTTCACCCCGAATATCGGCCTGGAGATCCTCGCAGCGACGCCCTTCAGCCATGACATCTCGATCGAAGGTGTGGGAGATGCGGGCGATACCAAGCACCTGCCGCCGACCATCTCGGTGAATTACCACTTCACCAACTTCGAGGGCTTCAAGCCCTATATCGGGGTCGGCCTGAACTACACCAACTTCTTCCAGGAGAGCTCGCCGCTCGGCAAACTGGAACTGGACGACAGCTTTGGTCTTGCCGCTCAGATCGGCGTGGATATTCCGGTCACCGAGACCGGGGCGCTGCGTCTGAACGCGCGCTATATCGACATCGACACCGATGTGAAACTGAACGGAACCAAGATCGGCACCGCCGAGATTGATCCGGTGGTTCTGGGCATTGCTTACGTGATGACCTTCTGAGCCGCGATCCATCGCAACGATCCGAGGCGCGCCCCTGCGGCGCGCCTTTTGCAAATGTTGCGCGGTGTTCATGTCTCGGGCCTCTCATCGCGTTCGCGCCCGGTGAAGGCCAGACCGCCATCCCGGCGCACGTAATAGTCCCATCCCTGCGCCGCCCCCTCGGGGCGGCAGCGCACCACGACCCAGATGCCAGGATCTGTTCCGGGAACAGCGGCACAATCGGTCAGGGCTGCAGATCCCGCGCCCGCCAACGCGGCATGATCCTTGAGGTATTGTGCGGCGTAGTGGTCAATCACGGTGCTTTCATCCAGTGCCGCGCGCTGAGACCCGAGCCGCACGCCATTGGCCGCGAGGATCAGCACGACAATCCCCAGCGGCAAGAACCAGAGCCAGCGTGGCCAGGCCATGTGCTCACGCTCCCGAACCGGACGGAGGAAAGATGCCCGTCATGCCATCGCCGCCATCAGCTCGCGCCCGACGAGCATGCGCCGGATCTCGGAGGTCCCCGCACCGATCTCCATCAGCTTGGCATCGCGGAACATGCGCGCCACGGGCGCGTCGTTCAGAAAGCCCGCCCCACCCATGGCCTGCACCGCCTGATGGGCGACCTTCATCCCCTCCTCGGAGGCGTAGAGCACACAGGCCGCCGCGTCCTGCCGCGTAACCTCGCCGCGATCACAGGCCTTGGCGACCTCATAGGCATAGGCGCGCGCCGTGTTCAGGCTGGCATACATGTCGGCGATCTTGCCCTGCATCAGCTGGAAATTTCCGATGCTTTGGCCGAATTGCTTGCGCTCAACCATATACGGCATGATCTCGTCGAGACAGCCCGCCATGATCCCGATATTGACGCCCGAGAGCACAACGCGTTCGAAATCGAGCCCGCTCATCAAGACCGCGACGCCGCGCCCCTCTTCGCCGAGGACGTTTTCGAAGGGCACTTCCACATCCTCAAAGATCAGCTCGGCGGTGTTTGAGCCGCGCATGCCAAGCTTGTCGAAATGGGGTGAGGTAGAGAATCCGGTCATGGATTTCTCGATGATGAAGGCCGTGATGCCCTTAGAGCCCGCCTCCGGATCGGTCTTGGCATAGACTACCAAGGTTTCCGCGTCCGGGCCGTTGGTGATCCAGTATTTCGTGCCGTTCAGGCGGTAATGGTCGTTGCGCTTTTCCGCGCGCAGCTTCATGCCCACCACGTCAGACCCGGCGGAGGCTTCGGACATGGCCAGCGCTCCCACATGGGTGCCGTCGATCAGGCCCGGGAGATAGCGGGCCTTTTGCTCGGACGTGCCGTTGAGCTTGATCTGATTGACGCAGAGGTTGGAATGGGCACCGTAGCTGAGGCCGATGGAGGCCGAGACGCGAGAGATCTCCTCAACCGCGACCGTATGGGCGAGATAGCCCATGCCCGCGCCGCCATCTTCCTCGCTGACCGTGATGCCCAGAAGGCCCAGCTCACCCATTTCGGTCCAGAGATCGGCCGGAAAGAGGTTCTCGGAATCAGTGGTCGCCGCCAGCGGCTTGACCCGCTCCTGCGCCCAGCGATGGACCATCTCGCGCAGGGCCTCGACCTCTTCGCCGAGATCGAACCGCATGGATGCGGTGAACATGGGCGCTCCCTCCTCCCAAAAATTGAACGCTTGTTCAGTTATAGGCGCGCGCAAAGGCCCTGTCCAGAAATTTCGCGTTTCAGAATGGGGGCTCTGCCCCCGGTGGCCTTGCGGCCCCCTCCCCCGGGATTTTTCCGGACTTAAGAGAGGGGTTACTCAGCAGCCAGCGGGCGCAGCAGTTGCTCGGCCTCGGCACGCAGGATGCGCGCAATCTGGGCGCAGTCATCTTCCGAGAAAGTGAGCGGCAGGCGCAGATCCAGGAGCGTGGCGAGCACCCGGTCTGTCTGCGGCAGCACCGGGGTCGGAGCGTAGCGCCAGCTGTCATAGCGAGAGGTGAAGCCATGGGGTTCCGGCGCGCCGAACCATTTCAGCTCCACCCCGCGGGCCTCGCAGCGCGCGACATAGGCAGAGACCGCCTCGGCATCCGCCTCGGGCAAGCGCAATTGGAAGGAAGAGGCGACGAAATGCTCTTTGTCCGGGCGGTGGGTCAGGGCAATGCCGGGGGCCCCCGCGAGCCCGGCTTCGAGCACCCGGTAGAGCGCATTCCAGCGCGCCGCCTGACGGGGCAAGTCCGCTAGTTGCGGGCGCAGGATCGCGGCGCGCAAATGATCCATCCGGCCAGAGACATTGGGCGTGTCATATTTCACCCGCTCGAAGACCTCCGCTTCAGGCGCAGCGCCGTGTCGGACATAGAGCATATAGCTGCCCGAGAGGAGGATCGCGCGGGCCATCAGTTCCGCATCATCGGAGATCAGCAACCCGCCCTCGCCGGAATTGATGTGTTTGTAGGTCTGGGTTGAGAAACACCCAAAGGCGCCGAAGCGACCCGTGGGCGTCTTGCCCCAAGAAGCCCCCATCGTATGGGCGCAATCCTCGATCAGGGTCAGGTTGTGGGTCTCGCAGATCCGCGTGAGGGCGTCCATGTCGCAGACATGTCCGCGCATATGGCTCAGAAGCAGCACGCGCGCGCCGCTTGTTTCGGCCTTGGATGCGAGGTCATCGAGATCGAGGGTCAGGTCCTCTGTCACCTCCACCAGCACCGGCTCGGCCCCGACCGCCGCGATGGAGCCCGGCACCGGCGCGAGCGTGAACGCGTTGCTGAGCACCTTATCACCGGGCCCGATGCCAAGCGCGCGCATGGCTGTGCCCATGGCATAGCCGCCCGAGGCCACGGCCACGCAATAGCGCGCCCCGGTCTGAGCTGCGAATTCCTGCTCCAGCGCGCCGACCTCGCCCAGCTCGCCGGGTTCGAGATTATAGCGGTGCAGACGGCCCGAGCGCATGACCTCAACCGCGGCGGCAATGGCTGCCTCAGGAATCGGCTCCTGCTGGGTGAATGTGCCGGTGAAGATCTCGTCGGTCATGGGCGCCTCCTGAGTTAGATGTGCCGCCTTACCACGCACAGGTCAATGGTCGGGAAAGAGGCTCCGCAGAACATCGTCGAACTGGTCGTAGTGGGGCAGCAGCGCTTCGGGAGCGAGACGGGAGACGCCCTCGCCTTCGGGCCCGAAGGTGACGAGCATGGAAGGGATCCCCGCCGCCCGCGCGGTCTCGCGATCCGTGACCGTATCGCCGATCAACACGGCGCGGGCCGGGTCGCCGCCGACACGGGAGATCGTCTCGAAAAGGGGCGCTGGGTCGGGTTTGCGCACGGGCAGCGTATCGCCCCCGACCAGCGCGCCAAAGCGATCGCGGACGCCCAGCCGGGTCATCAGGGTTTCGGCCAGCCCCTCGGGCTTGTTGGTGCAGATCCCCACCGGGCAGCCCCGCGCGCGCAGCCTTTCGACCGCCGCCAACGCTCCGGGATAGAGCCGGGTATGGACGTCGATCTTCTCGGCATAAGCCTCCAGCAGAACCGGGTAGTCCGCGTCCACATCCGACTCGCTCCAATCCTCGCCGCGCCGGGTCAGGCCCAGCCGCAACATCGCGCGCCCGCCCGCAAAGGCCGTGGCCGCGTCGACCACGGGATCCAGCGGCGCGCCCTGCCCCCGCGCCTCGAAACAGGCATTGGCCGCCGCGATCAGATCGGCGCTGGTATCGGCAAGCGTGCCGTCGAGATCGAAGATGACCGTGACCGTCATTGCGCATCTTTCCGCCAATGGGCGTGAGGGGGTGAAAAGGGCCGAAACACCAAGTGACAGCGGGCCCGGTTGCGGGGCCTGCGCCGATGCGTAATAGAACGAGGGCGCAAGGTGAAGGGATGATGCATGGCGGTTGCGTTGATCGTATTGGCGGCGGGCCAGGGCTCGCGGATGAACTCGGACCTGCCCAAGGTGCTGCACCGGCTGGCGGGCGTGCCGCTCTTGGCCCATGCCCTGCGCGCAGGCGCGAGCCTTGCGCCGGATCGGACCGTGGTGGTGACCGGGCATGGGGCCGAGGCGGTCGAGGCGGCTGTTGCGGGACTTGATGGCGAGGCGGTCTGTGCGCGCCAAACCGAGCAGCTCGGCACGGGTCATGCGGTGGCGCAGGCCTCCAGCGCATTGTCGGGGTTCGAAGGCGATGCGGTTGTGCTCTATGGTGATACCCCCTTCATCTCGCCCGAGACGCTTGAAGCGATGCAAGAAAAACGAGCCGCAGGCGCGGATCTGGTGGTGCTCGGCTTTGAGGCGGCAGATCCCGGGCGCTATGGGCGGCTTCTGACCGCCGATGATCGCCTGATGCGGATCGTCGAAGCCAAGGATGCGAGCGCGGATGAGCTGTCGGTCCGGCTGTGCAACTCCGGCGTGATGATGGCCGAGGCCGCCACGTTGATGCGGCTGGTCGCGGGGCTCAGCAGCGACAACGCCGCGGGCGAGTATTACCTGACGGATGTAGTGGCCCTCGGCGGGGCGGAGGGGCTCTCGGCCCGTGTCGTCACTTGCCCCGAGGCCGAAACCCTGGGCATCAACACCCGTGCGGAACTCGCCGCCGCCGAGCAAGCATTTCAGGCCCGTGCGCGGGCCGAGGCCATGGACGAAGGCGTGACACTCGCCGATCCGGACACCACCTATTTCGCCCTCGACACAGTGATTGGTCGAGACGCGCTGATCGGACCACAGGTCGTCTTCGGCCCGGGCGTGACCGTGGAATCCGGCGCCGAGATCCGGGCCTTCTGCCATCTAGAGGGGTGCCATGTAAGCCGCGGCGCTCTGGTCGGACCCTTTGCTCGGCTACGGCCGGGGGCGGAGCTCGCCGAGCACACCCATGTGGGCAATTTCGTCGAAATCAAGAACGCCACGCTCGATGAGGGCGCGAAGGTCAACCACCTGAGCTATATCGGCGACGCGAGCGTGGGCGCGGCCAGCAATATCGGCGCGGGCACGATCACCTGCAACTATGATGGCGTCTTCAAGCACCATACGGAGATCGGCGCACGGGTCTTTGTCGGCTCAAACACCTGTCTCGTGGCTCCGGTCAAGGTCGGCGACGAAGCGATGACCGCCACGGGCACCATCGTGACCAGCGATGTGCCCGAAGGCGCTCTGGCCGTGGCGCGCTCGCGTCAGACCAACAAACCGGGCTTTGCGCGCCGCTTCATGGACATGCTCCGGACCCGCAAAGCAGTGCTCGCGGGGGATCCTGGCCCGTCGGGCGACACCAAGCCGGAGGCCAAATAGATGTGCGGAATTGTCGGCGTTCTGGGCCGCAACCAGGCCGCCCCCCTGATGGTCGAGGCGCTCAAGCGTCTGGAGTATCGCGGGTATGACAGCGCAGGCATCGCCACAGTGCAGGGCGGCACACTCGACCGGCGCCGGGCACTTGGCAAGTTGGTGAACCTCAGCGATCTGCTGGTCGAACAACCGCTCGCGGGAAAATCGGGCATCGGCCATACCCGCTGGGCCACCCATGGCGCGCCTTCGGTGGCCAATGCCCACCCCCATCGCACGGGCGCGGTGGCCGTGGTCCATAACGGGATCATCGAGAATTTCCGCGAACTGCGCGAGACGCTCCAGTCCAAGGGCGCGGCCTTCGAATCCGAGACCGACACAGAGACCGTTGCGCAGCTTTGCGCGCAGGCGCTGACCGAGGGCGCGGCCCCGCAGGAGGCAGCGCGCCAGACCATCGCGCAGCTCGAAGGGGCCTTCGCACTCTGCTTTCTTTTCGAGGGTGAGGACGACCTGATCGTGGCGGCCCGCAAGGGCTCGCCCCTGGCCATCGGCCATGGGGATGGCGAGATGTTCGTGGGCTCCGACGCGATTGCCCTGCACCCGATGACCGACCGGATCACCTATCTCGAAGAAGGCGACATGGCGGTGGTCACCCGGACCTCGCTGGAAATCACCGATCTGTATGGCACGGTCGTACACCGCCCCGAGACACGCGCCCGGATTGACGGCGCGCAGGTGGGCAAAGGCGGGCACCGGCATTTCATGGCCAAGGAGATTGCCGAGCAACCCACGGTGCTCGCCGATTGCCTCGCACACTACCTCGGCAGCACGGGCGAGATCCGGATGCCGGACACTCTGCCCGATTTTGCGCAGATTGACCGGCTGATCCTCGTGGCCTGCGGCACGGCGTTCTACGCCTGCCAAACGGCGAAATACTGGTTCGAACAGATTGCCGGCCTGCCGGTCGAAATCGATATCGCCTCAGAGTTCCGCTATCGCGAGCCGCCTATCGGGCCGCGCACGGCGGCGCTCTTCGTCAGCCAGTCGGGTGAGACCGCCGATACCCTGGCGGCGCTCCGCTATTGCGCGGGCAAGGCCGAACATATCCTGTCGATCTGCAATGTCCCCGAAAGCTCCATCGCGCGGGAGAGTGCCGTGGCGCTGCCGACGCTCGCCGGGGTCGAGATCGGCGTGGCCTCCACCAAGGCGTTTACCTGCCAGCTTGCGGTGCTGGCGGTGCTGGCCCTGCACGCGGCGCACCAACGTGGCGCGCAGGACGCAGAGGAGCGTCAGACGCTGATTGATGAGCTGCGCAGCCTGCCCAGCGTCATGAACCTCGCTCTGAGCCGGGAGCCGGAGATCGAAGCGGTCTCACGCGAGCTGGCAGAGGCGCGCGACATCCTGTTCCTCGGGCGCGGACCGATGTATCCAATCGCCCTGGAAGGCGCGTTGAAGCTCAAGGAAATCAGCTACATACACGCCGAAGGTTATGCCTCAGGTGAGTTGAAGCATGGCCCAATCGCGCTCGTGGATCCGGCCGTTCCCGTGATCGTCTTTGCCCCCAATGACCGGCTCTTCGACAAGACGGTTTCGAACATGCAGGAGGTCATGGCGCGCCAAGGCAAGGTCCTGTTGGTCAGTGACAGCGCGGGGCTCGCCTCGGCCGCCGAGGGGACTTGGGCGCAGGTCCAGATGCCCAAGATCGCGCCCGCTTTCGCGCCCATCCTTTACGCTGTGCCCGCGCAGCTTTTGGCGTACCATACGGCAGTGGCCAAGGGCACGGATGTGGACCAGCCGCGCAACCTCGCGAAATCCGTCACCGTGGAGTGAGACATGGCCAAGCAATTTCCCCGGATCGGCCTCGGCCATCAGAATTTCATCGAAGCCCAGCAAATCTTCTTCGTGGCCACCGCCGCTCCGGATGGCCGCGTCAACCTCAGCCCCAAGGGGATGGACAGCCTGCGCGTGCTCGGCCCCAACAGGATCGCTTGGCTCAATGTCACGGGCTCCGGCAACGAGACGGCAGGTCATCTGAAACAGTCGCCGCGTATGACCCTGATGTGGTGCAGCTTTGACGCGACGCCGATGATCCTGCGCGCCTATGGCACCGCCCGGACCGTGCAGCGCGACAGCGCCGATTGGGAGGAGCTGTCAGGCCTCTTCCCCGGCGGGCCCGAGAAGCGTCAAGTCTATGACCTGAATGTCGAGATGGTGCAGACCTCCTGCGGCTATGCGGTCCCTACCGCCGAGGGGCTGACCGAGCGTCCGGTCCTCAAGGACTGGGCCGCCGACAAGGGCGAGGACGGGATCCGGGCCTATTGGTCCGACCGCAACCGCACGACCATCGATGGCGCGCCCACAGGAATCGAAGACAATCTGTGAGCTGGCCCGCCCCCCCTTGACCGGCAATCGGAGCGCGAGGCATGACTGAGACCTTGACGACAGAGGCCGCTCTGGACGCACTCAGCGCCTTGGGCGATCCGGAGAAAGCCGCGCAGATGGCCGCTTATCACAAGGTCGACCGGCCCTACCTTGGCGTGGCGAATGGGGTGCTGGACGCATTGGCCCGGGACTGGCGCCGGGCGTTGGAGCCAGACGCGCGCGCCGATCTGGCCGGGGCGCTATGGGACAGCAATATCCACGAGGCACGCATCGCGGCAGCGAAACTGCTGACCCAGGCGCGCCAGAAGGACGACGCGGCGACTTGGGCGCGGATCCAGAGCTGGGTGCCCATGTTCGACGCCTGGGCGGTGGCCGATCACGCCTGTATTGCCGGGCAGAAGCGGCTGATCGCAGATCAGTCACGGATCGAGACAGTGGCGGAATGGACGCAGAGCAATCATCTCTGGACCCGCCGCGCGGCCCTCGTGATCACCCTACCCTGGACCAAGCAGCGCGACCCCAAGCCCGAAGACCTCGCGATCCGCGAGCAGGTGCTGGGTTGGGCTGCGGGCTATGTGCCGGATCGGGCCTGGTTCATACAGAAGGCCATTGCCTGGTGGTTGCGCGACCTGTCCCGGCGCGATCCGGAGCGTGTGCGCGCCTTTTTGGCCGCGCATGGCGCCGAGATGAAGCCCTTTGCCCGGAAAGAGGCATCGCGGCTGCTGCCGCCGGAGGCAGCAGCGGGATAACCCATAGGTCAGAATCACCTTTAATTCCGCCCATCCGTTCTGGCAAAGTGAAGCAGACAGAGAAAATCTCACAGGATCATGAGCTTAGCCTGGCCGCCCTGCCCTTGCACCTCTGCCGCCCCGCCGATACCCTCCACTCATTGGGGGAGAAGCCATGACAGCCACGCCACTCATCGACCCGTTTCAGCGCGCCATCGACTACCTGCGGGTCTCGGTGACTGACCGCTGCGATTTCCGCTGCGTTTACTGCATGTCCGAGAACATGACCTTTCTGCCAAAGAAAGAGCTGCTGACGCTGGAGGAGCTGGATCGCATGTGCTCCACATTTGTCGGGCTCGGCGTGAAGAAACTGCGGATCACGGGCGGCGAGCCCCTTGTGCGGCGCGAGATTATGACGTTCTTCCAGGGCATGTCCCGCCATCTCGAAAGCGGCGCGCTGCGCGAGCTGACCTTGACCACGAACGGCTCGCAGCTCGAGAAATATGCCGATGATCTTTATGCTGCGGGCGTGCGGCGGATCAATGTCTCGCTGGACACGTTGGACGACCAGAAATTCGCCGACATTACCCGCTGGGGCCGCCTGCCCCAGGTGATGCGCGGCATCGATGCGGCGCAAAAGGCCGGGCTGCGGATCAAGATCAACGCGGTCGCCCTGAAGGGGTTCAACGAGGATGAACTCTTCACCATGGTGGACTGGTGCGCCGAACGCGATATGGATCTGACATTCATCGAGGTCATGCCCATGGGCGATATTGGCAATGAGAACCGGCTGGGCCAGTATTGGGCGCTCTCGGATCTGCGCGACACCCTGCGGGAGCGGTTCACGCTGACGAATCTGGCGGAACGCACGGGCGGCCCGGCGCGCTATGTGCGGCTGGAGGAGACAGGCCAGAAGCTCGGCTTCATTACGCCCCTGACCCATAATTTCTGCGAAAGCTGCAACCGGGTGCGGCTAACCTGTACCGGGGAACTTTATATGTGCCTCGGACAGGAGGATATGGCCGATCTGCGCAAGCCTCTGCGGGAGTATCCCGAGGACAACCGGGCGCTGGAGAATGCGATCCGGGCAGCGATCGCTCTCAAGCCCAAGGGCCATGATTTCGACTACTCCCGCCAGAAGCTGGACGGGCAGATGCCCCGCCACATGAGCCACACGGGCGGATAGCATAGAGGGGGCGTTGCCCCCACGGCCCTGACGGGCCGCCTCCCGAACTATTTCGCGCACAATGAGCCGGTGTCAGTCCCTGGCGTAGTGCCGGACGAAGTTGGAGAGAATGCGGGCGCTGTCATCCACATCGGCCTTGGCGACCTCGGCGATCAGGCTGTCCGCCTCTTCGGGCGGGAAGTAGCCCTTTTCACGATAGGCCCGGATGCGCACGGCGACGCCGTCGCCATCGGCCTCCGGATGGAACTGGGTGGCGTAGACGTTCTCGCCATAGCGGATCATCTGAAAGGGACAGGCCTCGCCCGACATTAGATGAACCGCGCCTTGTGGGAGGGCCTGGAGTGCTTCCTTATGGCCGACAAAGGCGTCGAACTGCTCCGGCAGGTCCGCGAGGATCGGATCCGCGCGCCCGGCCTCGGTCTTGGTACAGGGGACGGCGGCGACACTCTCGCCATAGCGGCGTTTCGAGACCTCGGCGCCCAGATGCTGTCCCAGCGCGCCCATGCCATAGCAGCAGCCCATGAAAGGAATGTCGCGATTGGTGATCTCGGGCATGAGCGACAGGATCGCTGTCTCGATCCGGGCCTCGATGGGCGACTTCATCTCCGGCGCGTCGCTGAAACAGCCCGGCCCGCCGCCGACGATCACGCCGGAGATCTGGGTCAGGTCGAGCCCTTCAGGCAGGTCCTGATGGTCCAGACAAACCCGGATCGCATCCGTCTCGGAGAGCCCAGATTTCGCGAGGATCGCCGCGTATTCGTCATCGGAGACGTCCCGTTCGGGACGCAGCTGCAGGATCAGGAACGGTTTCATGGGGGCGGGTTAGCGAAGCCTGCGCCGCCGCGCAAGACAACGCGCTGTCTCAGGAGGCCAGAGGCAGGCGCTGTTCCACGATCTCGGCCCACCAGGAGCAGCCCGCCGGGATCGTCTCGTCATTGAAGTCATATTCCGGGTGGTGGACATCGGCTGTATCGCCATTGCCCACGAGGATATAGGCGCCGGGGCGCGCGTTCAGCAGGTAAGCAAAATCCTCGCCGCCCATGACAAGGGGCGCATCCGCGCAATCGCCCGCAACCGACCGGGCCACATCAGCGGCAAAGGTGGTCTCGGCTTCGGAGTTCACCATGACCGGGTAGCCCTTGTAGTAGTTGACCTGCGCTTCGGCTCCCATGGCCGCGGCCACGCCTGAGGCGATCTCGGTCAGGCGGGTTTCGGCCAGGGCCCGGATGCCTTCGTCGAGGGTGCGGATCGTCCCTTTGAGCGTCACATCCTGCGGGATCACGTTGAAGGCCGTGCTCGCCGTCTGAAAGGAGGTGACGGAGACCACGATCTGCTCCACCGGGTTGGCGTTGCGGCTGGCGATGGTCTGCAGGGCGAGGACGATCTGGCTCGCGATGACCGTCGGGTCGATCGTCTCATGGGGCTTGGCCGCATGGCCGCCGCGTCCGGTGATCGTGATCTCGAACTGGTCCGTGGCAGCGAAGAACGCCCCCGGGCGGATCGCGAAGGTGCCCGCGGGGACGCCCGGCCAGTTATGCATGCCATAAACTTCCTCGATCCCAAACCGCTCCATCAGCCCGTCCTCGACCATCTCGCGGCCGCCGCCGCCACCCTCTTCGGCGGGCTGGAAGATCACCACACAGGTGCCGTCGAAATTGCGGGTCTCGGTCAGATAGCGCGCCGCGCCGAGCAGCATGGCCGTATGCCCGTCATGGCCACAAGCGTGCATCTTGCCCGGGGTCTTGGAGGCGTAGGGCAGCCCAGTGGCTTCGGCAATCGGCAGCGCGTCCATATCCGCCCGCAATCCAATCACCCGGCCCGAGCCCGTGCCGCGCCCCTTGATCACCCCGACCACGCCCGTGCGCCCGAGACCCTCGACCACCTCGTCACAGCCAAAGGCACGCAGCTTCTCAGCCACGATTCCAGCGGTTCGGTGTGTATCAAAAAGAAGTTCCGGGTTCTCGTGCAAATCCCGGCGCCAGGCGGAGATCTCAGGGAGCATTTCGGCGAAACGGTTCTTGATCGGCATGGGTCTCTCCTGGAGGGGTCAGGCTTTGCTCTGTTAGGTGCGCCGAAAGGGGCAAAGGGTCAAGGGCGGGGCAGGATTCGGCCGCAAGACCAGCTGGAATCTGCGGAACGTGTGTTCCACGTCAGTCCCCCTTGAGACGCAGAAAGGGAAAATCAGACCATCGCTTCGCCATCAACAGAAAAACGATCCGATTTCCGGGCTGGATCACAGTTCTGATCTATTGCGGAGCGCGAATGGAGATTTCCGTTTCCCTCAGGTGTCGCCAGGCATCATCACATTCCCTTGATTTCGACGCCACCCCACCCCTATTTGCGTCGGGTTAACCGTGACCCCGGAGGGCGACATGTACGCTGACCTTGGATTGGACTTTCTGGATGTGCGACTGGCCTCGGCCCTGTTTGGCCTCGGGCTAGGCGTGCTCTTTGGTGTGCTCGCCCAGCGGACGCGCTTCTGTCTGCGCCGGTCCGTGGCCGGTGCGCCCGAGGAGCGGCGCAGTGCTGCGGGTGTCTGGCTAACGGCGCTGGCTGTGGCAGTTCTGGGCACGCAAGCGGTGATCGCGCTCGGCTATGTGGATTTCTCGGAACATCGTTTCTTTGTCTCCGACCTGCCGGTTCTGGCGATTGTGGCCGGCGGGTTGCTGTTCGGCGCGGGCATGGTGCTGACGCGGGGTTGTGTCTCGCGGCTGACGGTGCTGGGTGCGTCTGGCAATCTGCGGGCGCTGACGGTTCTGCTGGTGTTCGCTGTAGTCGCCCATGCGACGCTCAAAGGGGTACTCGCCCCTCTGCGCACGAGCCTGGGCAGTGTGACCGTTGATCTGGGCGAGATGACTGGCTTTGCTGCCCTGCCGGGCGGCGCGTGGGGCTGGACCGCTGTACTGCTGATCCTCGCCGCAGCTGTGGCCGCGCGCTCGGGCAACCGACCCGGGACGCTGGTGCTGGCGGCGCTGCTGGGTGCGCTGGTGCCGCTCGGCTGGGCGGGCACGGGTTATATCCTTTATGACGACTTTGACCCGATCGCGCTGGAAAGCCTGTCTTTCACCTCCCCCGCTTCCGAGAGCCTGTTCTTCGTGATCGCCTCCTCGGCCATCCCGGCCGGCTTCGGCACAGGGCTGGTGGGCGGCACGCTCCTGGGTGCGCTGGTCGCATCGCTGATCTCGCGGGAATTCACCTGGGCGAGCTTTGAGAGCCCGACCCAGACCGGCCGCTACATGACGGGTGCTGCGATGATGGGCGTCGGTGGCGTGCTGGCCGGAGGCTGCACCGTGGGCGCCGGCCTCGCGGGCATCCCGAGCCTGAGCTTTGCCGCGACACTGGCGCTGGCCTCCATCGCGGTGGGAGGCGCGCTGACCGGGCGGCTCCTGCCCGAGGGCGCTACTTCTCCATCCCTTGCCGGATCCGGTGCACCAGCAGCCAAACCCCAAGCACTACCAGCGGAGTAGTTGCCGCTGTCAGCACGGTCTTGGAAATCCCCGACGTATAGGCCAAGGGACCGATCAGATAGATCGCGAGGTTCACGGCGTAATAGCTGATCGCGACGACGGAGAGCCCCTCCACCGTCTTTTGCAGACGCAGCTGCAGATCCGCGCGCCGGTCCATGCTTTCCAAGAGAGCCTGGTTTTGGGTCTGACGTTCCACATCCACGCGGGTCCGGAGCAATTCCGCGGCCCGCGTGGCGCGGTCGGCCATCTTTTGCAGCCGCCCCTCGGTGGCCTTCACGGTCCGCATGGCCGGATCAAACCGGCGCATCATGAACTCGGCAAAGGTCTGGCGCCCGTCGAACCGCTCCTCGCGCAGGACCTCGATCCGTTGGTTGACCAGCGCCTCATAGGCCCCGGTCGCGCCAAAGCGGAAGGAGCTCTGGGCCATTAGGTTTTCCAGATCGCCCGACACCTCCAGCAGCGATTTCAGGGTCTGCTCCGCCTCGGTGCTGTCCCCGCCCATATCGCCGACCATGCTCGACAGTTTGGTGTCGATATCGCCCATCTCCTTGCTGAGTTTGCGCACCCGGGCGAGCCCCAGCATGGAGGCGGTTTTGTAGGTCTCGATCTCGGTCACGCGCTGCAGAACCCGACCCACGCGGCGCTCACCAATACCTTCGGAGATAAAGAGCGCAAAGCGTGTGTGCCCGGCGGAATCGATCCGAAAATCCCCGGCGATCACGGCAGAATCGTCCAGCACCGAACTGACGGCGAGGCTTTCGGGGACAAACCAGTCCTCGAGCTTGGCCTTGATCTTCTCTTGGCTGGGCCGTGCCTCCACCCGGATCAGGGACGAGACCAGCCGTACCCCCGGCGCGCGCTTGAGCCAGTCCTCGGGGAAGACATCGAACGTGTCGGGGTCAAACGGTTTCTCGGCCACTCCTTCGGCGAAGATCGTGAAGGTCACGAACTCCGTATGGCTTTCCCATTTCAGGGTGTGCTTGCCGATCTTGCCAAAGAAATGGGTGGCCCCCGGCGACGGATGCGGCGCCCCATACCGATCCAGCAGTTCCAGCAGATGAGCGCGGTCCAACTCCCGGTCCCGGGCTGCGGCCTCCACGGGCTGCTTGATGGCCAGAAACACCGCGTGGCAGGGCGCCGAAAGCTCAGGAAACGGCCGCGCATGAAGCTCGTTGGCCAGCGCGTAGCGCAGCGGGTGGTCTTGGATGGCGGTCATGCGGGCGTCCCTTCTTTGCCCGCAAGATAAGGCCGCCGCAGCGCAGAGAAAAGGGAAAAACCCCTTACTTGAACGGTTTAGCGGTACACCTCTGTATGCGATGCCGCCCATCGGAAACCCGGGCGGCGGGGTTCAGTAGCTGCGCGGAAGTCCCAGAACATGTTGACCCAAATAGGCAAAAATCATGTTCTTGGAGATCGGCGCGGTCTGATAGAGACGTGCCTCGCGCCATTTCCGCTCAATCCCGTATTCCCGGGCGAAGGCAAAGCCACCAAAGACCTGCATGCAGGTTTCTGCCGCCGCCCAGCTCGCATCCGCCGCCAGAAGCTTGGCCATATTCGCCTCCTCGGCCGCCTTGGCGCCATTGTCAAAGAGGGTCGCGGCCTTGTTCACCATCAGCTCCGCCGCCTGAGCCTGGGCATAGGCCTGCGCGATGGGGAACTGGATGCCCTGGTTCGCGCCAATCGGTTTTCCAAAGACCACGCGTTCATTGGCGTACTCGGTCGCCCGGCGGAGGAAGAATTTCGCATCGCCAATGCATTCATAGGCTATGAGGATCCGCTCGGCATTCATGCTGTCCACGATGTAGCGGAAACCCTTGCCCTCCTCCCCGATCAGGGTGTCGGCGGGGATCTCGAGATTGTCGAAGAACACCTCGCAGGTGTTGTGATTGATCATCGCATCGATCTTGGAGAGGCTCAGCCCATTGCCCAGGGCCGCGCGCATATCCACGAGGAACACCGACATCCCATCGCTGCGCTTGGCGCATTGATCGGCTGGCGTGGTGCGCGCAAGCAGGAGCATCAAGTCGCTCTCCATCGCGCGGGAGGTCCAGACCTTTTGCCCGTTGATCACGTAAGTGCCCCGGTCGGTCTTTTCGGCCCGCGTCTTGAGCTGCGTCGTGTCCGAGCCCGTGGTTGGTTCGGTGACGCCAAAGGCCTGCAAGCGCAGCTCACCACTGGCGATCCCCGGCAGATAGCGAGCCTTCTGCGCCTCGGAGCCGTGCTTGAGCACCGTCCCCATCGTGTACATCTGCGCGTGGCAGGCCGCTGCGTTTGCACCGCGCTCGTGGATCGTCTCCAGGACCGCGCCCGCAGCCGCGAGCGGCAGGCCCGAGCCGCCATAGGCCTCGGGGATCAGCGCGCCGAGAAACCCGCTCACGGTCAGGGTGCGCACGAAGTCCTTCGGGTAGGCATCCCGGGCATCCAGGTCGTTCCAATAGGCGTCCGGGAAATCCTCGCAAAGCCGCGCAACCGCCTCGCGGATATCGCCCCATTGCGGGCCAACGGGCATGGCAATGGCGTCAGTGTCGATCTGGTTCATCTCATCCTCCTAGACGGCGTTGCAGGCGCGCAGATCGGCGATCTCCGCCGCGCTCAGCCCGTATTCGCCGAGTATCTCATCCGTATGGGCGCCTGCATCCGGGGCGCTGGTGGTGACGGCCGCCGGGGTCCGCGACAGGGTCACGGGCTGCGCCACCAGTTTGGTCTCGCCGCGCACCGGGTGGACCACCGGCGCGGCCATGCCCAGATGTTGAACCTGCGGATCGGCAAAGACCTCATCCATCGCGTAGATCGGGCCTGCGGGGACACCAGCGGCTTCCAAAAGGTCGACCCATTCGGTTGTTGTCTTCTCCGCAAAGATCGGCTGAAGCGCCTCCCAAAGCTGCGGGCGGTGGGCAAATCGCGCCTCCGCCGTCGCATATTCCGGAAGGTCCGCCCAGTCCGGCACGCCAATCGCGGCGCAGAACGCGCGCCACTGGCTGTCTCCACCCACCCCGAGATTGAGATACCCATCGGCCGTCGCAATCACCCCCATGGGCGTCACGTAAGGATGGTCATTGCCCGATTGCGGCGGCACCTCCCCCTCGACCAGATAGCGGGCGGCCTGAAAGTCCATCAGCGCGATCTGCGCCTCCAGAAGCGAGGTCGCCACCCATTGCCCGCGCCCGGAGATCGCCCGCTCGGCCAGCGCGACAAGGATCCCCGTTGCCGCGTAAATGCCAGAGGTGCTGTCGGCGACGGCGGCGCCCGCACGCATGGGGCCCTCGCCGGGCATGCCGGTGACGCCCATCATTCCGCCCATTCCTTGCGCGATCTGATCGAAACCGGCGCGCTTGGCATAGGGGCCATCCTGCCCAAAGCCCGAGATCGAGGCCAGGATGATCCGCGGATTTATCTCGGCCAAGGCCTCATAGCCGATGCCAAGCCGGTCCTTCACATCCGGGCGGAAATTCTCAACCACCACATCCGCCGTCTCGACCATCTTGCGGAAGACCGCCAGCCCCTCGGGCTTCTTGAGGTTCAGGGTCAGGGAGCGTTTGTTCCGGTGCAGGTTCAGCATGTCATAGCCGTGCCGTGCGCCGCTAATTCCCGCATTTGGGTCCACGCCTTGCGGTGCTTCGATCTTGATCACATCGGCCCCGAAATCCGCCAGCACCCGGCAGCAGGTCGGCCCAGCCCGCACCCGGGTCAGGTCCAGCACCGTAAGATGTGTGAGGGCGGTCATCGCGGGTTTCCTCCGATAAAAGGTTCCAGATCGCGCCCGCCCGTCCCATCGGCGGCCACGAACCAGTCGCCCATCTCACTGGAGGTCACGAAGACCGTATCGGTTCGCGACGCCAAGAGATCCAGTGCCTTTTCAAAGTGATAAGCGATATGGGGCACACCGATGATATGGGGATGCAGCGCCAGGGTGACGATGCGCGGCTGACCCGTCCGCGCCATCTCGCGCTCATAGATTGCGAGCGTGGCCTCCACCCGTTTGAGATACTCATCCGAGCTGCCGGACTGGATCGCGTAGACCGGCACATCGTTGAGTTCGAACGTATAAGGCAGCGCGACCATGGGCCCATGAGCCGTACGCATCCAGCAGGGCAGATCGTCCAGCGTCCAATCGTGGAGAAACTCGACCCCCTCCTCGGCCAGGATATCCGGCGTCTGATAGCTCTCCCCCAACCCGCAGCCGAGCCAAGCCCGGGCGCGCCGCCCGCCGAGCTCTTCGAGCTTGGCGAGGCTCTGACGGATCACAGCCCGCTCATCCTCGACCGCCTTGAGGCTCTGCTGGAACCAGCCATGGCCCACCAGCTCCCAGCCGGCGGCGATCACCGCTTCGGTCAGGTCCGGATAGATCTCGCCCACCTGCGCGTTGAGAAACGCAGAGGCCGGTAGGTTCCGCTGGGCCAGCATCTCCATGATCCGGGGCATGCCGCAGCGCATGCCATACTCGACCCAAGCGTAATTCGGCACATCCGGCGGCGCGGGCGTGGCCCCGTGGGGCGCCGGGATGATCCCGCGCGGCATGGGCCGGTCGAAAGGCCAGTATTCGATGTTCATGACCACATGCACGATCAGCGGCTTTCCCCGCAGGGGGCTCAGCGGCTTGCGCGCCGTGGCCATCTGGTACGGGATCCGGGGGTTGGACCAGTTGGGCAGCATGGGCTCAGTTCACATGCAAGCGGATCGCCTCGGGCTGCCAGTGGAGGCGCACGGGCTCGCCGGGCTCCGGCATGTCATCGAGGGAATCCGAGATCGAGCGCGAAATCATCTCGACCCCGTTGGGCAGGCGCACCAGATGGGAGGTGGTCAGGCCGAGATAGACGCTCTCATCATAGCTTCCGAGGATCGAATGCCCGTCCGCGCCCGCATTCGCGTCGCTGGCGCGGCTCAGCCCCACCAGCTCGGAGCGGATCGAGAGATCCACACTTTGGCCGCCCCTGACCTCCTTGCCGCGCTTTTGCACCTTGAGCTGTGCCCCCGCCACATCGACAGTGCAGCTGACCCCATTCACATCCGAGACATGGCCCGTCAGCAGGTTGTTCTCGCCCACGAAGCTTGCGGTGAACCGCCGCTCCGGCGCGCGGTAGATGTCCCGCGCCCGGCCATGCTCCACCAGCTCCCCATCGGCCACCAGCGCGATGCGGTCGGCGACGGTCATGGCCTCCTCCTGGTTGTGGGTCACATGAATGAAGGTGATGCCGACCTTCTCCTGCAAGTGTTTGAGCTCAAGGCACATATCCTTGCGCAACTGCGCGTCGAGCGCTGCCAGCGGCTCGTCCAGCAGCAGGATATCGCGGTCGAGCACCATGGCCCGCGCCAGTTGCACCCGCTGCTGCTGGCCCCCGCTCAGCTCATGGGGTTTGCGATCGGCAAATCCGGTCAGCCCGACCATGTCGAGCATGGCGGCGGATTTCTCGGCCACCTCGCGCTTGGGCAACCCTGCCACCGAGAGCCCATAGCCCACATTGGCCAGCACCGTCATATGCGGGAACAGCGCGTAGGCCTGAAACACCATGGTGGTCGAGCGTTGATCCGGCGGCAAATGCCCCACATCGCGCCCGTTGAGCAGCACTTGGCCCGAGGTGGCCTTATGGAACCCTCCAATAGTCCGCAGAAGCGTGGTCTTGCCCCCGCCCGAAGGGCCGAGCAGCACGAAATACTCCCCCGCCTCGATGGTCAGATCCACATTCCGGAGTGCTCGCACAGAACCATAATTCTTGCACAGGTTCCGGACTTCGACGGCGGGCTGTTTGGGCTGAGACGTCATGGTCAAGCTCCCGTGGCTCTAGGTGGACATGACCGGCGCGGCCTTGGCGCGCGCGGTGCGCGACAGGCTGTCGGAGCGGATCATGGTGAAGACGATGATGGAGCCGATGACGGCAATGGCGATGAAGCTAACGAGGCTCGACATGGCGTAGCTTTGCGGTGACATCCCGGTGTTGAGCATCTGGCTGATCAGCACGGTGGTGAAGGTGTCGAACCCACCTTTCAGAAGGCTCGTGCGCGTATATTCGTTGAAACACAGGATCACCGTGAACGAACAGGCACTGAAGACCCCCGCGCGGATCTGCGGAAACTCGATATCCCAGAAAGCGCGCCAGCCATCGGCACCGCAGGCTCGGGCCGCTTCGGTCTGTTCCGAGCGGTACCGGCCCATGGTGATCAGGATGACGATGAAGGAATAGGGGATCGTGTAGATGATCAGCCCTATCACGGCGGTGGAAAAGCCGAGCTGAAACCAGCCATCCATGAAGCTGACGCCGAGCAGGTCGCCGAACCATGCGAAGGTCAGATTGAGGTTCTTGAAGAACACCAAGAGCGCCGAGCCGAGGATATCCGGCGGCACGAAAAGCGGCGCCAGCATCAAGAACACAATCGGCAGCTTATTCGTGCTCTGCTTGTAAAGCTTGGCCGAGACCAGAGCCATGGGCACCGCGATCAACGTCACGACCACGGCCAGTGACAGGGTCCAGCGCAACGCCCCGAGCAGCAGCTGATCCTGAAAGATCAGGCCATACCACTCCCAGGTGAAGACATACTCATTCGCGCCGAAGCCATTGGCATTAAACGAAATATACATCACATACATCACCGGCGCCATCAGCGTCGTGACGATCAGCAGCATATAGGCCCATTTCAGGCGATAGAGCCACGGATTGGCGAAATCATCGGTCATGGCTCGGCCTCAATTCAGCGGTGTCAGGATTTTGGTGAGGTCAAAGAGCCGGTGCCCGATGTAAAGCAGCCCCATGAGCGTCGCCATCATGATCGCGCTCACCGCCATGGCGAGCGGGAAGTCGAGCGCGGTGATCGCCTGGGTCGCGATGAGCCCGGCATTCACCGCCCCTGCTCCGCCAAGGATGTTCGGCAAGAGCGCCACGCCCAGCCCGTTGACGAAGATAAAGACGCTGCCGGCAAAGATCCCCGGTGCGGCGAGCGGTAGGATCACATCGCGAAACTTGCGCCAAGTGCCTACGCCCAGATCATCACAGATCTCGAAGATGTGCTTCGGCACCGCCTCCATGGCGAGGAAGCCAGAGAAGACAATGAAGGGCAGAAAGCTCAGCACCTCACCGATCACCACGCCCGTATGTGTATACAAAAGTGCCGTGATGGGCTCGTTGATGACCCCCCAATCCTGAAGGGTCGTGTTCACCAGCCCGTTGCGTTGCAGCACCGGGCGCAGGGCGAAGACCCGGATGATCTCGGAGACCATGAAGGGCAGGATAAAGAGCAGGATCACCCGGTGCTGCGCCACCTGCGGTAGGGATTTTCGGATGAACACCGCAATCGGAAAGCCCAGTACGAAGCAGATCGCAACCGCGATGGCTGAGTATTTCATCGAGTCCAGGAAATTGGTCAGCCGCGCGGAGAAGAAGAAGTTCTCGTAGGAAAAGAGCGTGAAGCCCGGCTCCATCCAGAACATGGTCCGCTCGAATACCGAGAACACGACCGTCAGGGCCATGGGCAAGGCGAAGAACAGCACCATGAAGATGATGGGCAGATAGAAGATCCCGCGCGCGAGACGCTCGCGCAACGGGGGGGCCGTGGCCTTGACGGGGGCGAGCCCGTCAAAGCCTTGCGGGGACATCACGCTCATGGCGCGCTTACGCGGCCTGAACCCGGGCCCACCAGTCCTGGTAAGCGCGAATATTGGTCGGGAAGACGTTCTGCCAGGCATTGCCCGGGTTCGCGAGACGCTCCTCCTTGCGCGTCAGGCGCTCGGACAAGACAGACTTGGTGTCATCGTCGAAATCACCCGGATTGGCCTCAATATAATCGCCGACGCCGTTCATCTGCGGCGTGAAGCCAAGACCGGCCAGGGTCCGCGAACCGAACCACGGGTCGAGATAGAGGTTCGCGAGCTTGTAGAACGCATCCTCCATGCCGCGCTCCTGCCCGCCTTTGGTGAGCATGACTACGTTATTCCAGGACTGGTGCCCTTCCTTCATGGAGCCATAGCGGATGTCGTCGCCATTCTTGCGCGCGGCGAAGATCTGGATGACCTCCCAGCAGGACGACACGAGAACTTCTTCGGAGCTCAGCAGGTCAGAGCCGTTCTGAACCCCGTCCCAGAAGGTGCGGAAATGGCCCTTCTTTTTCAGGTCGATCAGAAATTCGGCCACCTGACGCACCTCGTCCTCTGACATGTCCGACGGGTTGTCGATGCTGCCCTTGCCCGACTGCTTGAGGTAGATCGCGGTGTTCGTCAGGGTCGGGCCATAATCGTTCTGCATGGCCGCGCGGCCGCGGAACTGGCTGTCGAAGAGAGCCTCCCACGAGGTCAATTCCTCGCCGATCACACCGTGGTTGAAGGCGAGGCTGTCGGCATTGGAGATATAGGGCACAGCCACGACCTTGCCGTCATGGCGGATCGTGTCGGCGTTCTCGCCGCCCTCCTGATACGTGGCGAGCATATTGGACCAGTTCGGGATCCGGCTCGGGTCAAGTTCCACGATCGCGCCTTGGGATGCCAGCGCGTCTTCCATTCCGCCGCCATTATCGGTCATCGCGTCATACAGCGCATTGCCATCGCCTACGACCATCTTCTGAATGGCCTCGTCAGCACGGGCGCTTTTGGCGATGTTGGCAATCGAAACGCCCGATTGCGTCTCCATCGCGGTCCAGTCGCTGCCGCCCACCTTGGCGATACCGGGGGCCCACAGCTTCAGCGCTTCCATCGCGGTGGCGCGTGTCCCCATAGCCGAGGCGGCAGCCCCCGCCCCCATCAGTGCCATCATCTGGCGGCGATTGAATTCCGTCTGTCGCATTGCAGAACACTCTCCTGTTGAAGCCACATCGCGGCGGCGTCGTTTTTATGTGTGAGAATTCTGCATGACCCCGGACATGCGCGCGCATGTCCCCTCACATCCCATTCCCACCCCGGAAGAGGTAGATTTGCATTCCAAAAAGAAAAGGTCATTTCTGTCGACAAAATTCAAATCGCACCTACCCAAGGACAGCGCGACACAAACATAAAATATAAATACCTGTTTTGTATAAATTTTCCCAAATTTTCCAGCACTCGAAGTGGGATGACATGACGACATTCTGCGCGCTCTCCGCCTTTTTCAGTCGTCATTTCTCGCCGGAAAGCAATATAAATGTATACGAAACGGTAGGAGGAGGCGAGATTTGACCCTCGCGGAACAGCTTGTGGAGATCGCGCTTCGGCCCAAGACCGAGGCCGACCTTATCCGCGCGTCCCTGCATCTGATGGATTGGCTGGGAAATATCGCGGCAGCTCAGGCCAGCCCCGCCGGGCGTGCCGCGCTGTCCTATACAGATATGGCAGGTCTGGGCGCGGCGTTCGCACCCGGCGTGCGCGCCGAGGATCTTGCCTTTGTTACTGGGGCCTTGGGAAATGTGCTGGAGATGGACGATCTGCACCGTGCATCGCTCCTCCATGTGGGCGATGTGGTGTGCCCGGCGACGCTCGCTGCCGCGCTAGGACAGAACGGGTCGGGCGCAGCACTGCTCTCGGCGCTCGTGGCGGGCTACGAGGTTGCGATCCGCATCGGCAATGCCGCCGCGGCACAGGGCTATGCACCCTGGTACAACTCCGCCACCTGCGGCGTGTTTGGGGCAGCCATGGCCGCCGCCGAGATCGCCGGGCTTGATCAACCGGCCGAGGCGCTGGCCCAGGCCGGGATGAGCGCCAGCGGGATCTGGCAATGCCGTCTGGATCCAGGCACCGGCAAGCAACTGGCCACGGCGCGCGCTGCCCGCGATGGCGTCGCCGCTGCGGCTCTGGTTCGTGCCGGATTCACCGGGCCGCGCCACATCCTCGAAGGTACGCTCGGGTTCTTCGCGACATATTACCCGGATGCGGATCTGAGTGCTGTCCTTGCCAAACCAGACGCGCATTTCACGCTCCACGCGGTTAGTTTCAAACCCTATCCGGCCTGCCGACACACCCACGCGGCCATCGCCGCAGCACTGGACCTTCGCAGCCTCGCCCCGCAGAAGATTGAAGTCTCGACCTATGGTGCGGCCATCGCCTTTTGCGATGCCCCAGCACCGCACAGTGCCCATGAGGCCCGGTTCAGCCTGCAACATTGCGTAGCGGTGGCGCTTGCCCGTGGTGCGCCTGAGCTGGGCGACTTTGACGCCGGATCCCGGCAGGACCCCGCCCTCGCAACGCTGCGGGATCAGGTTGTTCTGAGCGAGGATCCGGAGTTGACCGAAAAGTTCCCGGGCGAGATGGGCGCGCGTGTCATTCTCTGGGATCAAGACGGGACCGCCCATAGCCGCCAGCGCAGTTCCGCGCCCGGCGATCCGGAGGATCCTCTGTCGACAGACGCGCTGCGGAAGAAGGCTTTGCGCAACCTAACCCATGGCGGCGCTTCCGGAGCAGTTGCAACCGCCCTGATCACCGCCTGCGCCGCCCTGCCCGAGGCACGCGATCTGACCCAGCTGCGCAATGCCTTGTGCGCCGCATTCACTTCCACTCCCGCCCCAACCGGAGCCCGCGATGCCGCCCTTCTCTGATATCAAACCTGCCATCCCCTTTGACGGCGTCGACCTTGGGACCGGCTGGACGCCTGTGCCCGGCGGCGCGCCGGGTGTTTTGGAAAAACGTCTCTCCGGAGCGCTGGATGAAGACGCACAGATCGGCGTTCGCACCCGCCTGATCCGGTTCGATCCAGGCACCGTCGCGCCCATGGAGTTCGTCCATGACTATTGGGAGGAGGTCTATCTGCTCTCTGGCACCCTGATCTCAGGCTGCGACGCAGATGGGGCCGGTGGAACTGCGCAAACGGCGCCCGCCTATGCCTGCCGCCCTCCGGGGACGGTCCACGGCCCCTTCGCAGCGCCGCAAGGCTGTGTGTTTTTTGAAATTCAATACTATGTCTCGACCGAGGCATGAGGATGACCGCCGATGGACATGAAACTGAACGGTAAAACGGCGCTGGTGACTGGTGGCTCCAAGGGGATCGGACTGGCCATCGGCACCGCGCTTGCGGCCGAAGGTGTCGCCGTCACCCTTGTGGCGCGCGACAAGACCGCGTTGGTGCAGGCCCAGAACAGCGTCGCCGAGGCCACCGGGTCGAGCCCCCGGATCCTCAGCGCGGATCTCGGCTCCGATAACGGTCGCGCGGAGCTGCAAACACAGATCGAGACCCCCGACATTCTTGTGAACAACGCGGGCGCGATCAAGGCGGGTGGCTTGCGCGATCTGACCATGGCGGACTGGCGCAGCGGCTGGGAGCTCAAGGTGTTCGGCTATATCCATCTTTGCCAGCTGATCTACCCGGAGATGGCCGCCCGGGGCAGCGGTGTGATCCTCAACATCATCGGCATGGGCGGCCGCGCGGTGCGTCCGGCCTATATCTGCGGCGCGGCAGGGAACGCGGCATTGATCGGCTTTACCCAGGCCCTTGGGGCCGAGGCACAGCGCGCGGGCGTAAGGGTCTTGGGGATCAACCCATCGCCGACCCTGACCGACCGCATGACGCAGTTCTTCAAGGGCAAAGCGCAGGCCGAGTTCGGCGATGAGCGCCGTTGGAAAGACCTGATCTCCCCCGATGCCTTCCCCTTTGGTCGCCCAAAATCTCCGCAAGAGGTCGCAGACCTTGCTGTCATGATGGCCTCCCCCCGGGTGGAGTATCTCAACGGGACCGTGGTCGATATGGATGGCGGCGGCCAGTGGAGCGGAACGACATGATCGAGACGCGGCACGCGGATGGCAAGCTTGTCCTGACAGAGGCCGATGGCATCGCCACGATCCGCTTCAACGCCCCAGAACGGCGCAACGCCATGAGCCTCGCCATGTGGCACGCTTTGGCTGATGTCGCGCAGGCCTTGCCCGAGAGCACCCGGGTCGTTATCCTCACGGGCACCGGGGACAAGGCCTTTGTCTCGGGCGCGGATATCTCGGAATTCGCGACCCTGCGAAGTACGCCGGCTCAGGTCGCGGCCTATAACGCAGCGGTCCACCGGGCGCTGAGCGCTGTGGCCGCTCTGCCCATGCCCGTGATCGCGCAGATCCGGGGCTATTGCATCGGCGGGGGGCTGGAGATCGCCACGCGCTGCGACCTCCGTCTGGCCGCCGAGGGTGCGCGATTTGCCTTCACCCCTGCCAAGCTTGGCCTCGCCGTCGCGGCAGATGAGGTCGCGGCGCTGGCGCGGTTGATCGGGCCCGCAGCAGCTTCGGATTTGCTGTTTACCGCGCGACAGGTTCCCGCAGAGGACGCGCTGCGTTGGGGGCTTATTGATCGGCTCGTCCCGGTGGAAGAGCTTGCAGCCACAACCCAGGACGTCGCCATACAGATTGCCCGGAATGCCCCCCTGACCCTGCGCGCCGTCAAGGCCGCGCTGCGCGCAGGACCCAATCCGGATGACGCAACCCGCGCCGCGGTCGAGGCGCAGGTCGCGGCCTGTTTTGCCAGCGCAGATTATGCCGAAGGCCAAGCCGCCTTTGCCGAAAAACGCGCCCCGGTCTTTCAAGGAAAGTAACGATGACTGCCCCGCATCCCGCCATTGGCCGGTCTGAAACCGTGGTCGACACGCTCGACCTGCGTCAGGCCCGGCATATGCAGCTGACCCTCGATCAGGACCCGACGCTCGACACCGGAGACGCGCTGCCGCCCTTTTGGCACTACCTCTACTTCAACCCCAAGATCAAAGCCTCGGACCTCGCAGAGGACGGACATGAACGGCTCGGTCGTTTCCTGCCGGATCTGGGTTTGCCGCGCCGGATGTGGGCGGGCGGCCATGTGGATCTGCATGCGCCCTTGCCCCTCGGGGCGGAGGTGACAAAGACCACGACCATCCGAGATGTGACCCGCAAAAGCGGGCGGTCCGGCGCGCTCGGCTTTGTCACAGTCGTCCATGCATTTTCCCATGCTGGCGCCCATTGCGTGACCGAGGTGCAGAACATCGTCTACCGCGCTCCTCCGGCCCCCGGCAGTCCGCCGCCACAGGCCCCGGCCGCGCCCGAGGGGGCTGCTTTTTCGCGCAGGATCGACCCGGATCCCGTGCTGCTCTTTCGCTATTCGGCCCTGATTTTCTACGGGCACCGAATCCATTATGATGCGGATTACACCCGCGCGGTGGAGGGCTATCCCGGCCTGATCGTCCACGGCCCGCTGACGGCCACCTTGCTCATGGCATTCGGCATGGAACACGCTGATGGACGATCCCTGCAGCGGTTCGAGATCCGCGCCATGAGCCCGCTCTTTGCCCCGGCCCCTTTCTGGCTCGAAGGCAAGGCGGAGGGCGATGCACTGTCACTCTGGGCCCGAACCGAAGCGGGCGGCTGCGCCATGACGGTGAAGCTCTTCTTCGCCGACTAACCCGCCATGGCTGTCGTCAGCGATTGGGCGATGTCCAGCAAGCTGGCCTCCGTTCCAGCGGCCCCGGTCAACATCACGGACTGCAACGGGTCCCCGGCCAGCGGGATCGACAGCGAAGCCGCACCGGCGACATTGGCCAGCGCCGTGAAGCTCGCCTGATCCTTGGGCGGGGGTGTGCCATGGGGAAAGCTGCCCGAGGGCGTGGTCGGCGTCAGAAGAACAAGCCCCTCGTCGAACATGGACCCGAGACCAGCAGCAAGATCTTTGAGATGCTCCAGACCTTCGGCCCGCTTCTCCGGCGCGAGCCGGGCGCCATAGGCCAGACTGCGCTGCACTCCCGCGCTTAGCCCGTCTAACCCGGCGAGGCTCTGGGACGCGCGAGCACAAAGCTCAGCAAAGGCAGCCTTACGTGCGGCAGCGGGTTGCCATCCCGGCACAGACCTCGCAGGCGCAAGTCGCCCGAGCACGGCCGCTGCTTGCGCAGTCCGGTCGAGCGCGGCTCGGGCTCCAGGCGCGCAGGGGATCTCCGACATTTGGGCCGGGACGCAGAGACCCAGCTCAGATCCCGGTGCCGTCGCATCAAACAGCCCGTAGAGCGTCGCGACCTCGGCCAGCGAGGCTCCGAGGATTCCGAGCGCATCGAAGCCCGGCGCCAGCGGAAGCACCCCGTCCAGCGGCAATCCCCCCGGCGCGGGTTTCAACCCGACCACCCCGCAATAGGCCGCCGGGATCCGCACAGAGCCGAGCGTATCGCTCCCCAGCGCGAGGCGCAGCGCGCCGCTGGCCACCGAAGCCGCAGACCCGCCCGAGCTGCCTCCTGCGCTGAACCCGGGCCGGGCCGGATTCTCGACCTGCCCGAAGTGCGGGTTGTCACCGGCAGCCCCCAACGCGGCCTCGTCCATGACTAGACGCGACAGGATTTGCGCCCCAGCAGCCCGCATCTGCTTGATCACTGGCGCATCCCCCGCAGCGGGTGCGCGCCGCGCTCCGATCCCGGCAGTCCAGGCTTGCCCCTCCACGGAAATATTTGATTTCACGCCAATGACTTGACCTGCCAAGCGACCAGCACCCACGCCCTGCGCATGGTCCAGTGGCAGCGATGTCGCGGGATCCTCCAGAAACCCGAAAACGTCATCGGCCTGCGCAATCCGATCCCAAAATGAGGCTGCAGCCCTACCGTTCACACCGCCCCCGCCGCAGCGGCCACCTCCAACCGGGCCTGCATGGCGCGGATCACCGGGGCCTCAATCAGACGACCATTGAGCTCCACCAGTCCCGAAGGCGCAGCGGCATGGGCCGCCATGACCCGACGTGCCTCGGCAATCTCGTCTTCGCTGGGCGTGAAGGCCGCCTGTATCGGAGCGACATTTGACGGGTGGATGGCCGCCTTCCCCGTAAAGCCATAGTCCCGCGCCGCGCGCGCCCTAACGGCCACGTGGTCTAGATCGCGAAAGGCCAGTTCCGGCACATCCAGTACCTGCAACCCTGCCCCCTTGCCCGCATGGACCACGCGGGACCGGGCATAGGCCAGCGGCGCGTCTCCGGATCCGAGCCCAAGATCAGCCGCGAGGTCCACCGCCCCGAAGAGCAGCATATCGAGCCGTGGCGTGGCCCGTGCAATGGCTGCCACATCCTCAAGACCCGCCGCGCTTTCGATGAGCGCCCCAAGCGCCATGGACGCACCTGCCTCGTTCAGGATCGCATCGACAAGCGCCAGATCCGCCGCCGCCTCGACCTTGGGCAGAAGCAACAGCCCCGCCTGAGGGGCGGCCTCCGCCACCGCTGTCAGATCCGACAACCCGGCGCGCGTCCGAACTCCGTTGATCCGTAACGCCTTGCGCGGGTTCCCGTCGAGAAACGCGATCGCATCGGCCCGTGCGGCGGCCTTCTGCTCCGGGGGCACCGCGTCCTCCAGATCGAGGCAAAGGCAATCCACCCCGCTGGCCAGCCCCTTGGGCACCGCTGCAAGCCGCGTCGCGGGCGTGAACAGCAGCGACCGCCGGACCGGACGCGCCGTCTCAGCCATCGGATTTGCGTCCCAGCGCCTTGGTCATTTCGAAGACTTTCGACGCCCCGGCCAGCAGATGCGTTGCCATCAGGCTCTCGGCCCATTCCGGCGCGCGGGCCTCAATCGCATCGATCAGCTCCGCATGGTGATGCAGGCTCCGGATCAGGTCCGCATCGGAATAGATCCGGTAGGTCCGCGTCACCATTCCCACATCAAAGGCCATGGTCATCAGCGCCGTCAGGCGCGGCGAGCGCGCCGCCATGACAATCCGCCGGTGAAACCGCTCATTCGCTTCGGTCAGGATGTGATAATCCTCGTCCGAGCGCGGCGGTGTATGAGCACGCATATCCACAAGGATCTCCTTGAGGGCTGCGATATCCTCCTGCGTCGCGTGGCGCGCGGCCCGCTGGGCGGAGTATGTCTCCAGCAGCTTGCGGATCTGAAAGATCTGCTCGATCTCATCCTCCGGAAATTTCGCGACCCGGGTGGTGTATCCCGATTGACGCTCGACAAAACCCTCGAGGATCAGCCGCCCGATCGCCTCGCGCACGGGCGTCCGGCTGAGGCCGAGATCATCGCTCAGGCGCTTTTCCGTAAGGCGCTCGCCCTCCTGCAGCAAGCCCGACACGATATTCGCGCGGATCGTGCGATAGGCATGTTCGGCGGCGTTGATCCTCGGGGAGGCGTCGTTCATGGATGTGTCCTGAGTGGCCGTGCTCTGAGCTAGTATCTATGATTTTTGTATACCAAATCCAGTGACGAGACGATGGATTTCTGAGGGCACGTGGATCAGATACACAGAGCATGGCGCGTAGAGCAGTGAGATCCAAAAGTCAGCAAGTGGTCACGCCGCGCTGTCATGCTTCGCTCGCGCCTTGCGCAACGTCTTAGGGCACGCTGGCTAAATAGTCCGCGATCTCCTGCCCCTCGATCACCGGAAAGCGGTCACCGGTCGTGCGGCAGGCTTCGATCCGATCCGTCCGAAACACACGGAACCCGCCGCGCAGCCGGCACCAGCTGGTCAATGTCCAAACCGCGCCCCAGTATTCCATCTGCAGCGGGTGGATCTCACGGGTGGTGACCGCATCACCCACTGCGCGGTAGGTGATCTTGAGCACTTCGCGCCCCCGGATCGCCCGCCGCAGGAGCGGCATATGCGGGAACCCGGCTTGCGCGCGGTGGAAGGGATAGACCCCGTGTCCCCAACGCGGCGGTGCCTCCCGCGCCATGGGGGCGGCTTGCGTGACTTTGCGCGCGAGGCTTTGGGCGGCCTCCTTCAGTTCCGGATCGGCGGCCTCGGCGACGATCGCCATGCCGAGATGCAGCGCTTCAAGCTCGGTCAAGGACAGATTCAGAGAGGAGAACAACACCTGTTCGCGCAGCGTATAGCCCAACCCGCGTGCGCCCTCGACCGGGATCCCGGTGGCGATTAGCGTGTCGAGATCGCGGTAAATAGTGCGCGGCGACACCTCCAGCATCTCGGCGATATCCTGCGCCCGGTGCAAACGACCATCGCGCAGGATCTCGACGATTTCGGCCAGACGTTCGCTGCGCCGCATGGCCTAGTTCACCGAGATATCGAGCGTGCTGTGAAAGAGCTGCACACTAGGCCCGTCAATCGCAGTCATGAACTCAGCGAGGCTTTTCTCCTTGCCGATTGCGACGGCGGCGGACTGGGCCTCCGCGAGGCTGGCCCATTCGATATGCTCGATCCAGGTGCCATCCTCTGTATGCGAGAGCCGCCTTGCGATGAAACCCGGGCACTTGCCGACAAAGGCGGTCACGGCGTCAGAGGCGCTGCGAAACGCCTCCGGATCCGCGCCGGGGACAAGTTTGAAGAGCACGGTTTCAATCGTGCGGGCTGGCTGCGGGGTCGTCATGGGGTCGTCCTTTCCTGTTACGACATGGAGCTTGGTCGTAACAAAGCCCTCCTGACAAAGACTGTCAGGAGAGACCCTACCCCACCGCGATCAGGCGGTCAGCCCTTCCGGCTCCGGCAGACCATGGGCCCGGCAGCAGGCGGTCAGCGTGTTGGCCAGCAGGCAGGCGATGGTCATCGGCCCCACCCCGCCCGGCACCGGCGTAATGGCCCCGGCCACCTCGGCGCAGCTGTCGAAGTCGCAATCCCCCACAAGCCGAGTGCCGCCCTCGGGCTTTTCGATGCGGTTGATGCCCACATCGATCACCGTGGCCCCGGGCTTGATCCAGTCACCGGGCACCATCTGCGGGCGGCCTACGGCGGCCACGACGATATCTGCGCTACGCACGACCTCAGGCAGGTCCTTGGTGCGGGAATGGGCGATTGTCACCGTGCAGCTATCGCCCAGCAGAAGCTGTGCCATCGGTTTGCCCACGATGTTCGAGCGTCCGAGCACCACGGCGTTCAGCCCCGAGAGGCTGCCATGGTGATCGCGCAGCATCATCAGACAGCCGAGCGGCGTGCAGGGCACCATGGATTTCTGCCCAGTCCCCAACAGGCCCACATTCGAGATATGGAACCCGTCCACATCCTTGGCGGGATCGATTGTGTTGATGACCTTGTCCGCATTCATATGGTCGGGCAGCGGAAGCTGCACGAGGATCCCGTGGATCGCCGGGTCCTGGTTCAACTGCTCCACCAGCGCCAACAAATCCGCCTCGGGCGTGTCCACGTCGAGCTTGTGCTCAACGCTATGCATGCCAACCTCCACGGTTTGCTTACCCTTGGAGCGGACATAGACTTGGCTCGCGGGATCCTCGCCGACCAGCACCACGGCAAGCCCGGGTGTCAGTTCATGGGTTTCCTTGAGCGCCGCCACATGGGTGGCGACTTTGGCACGAACGGTGGCGGCAAAGGCTTTGCCGTCGATACGAGTGGCGGTCATGGTTGTCTTTCCGTTTCGATCTGGGTCAGGGCGTCGAGGCCTGCTGTTACTCCCCGCAAGGGAATAATCGCCGTGGCGTCCCCGGTCCCTTCGGGGCGATAGGTAATCACCAGCTCTCCGCCGTCGCGCATCGCTTGCAAGAGCGTCGCGATCAGGTCGGGATTGGTGAGCGTCACAGTTTCGAGGATATTGGGCAGGCGGCGTTCACCCGCAACAAAATCCTGTCGGGTCGCGATGATGAGAAAGCTCTCATCAAAGGCAAAGCGCAACTCTGCGAGGGTTTCGGAGGGCATGCCGCGATCCATGATCTCCACCTGCCAGCCAGCGCTATCAAGATAGAGCGTGATGCGACTGTCAAAGGCGGGACCACGCGAGTCCTGATTGGACCGCACGAGCCTGCAAGGCCCGGCCCCGTCCTCCTCGCAGACCGCAAGCCAGTCCTGAACATAGGCACGCCGTTCGCCAAATGGATGCAGGAACCAGTCCGGATCCGCCAAGGCCGGCCCGCCCACCAACAGGGCACCGAGGGCCAGAGCCAGAGCGCGCGCGTGGCCCGCCATCAGGCCCGCACCTCCGTCGAGACAGCGCCGAGCACGACCTCTTCCCGGGCGATCGACCATTCGATCAGCTCATGCCAGAGCTTCGCTGCCAGATCCGGGTCCAGATCCCGCGACGCGGCCAGCGCGCGCACATTATCGAGCACTTCGGCCACCCGATCCACGGTGCGGGCCGGCAGGTTTTCTTGCTGCTTGAGGGTGATCGCCCGGTCGATATAGCCCGCGCGCCGGGCCAGAAGGGTGACCAGCTCCGTATCCAGCGCGTCGATCTTGACACGGAGTTCCTGCATGCTCTGACACTCGTGAGGGGCGCGCATCATCTTGTCCTTTCCTGGGCTGTTGCCCCGTCTCCTACCATGGCGACGGGGCAGCGGCCTATCCTAGAAGAGGCCTTCGACCTCCCCTGCGTCATTGAGGCGGATATGCTCGGCCGAGGGCACGCGCGGCAGACCGGGCATGGTCATGATCTCGCCGCAGACCACGACGATGAACCCCGCCCCCGCCGACAACCGCACTTCCCGCACGGGGATCGAGTGGCCGGTGGGCGCGCCGCGCTCATTCGGGTCGGTCGAGAAGGAGTACTGGGTCTTGGCCATGCAGACCGGCAGATTGCCATAGCCCTGCTCTTCCCAGAGCTTGAGCTGATCGACGATCTTCTTGTCCGCGATGACCTTGTCGGCCCGGTAAATCCGCTTGGAAATCGTCTCGATCTTCTCCAGCAGCGGCATCTCATCCCGGTAGATCGGCGAGAATTGCGACGTTCCGCTCTCGGCAATCTCGGCCACGCGGGTCGCAAGCTCGGCGGAGCCTTCGGAGCCCAGTTCCCAATGCCGCGACAGGATCGCCTCGGAGCCCTGCCCTGCCACGTAGTCCTTCACAGCTTGGATCTCTGCCTCGGTGTCGGTGACGAAGTGGTTGATCGCCACAACCACCGGCACGCCAAAGCTCTTGAGGTTGCCGATATGGCGTCCAAGGTTCGCGCAGCCGGCCTCAACCGCCGCTACGTTCTCGGCCCCGAGATCGGCCTTGGCCACGCCGCCATTCATCTTCATGGCGCGCACGGTCGCCACCAGCACCACGCAATCGGGCGCGAGCCCCGCCTTGCGGCATTTGATATTCATGAACTTCTCGGCGCCCAGATCCGCGCCGAAGCCCGCCTCGGTCACCACATAGTCGGCGACCTTGAGCGCAGTCGTGGTCGCAATCACCGAGTTACAGCCATGGGCGATATTCGCGAAGGGGCCGCCATGGACGAAAGCCGGGTTGTTCTCGAGCGTCTGCACGAGGTTTGGCTGCATCGCGTCCTTCAAGAGGACCGTCATCGCGCCCGCGGCCTTGATGTCCCGGCAGAAGACCGGGGAGCGATCCCGGCGATAGGCCACGATCATATCGCCCAGACGCTTCTCGAGATCCTTAAGATCCTTGGCGAGACAAAGGATTGCCATGACCTCGGAGGCCACGGTGATGTCGAAGCCCGCCTCACGGGGGAAGCCATTGGCCACACCGCCGAGGCTCGCCGTGATCTGACGCAGAGCGCGGTCGTTCATGTCGACGACACGGCGCCAGGTGACGCGGCGGATGTCGATCTCCAGCGCGTTGCCCCAGTAGATATGGTTGTCGATCATCGCCGAGAGCAGCGAGTGCGCTGAAGTGATCGCGTGGAAGTCGCCGGTGAAGTGGAGGTTCATATCCTCCATGGGCACGACCTGGGCATAGCCGCCACCAGCGGCCCCGCCCTTCATGCCAAAGTTCGGCCCGAGGGAGGCTTCGCGGATACACACGCAGGCCTTCTTGCCGATCCGGTTCAGCCCGTCGCCGAGCCCCACGGTGGTGGTGGTCTTGCCCTCGCCCGCCGGGGTCGGGTTGATCGCGGTCACGAGGACGAGCTTGCCATCTGGGCGGTCCTGCACCGAGTTGATGAAGCTCTGGCTGACCTTGGCCTTGTCGTGGCCATAGGGCAGAAGGTCATCGCTGCTGATGCCAAGCGTGGCGCCGATCTCCTGGATCGGCTTTTTGGTGGCGGCGCGGGCGATCTCGATGTCGGACATGGTCGGCGGTCTTTCTCAACAAAAGGTCTCTGTCCTGAATGCACCTTGGATGCGCATCTCGCAATGTTCTCTGGCCGACATTTTCGGCCTCTTCTGCGGCGCAAACAGACCGCAATCGCGCCTGCGTTTCCGATGGGCGTCAGAGCGACCTGCTGCGCGGGCTTGCGCCTTTGTCAGGTCGCTGCGCGCGCGCCCGGTGAGTCGCAAAATGCGGCAATGCAGCATTTCCACGCAATAAGTGAGACCTTAGGTCTCAATAATCAACAGATTGGCCAGAAATGGCAAAACCGCCCCGGTCCGAAACCCGAGGCGGTTTTGAAGATGTTCGAGCAGCGAAGCGGCGCGTAAGCGTCCCCAAACGCTACTCGGCGGCGACGCTCGGCATCGGCTTTTCGACCCGAACGGCGGAGTATTTGAACTCCGGAATTTTGCCGTAAGGATCGAGCGCTGCGTTGGTCAGGATATTGGCCGCAGCCTCCACATAGGCGAAGGGCAAAAAGACCATATCCTCGGCCACGGCGCGGTCGGCCCGGGCCATCACATCAACCGAGCCGCGGCGCGTGGTGAGCCGCACGGTCCCACCCGGCTCAACCCCAAGCTTGCGCAGGGTTTTGGGATGGAGCGAGCAGTTCGCCTCCGGCTCCACCGCGTCGAGCACAGTCGCACGCCGAGTCATGGAACCCGTATGCCAGTGCTCCAACTGCCGCCCCGTGGTCAGGATCATCGGATAGCGCTCATCCGGCACCTCGGCAGGCGGGGTGACGCGCGCGGGCGTGAACATAGCGCGCCCGGCCCGGCGCGGGAAGCCGTCACCAAAGACGATGGACTGCCCCGGATCAGTGTTGGAGAGAGACGGATAGGTCACCGCTCCCTCATCCTCCAGCCGCGACCAGGTGATGTGGTGGAGCGAGCGCATGGACATCTTCATCTCATTGAAGACCATGCGCGGCGTGTCGTAGTCCCAATCGAGCCCGATGCGGTTGGCGAGATCGACGATGACCTGCCAATCCTCGCGCGCCTCACCCGGCGCGTCGACGGCCTTGCGGCCCATCTGCACCTGACGGTTGGTGTTGGTGACGGTGCCGTTCTTCTCGGGGAACGCGCTGGCGGGCAGGATCACATCGGCGAAATTCGCCGTCTCCGTCAGGAAGATATCCTGCACCACCAGATGGTCGAGATGAGCCAGCGCCTTGCGCGCATGTTCCACATCCGGGTCGGACATGGCCGGGTTCTCGCCGAGGATATACATCCCCCGGATTTCCCCGCGATAGACGCGGTCCATGATCTCCACAACCGTGAGGCCGGGCGCCTCCTCGATCTGGGTGCCTTTCCAGATATGCCGGAAGAGCTCGCGCACTTCGGGATCCGTAACGCTCTGATAATCCGGTAGAACCTGCGGGATCAGACCCGCATCGGAGGCGCCTTGTACGTTATTCTGACCACGCAGCGGATGCAGCCCCGCGCCCGGACGTCCCACCTGACCGCAAAGGAGCGCGAGGCTGATCAGGCAGCGCGCATTGTCCGTGCCGTGGATATGCTGGCTGACGCCCATCCCCCAGAAGATCATCGCCGCCTTGGCATCGGCGAAGCTGCGCGCGACGGTGCGGATCGTCTCAGCCTCGATGCCGCAGAGCTCGGACATCCGCTCCGGCGTGAAGGCGCGAATATGGTCGCGGAACTCAAAGAACCCTTCGGTGAAACCCTCGATATACTGGCGGTCATAGAGCTTCTCTTCGACGATCACATTCATGATCCCGTTGAGCAGCGCCACATCCGTGCCCGGGCGGAATTGCAGCATATGCGCCGCGTGCCGCTTGAGCGCCTGACCACGCGGATCCATGACGATCAGCTCGCCGCCGCGCTTGGCAAATTGCTTGAAGAAGGTCGCGGCGACCGGGTGGTTCTCGGTCGGGTTCGATCCGATCACAATCGCCAGATCCGCGTTCTCAATCTCGTTGAAGGTCGCGGTCACCGCGCCGGAGCCCACGTTTTCCATCAGCGCGGCCACGGAGGAGGCATGGCAAAGCCGCGTGCAGTGATCCACGTTGTTATGGCCAAAGCCCTGGCGGATCAGCTTCTGGAAGAGATAGGCCTCTTCATTCGTGCATTTCGCCGAACCGAACCCGGCGATGGACTTGCCGCCATAGAAGCTGCGCAGATCCACGAGGCCATGGGCGGCCTTGTCCAGCGCCTCTTCCCAGGTGGCTTCGCGGAAATGGGTCCAGGGGTTGGACGGGTCCACGTTCAGCCCTTTCTCCGGCGCGTCATCGCGGCGGATCAGCGGCTTGGTCAGCCGGTGCGGGTGGTGGATATAGTCAAAGCCAAAGCGCCCCTTGACGCAGAGCCGCCCCTCATTGGCCGGACCGTTGATCCCGTCGGCCTTGATGATCTTGCCATCCTTGACCTTGAGAGAGACCTGGCAGCCGACACCGCAGAACGGACAGACCGAGGTGACCTCCTCATCATGGGCTTGGCTGTCGCCGACCTGCGCCTCATCGAGCAGCTTGGCTTCCATCAGCGCACCCGTGGGGCAGGCTTGCACGCATTCGCCGCAGGCCACACAGGAGCTTGCACCCATGGGATCGTTCAGATCGAAAACCGGATAGGCGTCATGCCCGCGCCCGGCCATGCCGATCACGTCATTGACCTGCACCTCGCGGCACGCCCGCACGCAGAGCCCGCACTGGATGCAGGCGTCGAGATTGACAGACATGGCCACGTGACTGTCATCCAGAAGCGGAATGCGCGGGGCCTCCAGCTTGGGAAAGCGGCTCTCTTCGACCCCGGTCGCATCGGCCATGTCCCATAGATGGGAGGACTTGTCATGGGCCTCGTCGCGGGCAGGCTGATCCGTGACCAGCATCTCGACCACCATCTTGCGCGCGCTTTCCGCGCGGGCCGAATTGGTGGTTACGACCATCCCGTCCGAGGGTTCGCGGATGCAGGAGGCCGCCAATGTGCGCTCGCCCTCGATCTCGACCATACAGGCCCGGCAATTGCCATCGGGGCGATACCCCGGCGCGGGCTTGTGGCACAGATGCGGGATCTTGAGGCCGCGGCCATGGGCAACCTCCCAGATGGTGGTGCCTGCCTCGGCCGTCACAGTCTCGCCATCAAGCGTGAAAGTCACGGTCTGAAGTTGGGTGCCGTCAGCCATGGGTCAGATCCTTGCACATGCGGGGGGCCTTGCGGAAAGAAGCGTCATCGGTGTTGGTCAATCAGGATGGGATTGCCATCCGGATCCTCCAGCGTGATCGAGGCCGGGCCGGTGCTCTCCGGATCAACCTCGTCTTTGAGTGTCAGGCCGCGCGCCTTCAGCTCAGTTTGCACCGCGCGGATATCGGTGAAGCTGGCGAGGTTCTCGGCATTCTGGGTCCAGCCAGGATTGAAGGTCAGCATGTTCTTCTCGAACATCCCCTCAAAGAGGCCGATCACCTTGTCGCCCATCTTCATCATCCTCCAGCCCTCGCCGCCGCCCATGGCTTCGAAGCCGAGCTTTTCGTAAAAGGCAATGGAGGCTTGCAGGTCCTTGACCGCAAGGCTGATGGAGAAAGCACCAAGGTCGCTGCTCATATCTCCTCCGGGAAATGCTTGAGCGTTGACAGAATGGGGTTCGGGGCCGCCTGCCCCAACCCGCAGATCGAGGCGTCGGCCATCGCCGTGCAGAGCTCGGTCAGAAGGCCCGCATCCCAGCTGTCGTCCTGCATCAGCTTGACCGCCTTTTCGCAACCCACCCGGCAGGGCGTGCATTGACCGCAGCTCTCATCTTCAAAAAAGCGCAGCATGTTAAGTGCGGCATCGCGTGCGCGATCCTGATCGGACAGGATCACCACGGCGGCCGAACCGATAAAGGTCCCGAGCGGTTGAAGCGTGTCGAAATCGAGCGGCACGTCCGCAGTGGAAGCAGGCAGGAGCCCCGAGGACGGCCCCCCGGGTTGATATGCCTTGAACACGTGGCCCTCGGCCATACCGCCCGCCGCGTCGATGATATCGAGGATGTTCGAACCGGCGGGCAGCAGGTAGACGCCCGGCTCTGCCACGCGGCCCGAGACCGAATAGCTGCGCAGCCCCGTGCGCCCGTTATGGGTCGTAGCGTTGAGCACCTCCGGCCCCTCGCGACAGATCTTGGCGATCCAGTGCAGGGTTTCGACATTGTGCACGAGGGTCGGCTGACCGAAAATCCCGACCTGCGCGACATAGGGCGGTCGGTGCCGGGGCATGCCGCGTTTGCCCTCGATGCTCTCGATCATCGCGCTTTCTTCGCCGCAGATATAGGCCCCGGCCCCGCGCCGCAGCTCGATATAGCCCGGTGCCACGATGCGCTCCGACTCCAGAGCCGCAATCTCGCGACGCAGGATCTCGAGCACGGCGGGATATTCGTCGCGCATGTAGATATAGCAGCGATCCGCTTCGACCGCCCAGGCGGCGATCAGCATCCCCTCGAGGAACATATGCGGCGTGCGCTCCAGATAGTAGCGGTCCTTGAAGGTTCCCGGCTCGCCTTCGTCGCCATTGACGGCCAGATAGCGTGGCCCAGGATTTCCCCGGACAAAGCCCCATTTGGTGCCGGACGGGAAGCCAGCACCACCCAAACCACGCAGACCACTTTCCTTGATCTTGGCCTGCACGTCCTCCCAGTTGCCCTTCTCGCGCAAGGACCCGAGCGGCGCATAGCCGCCTTCGGCCATGTAGCCCAGCAGCGTTTCATACTCCGGAATAGTCGGATGGGTATCATCGGCCGCGATGGCCGCATGAACCTTTTCAGGCGTTGCGTGGTCGATATGATTATGGCCCAGCTCCAGCACCGGCGCCGTATCACAGCGGCCCATGCAGGGCGCGCGCAGCACGCGCACCTCCGATGGGTCGAGCCCTTCTTCAAGTGCAGATTTCAGGGCCTGCGCCCCGGCCATCTCGCACGACAGGCTGTCACAGACCCGGATGGTCAAGGCGGGCGGCGGGGTCTCCCCCTCCTTCACGATGTCGAAATGGGCATAGAAGCTCGCGACCTCGAAAACCTCGGCCTGCGAGAGGCGCATCTCTTCGGACAGCGCCCGCATATGCGCTGCCGACAGATGACCATGGGCGTCCTGGATAAGGTGCAGGAACTCGATCAGAAGGTCCCGTCGGCGCGGGCGATCGCCCAAGAGCGCGCGGACTTCTTCCCAGGGCTGATCCTCGACCTGGCGACCCTTGGGCGTCTTGCGCCCCTTGCCCTTGGCGGACTTCCATACGCCCTTGTCCGGATCGGTTTTGTCGTCAAGCGCCATGTGCATGTGCCTCCTTGTGGCGCAGCGTCGGCTTTTTGAAACCGATTGCAACGCTAGAATCGTCACTCTACGTCGTATTCCGGACTCCGGGCAAATTTCGTGCGACCGCAGACACGCCAAAGATGAGCGCAGGTTGCCGAAAGGAAACCCGCGCCGATACTTAGGTATCGGTCCCTTGAGAAAAACGCGCTCCACACCGGTGGCTTGGCCGGTTTCACGCGTGCCAAGGGACGACTCACCCGCCGCGCCGCTTGCCCGTTTCAGGCCACTGCCAGCGGCTTGTCTTCAACCCGAAAGCCTCGTCTAATCGCGCAACCTTTTCCTCCGACGGGCACAGAATGCGATGACAGACCCCGCCGCGCCGCAGATTGATATAGCCGAAGCCCGCGCCCATCTGGAGCAGGTCTATGACGCGCATGCCCAAACCTTTGAGCGCTTTTTTCTCGCGCGGTTTCTGGATCTGGACTTCGCCTATCTGCCCGAAGCCGCCGGGCCGGCGGAGAAAACCAGTTGCGAGATCTGCTTCCCGGTCAGCGACCGGATCATGAACCCCCAAGGGGTCGTTCACGGGGGCATGATCGCGACAGTGATGGATATCTCCATGGGGCATCTGGTGGCCAAGGTCGCAGGGCCTGGGGCGACCATCGAGATGAAAGTGCAATACATGCGCCCTCTGACCGAGGGTCCTGCGCGCTGTGTCGGGAGCTTTACCAAACGCGGGCGGTCGCTTTCTTTTATGGAGAGCCAGGTCTTTGACCCGCAGGAGCGGCTTGTGGCTCAGGCCAGCGCGACCTGGAAAATGCCTGAAGGGGGCGCGTGATGCTGGAGGATGCCACAGGCCTGATGGACCAGATCCGCGCGCGCTTTGCCCATGTGGACAGCTGCCCGTTCACCGGCCCGCGGGTGTTTTTCGAGAATGCGGGCGGCGCGCTGACCCTGAACTCGGTGGTGGAAACCTCCGCCCGGTTGGCCGCGATCCCCGACAATCAGGGGCGCGCCAATGGCGCTTCGGAGGCGCTGATGGCGATGATCGCCAAAGGGCGCGCGGATATGCGGCTCTTCTTCAACGCACCGGGTGGCGAGGTGATTGTCGGCGAGAGTGGGACAGAACTGCTCTATCGCCTGATCCGCGCTGCCTGTCTCGGCGCGGGCGACGGGGTCGTGCTGGGCAGCACTCTGGAGCATCCTGCGAGCCGAAGTGCCGCCGCCCATTGGGCCGAGATTGCCGGGATGGCGCATGTGCTCATCCCCCATGATGCGACTTCAGGCCGGGTGGAGGCCGAGGCCTACCAGGCCGCTGTCACGCCCCAGACCCGGGTGGCGACCATCGTGCATACCTCGCCAGTGAGCGGGATCGGCATGGACCTGCCCGCGATTGCGACCGCCATCCGGGATGTTGCGCCGGATTGTCTGATCATCGTCGACGGCATCCAGCATGCGGCCCATGGCGGCGTGGATGTGACCGAGGCGCGGGTCGATGGCTATGTGGTGTCGGCCTACAAGATGTTTTCCCGCCATGGTTATGGAGTCGCATGGCTGTCGGAAAGGCTCGCCGCCCTGCCCCATGAACACCTGATTGGCGCCCCGGGCGCCCCATGGGAGATGGGCACGCGCGACACGGCTTCCTATGCAACCTTCTCGGATGTGGTGGCCTATCTATGCTGGCTGGGTCAGGAGGTTGGGGGAAACACCGAGCCGCGCCGGCAGCTTGAAGCAGCGGCGAGTGCGATCCGGTCCCATGAGGCGGCGCTTTGCCGGGCCATGCTGGACGGCGTCGACGGGCAGCGCGGCCTCACCGATCTTCCGGGGATCACGGTGATCGGCGGTGGTTCGAACGCCCATCGCGAAGGGTTGGTGACCTTTGCCCAAGCCGGGCGCGATAATGCCGAGATCGTGGCGGCACTCAATGCGCGCGGGATCCGGACTCATCTGCGCAAGGCAGACCACTATTCCGGCGCGGTGCTCGAACCGTTGGGGATCGCGACGAGCGTGCGCGTATCGTTGTGCCACTACAACACATCTGCCGAAATTGGGGAGTTTCTCAAGGCGATGTCCGAGATCGTCGAAGGCTAGCACCCCTCGCGGCGGGGCCTGTACCCTGCCAGTTGCCGGGCAGCCGGGCGCGGTACGCATGTGCAGTGCGCGGAAACCTTCCGGATCAGACCGCCGGTCTCTACGAGACACGGCGCGACCGGGCGCGGCCCGCGCTGAGGACATGGTCTCAGCGCCGCCGGTCCCTAACCTTTGGCGTCGCGCTCCGCGATCCAGGCAAGGTTCGGATCCATCTGGAACCGCCAGTTCCGGCGCGGCCCGGCCATGACATTGAGATAGTACATCTCGACCCCGTAAGGCGCGGCACAAGGGTGATGCCCTTTCGGCACAAGCACCACATCGCCATCCTGTACCGCCATGGCCGCATCCAGAGACAGGTCATCCGTATAGACCCGCTGCATCCCAAAGCCGTTCGCCGGGTTCAGCCGGTGATAATAGGTCTCTTCCAGATAGGTGATGCGGGGAAAGTCATCCTCGTCATGGCGGTGGCTTGGATAGGAGGACCAATTCCCCGCCGGGGTATAGACCTCGGTCACCAGCAGGGAGCCCGCCACCTCTCGCTCTTCCATGGCGATGTTATGGATATGGCGCAAATTGCTCCCCTGCCCGCGCGGCACCATCTCGATCCCATCGGGTCCCAGATTCCGGACAGGAAAATCGCCCAAGGCTGGTGCCGAACAAACCGCGAGAGTGCAGGGCGTAGTCGCCACCGCGGCCCAATCCGCCGCCCCCGGCACATAGAGGCAATGGGGAGGGCGCTTGTCGAAGACGTTCATCCGGTCGCCCATCTCGCCGAACCCCTGCCCGGCGGCGGTGATCTCGGCCTTTCCCTCGACCAGCACCAGAATCGCCTCGCGATCCCCGGTGGTCTCGGTCGCAGCCTCCCCCGGCGCCAAGTGATAGAGGTCAAACCCCACATAGGACCACCCAGCACTCTCCGGGCTGATCGCATGAACCTTGCCGTTCTGAGCGGTGGGACGGCGCAGGAGATCAGGCATCTTGCCTCCTTTCACGGGTTCCGGCGGATGGTATGAGCCTCAAGCGCTTCGGAGAAAGCCTCAAACGTCTGCCCCTCAGCCAAGAACCGGGTCATCAGCGCCGCCTGACTTTCGGGCGCGAGCCCGCCGACCGGAGGATCCGTATCGAGATTGCTCGGGAATGGATATCCCTCCGCCGCACAGGCAATCGCCGCTGCGACCTGCGCCGGGCGCAAGCGACCTTCCGCCCCCATCTGTTGCAGATGCGGATAGATCGCGCGGACCATAGCGGCACGGTCCAGCGCCTCCATCGCGCGACCAAAGGCCGATGAAACCTGCATCAGGTTTACCAGCCGCTGGATATCCGCGCTGCGGTTGGCCCCTGCGGCGTGAAACAGGGCCGGATTGAAGAAAAGCGCATCGCCCTTTTCCAACGGGATCTGCACGCTCGCCGTGTCGAACACCGCGCGGAAGGCCGGATCGCGATAGGCGAGATACCCAGGCGCGAATTGCTGCGACCACGGCAGGAGCTGGGTCGGGCCGCTCTCGACCGGGGTGCGCCCATGGGCGATCCCGCCTTGCAGGGTCAGGTAGGGCGAAAGCGTATGGACATGGGCCGGGTAGGCCCGCGCGGTCTCTTCGGTCTGAAAACCGAGATGATAGTCGCGATGGGCCTCTTGCGCGGCCCCGCCCGGGCGCACGAGATTGACCTGCGCCGTCATCTGGAAGCCGGGTCCGAGCCAGGCCTCGGCGGCGGCGGCAATCGCTGGCGCGCCAAAATACCGAACAAACAGCGCAGGCTCCGCAAGGCAGAGCTTCTGCAGGGAGTTCCAGATCCGGTCATTGGCCCCGGAGGCAGCAAAGTGATCCGCGCCACCTGCCCCGGCGGCCCGCTCCTCGGCGATGACCCGCACATAGAGCGCGGTCACCTCGTCGATCACTTCAGGTTCCGGCACCGCCGCGCGTTGCACGAAGACACCCGGCCCATCCCCAAGAACCCACGCCCATTCCGCCAAGAGCCCCCGGCGCGCCTCTGGATTCTCCAGATCTGCGCCGCGGGCCGTCATGTCATAGACCGGCACCTTGTGTAGAACCTCGGCGGCTCGCGGGACCGCATCCCGCTGCAGGGGTTGCGCGATCAGCGTCCGGAACGCATCCAGATCACAATCGCTGCGATCCAGATAGACCTGCGGTTGGCTCATGGCGCATCCTCCTCCGACGGGGCAGGTTCCGCCTCGGGTTCGGGCAAATCAAAGGCGAAGAAAAAAACATAGGCCGCGTAGGCCCCGATCCCCCCAGCCAGCAAGGCCCAGTAGGGATTGCCCATGGCGATCTCAAGCCAGACCCAGAGGGCGATCACGATCACCGTCACCACCCGTCGCCACATGGGACGGAAGAAGGGCACGCGCAGCTCGAGGACGGATTTGCGCCGTCCCCGAGCAGGTTTGGGATCAGACGGTGCCACCAAGGGCCCCGTCCAGAGTGGCGAGCTCCTGCCCACCGGCCATCATGTCCTGCAGCTCCTCCGGGGTGATCTCGCCGCGCACCGCCGTGCCCAGCGTCCGTCCCCGGTTGAGCACCGTGAACCGATCCCCCACCGCGAGCGCGTGGCGCACGTTATGGGTGATGAAGACCACCGCGACCCCCTGCTTGCGCACCTTGTCGATGGTCGCCAGCACGTTTGAGGTCTGGCGCACACCAAGCGCCGAGGTCGGCTCGTCAAGGATCAGGACCTTGGCCCCGAAATAGACCGCCCGGGAGATCGCCACGGTCTGACGCTCCCCGCCGGACAGGGTGCCCACGGCCTGATCCGGGCCGCGCAGATTGATCCCCATCTTGCGCATCTCTTCCATCGTCACCCGGTCAGCGAGACCGCGATCCATGAAGTTGATGCCCGCGACCTTCTTCACCGGTTCATTGCCCATGAAGAAATTCCGGCTCACCGACATCATCGGGATCATCGCGAGATGCTGGTGGACGGTGGCAATCCCAGCCTCCATGGCATCGCGCGGATCCTCGAAATTCATCGGCTGGTTCTCGAAGACGATCTCGCCCTTGGTGGGTTTGTGCACCCCCGACATGGTCTTGATGAAGGTCGACTTGCCCGCGCCGTTATCACCGAGAAGGCAGTGGCACTCCCCCGGGAAGACATCGATCGACACCCCGGCCAGCGCGATGACTGCGCCGAAATGCTTTTCGATATTCTTCATCTGAATGATAGGGGCCTGGTTTGCTGCGGCGTTCATCTCAACGTTCCCCCGTGATCATGCGGCGAATATAGGTGTTCAGGATCACAGCCCCGAGCAGGATCAGACCGAGGAACACCCGGAAGAGCGAGCTTTCCACTCCGGCAAAGAAGAGGCCCTGCTGGACCACCCCGAAGATCAGCGCGCCAAGCGCCGCCCCGATCACCGAGCCATAGCCCCCGGTCAAAAGCGCGCCACCGATCACAACGGCGATGATGGCCTCGAACTCCTTGAGCAGGCCGCGATCCGCGCCCGCCGAGCCGAACTCCATCACCTGACAGAGGGCAAAGACCGTCGCGCAGAAGGCGGTGAACATGAACATCAGGATCTTGACCTTGTTCACGGGTACGCCGGAGTTGCGCGCCGCCTCTGCATCCCCACCCGAGGCGAAGATCCAATTCCCGAAACGGGTGCGGGTCAGAAGAATATGCCCGAAGATGATGATGATGATCGCCCAGACCACCAGCATGGGCAGGCCGTCGATCACTGGCTGCCCGGCCCGGTTGCCGCGCGAGAAAGTGTCGATCACGCCGATATCCGCCAGCATCTGAAAGACGGGTGCGCCGATCTTGCCACCAAAGATCGGAGCCAGCCAATCGCCCTCGGCCGCGTCGCGGATCCCGCCGATGATGGTTTTGCTTTCCAGCGTTTGTGGGATGAAGATCGTGAAGCCGCGCAGGATAAACAGAAACGCCAGCGTCACGATGAAGCTCGGCAGGCCGGTGCGGATCACGATGATCCCGTTCAACGCGCCAATGGCGATGCAGATCACAAAGGTGGTGATGATCGCCAGCCACATGGGCCAGCCGAGGACCACGCCGAATACCGCGATCATCATGCCCGCGAAACCGATCATCGACCCCACGCTAAGGTCAAACTCTCCGGCAATCATCAACAGGCAGGCACCGACCGCGATGATCATGAATTGCGCCGAGATCAGCGTCCAGTTCATGATGCCTTGCGGTGCGAACATGCCGCTGTCAAAGGCGGTCAGAAAAAAGAAAACGAAGACGATGATCGTGCCGCAGATCCCACCCAGTTCGGGCCGGATCAGCGCCTGCCGCAGCTTGGATGTTTCCTTGATCCGCTCGTCCGTCGCGGGTGGCGGTGGTGACGTTGCCTCAGACATGATTTCCCCCCCATGGTCTGCTCTAGAGACAAAAAGGGCGGCAAGTTTCCTTACCGCCCTTGATGTATATTAGCGGAACTCGCCCGCGAAGGCCTCGACCTTCTCAAGTCCGGCGGCGGTCACGAAGCCGGGGCCGGAGTTGATGTTGTTGCCCGGCAGCACACCGTAGCGGTCCCAGTTGGTCAGGATGACGACCGGCATATAGGCCTGCAAGAAGGGCTGCTGGTCGATGCCCCAGTTGATGGTGCCGTCCTTGATGCCTTTCACGATCTCTTCGCCGAGGTCGAAAGTGCCGAAGTGCAGCTCGCCAGCCAGACCCATCTCGTTCAGGGCCGCGATGGTCGGATCGGCGGAGACCGGACCGAGGGTCAGGATGCCGTCCACGTCCTCATTGGCCGAAAGGAAGGCCATGACCTTGTTCTTGACTTCCGCCGGGTCGGTGCCGCTGTCCATCATCGCGTCGCCAAGCTCAATGCCCAGACCGTCCGCATAACCACGGCAGCGCTCGCCCACGGTGGGCTGCTGGATCGCGTGGTTCACGCAGAGGAAGTTGGTGACGCCCTCGCCCTTGGCACGAACGCCAGCGGCGAACCCAGCGTCATACTCGGGCTGGCCCACATACATCAGCGCGCCGATCTCGCGAGCCTGATCCGGGGTGCCGGTATTCATAATGATCACGTCGATGCCTTGATCGACCGCGTTCATGATCGGGCCCTTGAGCACGTCGAAATCCGCCAGCGTCGTGATGATGCCATCGGGGCTGGAGGCTGCGGCCTGTTCGATGATGCGCGCCATATCGGCAATGTCACCGGTCGGCGGATTGCGATACTCGACGCTGACGCCCATCTGCTCGCCCGCAAGCGCGATGCCGTTCTTGATCGTGTTCCACCAGGTGTCGCTGTCCGGTGCATGGCTGACCAGAACATAGCTCAGATCCTGGCCGTGCCCGTCTGCATGGGCCGCGAACGGGGAAGTTACCAGTGCCGCACCGAGCGCCACCGACTGTAGGATGGTTTTCATGTTGTCCTCCCAGACTATGTCACAGCGCGTCTCGAGCGCGCAGTTCATGTCAGACGGTTGTCCCGTCTCGCGACTCAGAGAAGCATATGCCAACCCACAATGCAACCGGTTGCAAAACTGCGATGCGGATTTTGCGCACCAGCCTCGGCGCGCGCGGATTACGAAGGGTTAACTCGGGACCACGCCAGCATCGCGCCCGGTCATGACCGCCGTCGCGGCCGCGCGATTTCCGGTTGCCATGTTCACTTTTTGGGCGTCATGTCCTAGATGTCTGCCCGTCAGGAGAGAGTATGCCGATAACGCTACGAGAAGTTGCTGAGCGCGCCGGGGTGTCCCGGTCGGCGGTCTCGCGCACCTTCACCGAAGGCGCGTCGGTCTCGCCGAAGACCCGGCAGAAAGTCGAAGCCGCCGCGAGCGAACTAGGCTATCGTCCGAACGCACTGGCTTCTTCACTCACTACGGGAAGAACGAAGCTTATCGGACTGATTTCGAACAACTTTCACAACCCTCTTTTCCTGGAGGTCTTCGACCTTTTCACCCGGTCGCTACAGGATCGGGGGCTGCGCCCGCTACTGGTCAATCTCAGCGATGACGACGACCCCGAAAGCTCGCTGCAGATGCTGCGGCAATACTCCGTAGACGGTGTGATCGTCGCGTCCTCGACCCTGCCGCCGGAGTTTTCCAAAGCGTTTCGGCAGGCCCATATCCCCGTGGTGCATTCCTTTGGGCGTTTCGCCAGTGCGCCGGATGTGGACGTGGTGGGGATCGACAATATCGAATGCGGGCGGATGGCAGCACGCACCCTGCTTGCGCGTGGCTACAAGAAAATCGGTTTCCTGGGTGGGCCACGTGAGGCCACCTCGACCATCGACCGGCGCGCCGGGTTTCTTCAGGTCATGTCTCGCAGACAGGGGATCACCCTCACCGAAAGCTTTGCGGAGGCCTATTCCTTTGCCGCTGGCAAGGCCGAGATGGCCCGGCTTCTGGACGCGGGCGATATGGCCGAAGCCTATTTCTGCGGCGATGACGTGCTGTCCATCGGTGCGCTGGCCGCCTTGCACAGGGCCGGACGCACCGTACCCGGTGATGTCGGGCTGATCGGGCTCAACGACATGCAAATGGCGGGCTGGGACACGATTGACCTGACCACGATCCGTCAGCCGATCGACGAGATCATCCGCAGTTCCATCGAGCTGGTGGTCGCCATGCTCGAGGATCCGAGCCGCGCCCCCGAGGCGCGCCTCTTTTCCTGCGAGATTGTGGAAAGGGGCACCCTGCGCCCCCTGCCCTGACCGCGCTGCGCGTCAGATAAAGTCGAAACTGTCTGCCCAGTCGCCGAGCCGCTCGCCCCGCGCTCCAAGATCTGCGAGCCGCTCACCCGAGGGCCGGTTGGCGCCGTCGAACTCATAGCGCCCGGCAATGGTGATGCTGTCATTGACGTCGACATCCACATCCTCATCGATCCCAAGGAACACGTCCTTGATCTTGAGCCGACTGTCGAGCGCGAGCCCAATCTCGATATCATAGACCAGCGCGAGCGCGGCCTCGAAAGGATCATCCTCCGTCCGGCTATTGAAGCTGAACTCGAAGCCCAGATTGGCCGCAAGCGACAGCTTGGCCGAGAAGATATCCCACGTGAATTCTACATCCGGCAACTCATCCAGCTGTGCCTCGTAATTTGCCGCCGCAATCTGCAGCGCGGACTGGGCCTGAAGAAGGTCGATATCCGCGAGGGCCTTGGTATTCACGGCCTCCAGGAACGCAGCCTCGAACGCCTCGACGGTTTCCTGACTGACCGGGATCTCGACCCCAAACTCGTTTTTCACAACGGTTTCGAGCTGCGTGGCAACCGTGTCATTGGCCGCTGCCTGCGCTTCGAACTGGGCGACGGCGGCCTCCAGCGCCTCGAAATCAACACCGCTGGCCTCTTCGAGCCGCGTCTGCGCCTCGGCCCGATCGAACGCCGCTTCGATGAGGTCGCTTTGTGCTTCGGCAAACGCCGCGGTGACCTGCTCAAGCTCTTGTTCTGCCTGTTCGAAAGAGGCGAGCGCCGTATCGGCCAGCTGCTTGAACGCATCGCGCTTATCGACCAGCGGCTGCAAGACAATCGCAAACCCGGGGTTACCCAGATGCTGTTCCACCGGGGCGGGCAGTCCCAGTTGAGCGAGGACCAGCGCAATATCGGCCGTCGCTTGCACGAGATTTGTGTTGAACGTCGCGAACTGAATGGAAAACAAGTCGACCTGCGCGCTCAGCGCAGCGATCTGATCCGCAAGCGATTGAACATTGGCTTCGGCCTGCCCCAAGGCAATATTTGCATCAGCGAAGGCGACCTGTGCCGCCACGAACTCGTCCAGGGCCTCCTGAAGGATTTGCGCAAACGTTTCGGCCTGAAGCTGCAACGCATCCGCGTTGATGCGTGTTTCCCGCGCGCCTTGCACCAGCTCCATCGCGTTCTCGGCATCCTCGAGCGCGGCGGCGGCTTGCGCGGCTGCGTTCGTTGTGGCGATCAGTGCCTGCTGTGCCGCGAGAAAGGCCTCGAGAAACTGGGGATTGGCCGCATTGAAGATGTCGACAAAGATCGACTCGTCTAGCGTGGTGCTGATCACCGGAGTGCCCGTGGTGAAGGGCGCGGTGAACATCTGGCTCGGGGCGATGGGCGACATCAGCCCTGAGTCGAACACCTGCTGCCCACCGGGCAGTTGCAGGGACACGCCCACAGGGGTGTTGATCGCAATGACCGGAATTGCCGTCGTGACGTCCTTGCCATCGCCATCCAGGTAGCGCGCATTGACGATCACGGGGAACGGGACCCCGATCGGCAGCTGCTTCAGGTCGGGCCCTGCCGTGAAGCGGAAGACATCGCCGATGACCTCGACACTCGCTTGCCCACCGGGCGCTGAGACATCGATGATCTCAATGTCTTCGCGACGGGGGCCTCCCAAAAGTGGGAGATAGAGAGAGTTGCGCATGGGGATCCTCCAAAGAAATGCCGAGTCTTATGCTTTATTGATGTGCGGCACCGGAGGAGTGTTCCCGTCCCCTCGGTTCGAAAACTGATTGTGCACAACGGCGCCACTCTAGGGAGGGTGTTTACCTTTGGTCAACTCTTTGGTCGGAAGGGCGTTAAGGATTTTGGCCTGCGCAAACGATTGTTTCTCAGAGGAAAACGCGGCACCGTGGCCGCGCTTGGGGAACGATTTACAGGGAGCACAAGCGCAGGGCGAGCACTGCCCCAGCGCTGCAACCGGTCAGAGGAAGTCGAAATTGTCGGAGAACTCTGCCCAGCGTTCGCCCGGCTCAAACCGCTCGGCGCGGTCGCGACCGCCTCCTTCGAAAGGCACCCGGCCAGAGAGCTCCACGCTTTGGTCGATGTCGATGACGTTGACCTCGCCATTGACTTCGCTGGTAGCATCCACCGCCAATGCGAGCTCGACCTCATAGACCAGCGACAAAAGGCTCTCGCGCGGGGCGTCGCCAGAGGGAGGGTTCCAGTTGAACTCCAACCCCGCCTGCACATCCAGATCGAGACTGATATTGGACAGCTCGAATTCGAACTCCACATCCGGCAAGAGCGCAAGCTGCGCCTCGTAAGCTGCGGTTGCGGCAAGAAGCACCCCCTCTGCCGCGCCCAGCTCCGTCGCTGCGAAACCCGCTATGGCCGTTGCCGCCAAAACATCCGTTTGAAGTAGAAAGACCTCAGTACTGCCCAGATCCACTGGCAGCGTTATTCCGTTTTGTGTGGCTTCTGCCTCCAGGGCACGCGCAGTCGCTTCGACCGCGTTTGCCGCCTGCCGCGCCTCGGCCGCAGCCTCCTGGGCGAAGGGCAGCTCCAATTGTGCCTCACTGAGCGCCTCTTGCGCGTCAGAAAAATCGACCTCTGCCTGGCTGAGATCTTCCAAGGCGGACGAAACAGCGTTGAGGGCCGTGGTCAACGCCGTTCTCGCCCCGCTCAGATCAACCCTTGCAGCGGCGAGATCATCCTCGGCGTCGACAAGGTCGTCATAAACCGGTCGCAACAGCGCACCGACGAAGGGGATGTCCAGCGAAGCTTCCAAAACCGCCCGCGTGGCGCTAAGCCCGGCATCCTTTAGGATTCCGAACGCGTCGTTGAGAAAGTCCTCCACCTCATCTATGGCGTCGTCAACCGCGGCGGAGGCGGTGTCAACCGCGGTGGACGCAGACGCAGCCACGTCCTGGGCATCATCCACCAGGTCTTGCGCGGTCGTAAGGGCGGCGGCTGTCTGCTGAACAAGTGCAGATGCAGCATTTACGGCGCTCTGGGCTGCACGCGCCGCATTTTCGAAGACACCCGCTGCATCGTTGGCTGTATCGGCGGCGGCGCGGGCGGCAAAGGTCTCGAAGACCAGGGCCACCAACGCCTCGGCTTTTTCCAGATCCTCTTCTGCCTCTGCGAGGGCCTGCTGCGCGGCATCCACATCCGACTGAGCCGTATTGACCGCGGCCAGAAACTCCGGGTTCTCTTCATTGAACCGGTCCACGAGGATCGACTCGTCCACGGAGACCGGCGTGAAGTCAGGGCTCGAAAAACTCACCGGATCGTTGAGCTGATCGGCCACCGCAATCGGCGAGACATAGGCCCTGTCGGTCACAACCCGCCCGCCCGGCAGGGTCAGTTCGACCCCGTCTTCGGTGTTCACAGCGCTGATCGGGATCCGCAAGGCGATGGGATTGCCGCCGTCGATAATCGCGCGCACCGGGATCAGAAACTCGGTCACCTCGCCAAAGGGCTTGCTGGTAAGTCCAACATCCACTTCAAACTTGAGCAGGTCACCGACCAGCTTGACGCTGCCAAGATCCCCGGGACGGCCAAAGGCCTCAATCTCAATATCAGGGACCTTGTCTCCGCCAAGAAGCGGAAGAAACAGGGAGTCGCGCATGGGGGATCCTCCGGGAAACAATCAGTCAAAACCAATGACGCCATGCCCCTTCGAAGAGGAGTTCCCAGTCCCTCGCTCCAACCGGCATTCGCGCACCCAGAAATCCTAAGACAAGGATTGACGCTGGGTCAACGTGTTGGCGAATTTTCGCGGGGGTTCAAGGCAGCTCAACAGTCCGTTTTCAAATGAGAAACGCCGCCCCGAGGGAAGGCGGCATTGCAGGTTGCGCGTTGACGGCCCCGGCGGGAGCCCCTGAGAACAGGTCAGACGAAGTCGAAAATGTCGGTGAACTCGGCCCAGCGTTCTCCCGGCTCGAACCGCTCGGCCCGATCTCTCCCGCTGCCGTCAAATGGCACCCGACCCGAGGCCTCGAATGTGCGATCCACGTCGATATTGGTGACCTCGCCATCGACCTCGCTCGTGGCCTCGATGGCCAGCGCCACCTCCACTTCGTAGACCAAGGACAAGAGGCTGTCGCGCGGCGCGTCGTCGGTCGCCCGGTTCCAGTTGAACTCGAGCCCCGCCTGAATGTCGAAATCGAGACCCAGATCGGACAAGGTGACCTCGAAATCCGCCTTGGGCAAAAGCGCGATCTGCGCGTCATAGGCCAGGTTCGCCGCCAAAAGCTCCCCTTGCTCGAAGAGAAGCGCCGCCTCGGCAAAACCCAGATCGGCCAGAGCATCAGCGACATCAAAGGCGATATCGTCGAGGTCGCCCAGTTTCACGGGCGTGGGGAAACCAAGGTCTTCGACCTCTTTTTCGAGCTGCACGGCATTGGCCTCAGCCTGTCGCGCCAGGAGGTCGGCATCGTCGAACGCGTCTTCCAAAGCATCGATATCGATGGAGAGGGCATCGTTCAGCGCCTGCTCCGCCGCTGCGAAATCCACCTGCGCTTGGCCGAGCTTGCTCAATTCACTGCTAAGAGCGTTCAGGGCATTGGTCAGCGCAGCATCCGCTGCAGACAGATCAATCCTGATGTCATCCACCCGATCTTCCAGCTTCACGATTTCATCGTAAAGCGGACGCACCAACCCGCCCAGGATCGGCACGTTCAGCACGGTTTCCAGCACGGCACGGGTCGCTGAAAACCCGAAATCCGTAAGGAACCCGAAGGCATCGTTCAGAAACCCGTTCAAAGAGTTCGTCGCGCTCGACAGCGCGGAATTGAGGCTATCGACCAAGGACGACGCCGTGTTGGCCGTCGCCTGCGCCGCAGCGAAAGCCGATTGCGCGACGTTGAGATCGAACAGCGCTGCGTTAAAGGCCTGGGTCGCCGAGTTGATGGCCGAGGCCGCGCCGATAACGGCATCTTCGGCGATATTGGCCAGTTGGCGGAAGGCCGTCGCGGCTTCACGGGCAAGGAAAGCCTCGCCGAGGACAAAGGCCGCATCCTCGAGTTCAAAGAGGCGGTCCTGGGCGTCTTCGACATCGGATTGCGCGGCGTTCACCCCAGCCTGCGCCTGACTGATGGCCGCAAGGAATTGCGGGTTCTGGGCGTTGAAGATGTCGACAATGATCGAATCGTCCACGGTGATCGGCGCAAAGTTTGGCGTGGCAAAGCTGAGCGGATCGTTGAGCTGGTCCGCCACGGAAATTGGCGAGACATAGGCGGTGTCCGTGACTGTCCGCCCGCCGGGCAAGGTGAGCTCGACCCCATCCGGGGTGTTGACCGCGGTGATCGGCACGCGGAACGCGACCGTCTTTTCGCCATCCACCACCGCGCGAATAGGTATGAGAACATCGGTCACTTCGCCGAAGGGCTTGCTTGTCAGGCCAGACCCAACCTCGAACTTCACAAGATCGCCGATGATCTTGACCGTTCCGAAATCCCCCGGCTTTCCAGCCGCCTCGATCTCGATATCCGGGGCACGGCCACCGCCAAGCAAGGGAAGATAGGAAGAATCTCTCATGTTTTTAATCCTTTAATCAAAGGGCACCGCGGTGTGATGTTGCTGAAAAGCAACCGCTTTGTGGGCATGGCCCCGCGAAAACCAGGGCGTGCTGTGCGACTTTTATTCCCCGCCCGTTATCGCTACGTCAACTTTTTTGCCCCAGCGCGGCCCCGAGGCAGGCTCTGGGGGACGGCGAACCGCGCGGGCCATAGGGCTGCGATCACGAGCCGCCAAACGCGAAACGGGCCGCCCCGTAAGGGCAGCCCGCTGAAACCTTCGGACGTTATAATCGTTAACCGGTCAGTCGCGCATGGACGGCGGGCGCGCGTCGACCCAGGCGCCGTTCTGCTCGGCGCTGTCCACGGCCGCGTAAACCGCCGCCATGGAGCGCAACCCGTCCACTGCCAGCGGCAGATCACCTGCTGCCTGCCCCCGAATCCGCGCCGCTAGATCCACATAGATATTGGCCACGGCCAGCGGGAAGCCTTCCGGGTGGGCGATGGCCACGCGGCTGAGCCGCCCGGCCTCATCCGAGAGCCCCGCCTCGCCCTTCTCGATGATCTCGGTCCGACCGTTCAGGCGCGTGTAGTGGATCTGGTTCGGCTGCTCGGAGGCCCAACGCATGCCCCCCAGCTCGCCAAAGACCTGGATATCCAGCCCGTGCATGCGACCGATGGCAATGGTCGAAGACCAAAGTCGCCCGACCGTGCCGCCCTCCATCCGGAAGTTGACCATGGCGTCATCTTCGAGCACCCGCGCCGACACGGTCGAGGCGAAATCCGCCGAGAGCGTCCGCACCTCGTCGCCCGTGATGAAAGAGGCCAGATGCAGCGCATGGATCCCGCAATCGGCCATCTGCCCCGAGACCCCGGCCATGGCCGGATCATAGCGCCAGCGCACGCGTGGGTTGTCGGCATCATCGCCAGTAGCATGGTGTCCGTGGGAGAAGTTCGTGACCACAGTCCGGATCTTGCCCAGATCGCCGCGTCGCACCATCTCGCGCATTTCGCGGACCATGGGATAGGCTGAGTAGCAGTAATTCACCGCGCAAATCTTGCCTGTCGCCTCGGCGACGCGAACGATTTCCTCGCCTTCCTCGACGGTCATGGTCATGGGCTTTTCGCAAAGCACATGGAACCCGGCCTCGAGAAACGCCTTGGTGATTTCGAAATGGGTGTTGTTCGGCGTGGCCACGGTCACGAGGTCGAGCTTGTCGGCGCGGCCCTTCTCGCCCTCCAGCATCTCTTGCCAGTTGCCATAGGCGCGGTCCGAGGCGACGCCCAGTCGCTCCGCATAGGCCTTACCCTTGGCCGCATCCACGTCGAGCGCGCCCGCAGTCAGAGTGAAATTGCCATCCGCCATGGCACCGAGACGGTGGGCCGGTCCGATCTGGCTGCCTTCGCCGCCACCGATCATCCCCCAGGTCAATCTGTTCATTGCGGGATCCTCACTCAAATCCGATGGAGCGCAGATAGGCGCGGTTCAATTTCGCATCGCCCAGCGAGTCCGTATCCGGCAGGGTCGGATCGCAGTCTTGCTCCACCGTGCACCAGCCGGTGAAACCGGCCTCTTCCAGCAGTTGCCGGACGCGCGGGAAATCCACGTCACCGTCCCCGAGATTGCAGAAGATCCCCTGCCCGCAGGCATCATAGAACCCGGTACGCTTGGCGATTACATCGGCCTTCACTACAGGATTGATGTCCTTGAAATGCATGTAGCTGATCCGCGACATGTGCCTTTCCATGAAGGCCACGGGATCGAACCCGGCATAGGAGTGGTGGCCCGTGTCGAAGCAGATCTTGAGGAAGCTCTCATCCACCTCGCTCAACAGGCGTTCGAGCTCCGGTTCGAAATCCATGAAGCCCGCAGCGTGGGCGTGGATCCCGACGGTCAGCCCATACTCCTCGGCCCCCATCTTGGCCACATGGGCGATGCGGTCGCGATAGGCACTCCATTCGGCAGTGTCCATCTGCTCGGCGGCATCGGCACGCCCGGCGGTGGGCGCGCGGCGCGGCGAAATCGAATCGATCAGCACCAGATGCTGCGCCCCATGGGCGGTCAGCGCCTGACAGGTCCGGACCGAGGCGTCGAGCACTTCGTCCCACGCCTCCGGGTCATGGAAGGGGCGGAACACCACGCCGCCGATCAGTTCGAGCCCATGCTCGTCCAGGGCCTCGGCCACTTGGGGCGGGTCCTCAGGCATGAAGCCCACGGGACCCAGCTCTATCCCCGTATACCCCGCCTCTGCATTCTCGCGCAGCACGTCGCGCCAGCCCGGGTTGCGGGGATCACCTGCGAATTCCACCCCCCAGGAACAGGGGGCATTGCCGATACGGATGGTCATTGGGGCATGTCCTTCACTTGAACCACATCCTGCCACTGTCGTGTGGCCTGAGATTTTTGCGCGGCGGCCACGACCTGACTGACGGCGAGCCCGTCGCGGAAGGTCGGCCAACGCGGCGTGCCATCGGCGATGGCCTCGAGGAAGTCCCGCGCCTCGATCGCGATCTGATCCTGATAGCCGGTGCCATGGCCCGGCCCCTGGCAAAAGGGCAAATAGTCAGGATGGGCGGGCCCAGTCAGGATCTGGCGGAACCCGCGCTCGGCCTCAGGCCCTTCCGCCCGGTAGAGCCAAAGGCTGTTCTGGTCTTCCTGATTGAAGCGGATCGCGCCCTTTGTCCCCGTGATTTCATAGATGTAGCCCATCTTGCGACCGGTCGCGATGCGGCTGAAATAGAGATGCCCCATGGCCCCACCCGCAAAGCGGCACATCATCTGGGCATGGTCATCATTGGTCACGGCGACTCCACCCCGGTCATGATGCACGGTCTCGATCTCGGCCATGAGCCCGGTGATCGGCCCGATCAGCGCGAGGGCTGCGTTGATCATATGGGGCGCCAGATCGCCCATGGTGCCATTGGCCTCGCCCTCGGTCCGCCAGCTCGCAGGCATCTCGGGATCCGCATAGAAATCCTCCGTATGCTCGCCGCGGAACCAGGTCACATCGCCGATCTCGCCCTCCGCCACCAACCGCCGCGCGTATTGCGAGGCGGGCGTGCGGATGTAGTTGAAGCCGATCATATTGACCACGCCCGCCGATTCGGCGGCGGCCGTGATGGCCTCAGCCTCCGCCAGGGACGCGCCCAGGGGTTTTTCGCAGAAGACGGGTTTGCCGAGCGCTGTCGCCGCCTCGACGATGTCGCGATGAGTCTCCTGCGGCGAGGCGATCACCACCGCCTCTACCTTTGGATCCGCCACGAGCTCAGACCAATCCGCGGCTGCGCGCGCAAAGCCAAAGGCTTTGCGATAGCGCTCAGCCGAGGCGGGGGACGAGGCCGCCACCATTTCGAGTCGCGGTTTCAGACGGGTGTCAAACAAGGCCCCCACGCAGGCATATGCGACCGCATGGGCCTTGCCCATGTAGCCCCCGCCGATGATGCCGATTCCGATCTCGGACATGAGCCCTCCCAAAAACTCTTGCAACCGGTTGCAACGTGAGTATCGTCTAAGTCAGAACGCGGTCAAGTCCGAACCTGATCGCAGATCTGCGCGGCAGACGCGCACTCTGGGAGGAGACACATAAGATGGCTGGGGACACGGTCCGTCTGACGACGGCTCAGGCGATTATTCGCTATCTGAACGCACAGTTTATCGAGATTGACGGCACGCGGCAGCGGGTCTGTGGCGGGGGTTTCGGCATCTTCGGGCATGGCAATGTGACCTGTCTGGGCGAAGCCCTTTATGACCACCGCGAGACGTTGCCGCTCTATCGTGGGCAGAATGAGCAGAGCATGGGATTCGCTGCCGCGGCCTACGCCAAGTACCATTTGCGGCGTCGGTTCATGTTCTGCACCGCAAGCGCAGGGCCCGGCACGGCGAACCTGCTGACAGCGGCAGCACTGGCCCATGCCAACCGGCTGCCGATGCTGATGCTGTGTGGGGATGCGTTCCTGACCCGCCTGCCCGACCCGGTGCTCCAGCAGCTGGAGCATTACGGCAATCCCGCACTTGGGGTGAATGACGCCTTCCAGGCCGTCACGCGCTACTGGGACCGGATCACCCATCCGGCGCAGATCATTCAGTCGCTTCCTGCGGCGCTGGCCACCATGCTGGACCCGGCTGATTGCGGCCCGGCGTTCATCGCCCTGCCGCAGGATGTGCAGGGCTGGACCTTCGACTACCCGCTAGAGATGTTTGAGGAAAAGACCCACCGCATCCGCCGGATCACTCCCGATGCGCGTGAGGTGGCCGATGCCGCCGCCCTGCTGCGCGACGCCGAGCGGCCCGTTATCATCGCGGGCGGCGGTGTGCAGTATTCGGATGCTGTGGCGGAACTCACGGCCTTTGCCGAGGACCACAACATCCCGGTAATCGAGACCATTGCCGGGCGCGCGAACCTGCTCAACGACCACGCGCTGAACATTGGTCCTGTGGGCGTGACCGGCTCGGACAGCGCTAATGCGGTGGCCGAACAGGCGGATGTGATCTTGTCGGTGGGCTGCCGCTTGCAGGATTTCACCACCGGCTCCTGGACGGCCTTTGCCAAAGAGGCGCAGTTCATCTCGCTCAACGCCGCGCGGCATGATGCGGGCAAGCACCGCGCCCTGCCCATCGTCGGGGATGCGAAACTGGGGCTGGAGGCGCTCGCCGCCGAGATGACGAACTATCGCTGCCCGGCTCAATGGACCGCCTATGCGCAGGAGGAGCGGCGCAACTGGATGGCCTATGTGGCCGAGAATGTGCGCCCGGGGAACCGCCCGAACTCCTATGCCCAGGCGATCGGCGTAGTGAACGCGCTCTGCGATCCGCGGGACCGGGTTGTCGCGGCCGCCGGGGGCCTTCCGGCTGAGGTCACTGCCAATTGGCGCACCCTCGATATCGGGACCGTGGATGTGGAATTTGGTTTCTCCTGCATGGGCTACGAGATCGCCGGCGGCTGGGGCGCGCGCATCGCGCAATCCGAGGTCGAACCCGAGGCCGACACTATCGTCTTTGCCGGGGATGGCAGCTACCTGTTGCTGAATTCCGATATCTATTCCTCGGTCCTGACCCGCAAGAAGATGATCGTGCTGGTGCTCGACAATGGCGGCTTCGCGGTGATCAACAAGCTGCAGAACAACACCGGGAATGAGAGCTTCAACAACCTGATCGCCGACACCCCCACGGTGCCCGAGGCCTTTGGCGTCGATTTCGTCGCCCACGCGGCCTCCATGGGGGCGGATGCGGTCTATGCGGAAAATGCCGAAGCGCTGGCCGAAGCCTTCAAGGCCGCCAAGGCCTCGGACAAGACCAGTGTCATCGTGATGAATGTGGACGCCTATGAGGGCTGGACCACCGAGGGTCACACATGGTGGGAGGTGGGCACGCCCCATATCACCGACAATCCCAAGGTGCGCGCCGCCCATGAAGAGATCGAATCCGCCCGCGCCCGCCAGCGAAAGGGCGTCTGATGGACGTTCTCAGCGGCATCGCGAAAAAGCGGTTCCTGGTGATCGGGCGCGTGGGCATGGACCTGTCGCCCGAGCCACCGGGCACCGGGATCGAGCAATCGACCAGCATGATGGTCGCCATGGGCGGCTCCTCGGCCAATATCGCGGCGGGGCTGGTGAAGTTCGGGGCCGAGGCGGCGCTGGTCACCCGGGTATCGGATGATGCGGTCGGGCGCTACTGCGTGGCGCAGCTCGGCGCTTATGGCGTGGATGCTGCCCATGTGAAGCCAATCGCGGGCGAGTTCCGCAATTCGCTCGCGCTCTACGAGACCCGGGTCGAGGACCACAATTCAGTCATCTACCGCAATGGTGCTGCTGATTTTCAGATGTCCATCGCCGATGTGGAAGCCGTGGATTACCGCCAGTATGGCGCGCTGATCACCGCCGGGACGGTCTTTGCTGCCGAACCCTCGCGCAGCGCGGCCTTCCGCGCGTTCGAGCTGGCCCGCGCCGCCGGGCTACCGGTGATCTTCGACGTGGATTACCGCCCCTATAGCTGGCCCAGCCCCGCCGTCGCCGAGGAGGTCCTGTCCCGCGCAGGCGCCCTCTCGGATGTGATCGTCGCCAATGACGAGGAGTTCGGCTTCATGGCGGGCGGCATCGACAAAGGTCTGGCCAAGGCCCGGTCCCTCGCCGAGACCAGCGCGAGCATCGTCGTCTACAAGATGGGTCCTCTCGGCGCGATTACCTTCGCGGGCGGCACCGAGACCCGCACGGGGATCTACCCGGTCGAGGCCCTGAAACCCACGGGCGCCGGCGACAGTTTCATGGCGGGGTTCCTCGCCAGCCTCGCCGAGGGCCGCCCCATGGATGAGGCCGTCCTGCGCGGCTCGGCCTGTGCGGCCATCGTGGTTGCCAAGCCCGGCTGCGCCCCTGCCATGCCGGATGGCCCCGAACTCGACGCCTTTCTCGCGCGCCATCCCGGCCCCAGCGCGCCCCAGCCAGATACCGGAGCATGAGACATGCATATCGCGCCATTTGACAATGAAAACAAACCGATCGTCGATGTAGATGATGCGTTGGTTCCACTGAACTACTTCAATATCGTCAAGCTCAAGAAGGGCGAAAGCTTCGGCTATGCGGTCCCCGGCTACGAGACCTGCATCGTCCCTGCCACCGGCCTGATCGATGTGAGCGTGGGCGGATTCACTGCCGCCAAGCTCGGCGGACGCGGCGTCGATGTCTGGGATGGGGAGCCCGAGGGCGTCTATGTGCCCACCGGGATGGAAGCGCGCTTCACTTGCCTCTCGGACGACGCCGAGGTTTTCATCGCCGGGGCCAAGTTCGACAAAATGTTTGAGCCTTTCGCCGTGCGCGCCGATGAGCTCGACCTCGTGCAATACGGTTCGGACGACACGAAAACCCATCGCAAGATCAAGCATATCCTCGGCGCCAACCAGCATGAGCGCGTGGGACGCCTGCTTGTGTCGGAGCTTTTCACCGTGGGTGCGGGCGGTTGGTCGGGCTTTCCCAGCCATAAGCATGACACGGACCGCCTGCCGGACGAGACGCGCCATGACGAGACCTACAATTTCCGCTTCAAGCCGAACTACGGCTCGGGGTTGCAGATGCTCCAGCGCGAGGACAACAAGCCCGGTGACGCCTATCACATCATGGATGGCTCTACGATCTGCATCGACAAGGGCTACCACCCCTGCGCCGCGCTGCCGGGCTATGAGATGTACTACTTCACCATTCTCGGGGGGCTCAGCCAACGCAGCCTGAAGCAGTATTTCCAACCCACCCATGAGGAACAGCTCCACACGATCCCGGGCATCATGGATATGGTGGCGAAATTCAAATGACCCTCGCGACGCTTTCCGACGTCCTGCAACCCGCGCTCAAAGGCGGCTATGCGGTGGGCGGGCTCGTCTGCCTCGGCTGGGAAGATATGCGCGCCTATGTGGCCGCCGCCGAGGCCGAGCGCCTGCCGGTGATCTTACAAGCCGGACCCTCCTGCCGGGCCCATACGCCCCTGCCCGTTCTGGGCCGGATGTTCCGCCACCTGGCCGAGAGCGTGTCCGTGCCCGTGGTCGCCCATCTCGACCATGGCTACAGCTTTGACGAATGCCGTGAGGCGCTCGATAGCGGCTTCACCTCGCTGATGTTCGACGGCTCGAAACTGCCGCTCAGCGAGAACATCGCCCAGACCGCCCTGATCGCCGAGATGGCGCATCGGGCCGGGATCTCCTGCGAGGGGGAGATCGGCTTTGTCGGCTATTCCGACGGGGCGGCGAGCCAGGGCACGAACCCTGCCGAAGCCGAGCGCTTTGCCTTTGAGACCGGCGTCGATGCCATGGCGATTTCCGTGGGCAATGTGCATCTGCAGCAAAACCGCGAGGGCGGGCTGGATGAGGCGCGCATTGCCGAGATCGATGCCCGGACAGAGGTGCCGCTGGTGATCCATGGCGGCTCCGGCGTGCCGCTGGAGCAGCGCGCGCGGCTGGCCCGGGGCACCTCGATCTGCAAGTTCAACATCGGAACAGAGCTGCGTATGACGTTCGGCAAAGCCCTGCGCAGCGCCGTGGCCGCTGACCCGGACCGGTTCGACAGGGTGCAGATCCTGCGTGAGGTCGAAGCCCCGCTTGAGGCTGCCGCCCGCAGCGCCCTTCGCGCCCTGGCGCCAGAAAAGGAAATCGCATGAAACTAGGACTTTTGGGATGTGGTCGCATCGGGCAGGTCCATGCCCGCAGCCTGTCGCGCATGGCCGGGGCGGATCTCGTGGCCGTGGCTGATGCCATGCCTGCCGCTGCCGAAGCGCTGGCCGCCAGCGCAGGCGCAGAGGTGCGTGCACCGGAGGCCATCATGGAGGGCGCGGATATCGACGCGGTGATCATCGCCACGCCCACCACCCTGCACTATGATCAGATCCACGCCTGCGCTACCGCGGGCAAGGCGATTTTCTGCGAAAAACCCATCGATCTGAGCGCCGAGCGCGCCGCCGAATGCCGCGAGGCCGTGGCCGCTGCGGGTGTGCCCTTTCTGACCGCGTTCAACCGGCGCTTCGATCCGAGCTTTGCCCATTTGCAGGCGCAGGTCCGGGCTGGGGCCATCGGCACGGTCGAGCAGGTCGTCATCACCTCTCGCGATCCGGCCCCGCCCCCGATTGCCTATATCGAGAGCTCGGGTGGGCTTTTTCGGGATATGATGGTCCATGACCTCGACATGGCGCGCTTTCTGCTAGGCGAAGAACCAGTCGAGCTCTTTGCCGTAGGCTCCTGCCTTGTGGATCCGGCGATTGGGGCAGCGGGCGATGTGGACACGGCGGCGGTGACCATGACCACGGCCAGCGGCAAGATCTGTCAGATCACCAATTCGCGCCGGGCCACCTATGGCTATGACCAGCGGATCGAGGTGCATGGGGCCGAGGGGATGCTGCAAGCGGCGAACCAGCCGAGCAATCTCGTGACCCGCGCCGGAGCGGACGGGTTCAACGGGGCGCGGACCATGGATTTCTTCTTGGAGCGCTACGAGGCCGCCTATCTCGCCGAGATGACCCATTTCGTCGAGGCCGTCAGCGGGGGCACGCCCCTTGGTGCCACGATCGAGGACGGGGTGGCGGCCCAGCGGCTGGCTGACAGTGCGGCGCAGTCCCTGGCCTCTGGCGCGCCTGTGCGCTTGACCTGACCTCGGGTCCGGGCGAGACCTTGCGCCCGGATCGCACACGGTCATTTTATCGACTTTTTGTTGATCTGAGCGCCTATATCGGCAAAAATACATCGGACGGACCGGCATCCTCGCGATGCCCGGTCCCAACGGGCGGTTTCCCTTGGGGCATGCTGGCCGGACGGTTAAGCTGACTCGACTATGCATGTTTGCGGAGACCACCAAATGCAGGCGCAAGATCCCCTTTCGGCCCAGGCCCAGACTTTGGCCCCGGGCGATGGCTCGGCCACCCAGCGGGCCTATCATACCTTGCGCAAGATGATCGTGACCGGGGCGCTGCAACCGGGCGAAAAGCTCAAAATCGACGGGCTGCGCAAGCGGCTCGACACCGGAGCCTCCCCGATCCGGGAGGCGCTGAGTCTGTTGACCTCGGACTATCTGGTGGAGCGGATCGACCAGCGCGGCTTTCGCACCGCTGATGTCAGCGCCGAGAATTTCGATGAGATCCTGACCCTGCGCTGCACGCTGGAGGATCTGGCCTTGCGCGAGAGCCTCGCCGCAGCGACCGAGGCCTGGGAGGAAGACGTGGTGCTCGCCCATCATCGGATGAAGCGGGCCAAGGCGGCGCAGGACCCGGATTACGAGACCTTCCACAAGAGCTTTCACATGGCGCTTCTGTCCAATGCGCGCTCGCCCATCCTGCTGAAGTTTTGCTCGCAGCTCTATGATCTGAACATCCGCTATCGCTATCTCGCAGGCAGCGCGCTGAGCTATGGCCGCCGGGATGTGGGCGATGAGCATGCGGGCATTCTCGCCGCCGTGGTCGCGCGGGATGTGGAGGCGGCGAGCACCCGGCTTCTGGATCATTACCGCAATACGGGCGCGTTTCTGGCCGAAAGCCTCGGGGACAGCGCGGCCCCCAAGGTGGCGGAGTAGCGCCTCAGCCCTGGGGCACCAGCGTCAGATCGAAGGTGACCGCGAGATACTCCTCCGACACCTTACCCGACAGCGCGAACCCCTCCGCCGGGAAACTGCCCGCAGGCCGCGTTTCATACCGCATGACCAGATCTTCGCGCACGCCAAAGACCGTGTCCTGATCGAGATAGGGGTCATCCTCGGGGAAGACCTCGGTCACGAGCGGCTTATAGCCCTCGGCCTCAACGATGTAGTGCAGGTGCGAGGGCCGCCATGGATGCCGCCCGCAGGCGCGCAGGATATCCCCCACGGGCCCGTCCGAAGGCACGGTGTATTCCACGGGCCGCACGGTGGTGAAGGCATAACGGCCGTCATCTCCGACGGTCTGCAGCCCGTGGAAGGAATAGGTGTCCTGATCCAGGTCCTGACTGGAATAGAGCCCGTTCGGCGCGGTCTGCCAGATATCAAGCGTCGCGCCCGGGATCGGCGCGCCATCCGGGCCGCGCACGACCCCCTCGGCCAGCAACACGGGCGCATCAAAATCCTGCCGCAGATCGCCCCCCACGGGCAGCGGCGGCGAACCCGTGATGTGGAACGGCCCCAGCACCGAGGAGGATGTCCCCTCCGGCGCATTGTGCAGCATATCCACCAGTGATGAGAGCCCCAGCACATCCGAGAGGAGCACATACTCATGCCGCTCCTTGTCCGAGATCTCCCCCGCCCGCTCGAGGAACTGGATGCCCATGTTCCACTCCGCATGGGTAAGGTTCGTCTCCCGCGCAAAGGCGTGGAGATGGTGCACGAGACTGCCCATCACCTCCCGCAGGCGCGGGTCCGTCCCCTCGCCCAGATAGCCCATGAACACATCGGTGATATTGTCTTTGGTCACATTCCGCATGTCACGGTCTCCTGTGGTCAGAGAAGGGCGAGGCTGAGGCTGGGGAAGCGGATCAGCACGATCAGCACCAGCAGCATCACGAAGGCAAAGGGCAAGGCGCCGAGGAACACATCCTTGAGCTTGATCCGGTCATCATCGAGCGTCGCTTTGATGACAAAGCAACTGAGGCCCAGAGGTGGCGTCAGCAGCCCGATCTCGGCGGCGACCACGGCCACGATGCCGAACCACACGAGGCTCAGCCCCATATCGTCGATCAGCGGCAGAAAGAGCGGCACGACGATCAGGATGATTGAGGCCGTATCAAGGATAGTCCCGAGAAACAGCATCAGCACGACCAGCAACACCATGATCCAGAAGAAGGAAAACTCATTGGCCGCCAGCAGGTTCTGCAGCTCGTTGGGCAGGCCAGCAAGGCCGAGCATCCGCGCATACATGGAGGCGGCCGTGATCAGGAAGAGGATCGCGGCGGTGATATGGCCGGTCTCGATCACCGTCTCCCAGAAGCTGCGCAGGTTGATGCGCCCCCGCACGGCGGCGATGATGATCCCCAGCAGCGAGCCCGCTGCCCCGGCCTCCACCGGTGTGGTCCAGCCCGTATAGATTCCGCCGAGCACGACGATGATCAGCCCAAGGATCGGCAGGGTCTTCACAGCGATCTCGGACCAGGGCATGAGATCGCCCTCCTCCACCATCTCGCCGCCGACAAAGCCCGGGGTGAAGCGGCCCATGAACCAGATCGCCGCCACATAGGCCGCCGCGAGCATGAGGCCCGGGATCACGCCCGCGAGGAACATCTCCCCCACGGATTGCTCGGCCACGAAGGAGTAGATGATCAGCATCGCCGAGGGCGGAATGATCATGCCAAGCACCGAGCTCCCGGCGACCACGCCCACGGCGAAGCGCGGGTTGTAATTGTGGCGCAGCATCTCCGGAACGGACATTTTCGAAAAGACCGAGGCCGAGGCGATGGACGACCCGGTTACTGCGGCAAAGACCGCATTCGCCCCTACAGTGGCCATGCCGATCCCGCCGGTAATCCGGCGGAAGCCCTGGTTCATAACCGAGTAGATATCCGCGCCCAGCCCCGCCTTCGAGACGATCAGCCCCATGAAAGTGAAGAGCGGGATGGTGGCAAAGGTGTATTCCATCGCACTGTCGCCAATGGCGATTTTCAGCAGTGCAAAGGACAGATCCATGCTGTCGCGCATGATCCAGATCGCGAGGAAGCTCACGAGGCCGAGCGCGATCGGAATGTACATGCCGAGATAGATCAGCACGATGATCGCGACGATAGAGATGAGACCGATATCGACGGGAGTCATGAGCCGCTTTCCTGATGGGGGTCGCCCTCCCCGGTCTGGCTGAAGATGTGCAGGATGAAATGCACGGTGCAGAGGCAGGCGCTCAGGAAAATCACCAGCTTCACCGGCCACCAGGGGGCCGTGAAGACGCCGGGCACGCCGAAGAAATCTTTTGTCTCCCACATCTCGAGGAATTCCGGCCAAATCGCGATGGCCACCAGCACCATGAAAAGCGCGCTGACGGCGTCGATGATCCGGCTCATGGCGCGACCCACGGACGGTTTGCGGCGGCGCATCAACATCAGGAACCCGTCTGAACGTGTCAACCGCCCGACCCGGATCACATCCGGGAGCTGCAGGAACACGATAAGCACCATGGAGAATTGCACGACCTCCACCGCGCCCAGAAAGGGCTTCGAGAAGATCCCCCGCGCGATGATGTCGTAATTGACCACCGCGATCAGGGCGATGACCACAAAGGTGCCAGCGGCGTTGGCCGCCATGGCGACGCCGCTGGCAATTTTGGCAAAAAGGCTCATTCCGGGGCCGTCAGAGCTTAGTTGACCGCGTCGTCATCGGACCAGTCGCGCACCGGGGTGAAGCCCGCCGCCTGCAGCTTGCCCATATAGGTGTTGAGCATTTGCGTGCCAGGCTGACCCGCCGCGTCAAGGCTTGCTGCCCACTCGGCGGCGATATTCGGCATGGCATTGGCCCAGGCCGCGCGCTCCGCCGCGTCCATCTCGACCACGGTGCCACCTGCGGCCACATAGGCCTCGCGGCTCGCCTCAGCCCGGTCCATGGCGATGCCTGCCACGTGGTCGCGATAGGCGACGGCGACCTCCTGCAGCACGTCCTTCACCTCATCGGGCAGCTTGGCCCAGTAATTCTTGTTCACGGTGATTGTCTTGGAGTTCACCGCGCCCAGATCGGCCTTGAGCATATAGGGCGCCACCTCGGCGATCTTGAAGGTCGAGGCCGCCTCGGGCCAGAGCATGGCGTGATCCACGAGCCCGGTCTGCACCATGTTGTAGAAATCCGTCAGGCCTCCGCGCACGCCGGCAGCGCCTTCGATCCCTTCGAGATAGCGCAGGTTCATCCCCGCACCCGCGACCTTGGAGCCTTCGAGATCCGACAGCGCGTTCACCGGCTCCCGCGAGAAAACCTGATAGGTGTCGAGCACCACGCCCGTGGCGAGATAAACCTGGTTCTGCTTGTCGAACTCGGCCTGCATCGCCGGGTATTCCTTGGCGATCTCGTCGACCGCCTTGGCCACGGCGCGCGCATCAGCGGCCACGAAGGGGGTCACCGCCGCAAGCCCCTGAGAGGGCAGCTTGGAGCTGTGAAAAATGGTGGTGACGATGCCGATATCGCCAAGACCCAGCTTCACCCCTTCGAGCACGCCCTTGGGTTTGACGATGGTTCCGCCATAGCTCTCCATCCAGTCCATCTCGTAATTGCCGGTCATGGCGAGGCGCTTGTCGACCTCGGGGATGAAGAAATTCGTGAACTCCTTCACCCAGAGCGCCCGGGCCGGATAGCCGTCGATCACGCTCACGCGGATCTTTTCTTGTGCCAGGGTCGGGAGCGCGGTGGCCCCGATCAGAAGTGCCGCCAGCGTGGCGCGGCGTGTCAGTTTGCTGAACATGGTATCCTCCCTTAATGGCCTGTTTGCTCAGGCCTTCCTCCAGATTGTTGTGAGCTGCGTTCCCGCCGCGACAAAGAGCTTTGCGAGGGGGCAGTATTTCTCGACCTCGGATGCCACGGCCTGCAACTCTTGGTCGGTTGCGGTGCCGTCGCTGAGGACGGTTTGCGTAATGGATTGAAACGGAACGTCGATCTCTTCGGCGAGCGTCACGCCCCGTCGGTCGAACTGGCAGGCGACAGTGATCTGCAAATGCCCGATATCGACCCCGAGCTTGGCCGCGCATTTATGGCCGATCACATTGGTGCACCCGATGAGAGCGCTGAGTGCGGTGTCCGTCGGCGTCGGCCCGGCATTGGTCCCGCCCCGCTCGGTCGGCTCGTCGATGGCAAAGCGCAGGTCGCGAATGGAGACATCCGACCGGGAATGGCTGGAGCCGCGCGCATTTGCCTTTAGCGTGACCGTGGTTTTGGGACGCAACGCCATGGCTCAGATGATCTCGCAGATATCGTCAAAGCCGAAGCGCGGCAGCTTTTGAAAGAGCGCCGTTTCATCCGCATAGCCGATATTGCAGAGGAAATTGGATTTCCAACCGTTCTCGGCAAAGAACTCCGCATCCACGATGGAGTTTGAGAACCCCGACATCGCCCCCACATCGAGCCCCATGGCACGGGCCGCGATCATGAAATACGCGCCTTGCAGGGTGGAGTTGCGGTAGGCCGTGTCATGGGCATAGCCCGGCTTGCCCTCAAAAAGCGGTTTGCGGTCCTCATGGGGAAAGAGAAAGTCGAGCTTGCGCCAGTATTCCGGGTCCCAGGCGATGATCGCCGTCACCGGGGCATCGCGCATCTTCTCGACATTCTTAGGCTTGAGCGACTTGGCCAACCGGGTCTTCGCCGCATCGCTGGTCACGAAGATGAATCGCGCCGGGCAGGTGTTCATACTGGTCGGGCCGTTGATCGTGATCTCGTAGAGGGTACGCAGCATCTCTTCGCTGACCGGCTTGTCCGTCCAGGCGTAGTGAGAGCGTGCGTCCCGCAGGATCAGGTCAATCGCATCATCGTCGAGCCGTGGCTTGCGCGCCCGCAGGGACCGCACCGCCTCCTGCGCCTGGGCGCGCAGGGCCGCGAGGGATTGCTCACCCTCCCCCATCACTCCGCCGCCGTCTTCTGACCCAGATCGGCCTCATCGATGATGGGGCTGGCGCAGATGCCGATCCCTTCGATCTCGATCTCGACGGTCTCGCCGGGGCGCAGCCAGCGCGGGTTCGGCTTCTTGGCATGGCCGACGCCCGGCGGGGTGCCGAGGGCGATATGGTCGCCGGGGCTAAGCGTGGTGTAGCCCGAGATGATCGAGATCGCCTTGGCCGCGCCCCAGAGCATGTTGCTCGTGTTCGAAGATTGCAGGATCTCATCCCCCACCCGGCTCTCGATCTTGAGGCCAGAGGCCCCTTCGGGCAGATCCTCGGGCGTGACCACAAACGGCCCAATCGCGCCGGTGGCATCGAAATTCTTGCCCGGGGTCCATTGATGGGTCTTGCGCTGGTAGTCGCGCACGGAGCCGTCATTGAACACTGTGTAGCCAAAGACATGGGACAGGGCGTCCGCCTCGGAGATGTTGCGCCCCTCCTTGCCGATGATCACCATCAGCTCGGCCTCATAATCGAGCTGTTCCGAGCAGCTGGGGCGAACCATGGGCGCGCCTGCCGCCATGATCGACTTGCGCCCGCGCATGAAGAGCGCCGGGTAATCCGGGATCTCGTAGCCGCCCTCCTTGATATGCTCCACATAGTTCAGGCCAAGACAGATGATCGTCGGCGGGGCCGCGATGGGCAGGGCGGGCGTGATCTCCGTCAAAGGAATGGTCGCAGCCCCGGACGCCGCAGCCGTTGCCGCGGCGGCGCGCAGATCCGTGTCCTCCGCCAAGGTGGTGAGGTCGGAGCCGACCCCCGGTAGAGCCGCGCTCAGATTGACCGCGTGATCGCCGCTCACAGCGAATACGCCTTGTGCGCCATCGACGCGCCCCACTAGAAATCGCATCCCAGCCTCCCTCTTGCCTGGGATCTTTTTTGGCGATAAAAAAACCTCAAGTCAAATAAAATCGATATTTTGAAATCGAGCATGGGAGGAGGGATCAGATGCCCGCATGGGAAAGTTACAAGGCGGAAGCCAAGGCGCGTGGCGCGCTCGCGTTGGAGTTGTATGTGGCGCAATCGATGCCTGCGGGAGCACCTGAGGCGGTCAAGGCCGCCCTGCCAGACCACCTGGCCTATCAGGCAGAGCTGGAGTCGCTCGGCGCCCTCGCCTTTGCCGGGCCGATGTCAGATGAAACCGGCACCCAGATGGAAGGGATCGGATTGATCATCTACCGGGCGGAGTCTTTTGAAGCAGCCAAGGTGATGGCCGAGGCCGACCCGATGCACGCCTGCGGCGCGCGCAGCTATGTGCTGCGGAAATGGCTGATCAATGAAGGCTCCCTGACGCTTTCGGTCGGGTTGTCTGGCAAGACCGTTTCGCTCGACTAGGCCGCAGCATGGCCGCGCCCGCCACGTCACGCGCGGCGCGTCTGTGCCGGTTGGCATGATATCTCTCTCCGCATGAAGGTGGACGGCGAGGGTCGCTCTTGTCCGGGTAAGGATAGAACCACTTGTCCCCGTCGCCCCTAGGCAGGTCGCGCCAACCAGTGCCGCAGGGCATCCGTCACAGCTGCCGGTGTCTCAATCGTTGGCAGATGTCCCGTTCCCGGTATCTGCACCAGTTCCGCCCCCGGGATCAGGTCCCGCATCAACGCGTGCCGCGCAGGCGGACAGAGACGATCCTGCGTCCCGCAAAGGACGAGCGTCGGAACCTGCACGTCGCGCAGGCTCTCCTGTTGATCCGGGCGTGTCTGCAGCGCATGGGACTGCGCGGCAAACACATCGGGCCCCAGATCCAGCGCCATTTGCAGACAGAGATCGAGATTGGGATCTTCCGGATCCTCTGACGCCAGATAGTAAGGGATGAGCTCTGCCTGCATCACCTGCGCCAACCCTGCCCCCTGCGCCCGCGCAACCTGCGCTGCGCGGTCCGTCGCTTTGCCCGGCGGGTCCGCACGGGGATTGGTATCCAGAAGAGCCAATCGCGTGACCCGCTCCGGGGCCAACCGGATCACCTCCATCGCGACGATCCCGCCCATGGAAAGACCCGCCAACGCAAAGCGCGGTGGCGCGGTCTCGAGCACGGCGCGCGCCAGCGCAGGCACCGTATCGTGACCGGTTGGGGGCACGACAAGGATCGGGCGGCTATGGGACAGACCCGCGATCTGCGCCGCAAAGAGCCGCGCGTCGCACATCATCCCTGGCAGCAGAACGAGGGGCTCGCTCATCCGGCCCGCGACATTGTCTTGCCCGCAGGATCGTCCGTCCGCCGCACGCGGTAGAGGCTGACCTCGCCCGTCATGGCAGGTGTCAGGGTATGCGAGAGCCCCGGTTGGATCAGGCAGGTGTCACCGGGATTGAGCACGGTCTCGTCCCCGTCCCAACTGAGCCGCCAATGGCCCCGCATGGGCATCAGAACCTCGGGCATGTCGCTGACATGCGCCGCTGGCTGAACCGATCCGCGGGTCAGGAACTCCACCTCGAAGCCCGGACGGTCCTCGAGCACGGCCCCCGCCCCGATCACCTTGACCGGGGCGCGATCCGCCAGCGCCATCAGGTCCCAGTAGCGCGCCACGAAATGGGGCACGACGTCCGACGTCAGAGGCTCGCCGCGCTTGGCGAGCTCGTCCGGGGACATGAGCGGCATCGGAACCACGCCGTCAGGCAAATGCTCGCCCTTGGCGCTGTCATAGAGCTTGCCATCCTCGCCCAGAACCAGCCCATGCGCCCCGGCATCTTCCACGACCTGCGGGGCCCAGTGGACACCGCCACCCGCATCATCGCCGCCCAGCACGGCCATGATCATCCCGTAGTCGAGGCCGATATTCTCGAACCCGCGGAAGATCCCCGTGGGGATGTTGAAGATATCGCCTTCCTCCAGCACGACCTCGCCCGCATTGCCATGCCGCCCCCAGAAGAACCGCCAACGCCCCTTGAGCACGAAGAACACCTCGGCGGTGTTGTGGTCATGGAGCGAGTTGCGGCATTTCGGCGGCTGGCCCGCCGCGCCGATATTGAAGCCGATCGCATCGCGCAGGTGGACATGCTGGTCCGGGCTTTCCGACACCCCGCCCCCGATGATCGTGAAGTTTTCCTTCTGGTCCGAGCCCGGGGTGTGGGCGTCAATAAAGGCGGTCTTGCAGGGCACAAGCTCGCCATAGCGCACGATGCGGGGCTGCAGATCGGGCGAAGTCATTTCGGGTCTCCTTGGATCAGTCTAGAGGGGCTCGCCGCATCGCGCGGCCAGCCCTCGGGAATGCGGGCCGAGCCGCGTAGAATCAGAGGGCTTTCAATTTCAAGCCGACCGGACGGGGCGTCCCCCGCTTCGATCATGCCGAGAAGCATAGTGACCGTCGCATCCGCCATTTCGCTGGCAGGCTGGCGCAGGGTCGTGAGGTCATAGGAGGGCCAGGCGGCCATGGCCACATCGTCATAGCCGACCACGGAGACCTCCCCCGGGACCGCGCGGCCAAGCTCGGACTGCAATGTCTCGAGCACGGCGAACGCCATGTGGTCATTGCCGACAAAGATCGCATCGGGTGGATCGGGTCGCGCAAAGAGAGCGCGCGTGGCTTCGGCGGCGACATCCCGGCGAAACGCGCCTTCGATGATCGCCAGCGGTGACTGACCGGCCTCCGCCAGAGCCGCCTCGAACCCCGCCTGCCGGTCGCGCCCATTGAGCGATTTTTGCCAACCCGCCACATGGGCGATCCGCTGGTGCCCCCCCGCCACGAGGAACTGCCCCGCCAGATACCCGCCCGCATAGTTCGCGGAAGTGACCGCGGGCAGGCTGCGATCCTCTTGTCCGCGATTGAAGAGGACAAAGGGCATGCTCAGTTCGCGCAGCCGCTCTGTCAGGGAGTTGGACATACTCACCGAGGCAAGGATGATCCCGTCCACCTGATGAGCCATCAGGTTCTCGACCACGCCGTCGACCTCCTCCTCGAGGTTCTGGGCGAAGATCACCATCATATGGTAGCCGCGCGCGCTGAAGCGCTCCGACAGGATCTGCAGCGCCTCGGGGTAAAACGGGTTGGTGAGGTATGCCAGCACGATCCCGATCGTGTAGCTGCGCCCGGTATTGAGCGAGCGCGCCAGCGTGTTAGGCAGATAGCCTAGCTCGCGCGCGGCCTCGCGCACGCGGGCCACCTTGTCCGGCGAAACCCGCGAGCCCGGCGTGAAAACACGGCTCACGGTCGGCTGGCTCACACCTGCCTTGCGTGCGACATCCGCCGCCGTGATCCGGGCCTCGGGCATTTGGGTTACTCCGCCGCGGCTCCGTAGGGCACATTGGCCCCGCCATAGCGGCGAACCCGGACATTGCACTGCTCCGCATGGCCGACAAAGCCCTCGAGCATACAGAGCCGCGAGCCATAGGCCCCGATCTCGGCCGCCGCCGCATCGGTGGTGATCTTCTGATAGGAATGGGTTTTTAGGAACTTGCCGACCCAGAGCCCGCCCGTGTAGCGCCCGGCCTTCTTGGTGGGCAGGGTGTGGTTAGTGCCGATCACCTTATCGCCATTGGCCACATTGGTGCGCGGCCCGAGGAAGAGCGCGCCATAGGAATGCATCTCGGCCAGGAACCAGTCATCCCGGTCGGTCATCACCTGAACATGCTCGTAGGCCATGTCATTGGCGACCTGCAGCATCTCGTAATAGGTGTCGCAGAGGATCACATCTCCATAGTCGCGCCAGCTGGTGGCGGCAGTCTCGGCAGTGGGCAGGATCGCGAGAATCCGGTCGATCTCGGCCAGGGTCTCTTCAGCGAGCTTGCGGGAATTGGTGATCAGGCAGGCGGGTGAGTTGTAGCCGTGCTCGGCTTGGCCCAGCAGGTCTGTGGCGCACATTTCGGCGTCCACGGTCTCGTCCGCGATGACCATGGTCTCTGTCGGCCCGGCAAAGAGGTCAATCCCGACCCGTCCATAGAGCTGCCGCTTGGCCTCGGCGACAAAGGCATTGCCCGGCCCCACCAGCATATGGACCGGATCCACGGTCTCGGTCCCGATGGCCATGGCGCCCACGGCCTGGATCCCCCCAAGCACATAGATCTCATGCGCACCGCCCAGATGCATGGCCGCGACAATCGCCGGATGAGGCGCGCCGTCGACGGGCGGGGCCGAGGCCACGATGCGCGGCACCCCCGCAACGGAGGCCGTCAGCACAGACATATGGGCCGAGGCCACCATGGGGAACTTGCCGCCGGGCACGTAGCAGCCCACGGATTGCACAGGGATATTGCGATGACCAAGTATGACACCGGGCCGGGTCTCGACCTCAATATCCGTCATAGAGGCGCGCTGCGCCTCGGCAAAGGCGCGGATCTGATCCTGGGCGAAGCGGATATCCTCCATATCCCGGGTCGAGACCTTTTGCATCGCGGCCTCGATCTCGGAGGCGTTCAGGCGAAACCTCTCTGGCGCATAGCCGTCGAATTTCTGACTGAGCTCGCGGATGGCGGCATCGCCCCGGGTTTCGATATCGGCCAGCGTCGTCTCGACAACCTGACGGACCTTAGCGTCGTCTTCGGCCCGCTCTGCCTCTGGCTTGGAATGCTTGAGATACTCGATGGTCATGGGTCTATGTCCTGCTCCGGCTCACGGTTTAGGGGGCGAAGGAAAGAGCGCAAGCGGGCGCCATAAAGCGCGAGCACTGCGCGCCACACCGGCGTGCGACGCAAGCACGGCCCTTGTGCGTGCTGGCGTGTGATCTGCGCATAGCGTCCGCCCTCTTGTGGGATTCTTCCGCGACCCTAGACCCACGTGAATGCGTATTCAAGTGTATTTGGGAATGCGTATTCTAAAATAGGGATATTCCTGAACTTGTAAGAAAAGAGCCGGGCGCAAGGCCCGGCTTTCATACGGTCAAAGGATGTCGCCAGACCCGGCTCAGGCCTTGGTACGCTCGGATTTCGGATCGTACATGGGCGCGAGGCTTGCCTGCGCCGCATAGCGTCGCCCGGCAATCTCGATCTCATAGGTGCCAGCCTTCATCTCGGCCGCTGTTTCACGCTCATGGGCGCAAGGCACATAGCCCAGACCAATCGCCCCGCCCAGCTTGTGGCCGTAGCCGCCCGAGGTCAGATACCCGACGATCTTGCCATCACGCACCAGGGGCTCGTTGTGATGCAGGTGAGCGCTCGGATCCTCGAGCTTGAACTGCATCAGGCGGCGCTCCAGCCCGGTCTCACGCTTGCGCAGCACCGCCTCGCGGCCCAGGAAGTCCTCCTTGCCTGGCAGGTCCGTCTTGACTGCGAAGCCGAGACCCGCCTCCAACACGTGGTCCTCATCTGTGATGTCGTGACCATAGTGGCGGAAGGCTTTCTCAAGCCGCAGCGTGTCCATGGCATGGAGCCCGCACAGCGTCAGACCGTGATCAGCACCCGCCTCCACAAGGGTTTCCCAGACATGAGCGGCCATATCGGTGGAGATGTAGATCTCCCAGCCGAGTTCGCCCACATAGGTCACCCGATGCGCCCGGGCGAGGCCGAGACCGATCTCGATTTCGCGGGCCATGCCGAAGGGGTGGTGGTCATTCGAGAAATCGTTGGGCGAACAGGCCATCAGAACGTCGCGCGCCTTGGGGCCCATGAGCGGCAGCACCGCTTCGGAGCTGGTGACATCGCTTATGACCACGAAGTGGTCGCCCACATGACGCCGCAGCCAGGCCAGATCACGATGCACAGTGGCCGCCGGAACCACCAGGAAATACGCCGTCTCCGACAGGCGGGTGACCGTCAGGTCGCATTCGATCCCGCCCCGCTGGTTCAGCATCTGGGTATAGACGATCTTGCCCTGGGGCACGTCCATCTGGGCACCGCACATCTTCTGGAGGAAGGCACACGCATCGCGCCCTTCGACCCGAATCTTGCCGAAGGAGGACATGTCGAGCATGCCAACCCCTTCGCGGATCGCCATATGCTCGGCGGCGCGGTTGTCGAACCAGTTCTGACCGGCCCAGTCGTACTTGTAATCGCGCTCCTGCCCCTCATTGGCGAACCAGTTCGCGCGCTCCCATCCAGCGGTTTCACCGAACACCGCGCCCTTGGCTTTCAGGTGCTCATGCAGGGGTGAGCGACGGATCCCCCGGGCGGTTTCGGGCTGGCGGAACGGGTAGTGATCCGCATAGAGCCAGCCAAGGCTTTCCGAAACCCGCTCTTGCAGGTAGTGGCGATTGGCCTGAAAGGGTTGGGCGCGCCGGATATCCACCTCCCAGAGGTCAAAGGGCGGCTCGCCATCATTCATCCACTGGGCCAGCGCCATGCCTGCCCCGCCGGAGGAGACGATCCCGATGGAGTTATACCCCGCCGCCACCCAATAGCCGCCCAGCTCGGGCGCCTCACCGAGATAGTAGCGGTCATCGGGGGTGAAGCTCTCCGGGCCGTTGAAGAAGGTGTGAATCCCCGCTTCGGCCAGCATCGGCAGACGGTTCACCGCCGCCTCCAGGATGGGTTCGAAGTGATCAAAATCCTCCGGCAGCTGGTCAAAGCAGAAGTCTTCGGAGATGCCGTTCATCCCCCATGGTTTGGCTTTGGGCTCAAACGCGCCGAGCAGGATCTTGCCGGCGTCTTCCTTGTAATACGCGCATTCATCCGGCACGCGCAGCACTGGCTGGGACTTCAGCCCTTCGATGCCTTCGGTGACGATATAGAAATGCTCACAGGCGTGGAGCGGGACATTGACCCCGGACATCTTGCCGAGCTCACGTGCCCACATACCCGCACAGTTCACCACCATATCGGCAGCGATATGGCCCTGCTCTTCGCCCTGCTGCCAGCTCACCCCGGTGACACGTCCCTCCGCCTGGGTCACAGCCGTGACCTTCACGCCTTCGACGATCTTGGCGCCCATGTTCCGCGCGCCCTTGGCCAGCGACAGGGCCACATTGCCCGGATCGGACTGGCCGTCATGGGGCAGATACACCCCCGCCGTCACGCCCTCGATATTCAGATGGGGATAGCGTTCGAGCACCTCGGTGGGAGAAAGCTCCTCGACCTCGACCCCGTAGACCCGGGCGAGTCCGGCTTGACGCAGGATCTCCTCCTTGCGGTGTTCGGTCAGGGCAACGGTGATGGATCCGGTCTCGCGAAAGCCCGTGGACACGCCGGTCTCGGCCTCCAGCTTGCCGTAGAGATCCGTGGAGTACTTTGCCAGCCGGGTCATGTTCTGGCTCGCGCGGAGCTGGCCGATCAGTCCCGCCGCATGCCAGGTGGTTCCGCAGGTCAGCTGTTTGCGCTCCAGCAGGACGATGTCCTTCCAGCCGAGCTTGGCCAGGTGATAGGCGACCGAACACCCGGACACACCCCCACCAATAATAACGACGCGCGCGGAAGTAGGTAATTGGGTCATGAGAGCAGCAATCCTGTTTACAGAAGCCCCGCCGCGCAGGCTGGGGTCTTGGGCCGAGGGGAAGTCTGATGGCGGGAGGTCGGACCAATGCACCCGGCACGGTCGTGATGCTGCGCACCCCGGCTCCGGAGGACCGGGCGGGGCGCCGCAGGGTCCGTCGGCGCAGGTGTCGATAGCGGTGCGGTTTGCACGGGTGCGATCTCCCAATCGATGTGCCGGGTCTCTCTGCACTGCGCATTGCTGTGCAAATGCCCGAAGCTTGCGCATTCGTTGCCACAGACTGAAATGAAATTTCAAATCATTTTTTCACTTCTGGGTGGAAAAATCTGGATTCCTTCACCGAACCTGCGCTAGAGACCCCCAACAGCCCAAATTTCATCCAGCCACGGACCCGGTTCTCACCCATGACACCGCATATCGGAGAAGACATTCGCGCTCTGCGGAAATCCCGGAACTGGACCCTGCAGGCGCTGTGCAACGAGGTCGGGCGCTCGGTCGGCTGGCTCAGCCAGGTAGAAAGAGGCCAGACCGATCCGTCGATCCAGGATCTCTCGGCTCTGGCTGCGCAATTCGAGGTCCCGATCAGCTTCTTCTTCCGCTCCGCCTCGCAATCGGAGGCCGAGCGCGGCCTGATCGTACGCGGTGCTTCCGCAGAACCCATCGGCTCGGAGGAAAGCGGGCTGCGAGAGCGGCTGCTTTCGCCCAACCTGAACGGCAATTTCGAGATGATCCACTCGACTTTTTCCCCCCGCTCCGAGAGTGGCACGGTCGTCAGCACGCGGGGCCGCGAGGATGGCGGTGTGGTGATCGACGGGCAGATCGATCTGGAACTGGATGGCGCGTGGTTCACGCTGGCCATGGGCGACAGCTTCCAGTTTTCTGACGATGCCTATCGCTGGCGCAATCCGAACGATGCGCCGGCCACGGTGATCTGGATTGTCTCTCCGCCGGTTTACTGAACCGCTCAACCCTCAGCGAAGGGACGCAGCAGCGCGGTGATCCGCGCCACCTGTTCGGCCACGAGATCCGCATCACCACGTGCCTCCACGTTCAACCGCAAGAGCGCCTCTGTATTCGAGCGTCGTAGATTGGCGCGCCACTGGCCAAAACTCAGACTCAGTCCATCCGTATGGTCGATCTCGACCGCCTGTGGCCCCAGTTCACCAAGAACTGCCGCCACAGCCCGCTCGGGATCCGCGACGCGAAAGTTGATCTCGCCCGAGGAGGGATGCAGGGCGCGCATTTCGGCAAAGCTCTGTTGCAGGCTCTGCCCCGTGGTCGAGATCTGCGCCAGCATCAGAAGCCACGGGATCATGCCGCTATCGCAATACATGAAATCCCGGAAATAGTGGTGGGCCGACAACTCCCCGCCATAGATCGCGCCTTCGACCCGCATGCGCGACTTCATCAAGGCATGGCCCGTCTGGCCCATCACCGGCACGCCCCCGCCGGCGCGCACAACCCGCTGTGTGTTCCACGCCACCCGCGCGTCATGGACGATCCGCGCCCCCGGATTCTGCGCCAGCATTGACTGGGCGAGGGCCGCCACCACATACTCCCCGGGGACAAAAGCGCCATCGTGATCAAAAAAGAAACAACGGTCGAAATCCCCATCCCAGGCCACGCCCAGATCCGCTCCCGCCGCACGGGTGCCCTCGCCAGTGAGGGGCTGGTTCTCGGGCAGCATCGGGTTCGGGATCCCTGCGGGAAAACTGGGATCAGGCGTGTGATAGGCGCGGGTGACGGTCAGAAGGGCACCCTGCCCCTGCATCCCCTCAATCACCGCGTCGAAAGTCGGCCCAGCAGCTCCGTGTCCGCCATTGGCAAAGAGATGCAGCGGCGCAAGGGAACCGGGATCTACAAAGGACAGGACCCGATCCACATAGGCCGGGCGGCAGGACACCTCGCGATAGGTCCCCGGCGCGGTCGTCCCACGTCCGGGATCCGCAGCAACCCGCGCCTCGATCGCGCGGAACTGCGCATCAGAGAGGGGCGCGGCCCCAGGCCCGACCAGCTTGAACCCATTGTCGGCAATCGGATTGTGGGAGGCCGTGACCATCACACCGCCCTGCGCCCGATAGTGATCCGTGGCGAAATAGACCTCCTCTGTGCCGCAGAGCCCCAGATCGAGCACATCGACGCCACCACTCTGCAAACCGCGCGCAAGCGCCGACGACAGGACCGGAGACGAGGCCCGAACATCGCGTCCGATGACCATTCGGTGCGCGCCCAGCTCGGCTGCAGTCGCCCGGCCCAGCCCATAGGCAAATCCTTCGGTCAGATCTGCCCCGACCTGCCCGCGAATGTCATAGGCTTTGAAACAATTCAGACGGCTCACAGAGCGCGATCCTCTCTCGGAGCGGTCATGGTGCGCCAAGGCACCGAACCAACGCAAGTGGCCAACCATGCCAAGAGCAGCTCGGCAACAGGCTGGTAACAAGATTTGAAGCTGGGGGTAGATGGCGGAGAGACAGGGATTCGAACCCTGGAGACGGTTTCCCGCCTACACACTTTCCAGGCGTGCGCCTTCGACCACTCGGCCACCTCTCCGTGAGGGGCGTCTTAGCGCCAAAGCCGGGGCGGTTGCAAGGGCAGAAGTTCGGTGTTTTCGGCCATCCTGTCGCGGCAGACGCGCGGTGCGGCCCTGCTGCCACGCCCTGTCCTGAAATGCCGTTCCCGGAACGGGGAAAACCGGTCGACGCCCCCGCCCTAAAGCCGCGCGCGACGCGGGTTCGCGACATCGTTCTTTAACGGTGCCACCCTTCTGGCTCTCAGGAGACCTCTTCAAAGACCGAAGGCAGCCCACGCGGCGTGATGTCGAGCCAGTCCGGCACTGGCAGGCCCTTCTCGCGCAGGAAGTCGGGATTGTAGAGCTTGGACTGATAGCGCGTGCCGTAGTCGCATAAGATCGTCACGATGGTATGACCTGGCCCCATCTCCTTGGCCATGCGGATGGCGCCCGCGATATTGATACCCGAGGACCCGCCAAGGCAGATCCCCTCATCCCGCAGCAGGTCGAAGACCAGCGGCAGAGCCTCGGAATCCGGAACGTTACAGGTGAAATCCGGTGTGAAGCCCTCGAGGTTGGCGGTGATCCGCCCCTGCCCGATCCCCTCGGAGATCGAGGATCCCTCGGCCTTCAGCGCGCCATGGGCGTAGTAGTGATAAAGGGCCGCGCCATCGGGATCCGCGAGCCCGACCTTCACGCCCTTGGGCTGCAGCGCCATGCCCACACCGGCGACTGTCCCCCCGGAGCCTGCCGCACAGATGAACCCGTCGACCTTGCCGCCGGTCTGCTCCCAAATCTCGGGACCCGTGGTCTCCACATGAGCCTGCCGGTTGGCGGTATTGTCGAACTGGTTGGCCCAGACCGCGCCATTGGGCTCGGTCTGGGCCAGCTGCTCGGCCAGACGGCGCGAATAATGCACGTAGTTATTGGGGTTGCGATAGGGCGCTGCGGGCACCTGCACCAGTTCGGCACCGGCCAGACGCAGCATCTCCTTCTTTTCCTCGGACTGGGTCTCAGGGATGACGATCACGGTCTTGAACCCCATGGAGGCCCCGACCAACGCGAGCCCGATCCCGGTATTGCCCGCCGTGCCCTCGACAATCGTCCCACCCGGTTGCAGCGCGCCCCGCGCCACCGCATCGCGGATAATATAGAGCGCAGCGCGATCCTTCACGGACTGGCCAGGATTGAGAAATTCTGCCTTGCCCAGGATCTCGCAACCCGTCGCCTCACTTGCGGCGTTCAGCCGGATCAGCGGTGTGTGGCCAATGGCCTCCGCAAGGTCCTTGTAGGTCTGCATGGCGATCTCCCTTTCGCGCGGTGTTCGAGTGATACGCCCGGGCCGGGCGGACCTCAAGGCCTCGCGCGCAGGGGGATCAGGGTCGCGGTATGGCACGCAGCAACTCGCGATCTGCCGCAAGCCGCAGGGCCGAGATCATCAGCGGTCCGTTTTGGATCCGCCCATCCCGGGTCATCGCCATGAGATCGTCGAAATCCACGAGCAGCGCGCGGATGTCTTCGGCCTCCGCCGCCACGCCAAAGAGCCCCGCCGCACTGTCCGGCAGATCCGTGAGCCCGATATAGGAGGCGAGATATTCGGTCACTGCGCCCGGCGACGGGTAGTAGGAGCCGATATGCTCCAGATGCCAGAGGGTCAGCCCCGCCTCCTCCCGCGCTTCGCGGTGCACAGCCTCCTCCCAGGTCTCGCCGCCATCGACCCGGCCTGCCACGGCCTCCAGCGTCCAGGGCTGGGAATCGCCACGCACATGGGGACCAACCCGGAACTGATCGACCAACAGAACCCGGTCGCGCACCGGGTCGTAAGGCAGCAACGTCACCGCATCGACCGACACAAAAGCCACGCGGCTCACCACCGGGCTGTGGCCGCCGTTGAAGCTGGGATAGCGGAGATGGTGCTCTTCCAGACGGAAAAAGCCGTTATAGCCGATCTCGACCCGCTCGGTGCGGATCTGCGCCCGGTCCGGCAACCCGGCGCGCAGGGGCGCAGGACGCTCCCATGCGGCGATCCGCGACTGCGCCCGCGCCTCCATCACAGGCCAGAGCGCGGCCATCTCCGCAGAGCTGAGGCTGCCATGGTAGCTCATGGCCTCCACTGCCGTTTCCCGTGTGATCGGGCCGTAGCGGTCTTGCCAGGCCGCCAGATCCCAGGCGCCGCCAGGCGCGAGGCTCGGACCATCGGGACGGTAAAGCGCGGCCATCACCTTACTGCCATCCTCCAAAACGATCTCCGCCACCTCGCGGGCATAGCCAAAGCCCAGCTCGTAGAAATCCAGCCGCGAGAGGTCCGCTTCGGAGAGCCCCTCGATCACCAGCCCCTCGGCTCGGTCCTCAGGCCCCGCAGGCAAACAGATCGGAAAATCATGCCCGTCCGCCTGCCAGACCGATGCCCCGGGCAACGCTGCCGCGCGGGTCTCGACCCCCCGGTCCAGAACCAGTTCCAGCAAAGCAGGATCGCGCAGGGTGCCGAACACAAAGAGGCGTGTCATGCCATCAAATGCCTTATTCAAACGTGTATCCGGCCCAGCGGACAAAGACTGCGCCAGTGACAATCCCGAGGGCAAGCACCGTCAGCACCGGCCCCTGAATGGCCATCTGACCGAAATAAAGCATCAGGTTCGCCACATCCGTCACCGCCTCGATGGGCCCGTCATAGCGCAGCTTGATGGAACGTTGATAAGCCTCTTCCCCGGCAATCAGAAAGAGCGTCGCCGCCAGCATCATCGAGACGGTTCGCACCGAAAGCGTCAGCGCTTGTCGCAAGGTGCCACCGACCTGCGTGCCCGCCATCCGCCAGCCGAACCAAATGCCCGACAGGGTCGCGAGCGGCAAGAGCGCCCCCGCCTGCCGTCCGTCCGGCAGACCCGGGATCCCGATCCACGCCGCCAGCGCGCCGGTCAGTCCGAATATAATGGCTCCGATCAGTTTTGCGCCTGTCGGCATGACGCCCTCTTGTCTGCCCTCACCCCGGTTTGGTCACGGTAATCTGCGTTACATCGCAGTTCCCGTAATGGAAGGTGGCAGCACAAGATGTCAGATAAAAGTTCCACATGCGGCGAAATCTGTCATCAAAGCCCAGTGACGAGACATCGTCCCAGCGTTCGTTGAAGGTTTCGTGCCAGCGGCGCAGGGTCTGGCTGTAGCTTTCGCCGAACTCGATGGAGCGTTTGACCTCAAGCCCCGCGCGCCGCACCTGCTCGCGCAGCACGGTCGGGCCAGGGAGCATGCCGCCCGGGAAGATGTATTTCTGAATGAAATCCACACCCTTGCGATAGGTCTCGAATTTCGCGTCCTTGACGGTGATGATCTGGAGCGTCGCATGGCGGCCCGGGCGCAGCCGGTCGCGCAGGGTGTCGAAATAGACCGGCCAATATTTCTCGCCCACGGCCTCGAACATCTCGATAGACGCGATCCCGTCATAGAGCCCGCGCTCGTCCCGGTAATCCTGCAGCTTGATCTCGACCTGATCGGATAGGCCCGCCTTGGCGATCCGCGCCACCGCGTAGTCATATTGCGCCTTGCTGATGGTCAGGCCCGTGACCTTGAGCCCGCGCTCCTTGGCGGCGTATTCCGCAAAGCCGCCCCAGCCGCAGCCGATCTCCAGCACATGGTCGCCCGGGGCCGCGCCCATCTCATCCACCATGGAAGCGTATTTGCGCTGCTGGGCGGCCTCGGTGCTCTCCTGCCCGGTCTCGAACATGGCCGAAGAATAGGTCATCGTATCGTCGAGCCAGAGCCCGTAGAACTCATTGCCCAGATCGTAATGGGCCGAGATGTTCTTCTTGGCCTGTTTCTTGCTGTTCGATTGCAGACAGAAGCGCAGTTTTTCCACCGCGCGGACCACCGCAAAGCCCGTGTAGCCGTCAAAGAGCGCCTCATTATCGGCGCTGATCAGATCCATGAAGGCCTGCAGGTCCGGCGTGCTCCACCAACCATCGAGATAGGCGTCGCAGAAGCCGAGCTCCCCTTCGCGGATCAGCCGCCCGAAGACATCGTCGTTGTGGATCACCAGCTCGGCCACGGGGCCCGGATGCGCCCCCTCGACCCGGAACCGCCGCCCATCGGCGAGGATGAAATCCAGGCGCCCATGCTCGATCTTTGCGGCAGTGTCGAACGCAGCCTGAAAATACCGAGGCAGATTGGGTTGCCCCTTCGGGCTGGTCAGGATCGTGTCGGCAGCGCCTTTGGTTCCAGCAAGCAGTGTCATTTAGGTCCTCGGCTATGGCCCGAGCGGGGCAGTCAAAAACGCCCCTGATTCAAGGGCGTGCTCTCTTGTCGTAGGGGGTTTACACCGATGGTGTCAATTATGCGGCGTCCTTGCGCGCCTGATACGCATCGAGCGCGCGCTTGCGCCCCGCATCAAGGGCGACAATGGGGTCAGGATAGGGCTGATTGGGCGACAGGTTCCAGCTGCGCGGGACCGCCTCGAAGAAGGACAGCGCATCGGGGTCCGGCGTACCCTGCCCCTCGGCGAGGAAGCGGCGCTGATAGCTCTGGTCCCGGTCGAACTTGTCGAGCTGGGTGTCCGGGTTGAAGATCCGGAAATAGGGCGCGGCGTCCGGTCCCGAGCCCGCCGCCCATTGCCAGCCCATAGCATTCGCCGCCGGGTCCCAGTCCACCAGACAGTCGTCGAACCAGGCCTGACCGACCCGCCAATGCGTCATCAGATGCTTGGTCAGATACGAAGCCACGATCATGCGCCCGCGATTGTGCATGGTGCCCGTGACATACATCTCGCGCATGGCCGCATCGACAAATCGGATGCCCGTGCGCCCCTGCCGCCAAGCCTCCGCGTCGGCGTTGTCCTCGCGCCAGGGGAAGTCATCCCATTCCTCACGCCAATTGCTGTCGAGCAAGCGCGGCGTGTGCCATACGAGGTGATAGGCAAACTCGCGCCAGACCAGCTCCTTGAGGAAGGTCTCTGCTCCGGCCTTCCCTTCCTCCATGGCGCGTCGCCCCGCGGCCCAGCAGGTGGCCGGGCTGATCTCGCCATAGGTGAGGTTCTCCGACAGGCGCGAGGTGCCCGGAACGCCCGGGATGTCCCGATCCGTGTCATAGGCCGCCACACGCTGCGCGATGAAGGTTTCAAGCCGGGCCTGTGCTGCATCCTCGCCCACGGCGAGATGGGGCTCCACGATGGCCGCGCCCCGGTTCATGGCCGCGCCAAGGGCCCAATCTTCCAGCGCATCGGAGGCAGGCCACGCGGTCGGCGCTGGGATGGCGGCGGGCTGCGGCAGGGGCGCGGGCATCTCGCGGGTCCGCACGGATTTCCAGAAGGGCGTATAGACTTTGTAAAACCCGCCCGTGCGGGTCTCGACCGTCCAGGGCTCGATCAAGAGATGACCCGCGTGGCTCTGGGCCTCGATCCCATCGGCTTTCAACCCGGATTTGACCGCCTTGTCCCGGGCAACCTGATCCGGATCATAGGCGCGGCTCCAATGCACGCCGCTTGCCCCTGTCTCGGCGATCAGGGCGCGAAGCGCTTCAAGCGCAGGGCCGCGCCGCAGAATCAGCTCCGATCCCATCTCGCGCAGCCGCGACTGCAACGCTGCAATGCCGAGGCCAAACCGCCATTTCGGCGCGGCCCCGAGGCCGTCGTGCAGATCATCGCAGAGGAAGACCGGAATGACTGGCGCACCCGAGGCACAGGCCGACACCAGCGCGGCATTGTCCGAAAGCCGCAAGTCCCGGCGCACCCACCACAGAACCGGTGCCGTTTTGTCAGTCTCGCTCATTTCGTCCCTCACGCGCGTCTCCGCCTGACCGTGACATGGCGCGTGAGGATCGCAGGTCAAGCATTGGAAAGTGCCCGGCGCAAAGCGGACCACCACCGGGGAGGCGCGGCGCAAAACCGGCCTCACACACCGCATGAAGCCCGGACCGCAAGGCCCGGTCTTCACAGACTTAATTTAACAAGACGGCATGCAGCTAGGCGCGCACATCCACGACCACACGGCCCTTGACCTGACCCTTGAGGATATCGCGGCCAAGCTGCGGCAGGTCCGACAGGGTTGCCGGATTGACCATCGCTTCGAGCTTGTCCATGGGCAGATGGGCCGCGATTTCGCCCCAGGCGCGGACACGATTGTCATAGGGCTGCATGACGCTGTCGATCCCGAGCAGGTTCACCCCGCGCAACAGGAACGGAATGACCGTCGCCGGCAGGCCCGCGCCCCCCGCGAGACCGACCGCGGCCACCGAGGCCCCGTATTTCATCTGGCCCAGCACGCGGGCCAGCATGGCGCCGCCCACCGCATCGACGCAACCTGCCCAGGTCTCGGACTCGAGCGGGCGCTTGACGGTCTCGGCGACATCCTCGCGCGCGACGATCTGGGTCGCGCCGAGGCTCTTGAGGTAGTCGGCCGTCTCGGGCCGCCCGGTAACCCCTGCCACCTCATGGCCCTTGGCAGCAAGGATTGCCGTCGCGACCGAACCCACGCCGCCCGCCGCGCCAGTCACCAGCACCGGACCCTGCCCCGGGGCGAGCCCGTGATCTTCCAGCGCCATGACCGCCAGCATCGAGGTAAAGCCCGCCGTGCCCACGGCCATGGCCTGCTTCGTGCTCAGCCCCTCGGGCAGCGGCACGAGCCAGTCAGCCTTCACCCGGGCTTTCTCGGAGTAGCCGCCCCAATAAGCCTCGCCCACGCGCCAGCCGGTCAGAACGACCTTGTCGCCCGGCTTGTAGCGGTCATCGTCGGAGGCCGAGACGGTCCCGGCGAAGTCGATCCCCGGCACATGGGGGTAGTTGCGCACAAGGCCACCGCCCGGCCCGATGCAGAGCCCGTCCTTGTAGTTCACCGTGGAGTACTCGACATCCACCGTCACCTCGCCCGCAGGCAGATCGTCGATCCCGATCTCCTCGACGGCGGCGACGGGTTTCTCGTCGCCCTCCTTGCGGACCACCAATGCTTTCATCTGAACTCTCCTTGAGTCGTATTGCGACCAGCCCCAATTGGGCGTCGCCTAGTGCCAGAATGTGTCAAGGACGACGGCCTCGCGGGCGCCATCCTGGGTTTCAACAATGAGCTCGGTGCCTGGGTCCCAATGGGTCATCCGCACCATGCCTATCGCCACGTTGGTCGAGAAATCCGGAGACCATGCCGCCGAGGTCACCTGCCCCACAGGCCGCCCTTGGGCCAGCAGCGGCCAGGCCCGGTCGCAGAGCGGTACAGCCTCGCCGCGGATCTCGATCGGACGGATCTGACGGTTCGGGCCGTCCATGGCCACCCGCAAAAGCGCGTCGCGCCCGAGACAACCGATGGCCGTCTGCACATTGCAGAACCGCTCCAACCCGCATTCATAGGGCGTGTTGGCGCGCGTCATGTCATTGCCGTAGCTGAGCAACCCGCCTTCGATCCGCTCGATCCCGTTCGGACAGCCGGCACGGATCTCCAGATCCTCACCCGCCTCCATGAAAGCCTGCCAGAGCGGCATGCCCAGATCGCTGCCCTCCACATAAATCTCGAACCCACCCTGCCGGGAATAACCCGAGCGTGCGACCACCAGATCGCGGCCCTCGAACTGGAAGAAGCCGAAGCGGAAAAAGCGCAGCGCCACCGCATCCGCGCCAAAGATCCGCGCGATCAGCGTGTCCGCCATCGGCCCCTGCACCGCGAGGGGCGAGACATCGGGTTCCTCGACCAACACCTCGAGCTGACGGGCATTGGCCAGCGCCTTCACCCAAAGCAGAAGGTCGCTATCGGCGATCGAGATCCAGAACCGGTCTTCGGCCAGCTTGAGCGCCACGGGATCGTTCAGCATCCCGCCGGTCTCATCGACCATGGGCACATAAAGGCACTGCCCCGGCAGCATCCCCCGCAGGTCCCGTGGCGTCAGCAACTGCATCAGCTTGCCCGCATCCGGTCCACGCAACTCCACCTGCCGCTCGCAGGACACATCCCAAAGCTGTACCTTGGATTTCAGGTGGTGGTAATCCGCCTCTACGCTGTCGAACACGGTGGGCAACAGCATGTGGTTATAGATCGTATAGGCCCGCACTCCGGCGGCCTCGACACCGTCCGAAAAAGGCGTGCGCCGCAACCGGCGCGATGGCGAAAGAAGATGGGTCATATCCCCTCCGGCATGACAAAGAGATCCGTATCCCCGGGACGCGCGCCAGCTGCGGTGAGCATGGCGTGGATCTGACCCCGGTGATGGGTCTGGTGGTTGAAGAAATGCATCACGCAAAGCGCAAGCGGTCGCGTGACGTCGGCCTTGAGCGCACCCGAGTACCAGCTCAGATCGCCGTCCAATGCGGTCTCATCCAGCCCGTCCGCCCAGTCGCGGATCATCACATCCGCATCGGCCCGCAGGTCGGTCAGCCGGTCCCAATCCTCGACGAAACGGACGCTCTCGGTAATCCCGCCTTTGGGTTTATCCCAGCCGTCGAACCGGCTCATCCAGGTCGTGTCGCCCCAGAGCAGGTGGGAAAACGTCTGCTGGATCGAGCCAAAGAAACTGCCGCGATACTTGGCCAGCTCTGCCTCGGTCAGCCCGTTGGCCGCCGAGATCAGCGACCCGTTCTGCCAGGCGTTGTAGCGCGCCATGGTCCGGCAATAGGCCGGGGTGATCACTTGCCCGGTCCCTGCCAGTGGATCGGACAGATCTCGGCAGACTTGCCTCCGAAATCCCACATCCGACCGTAATCGCGCACCCGACTCTTAAGGCCCTTGGCCACGATGATATCCGGCCCCATCCAGTATTTCGAGTTCGACACCATGACCGGGTGGTCAGGATCGGCGCCGCCGATCATCTCGATCTCACCTTCGATCTTGCGCCCGATCTTGATGGAGCGCCGCGCGCCATCGGTGACGATTTCCACCGGGGCGCGCTCGGCCCCGACAATATCGGACACCAGAAGCGTGAAGAGCCCCGTGGTGCCCCCGGCCGCACCGGAGAAGATCTTGAGAATCCCGTTATACGCTTTCTGACTGGAGCGCTCGTCCACATAGGCCGCCACGCGCCAGCCGCCCTCGGCCATGCGCCCCGGGATCTCGACCATCAGCCCGACATTGAGGCCCGAGAGGCTCTCGCCCTCGAAATGTCCCTCATCAATGCGGATCGCCATCCAGGCCTTGCAATCACCCTCGGTGGGCGGGTGCTTGCCCAGTGACACCACGCAGGGGCAAAAGAGATCGCACGAGCAGTTCAGAAACAGCTCCCCTTTGATCTCCCAATTGGTGGGCTCGGCCCTGCGCCGCCGCGGGTTCATACGCGCGTCAATCCGCTCCATCACCTGCAGCCGGTCGCTTTTACGCGCTTTTTTTACAGCCATGCCTCTCCCTCCCTGTTGCCGGGTGCCAAACCCGGCTCATTATCCAAATGCCGCAAGGCCGAGCACGGCCAGCCCGGCCACGATCAGAGCCGCACCCATGGGGCGGATCACGTATTCCCCGATCTGGGGCAGTTTCTCGAGCACCATGAAGAGGGTCGCGAGACCCATCCAGACAAGGCTCATGGTGCCGCCCACAAAGCCCAGCGCCATGAGCCCCCAGCAGCAGACCGCGCAGAACGCGCCCAGCCCCGCGCCCATGCGCAAGCCTCCGAGAAAGCCCGTGTGCCAATGACCAAGGAAGTATTGCATCGGCGCGTGGCACACCCCGTGGCAGGTTGCCTTGAGACGGCTGAACTGAAACGCGCCCACGGCCAGCAGCAATGCACCCGCCGCCCAGAGCGAGTGGAACGCGCCCAGCCCGTCCACGATCCCGACCTGCAGCGCGATCAGCTGCAACGCGGCCAGCGCCGCGGCCATCCCGATCCAGACCGCGAAATAGCCCAGAAGCACCCCGACCCAGCCGAGCCGCGTTCCATTGGCCGATTTGATCAGCGCGTCATAGGTGCCCATGGTCGGGACCATGGTGGGCAGCATCATCGCTGCCATCATGATCGCCCACATGGCAAAGAGTGTGCCGAAGCTCTCCATGGGCATCATGTTCATGCCCACCGGGCGGCCCCAGACATCGACGCCGCTCATCCGGGCCATGTCGAACATCACCCACCACGCCAGGAGGATGATGACGAACACCGTGAGCCAGGACAGGCTCCGCATGGATGCGCGCAGATATGTCATGAATCCTCCCTCTTGCAGCCGAGGATTTATCGGCGCAGACTAAATGTCAAACAATTAATGTCTGACATATGGAGCGGGCATGGACTATCAACTCGACCCGGGCCGCGATCTGGCGGTTCAGATTGCCGACGCGATCAAAGAAGCGATCCTGCGCGAGGACCTTCTGGTGGATGACCGCCTGCCCTCGGAGGCCGAGCTATCCGAGCGGTTCGAGGTCTCCCGCCCCACGGTACGCGAGGCGTTGAAGCGTCTGGCCGCACAGAACCTGATCCGGACCCAGCGTGGTGCAACCGGCGGGGCCTTCGTCAACCGGTTGAGCTTTGCCGAGGCCGCCGCCCAGCAAGAGACGACCGCAACCCTGGTGCTGAGCATGAATGCGGTGGATTTCGAGACCGCCTGCGAGGCGCGCTTTGCGCTGGAACGCGCAGTGGCACCGCTCGCCGCAGCCCGGCGCGAAGACGCGCATCTCGCGGCTATGAGCGCCGAGATCACCCGGCAGGCGGACCCGAGCCTGAGCGACACCGATTTCTGTGCCTCGGACGTGGCCTTTCACCGGGTGCTGGTCGAGGCGGCGGGCAACCCGGTGCTGAGCTATCAACTGGCGGGCGCGGTCGAGGGGATGCAGCCCCTGATGAACATGATCACCTATACCGAACGCTCCCGCGCGCGGATCGCGACGCTGCACCGGCGGATCCATGACGCCATGGCGACGCGCGATGGCGAGGCCGTTACCGCCGCTCTATCGGATCTTGCCGATTATACCGCCGATCTCGGTGGCCAGATGCGCGCCAAGCGGGCGGCGCGCTGATCGCCCCCTGCCCCGCGACGCGGCGTATTGCGCCCGTGCCGGGTTCTTTCTAACGTCGCGCCCGGAGTATTGACCTTGGAGCTTGGGACCCAGATGACCGCAGCCTTTCGCCTGACCGCCACCACCGCGCTTGTTGCGCTCGCAGCCCCTGCCGGGGCGGCCGATGGCGACCTGATCGTCTTTGACTATGCCGGGTTCGAGGATCCCGCCTTCCACACCGCCTATACCACGGCCCATGGGGACAGTCCGGAATTCACCTTCTTCGGCGACGAGGAAGAAGCGTTCCAAAAGATCGTCTCGGGTTTTCGTCCCGATGTGAGCCATGTCTGCGCCGGGTCTGTGACCAAGTGGGTCGAGAGCGGCATTGTTGAGCCCTGGGATGTCGCCCGCATTCCCTCCTACGGGGATCTGAACGCGAACCTGACCGGGCAGGACGTGACCGAAGGCACCAGCGATGTCTATTTCATCCCGGTCGACTTTGGCTCCACGGCAATTGCCTACAACACCGACAAGGTCCCGGCTGAGGACGTCGCCTCGCTCGAGATCTTTCGCAACCCGGCCTATAGCCAGATGCTGACCCTGCCGGACAATGTGGATGACGCCTATGCCCTGGCCTATCTGGCCACGGGCACCACGAACTGGACCACCGCCACGGATGCGCAATTCGACGCGGCCTCCGCATGGCTGCGCGAAGTGCATCCGAACCTGCGCACCTACTGGACGGATCCGGGCGAGCTCGCACAGCTTCTGGCGACCGGCGAAGTTGTTGCGGCCTGGGCCTGGAACGAAACCCTGCCCACCATGGCCGAAGAAGGCTTCCCGATTGGTTATCAGCAGGAGGCATCGGAGGGCTCGTCGCTCTGGCTATGTGGTTATGTGAACCTCGCCGAGGGTCAGGGTTCCGAAGACAAGGCCTATGATTTCCTGAACGCAGTGCTCGACCCGTCTTCGACCCAACCGCTGCTGGAGGCGGGCTACGGCCACTCTAACGCGGCTGCGATGACCGAGGTCGGGGCAGAGGCTTTGGCCGAGGTCGGGCTGGGGGAAGTAAACGCGCCTGTTCTGGCCCAGCTGCCCATGGATATGGACCTGCGCCAGAAGCAGTCCGAAACCTTTGAGCGGATCAAGGCAGGCTTCTAAGCCCATCCTTTTTTCACGAATGAGGGAACACCGCGCCATGGCGCGGTGTTTTCGTCTTGGCACGCCCTAGCTGAGCCAGAGACAGCAGAAGAGACCAAACCCCATGATCGACATCCTGAATATCCTCGTCGCCCTATTGAGCATAGGCCTTGGCTGCTTTGGCTGGCTCGCCCCAAAATTCACCATGGAAGCGCTCGATCTCAAGCGTGGCGAAACAACCATGGGGGTCTCCGAGATCCGCGCCTCAGCGGGAGCGCTCTTTGTCGGGCTGGGCGTCGGCGCGCTGATCCTCGGCAGCCCCACAGCCTATGCCATGGTGGGCTTTGCCTGGGGTGGGGCCGCCATGGGGCGGCTCACCTCGCTCTTGCGGGATGAGGCCCCGACCCGCCGCACTTGGGGCTTTTTCGCCACCGAGGCCGTTGTGGCGGCCCTCGCGCTCGCGATCAACCTCTGATCCCTCTTTCAACTTCCTGCGCCTGCCCTTATGTTGGGTTTTGTCCTTCGGGACTATGGACATAAACGCGCTCGTAATAAGCGGATCGGACCCGGGGGCGGTACCCGGCGGCTCCACCAACATCCCCGTCGTTTGCGGGCAGATGGGGCCGAAACAGGATCGACGAACGTCTAAAGGGGTTAGCTTTGTCTCGGCTGGGTGCCACCGTTATCGGCCTAAATTGTACAGTTGCAAACGACAACCGTGCTCCGGTGGCCGTTGCTGCGTAAGCAGTAACAACACCGAAACTTAAGCCCTTGCGCCTAGCCGCGTAAGGCGGGGTCCGCTGGCACCTGGCAACAGAAGCCAGCATTTCCCCCCTTCCCCGGAACCCCGAGCGCTGTGCCCTGGATCAAAGCAGGTCCGGACCAACTGCGCCGCGGATCTGGCGGGTGAAATGGCGGCTTTCCCGCCTAGCACGCCCCCGGCACCGTTTCGGATTGCGTTTATGGACACCCGGTCTGCGATCAACGACATGGATATCGGGCCCCATGCCGTCGAATGCACACCGGATGGCCCGTCGGTCAACCGCATGGACATGGTGACCTTCGATACGAATGCGCACAGGTTGGCTACTAGCCTCAACGCACCTCTGTGTCTCCGAAGGAGAATGTCATCGACCTGAACGGCCTGTCGAAGACCTATGCGCTCGACATCGTGGCGCTGCGCCACGACATCACGCCGATCGCACTGGGGCGGGGTGGAACTCACATTCGGCGCACTTGCACCGCTGCTCGGAACAGGGGGCCGGAACGACCGAGCAGCTTGCCACAAGATCGCTGACGAAGGCACCCGGCCCTCTGGCTAGCGCCGAAAAGCCCGCCCTATCGGGCTCGGAGAGACCGGGCGCAGATCGCCATGCTTGGGCCACAGTTGGGTTGCGACCGCGCGTTCAGACCAGAAAACTGTTTCCATTTGAGTCAATATCTGAGCAATCTGGGGCGTGGGTTAACAAGTGGGATGGTGGTTTCAACCTTACCTTGTATGGGAGACCCAGATGCGGCGCCTTTTTCCAATTGTGACGACAGCCTTTATCGCCAGCGCCTCCATGGCCTCGGCCGCGACGTTTACCACCGTGACGATCGGCGATGACGATTGCTTTGGCCTGAACGTCGCGTGCCCGATCGGCATCGGATTGCCTCCAACCCTTCCACTCGACAGCTCAGGCGGCCTGGACCCGGACAAACAGGACATCTTCGGCGAGATTGGGACCGCCAGCTTTGAGTTCGCCCTCGACCTGACCGATCTTGTGGTCTCGAATGTCGAGGTTACGGCCAAGTTCTGGGGCCTTGATCTTTTTGCGACCAGCCCGGCCAATGGTGGCACCTTTGGCGATGACTTCGAAGGCGCGCGCATTCAGGTGAACGGCACCGATGTGGGCACCTATTTCTCGGCGCCCACGGCGGATGGGCTGGGCCCAGTCCGCGTCGAAACGGTGATGTTCGACGTGATGGCAGATACACTGGTCACCGGCACCAACACGATCACGATCATCCCCGAACAGGATTTTCTGCAATTCGCCGCCCCCGGCTTTTCGGGCGAAGATGCCTATGCCATCGATTTCGTGACGCTCAGCTTCGAATCCGAGAACGCGCCGACCACCGCTCCGGTGCCGTTGCCCGCGGGGCTGCCGCTCCTGATCGGAGCGCTGGGATTGCTCGGCTATAGCGCGCGCCAGCGTCGGCGCTAAGCCACGCCCCTTGCGCGACCCGAATTGACCAAGATGCCAACCCGCGCCTCCCGACCCCGGTCGGGGGGCTTTTTTTATCCTTCACACAGATTGGGAGATTTCCTGTGTTCAAAACCTTTATCAGATCCGCAGCACTTGTCGCCGCCCTGGGCAGTGGCGCCCTCGGCACCCTGACCGCCAGCCCCGCCAAGGCCGGGGCCGACCCGTTTCTCGGAGAGATCATGCTCGTGGGCTATTCCTATTGCCCGCGTGGCTGGACCGAAGCGGCCGGGCAATTGCTGCAAGTCGCGGATTTCTCCGCGCTGTTTGCGCTCTATGGGACGACATATGGGGGCGATGGCAGTACCACTTTCGGACTGCCGGATTTGCGAGGTCGCGCACCGGTCTCGCTCGGCCAGGGCTCTGGTCTCTCGAACCGTACCCTGGGCCAGAAGCTCGGCGCGGAAACCACGACGCTTACCATCCCCAATCTGCCGCCCCATGACCACGACGTCGCGGTCACGATTCAGGGCAACGCGGCCCCGGGGACGTCGCCCTCCCCCGCCGGGGGCGTTCCGGCCCTGTCGCCCAACGCCTCAATCTATAGCGCCAGCCCCAACACGCCCATGAACAGCGATATGGCGAGCGTAACCCAGACCACCGTGGGCAGCGGCCAGCCCGCGAACAACATGCAGCCGACACTGGTTCTGCGTTACTGCATTGCCTTGCAGGGCATCTTCCCCTCGCGCAATTGATCCCGGTTGGGCGGGCGTCGGAACAGCCCGCCCATGCTCCCGAACCTGTGAGCGCATAGAGTGATTGCGCCCTGCCCGCCCACGCGCCATGGTGGTGCTATGCAGATCCCCATGCGCCGCTTTTTAGCCCCCGCTCTGACCGCCGCTGCCCTGACCTGCGCGCCCGCTGTGCAGGCTTGCCAGACCGCATTGCTGCTGGCGATTGACGTCTCGCAATCCATTGATGCGGCCGAATACCGGTTCCAGACCGAAGGGTTGGCCGACGCCCTTGCCGATGCGGAGATTGCCGAGGCGCTGGTGCGCGGGCGCATGGCGCTGGCGGTGATGCAATGGTCGGGCCGCGATGCCCAGCAGATCTCGATCCCCTGGACGCGGATGCATACTCCCGCCGATCTGGCCCTTTTTGCAGACCGCGCGCGCGGGATGCCCCGGGCCTACATCATGTCCAACACGGCCGTGGGCGAGGCCCTGAGCACGGCTATGGCGCAGTTTGCAGATGTGCCGGACTGCGCGCGCAAGGTGATCGATGTCTCCGGGGACGGGCCGGACAATGCCGGCACCGACCCCCGTGGCGCGCGCCGCACCGCCGAGCGCGCAGGCATCGAGATCAACGGGCTGGCTATCGAATCTCTTGGCCTGTCGATCACCACTTACTTCAAGCGGTCCGTCATCACCCGGGGTGGGTTCGTTATGACCGCCCGCGGCTATCGCGACTACGCCCGGACCCTGCGCGAGAAAATCCGCCGCGAGACCGCGCAGATCATGTTCTAGGCCCGCCCTTCGCGCCAGCCACATCACAGGAGCTCCGATGATCGCAGTGATTTTTGAAGTCTATCCCGCCGAAGGGAAGACCGACCCTTATCTTGCCATGGCCGCTGAAATGCGCCCCCTGGTCGAGGAGATCGACGGGTTCCTTTCGGTCGAGCGGTTCGAAAGCCTCACCACCCCGGGCAAGCTGCTCTCGGTGTCGTTCTTCCGGGACGAGCAGGCGCTGGACGACTGGCGGCGGCTGACCAAACACCGGCAGGCTCAGAAGGCGGGTCGCGAGACCATGTTCAGCGACTATCGCCTGCGGGTCGCCCATGTCCTGCGCGACTACGGGATGACCGAGCGCAACGAGGCCCCCGAAGACAGCGTCGCGCTCCATGGCTGAGCGTCATGGCAGCGTGATCCCGCACGGCTAGACGCGGTCCATGGCCCCTGCCCCCTCCCTCGCTGAGCTGACCCGCGTCTTTGGGCGCATCGGAATTCTGTCCTTTGGTGGGCCCGCTGCACAGATCGCCCTGATGCAGGAAGAACTGGTTGAGACGCGCCCTTGGCTCACCCAACCACAATTCCTTAACGCGCTCTCGTTCTGCATGCTCTTGCCAGGGCCAGAAGCGATGCAGCTGGCGACCTATGCGGGCTGGCGGTTGCGCGGGACCCTGGGCGGGTTGATCGCGGGCGGGCTCTTTGTGATGCCCGGGGCCTGCGTGATCTTTGCGCTGGCCTTTGCTTATGCACTGCTGGGCGCGGTGCCGCTGGTGCAAGCGGTATTTCTGGGCGTGCAGGCGGCGGTGGTGGTGATCGTGCTGAAGGCGCTCCTTGGGCTGGCCCGCCGGACCCTGACAGCGCCGGATCGTTGGATGTTGGCCGGGCTGAGCTTTGCGGCGCTCTTTGTTTTCGGCCTGCCCTTTCCGCTGATCATTGCCTTGTCGGCGGTCTATGGCGCGCTGCGCATCCGGGTCGCCCCGGTGGCAGCCCCCGATCTGACCACCCGCCTGCCCCGACCCAACTGGGCTCGTATCGCCCTGTGGCTGGTCGCGTGGCTGGCGCCTATCGCTCTGCTTTGGGCCTCGGGCGCGAACTTTCTGACGCAGGTTGCGCTGTTTTTTGCAAAGCTCGCGGTGGTGACCTTTGGCGGGGCCTATGCGGTGCTGGCCTATATGACCCAGGAGGTCGTCTCCGATCGAGCTTGGCTCGGACCGGCCCAGATGATCGACGCGCTGGGATTGGCCGAGACCACGCCCGGCCCGCTCATTCTGGTCACGCAGTTCGTGGGTTTTCTCGCCGGTTTTCTGCAGGGCGGACCGGGGCTGGCAGTGGCGGCGGCGCTTGTCACACTCTGGGTCACATTCGTGCCCTGCTTTCTGTGGATCTTTACCTTTGCGCCTTACGTTGACTGGATCGCCACGCGCCCACGCCTGACCGGGGCTCTGCAGGGGATCACGGCGGCGGTGGTGGGCGTGATCCTGAACCTCGCCCTGTGGTTCGCGCTCCATGTCCTGTTTGACCACCTTCACCCGGTCGAGTTGCCGGGGATCGCGCTGGTCTTGCCGGAACTTACGTCTTTGGACGGGCGCGCGGTATTCGTGACGCTGGCGGCGGCCTATCTGCTGCTGCGGCTCAAGCTGGGCATGCCAACAGTGCTGGCCTTTTGCGCGGGGCTGGCCGGGCTGCTCGCTCTTTTCTGAGCGGCTGCCGGTGGAAACGCCCTTTTTCCAGAGCGGACCTTTCCATTGTCTGCGACTCAACTTACCCTGACCCGGATGATGATGAGGAGCCCCATGGATGGCTGACCGCCTAGACTATGGAAACATGATGCATCGCGCAATGCGGTCCCTGATTCAGGACGTCTTGCGCGAAGTCGCCGATGGCGGGCTTCCGGGGGAGCATCACTTCTTCATCACCTTCGACACCCAGCACCCGGAGGTCGAGCTATCGGATTGGCTGCGCGAACGCTATCCGGACGAGATGACCATCGTGCTGCAACACTGGTTCGACGGGCTCGAGGTGCGCGATGCGGATTTCTCGGTGATCCTGAATTTCGGTGACCAGCCCGAGGCGCTGACCGTGCCGCTCGATGCGATCCGCACCTTTGTGGACCCGTCCGTAGAATTCGGCCTGCGCTTCGAGAACCACGAAGATGACGACAGCGAAGAAGACACAGTAGAGGTCGATGAGGTCGACGACGGCCCCCACGAAGTGCGCACACTGGTCCCTGCCGCCGAGAGCCGCAATACCCCACCCAGCGATGCAAGCGATGAGGCCGACAAGCCTGCCAAATCCGGCGAGGCCGAGATCGTCAGTCTGGATTCCTTCCGGAAGTAAGCGTCCAAAGCACGCCCCCGACCACAGATATGAGCCAATCCGCTATCCCTGCGCCAATTGGCCCTGCCCGGATCCGCCAATCCCCGATTGCCCCGGTCGCGTGCGACCGGTAAACGGCATGCGAACGTATACGGAAGGGAGCGCCCCATGACCGAGACCCGCACCGAAACCGACAGCTTTGGCCCGCTTGAGGTCCCCTCAGAGAAGTATTGGGGGGCGCAAACGCAGCGCTCGATCATGAACTTCCCAATCGGCTGGGAAAAGCAACCCATCGCGATTGTCCGCGCTCTGGGCGTGATCAAGAAGGCCTGTGCCCAGGCCAACCATGCCAATGGCAAGCTCGGCGACGATATCGCCCCGGCGATCATCCAGGCAGCGGGCGAAGTGGTCGAGGGTAAGTTCGACGACAATTTCCCGCTGGTGGTCTGGCAGACCGGCTCGGGCACCCAGTCGAACATGAACTCGAACGAGGTCATCGCCAACCGCGCGATCGAGATCCTCGGCGGCGTGATCGGTTCCAAAGACCCGGTGCACCCGAATGACCATTGCAATATGGGGCAGTCCTCCAACGACACCTTCCCCACGGCCATGCATATCGCCACGGCGATGACCGCGCGGGACGTCACCCTGCCCGGCCTGAAAAAGCTGCATGCCGCCTTGGAAGCGAAGGTCGCGGAGTTCGACGGGATCATCAAGATCGGCCGGACCCACACCATGGATGCCACGCCCTTGACCCTCGCGCAGGAGTTCTCGGGCTACAGCCATCAGGTCGCCATGGGCATCGCCCGCGTCGAAGGCGCACTTGGCCGGATCTATGAACTGGCCCAGGGCGGCACCGCCGTGGGCACCGGGCTCAACACGCCCATGGGTTGGGGGGAGCAGGTCGCCGCGAATATGGCAGAGATCACTGGCCTGCCTTTCGTCACCGCCCCGAACAAGTTCGAGGCGCTGTCCGCCCATGATGCCATGGTCGAGATGTCCGGCGCGCTGAAAACCGTGGCCGCAAGCCTCTTCAAGATTGCCAATGACATCCGTCTGCTGGGCTCCGGACCGCGCTGCGGTCTGGGCGAGCTGATGCTGCCGGAAAACGAGCCAGGCTCGTCGATCATGCCGGGCAAGGTCAACCCGACCCAGTGCGAGGCCATGACCCAGGTCTGCGCTCATGTGATCGGCAATGACACAGCCGTCGGCTTCGCCGGCACCCCAGGTCACTTCGAGCTCAACGTCTACAAGCCCATGATGGCCTATAACGTGCTGCAATCCATGCAGCTCATCGGCGATGCCTGCATAGCCTTCACAGACAATTGCGTCGTGGGCATTCAGGCCAATACGGACCGGATCGAAAAGCTGATGCGCGAAAGCCTGATGCTGGTGACAGCACTGGCCCCCACCATCGGCTATGACAACGCCACAACCGTGGCCAAGACTGCCCATAAGAACGGCACGACCCTCAAGGAAGAGGCGATCAAGCTGGGCTTTGTGGACGAAGAAACCTTCGAGAAGGTCGTCCGCCCCGAGCAGATGATCGGGCCCAAGTAAGATGGCAGGCAAGCTGACCTTCTGGTTTGAGCTTGCCTCTACCTATTCCTATCTCTCGGCCATGCGCATCGACGCCATGGCCGAGGATGCGGGCGTTGAGGTGATCTGGCGTCCTGTCCCCCTCGGCCCGATCTTCGGCAGCCAGGGCTGGGAGACCTCGCCCTTCAACATCTACCCCGCCAAGGGCCGCTATATGTGGCGCGACATGGACCGGCTCTGCGCAGCGCGCGGTCTGCCCTTTGCCAAGCCCGACCCGTTTCCGCAGAACTCGATCCACGCCGCACGGGTGGCGCTGGCAGCGCTGGAGACAGACCGGGGCCGTGCATTCTGCCAAGCGCTCTACACGGCACAATTTGCCCAAGGTGCGAATATTGCCGAGCGCGCGGTGCTTGAGGCGGCACTGATCGAGGTCGGGCTTCCGTCTGACATGGTCGAGGCAGCGGCGGACCCGGCCCGCAAGGAAGAGCTGAAGGCCTGCAGCATCGAAGCGGCGGAGCTGGGCCTTTTCGGAGCGCCGAGTTTCACGGTCGGCGATGAGCTCTATTGGGGCGATGACCGGCTGGAAGAGGCCCTCGCCTGCGCCGCAGCGCAGAGCACATAAACCGTCCAGAGCCTTCGATCCACGCTTGCTTCGCTGCAGCGCAGAGCGCATCCTGTTGCCATGGCCCAGATCACGAATCTCCGCACCCATCGCAAGCAGAAAGCCCGCGAAGACAAGCGCACGGCCAGCGCTCAAAGCGCCGCCGTGCATGGTGAAACCAAAGCCGACCGCCTGTTGCGCCTGACCCGGGACGCGCAGGAAAAACGGCACCTGGATCAACACTATACCGAGGATGAGTAAGCGTCCGGCCAAACGCTCGCTGACCCTGAAAGGGCACCGCACCAGCGTGTCCCTCGAAGATGACTTCTGGGCCGGATTTCGGGAAATGGCCGCCGCGCGAGGCATGCCGATCAACGCGCTCGCCGCCGAGATCGATACAGCACGCGGGACGGATATGGGACTGGCCTCGGCGATCCGTCTTGCCGTGCTGCGGCATTACCGCGACGGGCCGGACTCCGCTTCGGACTGAGCCGCGACCGGGCGCACCCGTAGCCAGATACCATGCCGCGCGCGTACCGTCAGATGCGCCTCAGGGACCGGCACATGGTCGGGGTCTGCCACAAAAGCAAACCGTTTGATCAGCGCCGCAAGAAGCAAAGTACCCTCCGCAACAGCAAACCCGGCCCCGGGACAGACACGCGGCCCCGCCGAGAAGGGGATGTAAGCCTGACGCTGACTGTCCTTCGTCTCCGCCCGGCTCCAGCGGTCCGGGTCGAACCCGTCCGGATCCTTCCAAAACCGCGTGTGCCGGTGCAGATGCCAGGGGCTCAGCACCACCTGTGCGCCCTTGCGGATCGCCCGGTCCCGCCAACGTCGCGGCGCGCGCGCCTCGCGCACCATCATCGGGACCGGCGGATAGAGCCGCAGCGCCTCGCGGTAGACATCCCGGGTCAGGCGCAGGCGCGACAGATCCGCGAACGCCATCGTTGCGGGATCGAGATCCGCAAGCTCCGCGCGCACCCGCGCTTGCACCTCCGGCGCCGCGGCCAACAGGTAGAGCGCCCAGGCCAGCGCGCTGGCGCTCGTCTCATGGCCGGCCAAAAAGAAGATCGCGACCTGATCCACCATTTCCTCGGTGGAGAAACATGCGCCGGTCTCGGGATCGGGTGTGGTCATGATCTTGGTCGCGAGATCCTGTGGCGCGGTACCCCTTGCGATCTCGGCTGCCCGCGCCTCCGTGAGCCGGGCGATCAGAGCACGCAAGTGCTGCGCGGTCTCTTGGGTGGCGCGACCATGGCCCCGGGGGACCCAGCGCGGCAGGGGCAGAAACGCCCCGAGATTGAGGATCGGCTGGCTGCGCTGGTGGGCGCGAAAGGCAGCGAAGACCTCACCCGCGATCCTGTCTTCAATCGGCACGGAAAAAAGCGTCCGAAAAATCACATCGGCGGCGGCATGGGCGCAGATCTCTTCTATCTCAAGCAGATCCGCCGCTGCTCTGGGGGCAAGCCGCGCGACGGCGGAGGCCCCGGCGGCTTGCATATCGGGAAAGCTATCCCTCACACGGCCGCGCTCGAAAGCCGGATCGATGATCCGACGCTGCCGCGCCCACAGGGCATCGTTGGTCAGAAAGACGCTGTTGCCCAGCAGCGGACGCAGCCCTTCTCCGATCCGATCGGACTTGGGAAACTCCTCGGGCCGTTCCCAGAGCACCTCGCGCAAGATCTCCGGGTCATTCACGAGGTAAGAACGGAAAAACGGCGTGCGAAACTCCGCCATCCAAGCGCGGTAGAGGCGCGCGGGCTGGGCCGAGAGGATGTCACGGCGAAAGAGCTGGAGATAGCGCCAAAGCGAGACCTTCTCCGCCCGGGCCGCGGGTTTGGGCGCCTGCAGGGTCACGGAGGCGGCGCTACATTGCGGCGCAGAACGCTGGGCGACGGTGATCGCCCCGCAAAGCGCGCGCGCAGGCTTAACGGTCCGGCGGTGATGCGGAAATAGTCATAGTCCCCGGGACGGTCGAAGGCGCAGAGATATTGGAAATGCAGGCGAAAGAACCGCCAACGCAGCCGCGCCCAGGTCTCGGGTGCCAGCGTCTGGGTGAAGCGGGCCGAGATGACCAGCGGCGCGCGCTGATCGGGACTGGCCGCGCCGCTCACCGCGACCGGATCGCAGAGCGCGAAGGCGCAACCGTCCCCCGGTGCCGTAACATCGAGCCAGAACACGGTCTCCTGTGCCCCCATCACGGCCAGATCCGCGCGCAGGCCATCGGCCCTGGGCAAGGCTGAAACCATTGGCACCACCTGCCCCAATGTCAGCAATGCGAGGCGCACCGGGGCGGTCCCCTCGCCTCGGCGCTGCAGTTCCGCCAGAACGGAGACCGCGAGATAGGCCCCCGAGGAATGCCCAACCACCAGCACCTCATCCGCATCCGCGTCGGCAATCGTATCAGCAAAGGCATTCAGCCGTTCGGCCAGAGGCGCGGGATAGGCCCCCGCTTGCACCGCAGAATAGGCATAATCCCGCATGAGGTAATGGGCATAGAGCCAGCGATCCGCCCGGTAGGCCAGCTGCAGCACGCCCAGTGCCGCCAACACCCCAACAAGTGCGCCGAACACCCCACCGATCAGGCTCGCAGTCGCGAGGCCCAGCCCCGCCGCCAGGGCCAGTTGCACCAGCAGCGTGACCACCGGGTACAGCGCAGCGATCACCGGTCCCTTCCGCAGCCTTGCCAAGCGCAGGAACGCGCCGCTACTCAGATAAACCCACAGCGTACGCAACAGTGCTAGATAGGAACGCGCCACCCCCCCCTGCATCGAGGCCTGCACCAGATCCGACCAAACCAGCACCGTGACGGCGGTTTCGACTTCGCTTTCGCCATCCGCATAGCGGACCCTCCAACCAGAGCTGTCCGCCCCCCCACACAGATCGAGGTCATAGCCGCTGATCTCCGCCTGCCTGGCCCCTTCGCGGCGATACAGCTCTCGGTAGCGCCGTGGTGGGAACGGATCGTAGCCCGGCAGGTAGAAGACCTTGCGCCGTCTCACCGAAGGGCCGGTTTGTGGGTCCGTCATGCTCTGCCTATTCCGCCGTCTGCCCCGAGCCTAGCTGCCGAACTATCCCTTGAACAGGTGAACGGCCTTTTAACATATAGCTGCGGCACAGGTTTTCGCGTGCGGTTCCTGGCGGGCGCAGCTAGAACAGGATCATGAGTGATCCCATCGAACTCGACGCGCGTGGCCTGCTCTGCCCCTTGCCAGTGCTCAAGGTGCGCAAGCGTCTGAAATCTGTGCCCAGCGGGACGGAACTGCATCTCCTGGCGGATGATCCTGCGGCCATCGTGGATGTGCCCCATTATTGTGCCGAGAGCGGGCATGCCCTGCTCCGCCAGTCCGATGAGGGCGATGCGCAGCTCTACGTGATCCGGAAATCCTGAGCCGCACGACATCCGAGACATGAAAAACGCGCCCGAAGGCGCGTTCTCAGGATTAGCGGGCCTTGGACCACCAGCCGCGTCGCTTCGGCTTATCCTCTACCGGGACGGGCTCAGGGTTCGCCACACCCTCGTCCACCGCAGGTTCCGGCTCGGCAGGCGCTTCTTCGGCCCCGATTTCCGGATCAGGCGTGGCTTCGGGTTCGGCAGGCTCTTCGGCGACCGGTTCAGGGGTCTCTTCGCCGACCGCTTCCTGCGCGACCGGTTCAGGGATCTCGTCGACGGGCTCCGCGACGGCTTCCTCGACGTCGGGCTCCGCAGGTTTCGCTTCGGCTTCAGGCGCAAGGGCTTCTTCCGGCGCGGTCTCTTCCGCCGAGGCCGCATCCTCAGCTGACGCTTCGGGCGCTGCGGCCTTGGTCTCGGGCGCAGCCTCTGCCTCCTCTGCGGGGGCTTCAGCAGAAGTCTCTGCCTCAGCGGTCGAGGATTTCCGGCGACGGCGGCGGCGACGCTTGGGCTTGGCGTCTTCCTTGGCCTCCGCATCTGCGTCAGCTTCGGTCGGAGCTTCGGCTTCTGCCTCAGCGGCACCGGCTTCTGCAGGCGCCTCTTCCGACGTCGGCCCATCCTCGGAAGCGGTTTGAGCATCGGCTCCTTCGCCGCCATTTCCGCGACGCCGACGCCGACGGCGGCGACGCTTGCGCGGCGCGCCTTCTTCGCTGGCCTCTTCGGGTTCGGGGGCTGTTTCGGCCTCGGTCTCTTCCTCGACGATCTCAGCCTCTTCGACCTCATCGGCAGTGGAGGTATCGATAGAGATCACCGGCGCTTCGATCTCAACCACTTTTCGGGTCGCGGTCTTGAACTTGTCGATGGTGAAATCCGCGCCGGACAGATCCGTGGACGCCTCAAGCCGCACGGCCATGCCGTACCGCCCCTCAATCAGGGCAATATGCTCGCGCTTTGCGTTGAAGAGGTAGTTGATGACATTGATTGGCGCCTTGACCAGCACTTCGCGAACGCGGCGGCGCATGCCTTCTTCCTCGAGCGCGCGGATGATAGACAGGGCCAGAGAGTTGTCCGACCGGATCAGGCCCGTGCCATGGCAGTGGTTGCACGGCTGGGTCGTGATCTCCAGCATGCCCGGGCGCAGGCGCTGGCGCGACATCTCCAGCAGGCCAAAACCCGAGATCCGGCCCACCTGAATGCGGGCGCGGTCGGTCTTGAGCTTGTCCTTGAGGCGCTTCTCGACGGCGGTGTTGTTCCGCCGCTCTTCCATGTCGATGAAGTCGATGACGATCAGCCCCGCGAGGTCGCGCAGACGCACCTGACGGGCCACCTCCTCGGCCGCCTCAAGATTGGTCTTGAGCGCGGTCTCTTCGATAGAACCTTCCTTCGTCGCCCGCCCGGAGTTCACGTCGATCGCCACCAGTGCTTCGGTCACGCCGATCACCAGATAGCCGCCGGACTTGAGCTGCACGGTCGGGTTGAACATCCCCGCGAGGTAGCTTTCGACCTGATACCGCGCAAAGAGCGGCAGGTTGTCCTGATAGAGCTTCACGTTCTTGGCGTGGGACGGCATGAGCATCTTCATGAAGTCCTTGGCCACGCGGTAGCCCGCCTCGCCCTCGACCAGCACCTCGTCGATATCGCGGCTATAGAGGTCGCGGATCGACCGCTTGACGAGGTTGCCCTCCTCATAGATCGGCGCGGGCGCGATGGATTTCAGGGTGAGATCGCGGATTTGCTCCCACAGGCGCTTGAGGTAGTCATAGTCGCGCTTGATCTCGGTCTTGGTGCGCTTGGCCCCGGCGGTCCGCACAATGAGCCCCGCGCCGCGCGGCACGTCGATCTCAGAGGCGATCTCCTTGAGCTTCTTGCGGTCGGCGGCATTGGTGATCTTACGGCTGATCCCGCCTCCGCGCGCAGTGTTGGGCATGAGCACACAGTAGCGGCCCGCAAGGCTGAGATAGGTGGTCAGGGCCGCGCCTTTGTTGCCACGCTCCTCCTTGACGACCTGCACCAAAAGGACCTGACGGACCTTGATGACCTCCTGGATCTTGTAACGGCGCTCGCGGCGCTGACGGGGGCGGCGGATTTCCTCCGCCACGTCCTCATCGGCGACATCCTCGATCCCGTCATCCCCATCGCTGTCGGTGGCGGTTTCGGCGGAGGCATCCGTCTCGGCTTCGGCCTCGGTCGCCTTGGACTTGCTCCGGCGGCGCGAGCGGCGACGCTTAGGCTTCTCTTCGGGGGTCGTATCCTCGGGGGTCTCAACGCTGTCTTCGTCCGAGCCGCTGCTCAGAACGGGCAGCGGGCCATCTTCATCCGAAGAATCCACCAGATCCATCCCGGGGATCGAGCGTGTCTCAGCCGCGTCTTCTGCAACGGACGTGACCGCCGCGTCCGGTTCGGCGGTCGCGGCCTCCTCGGCGGGTGCGGCATCGCTGCTGGCGTCTTCGACCGGTGCCGCATCCTCGGACACAGCCGCAACAGCGGGCGCGTCCTCGACAGCGGCTTCCTCAGCAGCAGCCTCTTCAGAGGGTGCCTCAGCGTCCGCGTCGGCAGAGCCCGCATCGGACGCCTCTTCCGCGTCCTCGTCGGGTTCCTTGACCTCGGCATCGGAGGTCACGACGGGATCTTCGCCTTCAATGGCGTGGGCCATGGGCGCGCGCGGGGTGTCGTCACCCTCGTCCGCATCGCCGTCTGTTTCTTCGGCAGGCCCGTCCTCGGCGGAGGCCTCAGCCGCGACAGCGTCTTCGGCGGGTGCATCTTCGGCATCGGCTTCCGCTTCTGCGTCCTCTGTCGGGGCAGCTTCGGTGGTCTCGGGCTCCTCCGCAGCAGGCTCGGCGCTCTCTTCGGCAGCAGGCTCTTCAGCCGCGGCCTCCTCAACCGGAGCGGCGTCTTCGGCAGGGGCCTCTTCTGTAGGGGCTTCCTCAGCAGCAACGGCTTCGCCAGCGGCTTCGGCCTCGGTCTCGGCGGCTTCGGTCTCAGCGGCTTCCGCAGAGACCTCCGCGTCAGACGCCTCTGCCTCGGCAGTTTCCTCAGGGGCGGACGCGTCGGCCTTGGCCTCTTCCGTCACGGCCTCTGCGGCAGTGTCGGATTTCTTGCGGCGGCGGGAGCGGCGCTTCTTGGGCTTTTCCTCTTCCTCGGCATCGGCCTCGGCAAAGGCCATTTCCTCGGCCAGCAGGGCTTCGCGATCCGCGACCGGGATCTGGTAATAGTCCGGGTGGATCTCGGAAAAGGCGAGGAAGCCGTGACGGTTGCCGCCATAGTCCACGAAGGCCGCCTGCAAGGACGGCTCAACCCGTGTGACTTTAGCGAGATAGATATTTCCGGCGAGCTGCCGCTTGTTTACAGATTCAAAGTCGAATTCCTCGACCTTCGTTCCGTCAACCACCACGACGCGGGTCTCCTCCGCGTGGGTGGCATCGATAAGCATCTTCTTAGCCATGGTGTCTTTCTGCACGAACGGCTCCGGCCAGGGGGCGCGAGGCCCGATGACATGATGTTCGTGGATCGTTGTGCAATGGGTGCCGCGCGGCGCAGAACGGCAACGGGGAGTGTCCCGTTCACCTTGGCTTCTTGTCGCAAAGCCTGTCTGCTCGCCTCGTCGCGGTACATCGCGTTTCTCCGGCCCTTGCGGGCCAATCTAACTCCGCACGGTACGTCATGCGGCATGAACCGGGACCGGCCACTGCGGCTTGCGTGCGCGCATATGCCAGACCCCTGAAAACACTGCGCCTTGTGCAAATCGGCTTATATGCCGCGATTTGGACGAGGGTGCAGGTAAACCTGAAACCGAACGGCACCACCGTACATTTTGCGGGCGTCCGTTTGCTTAGATAAGTCCAGTGGGGACCAAAAGACAATGATTGTTTTGCCCCAATGCCTGGGCAATGGAACGCAAACGGGCGACCCGAGGGCCGCCCGATGTTGGCGTTAACAAATTTCGCTCAGTTTCCGAGCAGGTTGGGCACGATGGTCACCACTCCCGGGAAGAGCCAGAGCATGGCCAGCGCCGCGACCTGGATCACCACGAAGGGCAACACTCCGCGGTAGATATGGCCTGTGGTCACCGAGGGCGGCGCCACCCCGCGCAGGTAGAATAGCGCAAAACCAAAAGGTGGGGTCAGGAACGAGGTCTGCAGGTTCACCGCGATCATGATGGTCACCCATTTGGGATCCATGGTGCCGCCATAGATCACCGGCCCAACAATCGGAATGACGATGTAGATGATCTCAAGGAAATCGAGCACGAAGCCGAGAATGAACAGCACCAGCATCACGATCAGGAAGACCACGAGCTCATTGTCGAAGCTGCGCAGGAATTGCTGGATGTAGTGCTCGCCACCAAAGGAGATGACCACAAGGTTCAGCAATTGCGAGCCGATGAGGATGGTGAAGACCATGCTCGTGACCTTCGCGGTCTCACGGACCACCGGGCTCAGCACCCCCCGGGTGAACAGCACCCAGCAGGAATAGAGCAAACCCAGGACGGCCACGTGATAGGCGGCCTGCGCGATGATGATGGCCACCCAATCCTCGAAGGCGATTTCGGCCACGCCCGTGCGCAAGTCGAAATTGATGCCGATCACAATCATGATCACCAGCGCAAAGGACGCCCCGATGATCAGCTTGGCTGAGTGTTCATCCTCACGCAGCTTGCGATAAGCCGCGAGCATGATCGCTCCCCCTGCCCCGAGTGCGGCCGCCGGCGTCGGGTTGGTGATCCCGCCGAGGATAGAGCCGAGCACCGCCACAATCAGCACGAGCGGCGGGAAGACCACACGGATAAGATCGTTCTTGCCCAACCGGGCCACAGCCGTACGGCAACCGTAAAGCACCATGAGGAACGGGATCGCCATCAACATGAAGCTCCCCCCTGCGGACATGGTCGCCGGGATCAGCACGGCATCGACCGCAAAGGCCAGCACGACCCCCGCGCCACCGATGACAAGGGGCAGCGGGTTGGCCGAGGGGGCCACGCCCCGTGCGACGATCAGGGTGAGCGCAAAGAGCAGGAAGAAGATGGTCATGCCGCTGCCGATGGGCGCGATATTGGCCAAGTGCTCGGCCTTGGCGGCCTCAAGCTCTTCGGGGGTCAGGTCACGTCGCTCGGTTGCAGCGCCGGAGCTTGCGATCTCCTCGGCCTGCGCGACGGCGCGATCCCATTTCTCCTGTCCGTGCAGCTCGATCATCGAGGCCTGACAAATAGGACTGACATTGGTGCGCAGCTCTGCCGTGGCACCCACTTCGGTCACGGTCGAGACGACGGTGGATTGCGACCCGATCAGGCCGACATTCATCGCCAGCAGGATCGCCGCGATCAGGCCAAAGGGCGCAAAGAGAAACCAGGTCAGCGCCTCGTTACGGGTGACGACTTCGCCTGCGGGGCGGTCGCTGACCACGGGCGGTGCTTTGGACGGGTTGAAGGCCGCAAAGCCGAAAGCATAGAGGGCATAGAGCAGCGCGAGCATCACCCCCGGCAGCACCGCTGCCTGAAAGAGTGTCCCCACCGAGAGCACCGCAGGCTCCCCGAGGAAAGTCAGCGCATCGGTGCAGCCCGCGATCTGGGCGCGCTTCTCCTGCCCCGTCGCGTACATATCGCCGGCAAGCGTGCCCAAAAGAACGATCACGATAGAGGGCGGAATGATCTGCCCCAGCGTGCCCGAGGCCGCGATGACCCCGGTCGAGAGCTCCTTGGAGTAGCCGTTGCGCAGCATGGTCGGCAGGGCGAGCAGCCCCATGGTCACCACGGTCGCGCCCACGATCCCGGTGGAGGCCGCGAGGAACGCCCCCACGACCACGATGGACACGGCCAGACCGCCGGGCAGCGGGCCAAAGACGCGCGCCATGGTGGTCAGCAGGTCATTGGCGATTTTCGAACGTTCCAGGGTGATGCCCATCATCACGAACATCAGCACGGCCAGCAGGGTCTCGATGCTCTGGCCCGCGATCACCCGCTCGTTGAGCCGGTTCACGATGAAGGAGAGGTTCCGGTCCATCGCCTGTTCCCAGCCGCCGGGGAAGAGATGCTCCTCGATCCGCGGGAGTTCGGGGTATCGGAACACGCTGATCGCCTCGCGGGCCACGCCCTCGGCGATGAGGGCCGCGTATTCCGGGCTTTGCGTGTTGATCGCCTGATGTATCAGCAGGCCCGCACTGTCGAGCGCCGCGATGATCCCGAAGGAGATCACCCCCGCCCCGCCAATGGCAAAGGCCACCGGAAAGCCCGACATGATCCCGCCAAACAGGCACAGGAACACGATGATCAGGCCAACTTCGATGCCATCCAATCCTAAAATCATGATCTGTCGTCCCGTGCCTTAGTGGATTTCTGCGACGCGTTCCGCGTCTTCATCACCCAAGGCATCCTTGTCGTGATATTTGCCCAAGCTCTTCTCGCCCTCGCGCAGCTCCATGAAGGAGCGCAGGAAGAACGCCACCGCCTGCAGGAAGACCATCGCCACAAAGAGGCAGATCAGGATCTTGAACAGGAAATAGCCGTTGAAGCCCTGGGGGCTGAAGCCGACCGTCTCGACATTCCAGCGCACGGCGCGGGCCTTGAGCTGCATCCGCTCGAACGGGTCGGAGGCCGAGATTTTCGGCGTGATCAGGTGGCGCCACATGAAGAACCACGAATAGAGCCAGATCAGCACCATGGCCGGCATCATGAAGATCAGGCTGCCGATCATGTCGATAATCTTCTTGGTGCGGTGGCGGACCACGGAATACACGAGATCGACGCGCACATGCCCGCCCTGCACGAAGGTGTAGGCGCAGCAAAGACACACGACGATGGCATTATAGAGCTTCAACTCTTCGCCGAACCAGCTCAGATCCTTGGTAAAGGTGTAGCCGAAGGGCCCGATGGAAATCTGACTGACCAGAAAGAAGCGCTGCAAGAGCACGATCAGGATCTGCTGCAGCACCATCAAAAGCCCGGCCCAGGCCGCGAAGCGCCCGACGATATTGGCAAAACCTTCGAGCCCGATCACCATGCCCCACATGGCGCGGGGCTTGGCGATGCCGATCCCGATCGCGATCAGGAAGAGCGTGAAAATGAAGAAGAAGAACTCCACCGAGGCGCCATAATATGCAAAGCGCATCAGCGCCTGCTTGTCCTCGGTCGTCTCCAGCCCGCCGATCCAGCCGAGCCATTGGCTCGGGTTCGCGATGGCCCAGCCCGTGTTCACAATGGCCTGGCCTATGTTCTGGATCACCCACCAGATGCCCCCGGCAAGACTGGCAAGAATGTTCGGATCTGCTTCGGTCTCCATTGGCGGTCCCCCGGTCCTCGTATGCGCGTCTGCCGGTTATCCGATCTGCTGCGCGGTGCTGTCTATGTGGCAAAGGCCCCACCAGGGGGCCTTTGCGGATCGTATCGGGTCGTGTCAGCCCAGGACGCGGTTGCGCTGCGCCACGAAGGAGGCGTCCGACTTGAGCAGCCAGTCCGAGGACTTGGCGATCGACGCATCGAAGCTGTTGCGGATCTTGGCGTAGAGCTCGTCACCCATGTTCTCGTCGAGCACTTCCTTGGAGGCCGCGCCGAACGCATCCCAGACATCATCCGGGAATTGCAGCGCGCGCACGCCTTGCGCCTGCAGACGGGCCAGGGCCGCGCCGTTCATGGCGAGCGTCTGGCTCAGCTGGTACTGGGTGGTGGCGATGGCGGCGTTGCTGACGATGGCCTGATGGGCCGGGGACAGCTCGTTCCACACATCGAGGTTCATGGCCGCGATCAGGCCCGAGCCCGGCTCGTGGAAGCCCGCAGTGTAGTAGACCTTGGCGACTTCCTGGAAGCCGGCCTTCTCGTCTGCTGCGGGGCCAACCCACTCCAGACCGTCCAGCGCACCAGAGGAGAGCGCCTGATAGAGCTCACCGCCCGGGATGTTCTGGACCGAGGCACCGAGCTTGCCAAGCACCTGACCGCCAAGACCGGGCATGCGGAAACGCAGACCGTTGAAGTCTTCGGCCGAAGTGATCTCGTTGCGGAACCAGCCGCCGGACTGGGAGCCGGAGTTGCCGCACTGCATGGAATGCAGACCGAAAATCGAGCCGAGCTCATTGTGCAGATCCTGACCACCATCATGGTAGTACCAGTTGGTCAGCTCCTGCGCGGTGGCGCCAAAGGGCACAGCCGTGAAGAAGTTGTAGCCCGGGTGCTGGCCGCCGAAATAGTAGTCCGCCGAGTGATAGAGGTCGGCCTGACCGGAGGTCACGGCGTCAAACACTTCAAACGCGCCCACGAGCTCGCCCGGAGCCTTTTTCTCGATGATCAGGCTGCCGCCGGACATCGCGTTGACCGCTTCGTTGAAATAGGTGGCTGCGTCATCAAGCACCGCGAAACCGCGCGGCCAAGATGTGACCATGGTCAGTGTCCGCGACCCCTGTGCGATGGCCGGAGCCGCAAGGCCCGCGCTCGCAACGGCAGCGGTCCCACCCAGCGCCGAGTTCCGCAAGAAAGAACGACGATCCATAAGTATCCTCCCCTAGAGTGTGCATGTGCCCATCCCATTACGTGATGGGCGGATCGTTAAGAGTGCGCGGACCCTAGCCGGAGGTCGGATGCGGGGAAATACCCACCACTACGTATTCGTCAAAGAAAGATGAAACGCCCCCTGCCCTGCGCGCGATCCGCGGGCTTGGTCACCGGGCGCTTTGGCAGTAGGTACGGGGGCATGAAGGCGTTTCTGTCAAACCTCCTGACACGGCTGCGGCCGAGCTATGGACAAAAGCTGTTCCTGCTCGCCACGATCCCGCTCGTGCTGGCGGTGGCGGCGATCTCGCTCGTTGTGGCAAATCAGGCGCGCCAACTGGCCGAGCGCGAGATATCGGTGCTCGAAACCCAGCTGATCGAGGCCAAGAAGCGCGAGCTGAACAACTATATCCAACTCGCCCGCACGGCGTTCTTTGCCGAGTATGGCCGCGCCGCCCCGGATGATGCCGCCGCCAAGGAGAGGGTGATCCAGATCCTTGCCGCGATGATCTACGATCGGGACGGGTTTTTCTTTGTCTATCATTATGATGGCACCAATCTGGTCAGCCCTCGACAGACCGAGCTAATCGGGCGGGACTGGTCCGGGCGTCTGGATCGCAACGGCGTGCCCGTGGTGGATGAACTGATCCGCATAGCTCGGTCGGGTGGCGGCTATCACACCTATGACTGGGAGAAACCTTCGACCGGCGAGGCTGAACGCATGATCACCTATGTGGTCGGGCTGCAGGACTGGCAATGGGCGCTCGGCACGGGGATTTTCATAGATGATGTGCTGGCCAATGTCGCGGCCGCCCGCGCTGTCACCGAAGAGCGCGTGGCCCGGACCTTCTTCTGGATCGGCGCAATCACCCTGGCCGCGCTGCTGGCGGTTTTCGGATCGGGACTGATCATCAATATCCGCGAACGGCGGCTGGCGGATGCCAAGCTCAAGGCCCTGACCCAGCGCGTGCTCGACACGCAGGAGGAAGAGCGCGGGCGCGTGGCCCGAGAGCTCCATGACAGTATCAGCCAGCTTCTGGTCGGGATCCGCTATGCGCTGGAGCTCGCCCGACGCCGGGTGCAGGCGGGCGATTCCCGCGCGGAGGAAAACATCGGCAAGGGCATCGACGGGCTCAACGGCGCGATCCAGGAGGTCCGCCGGATCAGCCGTGACCTGCGCCCGGGCCAGCTCGACGATCTGGGCCTCGGCCCTGCGATCCACGCGCTGACCGAGGAATTCACAAAGCGCACGGGGATCAAGGCGGATCTCAAGACCGTGGTCTTTCGCAACCGCCTTGCGCCCGATGCCAAGATCGCGCTCTACCGCATCGCCCAGGAGGCGCTGACCAATATCGAGCGTCACGCTCAGGCCACGGAGGTCCATGTGGATCTTTTCGGCCACAAGACCGGCGCCACCCTGCGCGTGGCCGATAACGGGCGCGGGCTCGCGAACAGCCCCGATCTCGCCCCGGGGGCCGGTGGCCTCGGGCTGCGCAATATGCAAGAACGCGTGGAGCAGTTAGACGGCACCCTGCGGGTGTTTTCATCCGAGCGGGGCACGCGGATCGACGCCACCGTGCCGCTCAGCCATATCCTGCCGCCCGATCCGGACCGGGCCGCCGGACCTCAACCGCAACCGCGAAAGGCGCGCGCATGACCTCCCAGACCCCGCCCCGCACCCGCGTTGTGATCGTCGATGATCACCCCATGGTCGCCGAAGGCATCGAAGCAATCCTCGAAACCTATGACGACCTGCAGGTCGTGGGCCGCCTGAGCAATGGTCGCGAGCTGATCGAACAAGTGGAACGCCTGAACCCCGACGTGATCCTGCTCGACCTGAACATGCCCGAGATCAACGGGCTGAGCGCAACGGAAATGGTGCTGGAGAAAAGGCCCGACACGCGGATTCTGGTCCTGTCCATGCATGACAGCCCGGAATACATCTCCAGCGCAATGAACCACGGCGCGCGCGGCTACATCCTCAAGGATGTGCCCACGGAAGAAATCCGCCTCGCCATCGACGCGGTAATGCGCGGCGAGACTTATCTTTGCACCGGGGCTACGGCCTCCATCACTCCGGGGACCGCCGACGGACGCGAACCCCTGACGTCGCGCGAGCAAACCATCCTGTTGCAGCTGGCCTCCGGCAAATCCAACAAGGAAGTCGCCGCCACCCTCGAGATCTCGGTGCGCACGGTCGAAACACACCGCAAGAACATCAAGCGCAAGCTCGGGATTTCCTCCACCGCCGGGCTGACCCGCTACGCGATGGAGCATGGGGTGCTGCAGGGTACAGGCGTGAGTTTCTAGAGCCGCGCCCCAGGGGACGCGCAGATCGATCCGCGTCCCGGCAATAGACGCGCTGCCCGACACTCGATCTGCTGTCAGAGTTTGGCCAAAAGCAGATCAGCGCGCAGCCAAAGGCAGTAGCAGCCCAAAAGAATGGCCGTGGGTCCATCACCGAGCAAAGTCAGGCCCGGCCATTGAGAAAACAGCCCCATCGCCAGCCCAAGCATTGCCGGTATCCGGCTCAGCACCACCGCCACGCGAAACACATCGATATCCCGCACACGTGTCTCACCGGATGCGGTGTTATACGCGATCTGCATCTGGCTTCTGTTTGGCGGCAGGACGGTGTTGCCGAACTTCCCTCCGGCCAACAAAATGGTAGAGGTGATCGCCATCCAGATCTCTCCGAAGAAAACCAAGGAAACTGCAAGGAACAAGGCTGCAATGCCCGACAGCCCATCGGCCCATTTCAGGTTTTCGCTGGCAGCCTCCGTATCGGGTGTCGCATAGGCTCGATGATAGAACTCGCCGCTTATGAAAAACAAAACCATCGCCAGCGACATTGCGATGGCGCCGCCACTCCCGGCGAGATGGGTGAGCAAGGCCATGACAAGGACGTCCGTGCCGCCCAAGCCAAATGCGCCAATCACCGCAAAGCCAAGGCCCGAGGCGAACCCGATGGCATTGCCGATATTATAGAGCCCACCCGGCCCCGACAGTCGGGTCGCGATGGCATGGGACAGGGACCGAGCCCTTTGCGGTTTGGTGAGATGTAAATCCTTCATGGGGTATCTCCCTAAATGCATCGTCGTTAAATAACGTCAGCTTGCGGGAAAGAGCGTGAGACGAGCGTTAGCCCACATCCGCGAACCGTTTTGATGCTGCCAAAGGTAAGAGGCTGCGGACCGATCTGGTGGTCCTCCTGGGCGCAGATCACTGTTCAGCAATGGGTCGATACTCGACGCGATGCGCAAGCCTTTCTCAGGGGGCTCCGCCAAACGCGACGGTGCGAGACTGACGTCAGTCTGGTGTTTGACCGCCCCCGTTGCCCGATCGCAGAGCTCTTGAACAACACGCTGGACGCGACGCAAACGGGTCGCGTCCAGCCACGGGAGGCCCTCCAGACGACGTTATTGTCGGTTTTGAGTGCCAAAACATGCTGGACCAGAGGCGCCCTCACCCCTTCGAACCGCATACCCGTAGCGGCGCGGGATGCCTATCGCGCGGCCCGTACCCGATGTCACCGCGGGGCCGAAAAGCCCTTTTGACAGGCACGGCCCGAGCGGGTTTCTCAAAGACGCGGAATGTCTCCATCAGCGCGCTGCGCGTGGAACCGGGCTTCGAATCCGTCGAAATCGCCTTCGGCGATGGCCGCCCGCATCTCTGCCATCAGCTCCTGATAGTAGTGCAGGTTGTGCCAGGTCAGCAGCATCGAGGACAGGATCTCCCCCGCACGGAAGATATGGTGCAAATAGGCTCGGCTGTAGTTGGTGCACGCAGGACAGGTGCAGGCCTCGTCCAGGGGCCGCGGATCATCCGCGTGGCGGGCATTCTTGATGTTCACCACTCCGTTGCGTGTAAAGACCTGCCCGGTTCGGCCCGAGCGTGAGGGCAGGACGCAATCAAACATGTCGATCCCGCGCTTCACGCCGCCCACCAGATCATCAGGCTTGCCCACGCCCATCAAATACCGCGGCTTCTCCTCGGGCAACATGCCGGGCGCGTAGTCGAGTACGCTGAACATCGCCTCTTGCCCTTCGCCCACGGCAAGCCCGCCCACCGCATAGCCGTCAAACTCGATGGCCCGCAGGGCCTCGGCACTCTCACCGCGCAGGTCTTCCTCCAGCCCGCCCTGCTGGATCCCAAAGAGCGCGTGACCAGGCCGGTCTCCGAACGCATCCCGCGACCGCGCCGCCCATCGCATGGAGAGCTGCATGCTCTCGGAGATGCGCTTGCGATCAGCCGGTAGGGCCGGGCATTCGTCGAAACACATTACGATGTCGGAGCCGAGAAGCTTTTGAATCTCCATGGACCGTTCCGGGCTCAGCATGTGCTTGGAGCCGTCGATATGGCTCTTGAAGGTCACGCCCTTCTCGGTGAGCTTGCGCAGCCCCGTCAGGCTCATGACCTGAAACCCGCCGGAATCCGTCAGAATCGGGCGCTCCCAGTTCATGAATTTGTGGAGCCCGCCGAGGCGGTCGATCCGCTCGGCCGTGGGGCGCAACATCAGGTGATAGGTGTTGCCCAGCAGGATATCGGCACCGGTCTCGCGCACACTTTCGGGGCGCATGGCCTTGACCGTGGCTGCGGTCCCCACAGGCATGAAGGCCGGCGTACGGATCTCACCGCGCGGGGTGTCGATGCGCCCAAGCCGGGCGCGCCCATCCTGGGCCAGTTTGGTATAGCGGAAGCGGTCAGTCATGGGCTGCTGTTACGACCCTCTCGCAGGGCCGTCACGCAAAAACTGACCGCACCGTAGCCTTGGCGGCGTCGCGAGACCCCAAAAGGATCGCGACGCCGCGCCTGAACTGCCGTTTGGCGTACTAGTCGAGCGCCCGGGGCCCGCTGTTCTGGCGCAATTCGACCTCGGCGCTGCGCACCGCAAAACGCAGGTCGCGTGCCGTGGCCCGCAGGCCCGAGCGCTCCGCCAGGTAGAGAAGATTGCGCAATTCGTCGGGCAGCCACTCCAGATCGGCACCCGGAGGGGCGTGCAGTTCGGTTGCGCAGCGCCGGTAAGACCCGGTCGCAGGTTGGTTCTGTGTCATGCTTCACTCCTGATCTCCGCCATCCAGTTGACCCGGGTCTGTGTCTGGGGCGGACACAGCGGCAGAATCCTCGTTCCTGACCTTCTCACTCTTGTTAGATCAGATCAATTGATGCATGATCATAGATGTATCGCATTCATCGATACGACTAATTGGGCTCCGCGGTTCCATCACACACTCACGGACGCACCGCCCAGGGAACAAGATCGACCACCGACACCGGATCCCTGTTCGGGATCTCGTGCCGTTGCGAGAGGGAGCTTGCGAGCTAGGGCAATGAAAGAACAGGATATCTACGGGCTCGATGGGCGACAGCTGAAGCTGTTTCTGTCGGTTTTCGACACGGTCTCGGTCAGCCGGGCAGCCGATCAGCTGGGCATCACACAGTCGACGGCGAGCCATGGGCTGGAGCGGTTGCGCAAGGCGTTGGGCGATCCGCTTTTTGTCAAATCCGGACGTGGAATCACGCCCACCGACGCCGCCAAGGACCTCGCCCCCCGGGTGCGCGCAGTGTTGATCGGACTTGAGGGCCTGCGCACCTCGGCGAAATATGACCCGGCACAGGACACGGGCGAGATCCGCATCGCCACCAATGTCACCGAGATCATGCCAAAGCTGAGTGACATCAAGACCCGAGTCCGCGCCGCCGCGCCCCATGCGAGCATCCACTTCCTCGATATGGGCTCACGCGCCAATGCGGCGGAGCTTTTATCCTCGGGCGCGGCAGATCTCGTGCTGGCGGTCAGCATGACGAACTACCCTTCGCTTTTGATGGCCGAGCGGCTCTATGCGGATCGCTCGGTCTGCTACTACTGCCCGGATATGCGAGGGCCCGTCACAACCGAAATGGCCTTTGCCGAGGCCAAGCACGCGGCCCTGGATTTCGGATCATCGATGAAAAGCGCCGTGGAAATCGCGCTTGAAAAACAGGGAGTGGTCCGCCGGATCTATCTGACCGCACCGAATTCCTATGCGCTGGCCGAACTAATGCGCGGGTCGGACTACGTGGCGACCATGCCACAAAGGCTCCATGCGACAGTGTTCAAGGGATTCGAGTATAGTGTCCCGCCCGTAACCCTGCCTGCGATCACCCATGACATGATCTGGCATGTGCGCAATGACAACACGGCACGGAACCAATGGCTGCGCAGCGTGGTGCGTTCGACGCGTTAGCACACCTTTACGCGGATGCGCTAAATCCTTATATCTTTGGTCAACATTACTGTGAGATCTGAAATGAGTGTTGAAACCTCTCCTATGGAAGGCGCGCCGCTGATCCAGCCGTCCTCCACGGACCATCCCTTGCACGAGCAGATCGTCGAGGCCTGTCGCACGGTGTTTGACCCGGAGATCCCGGTCAATATCTACGACCTGGGTCTTGTCTACACGATCCAGATCAACGACGAATCCGAGGTCGATATCATCATGACCCTGACCGCACCGGGGTGTCCGGTGGCTGGCGAGATGCCTGGCTGGATCGCCGAAGCGGTCGAACCCCTGCCCGGCGTCAAGCAGGTCAACGTGGCACTCACATGGGAGCCGCCCTGGGGCATGGAGATGATGTCCGACGAAGCCCGGCTCGAGCTCGGCTTCATGTAACTGCGCGACGGGGCGGGTTGAGCCATGGCCGAGCCGTCCCTACATTCCTTGTGAGGACACAGGAAGGATATCGACCATGTTCGGCATGCCGGGGCAACCGCCCGTCAAGATCACCGACCGCGCCGCCACCCATATCGCCCGGCTCATGGCTAAGGGCGACAAGCAGGGTTTGCGCATCGGAATCAAGAAAGGCGGCTGCGCAGGCATGGAATACACCATGGATTACGTGGACGAGGTCGATGCCAATGACGAGGTGGTCGAGGTCGGCGAAGCCCGGGTTTTGATCGCGCCCATGGCGCAGATGTTCCTGTTCGGCACCGAAATAGACTACGAAACCTCGCTGCTCGAGAGTGGCTTCAAGTTCCGCAACCCGAATGTGGTGGACGCCTGTGGCTGCGGCGAGTCGATCAAGTTCGACGAGAGCATTACCGCCGAGCGCTAGGTCTCGCGGCGCGCACCCCGACGCGGCTGGGGGCGCGACGGGATCTCTTTTAACAGGCCCCCGACCCCCATCTCTGCGATGTCAGCTCCACTGACCGGCACGCCGCAAGCCACTCGTTCCAACACCCAGTCCGCGCCGTTCAGGGCCGGGGAGCGTGCGCATCCGGGCAGGCCAATAACCGGACGCGCCCCGATCTCACCGAGAAAGAGCAGATTGCCTGGGTCAACCGGCATCCCGAACCGGGTGACCGTGCCCCCGGCAGCGCGCACGCCCTCCGGTCCCACATCCGCAGGGTCTGAGGTCGCCGAGGCCGTCAGCAAAAGCGCCATATCCCCCGCGATCCCGGCCATGGCCGCACCGATCTCGGGCGCGCGATGGGGCACGCTGCGGGTCTCGCTCAGCGTCATGCCGAGCTGCGTGAGGCGTGTCTCTATGGCCGCGATGCTCTTGTCGCGCAGGCGCGCATCCTCAGGACCAAGCTCGGTCAGGACAAGCCCCGCGCTGCCATGGACCGCCTGGCGCAGGCGCAAGGCCCCGGCGCCAAGACGCGCGGCCGCGGCCATATCCGCCTCCGCCACGCCATAGGCGATGATCTTCACCGTGCCGATAAGCATGCCCGGCGTCACCCGCGCATATTGCGGTACCGTGGCTAGGGTGATCATAGGGTTGACCGAGTTCAGCGAAGCGATAGATTCGACATCTATTTCAACAATACCAGAGGCTTCCGCGACGATATTCACGCGACCTGTGAAGGCTGTGGTCAGACGCAAAGCCGCGTCCTGCCCCTCGGCGCGCAGGCTCTCTGCAACTCCGGCTGCGGCGGTGTTCTCGTCCACATCGCCCGGCTCCATCCGGGCCACGATGACCTCGGAAAGCCCTGCGGCGGTCATCTCGGCCAGCATCTCGGATGTGAGGGCCGTGCCCTTGGCGATCTTGCCGGAAGGGAGCTTTTGCGCATGGGCGAGCAAGGCACCCTCCGCTGCGGAGAGCGGCACGGATCCAAACTTCATGGGGCTTTCCTGAGCCGGTCGGTGATCTCGGCCATGATCGAAATCGCAATCTCGGCGGGGGATTTTGCCCCGATATCCAGCCCCACAGGTCCGTGGATGCGCTCGATCTGCGCGGCGGTGAAGCCCGCCTCTTCGAGCCGGGTCACGCGTTTGCCATGGGTCCGGGTCGAGCCGAGGCAACCGAGGTAGAAGCATTCCGACGCGAGTGCGACGCGGATCGCCGGGTCGTCAAGCTTGGGGTCATGGGTCAGGGTCACAACCGCCGTGCGCGCGTCGAGCCCATGGGCCTCCAGCGCCGCATCGGGCCAGTCATCCAAGATCGTCTCACCGGGAAACCGGCTTTCGGAACCAAAGGCCGCGCGGGGGTCGATCAGCACCGGATCATAGCCCGCCAACCGCGCCATGGAGAGCAGCGGCTGCGCGATATGAACGGCCCCCACCACGACCATGCGCAGGGGCGGGTTGTGCAGGCCGAGAAACCAATCGCCTTCAAACCCGGATTTATCCGCCCGCGCCCGGATCGACAGCGCTTCCGCCAGCGGATCGCCGCTACCAGGGCGGACCAGACGCCGCTCCCATGTCTCGGGCACTACGGCCAGCGCAATCGGCGCCCGCGCGGCGCGGGCCTCAACCAAGTCGGCCAGCATCCCAGGGTCGATATGGGGCCCAACAGGCTCGACAATCACGCGGATCTCACCACCACAGGCAAGCCCCACGGCAAAGGCCTCATCATCGCTGACCCCGAAGCGCATGGAGCTGGCCTTGCCGCTCTCTAGCGCGTCGAGCGCTTCGGCCACCACAGCCCCTTCAACACAGCCGCCAGAAACCGATCCGGCCAGATCCGCCGCGCCGGAGATCACAAGCTGGCTGCCCACGGGGCGCGGGGCCGAGCCCCAAGTCTCGACCACCGTGGCGACGACCGCTCCTTTGCCCTCCCGGTGCCAGGCCAGGGCTTGTTCCGGCATATCATCATGTGAAATCGGCATGTTACTCCTCCCGGTGCAGACTATGACCCAAAGCCGCACGAGGGGCCAGAGGCGGCGGATCGCCCAGATCGCGCCCCGTGGGGGCGAAAACTCGCAAAGAGACGCCAGGCGACTGGTAACGAAGCCGCACAAGCCCCACCTGATTTGCTATGATCCCCTCACGCTGTGCCCGCCGGAGAGCTCGATGATCCCGCCCGACACCCTTGCTGCGTTCCGATTTGGCTATGGTCCGTCGCCCCATGCTCCGGGTCCGCGCAGTGCCGCGGGGCTGCTCGCGTCGCTCCGCCCGCGCAACGCTGCGCCCGATGACTGGGCTGCGCGTCACGCGCTGCTGACGGCGCGACAAGCCGCCCGCAAGGATCGACGCGAGCAGAAAGACGGGGCAGAAGCGCGCAACACGGCGATCAACCGGGCCCTGCGCAATCAAAGGCTAAAGGATCATCAAACCCGGCTGGCAGAGACCGTGGGCGCGCCGTCCGGGTTTGACCAGCGCCTCCGCGCCTTCTGGGACGATCACTTCACCATCGAGGCGCAGGCCTCGACCCTGACCCTGCTCCTGCCGCATTTCCACAGCCAGGCCATCGCACCTCATATCGGTGGCCGGTTTCGCGACATGCTGCGCGCGGCCAGCACCCATCCTGCGATGCTCCTTTATCTCGACCAGACCCGCAGCTTTGGCCCCAATAGCCGCGCTGGACAGAGGCGCGGGCGCGGACTGAACGAGAACCTCGCCCGCGAGATATTGGAACTGCACACGCTTGGGGTGGATGCCGGCTATGCCCAGCGCGATGTGCGGGAGTTTGCCGAACTGCTGACGGGCTTGCATTGGGATGCGGAGGGGTTCCGGTTTCGCCCTCAGCGCGCGGAGCCCGGCGCGGAGGAGCTTCTGGGCCAGCGCTATGGGGGCAATGGCGCCGATCTGAGCCCTGTGCTTGCGGCGCTGGATGACCTCGCGGCGCATCCGTCCACAGCGCGGCATCTGGCGGGCAAGCTGGTGGTGCATTTCATCGGTGCGCCCGCGCCCACCGATCTGGTGGAGGAGATGGCCGCCGCCTATCTGGCCGCTGACACGTCACTGATGGCGCTCTATGACGTGATGCTGGACGACAGGCGCGCTTGGGCGCCCGAGTTTGCCAAGATCCGTCTGCCCTACGAGCTGATCGCGGCGGCGTGCCGAGGGGCGGGGTTCAACGCCACGCAGATCCTCGATCAGCGCCCGGGCATGATCGCGCGCGATCTCTTGAACCCGCAGGCGCGCATGGGTCAGATCCCGTGGAAACCTGGTGGCCCCGATGGCTGGGCCGAAGATCCCGAGACCTGGATCACGCCCGTGGGTCTGGCCGCGCGGCTGAGATGGGCGCAGGCCTTCACCCGCCGCCATCTGGGCCAGCACGACCCGCGCGCCTTCCTCGCCGCTACCCTCGGGGAGCGGGCCTCGCCGGTATTGCGCAGCGCCGTTGCCGGGGCCGAAAGCCGCGAGGCCGGGCTCGCCCTTGTGCTCGCCAGTCCCGAATTCAACCGTCGTTGAGGAGCATGCCATGACGATCCACCGACGACAGGTTCTGCGCTCCGGCCTTGCACTGGGATGTTCGCTGGCAGCCACCCCTTTCATGACGCCCGTGACCTTTGCGGCCACGCCGGGCGAGGCGCGGCTCGTGGTGATCGTGCTGCGCGGGGGGATGGACGGACTCGACGCCGTGCGCCCCCTTGGTGATCCGGGGCTAAAGGCCCTGCGACCTGAAGCGGCGCGGGATGGCCCGGCGCTGGACGGCATGTTTGCGCTGCACCCGACCCTCGCGCCGCTCCTGCCGCTCTGGCAGGCCGGGGAGTTCGCCGTGGCTCATGCGGTCTCGACCCCCTATCGCGACCGGCGCAGCCATTTTGACGGGCAGGATGTGTTGGAAAACGGCGGCAATGACGCAGAGGGCACCCTGACGCCTGGCGGGGATGGCTGGCTGAACCGGGCGATCGCGCATCTGCCGGGCGCGCGCACCGAGACGGCCTTTGCCGTGGGGCACACGACGCTGATGCTTTTGCGCGGACATCAGGCAGTGTCGACCTGGGCGCCGGATGCCGGGCTCGACCTGTCGCCCCAGACCGACCGGCTGCTGGAGCGGATCTATGCCCAGGACCCGCTCTTCGCCGAGGCCCATGCGGAGGCCGAGGCGCTGGCCGCTCTGCAAGGCGGGGACCCGATCTCGTCAGGCAAGGCCCGACGGGCCGAAGCGCTCGCACGCTTCACCGCCCAGCGCCTGCAAGAGGAGACGCGGATCGCCGCCTTCTCGCTCGGCGGTTGGGACACCCATGCGCGGCAGGACCGCACCCTGCCCCGGGCCCTGGCGGAGCTGGTCACAGCGATCACCACGCTGCGCGAGACGCTCGGCCCGGACTGGTCCAAAACCGTGGTCATGGCCGTGACCGAGTTCGGCCGCACGGCGCGGATCAATGGCTCTGGCGGAACGGATCATGGAACCGGCGGCGCCGCGCTCTTTGCCGGCGGGGCGCTTGCGGGCGGGCGTGTTCTGACCGATTGGCCGGGGCTGCGTGAAAGCGCGCTTTTTCAGGATCGGGATCTGATGCCCACGCGAGATCTGCGCGCAATGGCGGCCTGGGTGCTGCGCGATCATCTGGCCCTGCCCCGCAGTGCACTCGAAGGCGCGGTTTTCCCCGGGCTGGAGATGGGCGCGCCAGTTCGCCTGATCGCCTGACCCGCCCGGAAGACGCGCACGAGACGTAAGACCATAGACGTCTTCCCCTGCCCCGCAAAAGCGGGAATGATCGCGGGATCCCGGGAGCGAGAGGCGCGATGGATCCCCGACTGTTTTACCTGACCCTTGGCAATGTGGTGATCGGCACCGGCACCATGGTAATGTCCGGCATTCTCGACCCGATTGCAGCGGACCTGGGGATCACGGTCTCAGCCGCGGGTCAGGTCACTACGGTTTATGCCCTCGCCTTCGCGATTGGTGCGCCGGTCATGGCGACCCTGACCGGGCGTTTCGATCGAGCCAAAGTGATGGCGGCCGCCCTGCTTCTCTTTGCGGTGGCGAGCCTATTGAGTGCGCTTGCCCCGAACTACGCAATCCTCATGGCGGCGCGGGTGCTCGGCGGGCTGGCGGCGGCGATCTTTTCGCCGACTGCCGTGGCCGTGGCTGCAAGCCTTGTCCCGCCCGAGCAGCGGGGCCGCGCCATCGCGCTGGTCTTTGGCGGCATGACCATCGCCAGCGTCTTTGGCGTGCCCCTTGGCACCTGGGTCGGACTGGCTCTTGGTTGGCGCGAGATGCTGGCCGGGCTGAGCCTCGCCAGCCTCGGCGCCATGGCCGCCCTGTGGTGGGGCGTGCCCAAGGGGCTGATGCTGCCCCCGGCGAGCCTGTCGCGCTGGGGCGCAGCCCTGCGGCAACCTACCGTCGGCCTCTTGCTCGGGGTGACCGCGTTTCAGATCGGCGGGAGCTTCGTCCTCTTTGCATTCTTTGGCCCCTACCTGAGCGATGTGACGGGCCTCGCCCCGGATGGGATCGCAGGCATGCTGTTTGTCTTCGGGCTCGCCAGCCTGATCGGGAACTTCGCTGCCGGATGGGCAGTGGACCGCTATGGCGCGGGGCTTGTGACCCATGGCTCTGTGGCCCTGACAGCGCTGAGCCTGCTCGCGCTCATGGGCACTGCTGGCAACATCGTCGCCGCCGGGGCAGCGATCATCCTCTGGGGCGCGACGGTGTTCGGCATCAACACCGCCCAGCAAGCCCGATTGGTGGAGGCAGCACCAGACTACGCCACCGTAATCCTGCCCGCGAACTCCTCTATCCTCTTTGCTGGGCAAGCGCTCGGCGCTGCCTTGGGCGGGCTTGTCGTGGCCTGGGGCGGGCTCGCGGTGCTGCCATTGGTCGGCGGGGTCGTGGTGTTCATGGCCCTTGGCCTGTCGATCAGGGCAGCAGCTTTGCGCGGGGCCTAGGCCGCGCGCATCATCGCCATGAGGCGGGCCTTCTCGCCCTGATCATCCTCGCGCGAAATCGCCTCCGATAGCGCTTGCAGCGAGGCGATGTTATGGCCCGCGCGGAAGCTGTCCACATGGGGCAGCATCGCCATGATCCCTGCCGCCTTGGGCGCAAACCCGTCCCAGCGCAGGAGAGGGTTGATCCAAATGAGTTTGCGCGCCGAGAGATGCAGACGGGTCATCTCAAACTCGAGGGCCGCAGGCTCATCCCTATCGAGGCCGTCCGTGATTAGAAGCACCACCGAGCCCGTGCCCAGCACCCGGCGTGACCAGTCATGGTTGAACTCCTTAAGGCAGGCGCCGATCCGCGTACCGCCTTCCCAATCCTGCGCCTCGGCCCCGGCTGCGGCGAGGGCCGCATCCACATCGCGCTGGTGCAGGTGGCGGGTGATATTGGTCAGCCGCGTGCCGAAGGTGAACGCATGGACCTTGGCCCAGCCTGCCCCCTTGGCATTGCTGACCGCGTGCAGGAAATGCAGCACCGCGCGGGAATACTGGGACATGGAGCCTGAGATATCGCAGAGGCACACCAGGTTGGGCCAGCGGATGCGCGGGGCCTTGGTGGCGAGATGGTGAACTTCGCCGCCCTTGCGCATGGCGTCGCGCATGGTGCGCTGCCAATCGGCGCGGGCTCCGAACGGGTCGGCTTTGGTGCGGCGCGACCGCAGGGGTTTCACCGGCAGGCTGAGCTGAGCGATCAGGCGCTTGGCCTCGGCCATTTCCGAGGTCGACATCTGCTCGAAATCGAGGGTTTGGAGACGCTCCTGACTGGACATGGTGCGGGAGGCATCGATCTCGATTTCGGTGCCCTCGTCTTCCATCTCGGGCATGTCCGGCAGGTCGCGATCCACCCCGTCGAGCAGCGCTTCGGCGGCGCGTTTCTCGGCGGCCTTGGCCTTGCGCTCTTCGGCGACGCCGCGGACCATGGGCGTCAGGAAGGACATCATCTGCTCCATGTAGCGCGGGTCGCGCCAATAGAGCCGAAAGACCTGATGGAAGACCGCGCGCTGCTCGGGGCGCGAAACAAAGCAGGCCTGCAGGGTGAAATAGAAATCCCGCTGGTTCGTGAAGCCCGCCGCCTGCACTGCCTTGACCGCATCGATCACCCGGCCCGGCCCTACGGGCAGCCCCGCTGCGCGCAAAGCTCGGGCGAAATAGGTGATGTTATGGCCCAGCTTGGGATCATCAGGCAGGTCGAGATCGAGGAATTCCGCCATGGATCAGAGGTCCGTCCGCGCGGCATGGCGGGGGGCTGCCTGCCCCCCATGCCCCCCGGGGATATTTTCGGACTTAAGATGGGCAGTGCGGGGCTGCGTCATGCGGGGGCGAGTTCGGCGCGGACGTCTTCGAGGATTTGCTTGGCGGCCGAGCCTTCGAGTTTCTGGATGTCGTCCTGGTATTTCAGGATGGCACCCAGGGTGTCAGCGATGACCTCGGGGCTGAGTTCCAGCACATCGAGGGCCAGCAGGCATTTCGCCCAGTCGATGGTTTCTGCCACGCCCGGTTTCTTGAAGAGGTCCTCGGTGCGCAGGCGTTGGACAAATGCCACGACCTCTCGGCTGAGAGCCTCGGCAGCCTCAGGCGCGCGGGCCTGTAGGATGGCGATCTCGCGCTCAAACTCCGGGTAGTCGACCCAGTGATAGAGACAGCGGCGCTTCAGCGCGTCATGGACCTCGCGCGTGCGGTTGGAGGTGAGGACGACAAGGGGCGGCTCAGCGGCGGCGACGGTCCCGAGCTCGGGGATGGTCACTTGGTAGTCCGAGAGGGCTTCGAGCAGGAAGGCCTCAAACGGCTCATCGGTGCGGTCGATCTCGTCGATCAAGAGAACCGGCGCGCCGCCTTCCTGCGGGCGCATGGCCTTCAGCAGCGGGCGTTCGATGAGATAGTCGTCGGAAAAGAGCTCGGTCTGCAGCGCCTGCCGGTCCGCGCCGCCCGCAGCCTCCGCTGTGCGGATCGCAACCATCTGGGCGGGAAAGTTCCACTCATAGACCGCCGAGGACGCATCGAGGCCCTCGTAACACTGCAGGCGGATCAGACGTTTGCCGAGGGCCGCGGCCATGGCCTTGGCGATCTCGGTTTTGCCAACACCGGCCTCGCCCTCGAGAAAGATCGGGCGGCCCAGGGTGGTCGCGAGAAAGACAACGGTCGCGAGGGGGCGGCCGCAGACATAGTTCTGGGTGCCCAGCACCTCCTGCACATGGTCGATACTGGTGAATGCGTTGCTCATCGGCTCCTCCGTTGCCCTCACCCTGCATGGCCGCCCCCCGGGGTCAAGCCCGCCTAAAGGCGAAGATGGCCCGCCACGCGCTGCGGCCCCACGCCGCGCTTTGATGGACGGGCCGCCCCCTACACGCTATGTTCCCGCCGAGGCGCAGGAGGATGCAATGAACGTCACGACCCCGATCACTCAGAAGGATGCCCCGGACCTGTCCAAGTTTGACTGGGCAGATCCGCTGCGGCTGGAGGATCAGCTCAGCGAGGAGGAGCGGATGCTGCGCGACGGGGCGGCCGCCTTTGCCGCAGACAAGCTCGCGCCGCGCATCATCGACGCCTATCGCGAGGCGACCGTGGCGCCGGAGATCTTTGCCGAGATGGGCGAAGCGGGGCTGCTCGGTGTGACCGTGCCCGAGGCCTATGGCGGACTGGGCGGGTCCTATGTCGCCTATGGCCTTGTCGCGCGGGAGATTGAGCGGATCGATAGCGGGTATCGGTCGATGATGTCGGTGCAGAGTTCGCTCGTGATGTATCCGATCTATGCCTATGGCTCCGAAGAGCAGCGCCAGAAATACCTGCCCGGGTTGGCGGCGGGCAAACTGATCGGCTGTTTCGGGCTGACCGAGCCCGATGCGGGCTCGGATCCCGCAGGCATGAAGACCCGCGCCGAGAAGACCGCGACGGGCTATCGCCTCACGGGGTCGAAAATGTGGATTTCGAACGCACCCATCGCGGATGTTTTCGTGGTCTGGGCCAAATCCGAGGCCCATGGCGGCAAGATCCGGGGCTTTGTGCTCGAGAAAGGCATGGCCGGTCTGAGCGCGCCCAAAGTGGGCGGCAAGCTGAGCTTGCGGGCTTCGGTGACCGGCGAGATCGTCATGGACGGCGTGGAGCTGGGCGAAGACGCGCTGCTGCCCGGGGTCGAGGGGCTCAAAGGGCCGTTCGGCTGTCTGAACCGCGCGCGCTATGGCATCGGCTGGGGCGTGATGGGCGCATCGGAATTCTGCTGGCACGCGGCGCGGCAATACGGGCTCGACCGGCACCAGTTCAAGCGCCCCCTCGCCCAGACCCAGCTCTTCCAGAAGAAGCTCGCGGATATGCAGACCGAGATCGCCCTTGGTCTGCAGACCGCCCTGCGCGTCGGCCGGCTCATGGACGAAGGCCGCGCAGCACCCGAGATGATCAGCCTTCTGAAGCGGAACAATTGCGGCAAGGCGCTCGAGATGGCGCGGATGGCCCGGGACATGCATGGGGGCAACGGGATCTCCGAGGAATTTCAGGTGATGCGCCATATGGTGAACCTGGAAACGGTGAACACCTATGAAGGCACCCATGACGTGCATGCGCTGATCCTTGGCAGGGCCCAGACAGGTCTTCAGGCGTTCTTCTAGGTGGATCCGGACGCGCGCTACGTCACCGTTATCGACTGCGAGCTGCTGGAGACGGCCTCCGCGCGCGCGCGCCAGTGGCGCGGGCCGTTGGATCCAGATCCGATTGTGCTGCGGATCGCGGCGGTGCCGCTTTACCTCGCTCCTCCCTTTGAGCTTGGGCCGGGCGCACAATACCTGATGCGCCCGCTGGATCGGACCGGCCAGCAGATCGTCCTCGACCCCGAGGTCACCGCGCGGAGCGGCATCACGGAAGCCGATATGGCAACCCGAAGCATGAGCGTGCCCGAGGCGCTGCTGGCGCTGGACAGGCTGAGCGGGGGCGGACGGATCCTGTCCTGGGGCAAGGATGAGCTGCACCTGATGGCGATCGGGTGCTACGCGGCAGGGTTCAAGCCTCCTATTCCGGTGGGCCGGTTCGGGAATGCGGCAGCACTGCTGCACAAGGCCGGGGTCCCTTTGCAGGATCTGGAAACCGTTCCCCGTCGCGAAGTCGCGGCTCTCTGCGACCTGCCGCCAGTCGAGGCGGCCTCGGGCACCGAGGCGGTGACCAGCGTCGCGCGCGCGTTGCAGGAGTTGCTGCGCCGTGGGGTCGTGTCACCAGCGGATGTCTCCAAGAGCTGAGCCCGCCGCCGGCACCACACGGCCCGCAGGATCACGCGTGCATGCGCAGTTCCGCAACGCGGTCCGCGAACGCGTTGGCAAGCTGGGCGACGGCCTCAGCACTGCCGGAGCGTTGGGCATAGGCGCGCAGGCCGACAATCTCGGCCTGAAAGCGTTGACCAAGCGCTTCGGGATCGCTCTCGGCGGCGATCTCACCCCGGTCCCGCGCCTCGGCAAAGGCGGCAATGAACCCGGCTTCCGTCTCGGCCATAAGGGTTTCGGCCTGCGCCCTCAGGCCGGGTACATCCGCGATCTCGAGGATGGTTTTGACCAGCATGCAAGCCCGGGCCGGACCACTCCGCGTGCCCAGATCCGCTAAGTTCCGCATATGAGCCTCCAGAGCTTCGAGCGGCCCCATGGCGGACTGCAAGGCGGCAAAGCCGTTCTGCCCCGTCTCTGCATAGCGCGCGAGCGTGAGACCGTAGAGCGTTTCCTTATTCTGAAATGCTGCATAGATCGAGCCGGGCCGCATATCGAGAGCGGCTTCCAAATCCTTGAGCGAGGTCCCGTGATAGCCCTTCGCCCAGAAGAGATCTCGCGCACGGTCAAGGGTTGCAGCGCGGTCATGGGAAGGGCGGCGGGCCATGTCAGGTCCTTTTTTCAGATCCGGTCACACATGGTTCTAGCCCTCAGGGAACGCAAGACCAGATGACGTTTGAGTGATTACTCAAATATATTCTTGAACGATCACTCAAGAAAGGTATGTCTTCTCGCATCAACCCAACCTGCCGCGAGAGAGGCTGCCATGACCGACTTCACCCTTCACACTCAGGATACCGCCCCGGAGGCCAGCAAACCCCTTCTGGAAAACTCCCTGAAAAACTTCGGCCGGATCCCGGGTCTCCATGCGGTAATGTCCGAGAGCCCCAAGACCTTTGAAGCCTATCAGATGCTGCACAAGCTTTTCACCGAGACGAGCTTTGACGCCGATGAGCTCACCGTGGTGTGGCAGAGCATCAACGTGGAGCATGAATGCCACTACTGCGTGCCCGCCCATACGGGCATTGCCAAGATGATGAAGGTGGATGACGCGATCACCGAGGCCCTGCGCAACGAGACGCCACTGCCGACGCCGCGACTGGAGGCTCTGCGGGTCTTCACACTGGCCATGGTGCGCAACCGTGGGAACGCGACGGATGCTGAGGTGCAGGCCTTCCTCGATGCGGGCTTCACCCGCGAGCAGGTGCTCGAGGTTGTGCTCGGTATCGCGCAGAAAGTGATGTCGAACTACATCAACCACCTGGCCGATACGCCAGTGGATCAGGTCATGCAAAAATTCGCGTGGTCCAAGGCATCCCCCGAAGCCGCCTAAGCCCTTGATCCTGCCCGGGCGGGCCTCCTAGGGTGTGCAGACACTTTCGGAGACCCGCCCCCCATGTTCCTTTCCATCATGCCCGTCGAAACCTGGCTGGCCTTCGTGGCCGCCTCGACGGTTTTGCTGTTGATCCCCGGCCCGACCATCCTGCTGGTGCTGAGTTATGCCCTGAGCCAGGGGCGCCGCGTGGCACTCAGCACCGCCGCCGGGGTCGCGCTTGGTGATCTGATTGCCATGAGCGCCTCGCTCGCCGGGCTCGGCACGCTGGTGATGACTTCTGCGACACTCTTCACGGCGCTGAAATGGGTGGGCGCGGCATATCTGGTGTGGCTTGGGATCAAGCTCCTGCGCAGTCCGCCCTCCAAAGGGCTCGAAGCCGGGATGCCTGTCCAGACCAGCCCGCGGGAAACCTTCCTCCATGCGACCACGGTCACGGCATTGAACCCCAAGGGTATCGCGTTCTTCATCGCCTTCGTGCCGCAATTCGTGGATCCGACAGCAACGCTCCTGCCACAGTTTGCCCTGCTGACCGGAACCTTTGTGACTTTGGCCACTCTGAACGCGCTGGCCTACGCGCTGCTGGCGGATCGGTTGCGTGCACAGATCCGACGCCCCGCCACCTTGCGCTGGATGACCCGCGCCGGAGGGGGCACGCTGATCGGGATGGGCGCGCTGACTGCGACCGCACAGCGCGCCGCATGAGCGCTCCTTTCTTCCAGCCCGTCTCCGGGACCGAACTGCCGCGCTATGCCGGGGCGCCAAGCTTCATGCGCCTGGCCGTGGTGACGCCGGATCATCCGCGTTTCGCCGAGGTCGAAATCGGGTTGATCGGCACCCCATGGGATGGCGGCACGACGAACCGGCCCGGGGCTCGGCACGGCCCACGTCAGATCCGCGACATGTCCACGATGATCCGGGCCCAGAATGGGGCGACGGGCGTCGGCCCCTTCCGACTAGCCAATTGCGCAGATCTTGGGGACGTAGCGCCAAACCCCGCCGACCTGCAGGACAGCCTCGACCGGATCACGGCCTTCTACCGCGCTGTGGTGGCCGCAGGCATTCGGCCCCTGACCGCCGGTGGCGATCACCTCTGCACCCTGCCGATCCTGCGCGCTTTGGGAGCGGTAGGACCGCTTGGGATGATCCAGTTCGACAGTCATACAGACCTTTTCGACAGCTATTTTGGCGGCACGAAATTTACCCATGGTACGCCGTTTCGCCGGGCGATCGAGGAAGGCCTGATTGACCCCGCCCGCACAGTTCAGATCGGGATCCGGGGCACGGCCTATGGCACCGAGGATCGCGCGTACGCGCGCGAGGTCGGGGTCACGATCATCCCGATCGAGGCGTTTTTCGAGCGCGGGATCGCCCATGTGATGGATGAGGCGCGCGAGATCGTCGGCGCGGCCCCGACCTATGTCACCTATGACATAGATTTCGTGGATCCGGCTTTTGCGCCCGGAACCGGAACGCCTGAAGTGGGCGGGCCGAATTCCTATCAAGCGCTGCAAGTCGCGCGGGCCTTGCGCGGGCTGAACATCATAGGGGCCGATCTTGTGGAGGTCTCCCCCCCTTTCGATACCGCCGGGGCGACCGCCTATCTCGGTGCGTCACTGATGTTCGAGATGCTGTGCCACATGGCAGAAGGGCCGCACTGACCAACTTCGATCACATGCGCTCCGGGCCGCGACACGGATCCGCCGCGAGGCCGGGCGGAGCGTTGCCCCAAATTGGCGTCGCGGCCACCGGTCCAATAGGGGCTGCGCATCGCGGCGCAGCACGCCCTTGCGTCCCAGGCTCACCGGAGTGACTAAAGCCCGCCCTCGGTTTCGAGAAACGCGACGATCTCGGGTACGCCCTGCCCCGACTTCAACGCTGCCATCACGAAGGGCCGCGCCCCCCGCGCGGTTTGCGCATCGCTCTGCAGCAGATCCCGATCCACGCCCACATAGGGGGCCAGATCCGTCTTGTTGATCACAAGCAGATCCGAGCGCGTCAGGCCCGGCCCCTTCTTGCGCGGAATATCCTGCCCCGCCGCCGTATCGATCACATAGATCGTCAGATCCGCAAGCTCCGGGCTGAAGGTCGCCGCCAGATTATCCCCGCCGCTCTCGATCAGGATCACGTCGAGATCCACAAAGCGCGTCCGAAGATCCGCCACTGCCGCCAAATTGATCGAGGCATCCTCACGGATCGCCGTATGGGGACATCCGCCGGTCTCAACCCCGCGGATTCGTTCCAACGGCAAGGCCTGTGCCCGCCTCAGGTACTCTGCATCCTCGGAAGTATAGAGATCATTGGTGATCACCGCGACCGAGTAGCGATCCCGCAGCGCCCGGCAGAGCTGCTCGGTCAGGGTCGTCTTGCCAGCCCCGACCGGGCCACCAATGCCCACACGCAAGGGTCCGTTCTCAGACATCCTCCCCGGCCTCCTCTTCCTCGGCAAAAACCTCAAGCGCGGCGTTCAGCGCATTGATCGCACTGGGAAATCCGCCGTAGAGCGCCATCTGCCAGATCACCTCGCCGATCTCCTGCTGGCTCAGCCCGGCCTTGCGGCCTCCGGCGATATTCACCTTGAGCTGCGGCTTGGTCTGCCCACCCAAGGCGGTCAGGGCCGCGATCGTCGCGATATAGCGCTCACGCAAAGGCAGTCCGGGCCGCGCATATTGCCGACCATAGGCGAAATCCACGACCCCCTCGGCAAGCCCCGGCACCAGATGCCCATAGCGGGCCTCCAGTGCGGCCTCCATGCCGGGGTTCAGCTCTTCGGACAGGTGGCGTCCGGTCTCGGTTGTGCTCATGTGCGGAAAATCCTGACGTCTTGGGTTTCATGGGCCATGGCAGCCAGATCTCCCAGCACCGCGCTGGTGGCACTCTCGGCGAGGGTCAGGCCCGCGAGCCGCGTGGCCTCAACGGCGATCTTCGGATGGAGATCCTGCGACACACGCTGCCCCTCGGTCTGCCCCAACGGGATGAGACGCACAGCCCCGGAAATCAGCCCGCCGAGAAAGGCCTGCAGATAAAGGGCGACGACCTCCTCCGGCGGCAATCCCAAGATGCGGGCCCGAGCACCGACCGCCACCGGATAGGGCAGTGTCGGCAGTTGCTCCTCACATAGTGCATTGGTTGTCAGAACAAAAGCTGCGCCCTGATCCCGGGTCTCGGTCCAGCGCTCGGCTGAGGTGGCCAGCGCTTCGGCGGCCTCGGCCAATGTCTCCAATGAATCTCCGGCAGCGGCCCGGGCCACGAGCACGCCGTCAGTCTGACAACTGCCCGCCGACAGCAGGCCCTCGAGCCATAGAGCAAGGCTCGCTGCGTCATGAACCCGGCCTGCGGTGATCGCGTTCTCAACCCCATGGGAATAGGCATAAGCGCTCACCGGGAAACCGGGAGACAGCCATTGCGCGAGGCTCAACCGGCTTTGCAGCGCGCTTGCGGTCTCAGTCATGGCTGTGCCCGTGACCGTGGCCATGCGTGTGGCCGTGCCCAAGAGCGTGCTCCTGCCCATGGGAATGATCATGACCCTGGCTGTGCCGCTCTGCCGGACCATGGTCATGGCCCATGGTCCGCCCATGACCGTAGGCGCCGCCCTCCGGCGTGAACGGCCCGGTGACTTCGGTAACCTCTGCGCCAAGGCCGCGCAGCATGCCCGCCAGGACATGGTCATGCCGGATGAACAGGGCCCCGTCGCCGATCTGGCAGGGCGTGTGACGGTTGCCGATATGCCAAGCGAGACGGGTAAGGTCGCCGGTGATCCGCAGCAAAGCCTCAGGCGCAGGGCGGATTGCAATCCGCGTGCCATCCGGATGGTCAAGCCCGTGCTCGGGGCCGAGGCTCACCACCTCCGGCAGGTCGAGTACAAAAGTCCGGCCCCCGTCTGTCACAAGCCGTTTGCGCCGCAGGAACCGGCCCTCGTAGTCGAGGCTGAGCGTGTCTGTCGCGCCCTCAGCGCTTGTCAGGGCGGTGATACGGGGCGCGCTCATGCCAGCCCCCATGAGGTCCGCTGAGCACCCTGGCACTGGCCTTTTGGCGCAGATGCCGCTTGAGACAGGCGCGGGTCAGGCCCATCCGCGCAAGATCGGTGTCCGAGAGCGCGTTGAGCGCGGCGAACTCCGTCGCCATCGCATGGGCCTCGCGCAGCTCGGTCCAAAACCCCCGGATCCGCGCGATGATGCCGCGCGAGGGATGCAGAGAAATCAGGAAATTCGAAACCATAGGATTGGGGATCTTTCGTGTTCGATCTTTCCTCCCGGGAGTATGCTATTGCATACACCGTATCCGGGCGGCAAGCGGACGCTCCGCAACCCGGGATTGCACCGGCTGCAGAGCTGTCACCGCGCGGGATCAGGCTTTGGCGGCCAACTCGCGCAGCAGCGCGTCGCGCGTGGTGCCCATGTCTTCCAACTCTGCCGGGGTCAGCGCAAAGATGCGCTCGGCTTCGAGCTGCAACTCGTGCGCATGGGCCAGCCGGTTCGGGGCGGCCATCACGGCGTCGAAGATGTTGGTGGCCAGGCGCGAAACGGCCGGGCGGTCGAGAACGAGACTTGTCATTGGAAACCTCCGTGGTGTGGGTCACGTGTTTCCTCCCTGTATCCAATGATATGCAATGGTGGACCGCGTTTGGGAAGGCCTGTCTCGACAAGTCCGGCTTGCGCTCGGAGCATGACCGGACCGGGGCATCCCGGCAATGGTCGGGGACTTGCGCGGCGGCGCCCCCCGCAAGTCGATGCGATGGTGACCGCGCTCTTCGACGCCCTGAGACAGCCTCGTTCGGAGATGAGAGATCCGAAACTGCCATGACCCAAAATCTGTCTGAGGGACTGCGCCTGCTCGACCAACTGGCCGCGTTGAGGATCGCGAAGGCAGAGGAGGTTGCGCTCCGCACCAAAATCTTCGCGCTTCAGGATGCTCGGGCTGTGTGCGGTCGCGACCAGGATCTGTGGATCGTCCATAGGACACAGCGCAGTGTCTTGAAGGACCGGTTGCCGCTGGCGATCCAATCCAACCTGCAGTTCGTTCGGCGTACAAAGATCGCGCAGCTTCGGCGCTTGCGCCGAGAACATGTGCCCGCTGCGAACATGCCCAGTCTCCAAAGGTTAGCTCAGGACATGGACCGCCCGCCATCCGGAGAGCGTCCGCGCGGTCTGGCTTGCCGGACCGCGCCACAGCGCTGGTCCAAGCGGCGTCCGCTACCGATGAAACCGGTCGCGAAACACATGGGCAGTGATCTGATCCCGGGCGACGCCCAGCTCCGCCAATCGCGCATCCGACATAGCATGGAGCCGTTTGAGCTCGCCCATCCGCGGCGCCACCGCGCGCTCCGGGTTCACGCCCAGCCCAAGTTCGGCAAAGAACAGATCGATTTGGCTTTGCACCGGGTCGGGACGCACCCCGGGGATCGAGAGATATACAGTCATTGTCGGCCTCTTGGTTGAGAGCGCATGCGCACCCCCTTCCTGCGACAATATAGCGCAACCCTACCCTCGATCCCGTGTCATTACCCTGATTTTTCAGCACCCCTGTGCGCCCTGCCCAGATATCTCGCAAACACCCTGTGCCCCGCTCAATCCGCACGCGGTCTTCGTCCATGCCGGCCGGCTCGACGCACGCGGTCAGAACATGAAGTACCGCTGGGCCAACGGCAGCTCCGTCGCCGGCTCGCAGGTCAGAAGCTCACCATCCGCGCGCACCTCATAGGTCTCGGGATGCACCTCAACCTCGGGCGTGGCATTGTTCAGCACCATAGAGGACTTGCCGATCTCGCGGCAGTTCTCGACCGCCAGCGTCTGCTTGGCGAGGCCCAGCCCTGCGCCAACTCCGGCGGCCTGCGCCGCCTGACTGACAAAGAGCACCGCCGAGTTCTCGACCGAGCGGCCATAGGCCCCGAACATCGGGCGGGTATAGACCGGCTGCGGCGTCGGGATGGAGGCGTTCGGGTCCCCCATCTGGGCACAGACAATCGTACCGCCCATCAGGACCATCTCGGGCTTCACCCCGAAAAAGGCCGGGCTCCAGAGGCAGAGATCCGCGCGCTTGCCCACCTCGATCGACCCGATATGGCTGCTGATCCCGTGGGCGATGGCCGGGTTGATCGTGTATTTCGCCACATAGCGGCGGACGCGCAGGTTGTCGTTGTCGCCGGTCTCATCCGACAGCCGTCCGCGCTGCTTCTTCATCTTGTCGGCGGTCTGCCAGGTTCGAATAATCACCTCGCCCACGCGCCCCATGGCCTGGCTGTCCGAGGCAATGATCGAGAAGGCTCCCATATCGTGGAGGATATCCTCGGCGGCGATGGTTTCCTTGCGGATACGGCTCTCGGCGAAGGCCACATCCTCGGGGATCGCCTTGTCCAGATGGTGGCAAACCATGAGCATGTCGAGATGCTCTTCGAGGGTGTTCAGCGTGTAGGGCATGGTCGGGTTGGTGGAACTCGGCAACACATACTCCTCGCCCACGACTTTCATGATATCCGGCGCGTGCCCCCCGCCCGCGCCTTCAGTGTGGAAGGCGTGGATCGTGCGGCGCTTCATGGCGCCGATCGTGTTCTCGACAAAGCCGCTCTCGTTCAGGGTGTCCGTGTGGATCATCACCTGCACGTCCATGTCATCGGCCACGCTCAGGCAGCAATCGATGGCGCCCGGCGTGGTGCCCCAATCCTCATGCAGCTTCATAGCGCAAGCGCCTGCCTCGACCATCTCGACCAGCGCGCCGGGCAGGCTCGCATTGCCCTTGCAGGACAGGCCGAAATTCATCGGAAACGCATCGAGCGATTGCAGCATCCGCCCGATATGGAACGACCCGGGTGTACAGGTTGTGGCCAGCGTGCCATGGGCCGGGCCGGTGCCGCCGCCGAGCATGGTGGTCACACCGGAATGCAGCGCATCCTCGATCTGCTGCGGGCAGATGAAATGGATATGGCTGTCAAACCCGCCGGCGGTCAGGATCCGCCCCTCGCCCGCAATCGCCTCGGTGCCAGGGCCGACGATGATGTCGACGCCGCTTTGCGTATCCGGGTTGCCCGCCTTGCCAATCGCCGCGATCACCCCGTCGCGCAGGCCCACATCCGCCTTGTAAATGCCTGTATGATCCACGATCAGCGCGTTGGTGATCACCGTATCCACGGCCCCGTCGGCGCGGGTGGTCTGGGCCTGCCCCATCCCGTCGCGGATCACCTTGCCCCCGCCAAACTTCACCTCCTCGCCATAGGTGGTCAGATCGCGCTCGACCTCGATGATCAGGTCCGTATCCGCGAGCCGCACCTTATCCCCGGTCGTGGGGCCATACATGTCAGCATAAGCAGCGCGAGAGATCTTGGCGGGCATGGGCGGTCCTTGGGTCTGTCGATCTTGGATATCTGTTCTGAGAGAGTTTAAGCCCCCGGCCCGGAAATGCAGCAACGAAGCGCATTTTCGGGCAGAGCAACCGCCCTGAGCCGCCACGCCGCCCAAAAATCGGGCAGCGTGGCAAGTCGGATCAGTTCATCTTGCGGGGCCCGCGCTTGGCGAGCCGCTTGCGATTGGCATTGGTGGCCTTGTTGAGACGTTTGATCGAAGCATCCATCACCTGCGCCGGGTCCTTGCCCTGCATCGCGGCCACCAGACCGTCGCTGCCGGACTTGATGAAGACCTTGGGCTTCTCGGCGACCATCCTCCAGTTCTCGTCAAAGGGCGTATTCCAGAAGCCCGCCATGCCCATCATGCGCAACATGATGACGGAGTTTGTCTCGAACCCCAAACGCCAGACATTTGCGCCGGTGCTGAGATAGTCGAACATATTGGAGGTGTGTTTCATGGAGGCTGCTTTCACTTGGGACAGAGGCACTGAAGAACAAAGGCCTCTGCTAGGGGCCTGGAATGGGCCCGCCCGGGGCCCATGCCGATCTTGGAACGGGGAAGGCCCCGGTTACGCTTTGCTCGGGGCGGGCTTTGCCGCCTTGGCCTTCACCGCAGGCTTCTTGACCGCGGCGGGTTTGGCAGCCGTTTTGGGGGCGGTTTCGGCAACCGCCTCCGGCATCGGGGCAAGGCTGACGGTTTTCTTGCGCGGTGTCCGGCGGCGGGTCGGCTTGGGCGCAGCCGTGGTCTCGGCTGTCGCGGCAGCCGCCGCCGGCTTTACGGCGGGCTTCGGCGCGGCTTTCGCGGCGGGCTTCGGCGCGGCTTTCGCGGCGGGCTTCGGTGCGGCTTTCGCGGCGGGCTTCGGCGCGGCTTTCGCGGCGGGCTTCGGCGCGGCTTTCGCGGCGGGCTTCGGTGCGGCTTTCGCGGCAGGCTTCGGCGCAGCCTTCGTGGCGGGCTTCGGCGCGGCCTTCGCGGCGGGCTTCGGCGCGGCTTTCGCGGCAGGCTTCGGTGCTGGCTTTAGCTTGGTCACTGTTGCGCTCTTGGTCGGGGCCTTCGTCGGCATCTCCTGCGCAGTGGCCGCCATAGCCGCAGCTGCGGACTTCGCCACGGCTTGCGTGCCTGTCTTGGCGATTGGGGCCGAAGACTTCAGCACCTGCGCCCGCAGGCTCACCGAGTTCGGCGAGTACACATTGGCCAGCTTGATAGCGCTCTCGGCCATCTGCATCTGCATCTCGACAGACTTCTGCCAGAATTTCATGCCGCTGGCCCAGAAGTCCATCGGCGTCCTAAGGTTGGTCATTACAGTGCTCCCATAATCCCCTGATTGAATCCGTAGATCTTGCGCGCCCCCCCGAACGGCACAAGCGTGATGTCGCGGGTTTGTCCGGGCTCAAACCGGACCGCCGTTCCCGCAGCGATGTCGAGCCGCATCCCCCGCGCCGCATCCCGATTAAACGAGAGCGCCGCGTTGGTTTCGGCGAAATGGTAATGGCTGCCCACCTGCACAGGCCGGTCGCCGGTATTGGCGACGGTGAGCGTTAGCGCCTCGGCCTCGGCATTCAGCGTGATCTCGCCCTCTGCGGGCATGATTTCCCCGGGGATCATTGATCTGCCCCCCGATGCGGAGGCTGGGGCCGGACGCGCACGGGCACAGGCCGCGCGGCAGGCGCCGGAAAGAGGCGGTCGAGGGCGGCGCGCAGGCGGTCGATCAGATCTTGCATGGTCTCGTCTCCTCGGATTAGCGAATGGGGTGGTGGACAGTCACAAGCTTGGTGCCATCGGGAAAGGTCGCCTCGACCTGCACGTCATGGATCATCTCGGCGATCCCGGGCATGCATTGCTCGGCCGCGACCACCGTGGCCCCGGCCTGCATCAGGTCGGCGACGCTGCGCCCGTCGCGCGCGCCCTCCACCACGTAGTCGGTGATCAGGGCAATCGCCTCGGGGTGGTTCAGCTTGACGCCCCGCTCCAGCCGTCCGCGCGCCACCATAGCGGCGACACTGATCAGCAGCTTGTCTTTCTCCCTTGGGGTGAGGTTCATATCCTCTCCTCTTGTCTGTCGTCGTTCTTCACATGGCGGCGCGCCCTCCGCCTCTCAAGCCCGTCCCGGCGCGAACCGCTCCCCTGTGGCCACGCGCCGCTCATACCTGCCACACCCTCGGTACGGCCCGGCCGTCGCGCAAGAGCTCCAGCAGCGGAACGAGCGCTTGTTTCAGGGGCTGTGCATCCGCAGCAAACGCCCGGACAACCAGCTTGCCATCCCAGGCCGAGGCAGCCCAGTGGACGCCCTCGGGCACAAGCCGCCGGACCGCATCGCGCGCAGTCTCCGCCGCAGGAGAGAGAAACACAACCGTCGAGATCGCACGTGCTCCGTCCATACAGGCCGGATGACTGAGCGCCTCAGGCGTGAGGCCCAAAGGCTCCCAAAGGACAAGCCGCCCGTCGCGCCGGATCTGTCGGTCATCGCGCAAGGAAACCTCGGCCAGAGCCTCGCCCATGGCGGCGCGGCCAAAGACCAGCGTCTCGACCCAGAGGAGCGTGGCATCGCCCGCCATGTCCACCCGGGTATCGCGGCGCGTTGCGCTGCCGTCAAAGAGGATGGTTTCCTGGGGCAACCAGTCGAGCCGCCCACCGGCCCCGACACTCAGCGCGACGCGCACCTCGCCCGTCCCGTCTGCCGCCCGGTACGCGCGCTCTGCGGTCTGGGTCGCGCCGGTCGCCCGGGCACCGGGTCCAAGATCGAGCGTATAGGACAGCCGGTCGCCCCCGGTGATGCCCCCCGCCGTGTTGAGGAAGACCACCTCTGGATCCTCCGAATGGGTCCGGGGCAGCATCGCCTTGGCACAACCCTGCTGCGCGAGGTCCCGCAACCGTGTCTGCCCAGCCGCATCCACGCCCAGTGCCACGCGCGCCGCGCCCATACTGCGCTGCAGCTGGGGGGACGAGGACGTCGCAGGAATATGGTCGAGCATGAAGGTACCTTTCCCGGGCACCCTGCCCCGCCAGCCGCCGGGCTGCAATTCCACGCTATGCCGCAGTGCAGAAACAGGCGCTCCTGTGGCAGATCCGCCTTCGCGCGGCGCATGATTGCCGGGCGGGTCGCTCAATAATTGTGCAGGCTCCGAGCATATGACCCTCTGGCTCTGAAGCGTGGGGTCAGGTAGGACCCGGACGGACCGCTGTTGCGGGATGAAATATGAGCCGAGAGGACCTGATATGCGCCTGACCCTGCGCCGCCCGGATGACTGGCACCTGCACCTTCGCGATGGCGAGATGCTCAAAGGCGTGCTGCCCGAGACGGCCCGGCACTTTGCCCGCGCGATCATCATGCCCAACCTCGTGCCACCCGTGGTGCGCGGCGATGATGCCGCCGCCTATCGCGACCGCATCCTGCAGGCCCTACCCGAGGGGATGACATTCGCGCCGCTGATGACGCTCTACCTGACAGAAGAGACGGACCCGGCGGACGTGGCCGCAGCCCATGCCTCAGGCCTCGTAACGGCGGTGAAGCTCTATCCGGCGGGGGCGACGACGAATTCGGCCTCCGGCGTGCGGGATTTCGACAAGGTGCGCCCGGTGCTGGAAACCATGGCCGAGATCGGCCTGCCCTTGTGCTTTCACGGTGAAGTCACAACGCCTGAGGTGGATATTTTTGACCGAGAGGCCGTGTTCATTGACACGGTGCTCGACCCGCTGCGTCGCGCGACACCAGGCCTTAAGGTCACCATGGAGCATATCACCACCGCCGATGCGGCCACGTACGTGACCGAGACCGCAGGCCATATCGGGGCGACGATCACCACCCATCACCTGATGATCAACCGCAACCATATGCTGGTGGGCGGGATCCGGCCTCATTACTATTGCCTGCCCGTGGTCAAGCGCGCCTCCCATCAGGAGGCCCTGCGCAAGGCCGCGACCTCAGGCAATCCGCGATTCTTCCTCGGGACCGACAGTGCGCCCCATACAGATGACAACAAGGAGACGTCCTGCGGCTGCGCCGGTGTCTTCTCAGCCTCCAACACGATGGCCTGCCTCGCCCATGTGTTCGAAGAAGAGGACGCGCTCGACAAGCTCGAAGGGTTCGCCAGTCTGCATGGTCCCGCCCATTACGGGCTGGAGCCGAATGAGGCCACGATCACCCTCGCGCGTGACGAGGACCCGGTCCCCTACCCGGCACGGATCGAAACCGGCGCGGGCCCCGTGACCCTGTTCGATCCGGGCCATCCGCTCCATTGGCGCGTGCTGGACTAGGCGGCGCAAAGCCCATTGCGGGCGGCCCCTTGCGCCCAGCGCGACAAAGGCGCGGCTTTCGGTTAACGTTTGCCTGACGCGGCCTCTGCTGTCCTTCAGGGACGGCAGCTCAATTCCTCTGAGCCCGGCTGCGCGCGTGTTTGTTAAAAGGAAAGCATTATGAACCGGTCTGTTTATCTCGCCTCAACCCTGCTGATATGCGGCGCCACTTTTGCCCAGGCCGCGCCGATCACGGCGATTTCCGAGCTCTCCATGAGCCATTCGTTTATTATCAATGGCGGCTCTGAGCCTGCGGGGGTCGAGATCGATACCGAACCGAACTCCCTGACCCAGAGCGCAGATGCCACAAGCCAGGTGGACCGGCCCGGCTTCACCCCAACGGACACTTCGGATGTCCAGATCGGAAGTAGCTTCAGCGACCCACCCACCCCCTTTGAGGCGCAGCGTACGAACAGTCAGACCAATCTCGGCAACGGGGATGTGGCCACGGCGAACTATGACGTGTCGATCCTCGTTGAGAACGACCCAGATATCGGAAACGCAGAGGAGGACCCGATCCGGCGCGCGGTGGAGCGGTCCGGGATCGCGGCGGTGTCCAACGCGGCAGATCCGATCAACGCGGAGGCCGCCTCGAGTTTCACCAACACCCGCGACTACCGCTTTACCAACACCACCGATGACGCGATCTCCTTCAACATCGTTGGCCAGTTCGAGGCCGAGATGCGCGCCGAGCATGACGGGCCCGAGGGTTTTGCCCGCACCTCCGGCAGTTTCGAGATGCTGTTCGAGACAGGGCCCGGCGTCGACATCACCTACTTCCCCGTGGCGCCCTATCTGATCACCGTCGAAGAGGACGACCCCGGCGCTTCGGTCGCCGAGATGTTCTTTGCCGATGACGGCGGGATTGCGGGCGTGACCTTCTCCGGCAGCGCATCGGCCATCGCCGATGGCACCGATGTGGCGGCCAGCCTCACCGCCCAGAGCCGCTATGTCTTCTCCATCACCCTGGAGGGGGGCGCTTCGATGCTGCTGGAGACCGCGTTCACCCAGGTCAATGCGGTGCAGGTTGCGGTGCCCGCCGCCACGCCCGTGCCCCTGCCCGCCAGCCTACCGCTCCTGCTAGCCGGGCTTGGCGGCGTCGCGGTCCTGCGGCGGCGGCGCGGCTGAGAGACGCGTTTCGCATCGCCCCCCGCGCGCGGTGCGGAGCCGCAGGGGTTCAATCCGCGCGCGGATTGTTTTAGGGGGAGGCGATCCAACTTCGCGAGGCCGCCATGATCCCCACCAGCTTTCCGGACAAAGCCGAAATCGCCCGCCTGACGGCCTCAATGCTGCTCGAAATCGAAGCGGTGCATTTCAATGCGCGCGAACCCTTCATCCTCGCCTCCGGCCTTCCCTCGCCGACCTATATTGACTGCCGCAAACTGATCTCCTTCCCGCGGATCCGCACGACGCTGATGGATTTCCTCACGGTGACGGTGATGCGCGAGGCGGGGTTTGAGGCCTTCGACAACGTGGCGGGTGGTGAGACGGCTGGAATCCCCTTTGGTGCCATGGTGGCCGAGCGCATGGCTCTGCCCATGACTTACGTCCGGAAAAAACCAAAGGGCTATGGACGAGACGCCCAAATCGAGGGGGTGATGACCGAGGGCCAGCGCGTTCTACTGGTCGAGGATCTGACCACCGATGGCGGCTCCAAGTTGAAATTTGTCGACGCGATTCGCAAAACAGGTGCGGAGTGCGGCCATACGGCGGTCATCTTCAGCTATGGCATCTTCCCGGATACGGAGGCCAATCTGGCCGCCCATGGCGTGAAATTGCACCATCTTTGCACATGGTGGGATGTCCTCGCCGAGGCCCGCGCGCGGGGCAGCTTTGATGCCGAAACGCTTGGCGAGGTTGAAACATTCCTGAATGCGCCGCGCGCCTGGCAAGAGGCGAACAAGCCCGCCTGACGCCCCGAGACGCCATGTCGCAAGCGAGGTTTCGCCGCCTGTGGACAGTTTCCGGGCACGGAAAAAACTTCGCGGGCTGACGCCACGAAAACGCACAAGCTGTTGACCCCGGACACGGCAGGATCGCAAGATACTGCGGTGATCCCAATGAAATGACTTATTCACAGAGTTACCAACAATTGCTCTGCGGCATCCATTGGGCCATAGGAGACGTCCAACGCACTGGGGGGCTGACGCGTGAATGAGGTTGCGAATTTGCCGGAGGCCGTCTCGGCCTTGGCCCTTGATGGTGCAGGTACCGGACTGCCCCATAACATCGAGGCCGAGCAGCAGCTTCTGGGCGCGATCCTCACCAATAACGACATTTTCGACCGGGTGGCCATGATCATCCAGCCCGAGCATTTCTTCGACCCGGTGCATCGCCGGATCTATGAGGTGGCGGCGACGCGCATCCAGAAAAACGCTCTTGCCTCGCCGGTGACGCTCAAAGCGTTTTTAGAAGATGACCCGGGTCTCGGCGAATTGGGCGGACCGGCTTACCTCGTGCGCCTTGCCGGGGCCGCGATCAGTGCCTTTGCTGCCAAGGACTACGCCCAGATGATCTACGATCTGGCGATCCGGCGCGAGCTGATCGAGCTCGGGCGCGAGATCGCCAGCAAGGCGGCCGAGGTTGATGTGGCCTCCGAGCCCAAGGAGCAGATCGTCGAGGCCGAGCAAGCGCTCTATGCGTTGGGTGAGCAGGGCAAGTCCGACAGCGGCTTCCAGTCGTTCCTTCGGGCCGTAACCGCTGCCGTGGACGTGGCCAATGCGGCCTATCAGAGGGATGGCGGTCTGGCCGGTGTCTCCACCGGATTGATCGATATGGACAAGAAGCTCGGCGGTCTGCACCGCTCGGACCTTCTGATCCTCGCCGGGCGTCCCTCCATGGGGAAGACCTCGCTCGCCACGAATATCGCCTTCAACATCGCCAAGGCGTATCAGCGCGGGCGCAAGCCCGATGGCAATGAGGGCACGATCAATGGCGGTGTCGTCGGTTTCTACAGTCTTGAGATGAGCGCAGAGCAGCTCGCCGCCCGGATTCTGTCCGAGGCCGCTGAGGTCCCTTCGGAGCAGATCCGTCGCGGCGACATGAACGAGACCGAGTTCCGCCGCTTCGTCGAGGCTGCGAAATCGCTCGAGAGCTGCCCGCTCTATATCGATGACACGCCCGCCCTGCCGATCAGCCAGCTTGCGGCCCGGGCCCGTCGGCTGAAACGCACAAGCGGGCTGGACGTGCTGATCGTCGACTACCTGCAGCTTGTTCGCCCGGCCACGGCCAAGGACAGCCGGGTCAACGAGGTGTCGGAAATTACACAAGGTCTCAAGGCGATCGCCAAGGAGCTCGACATCCCGGTGATCGCCTTGTCACAGCTGAGCCGTCAGGTGGAGGCCCGCGAGGACAAGCGGCCCCAGCTCTCGGATCTGAGGGAATCAGGCTCCATCGAGCAGGACGCCGACGTGGTGATGTTTGTCTTCCGCGAAGAATACTACAAAGAGCGCGAGAAGCCCGGCGACCACGACCTTGAGGCCATGGCGAAGTGGCAGGAGGAGATGGAACGTCTCCACGGCCGCGCCGAAGTAATCATCGGCAAGCAGCGTCATGGCCCCATTGGCACCGTGGATCTGAGCTTCGAAGGCCAGTTCACGCGTTTCGGAAATCTGGTGAAAACCTATCAGCAAGGCAGCGATGGCGGCGGCTTCGGCTGACGCGTTCGGCGCCTGCACCCCGCTTCGCTCAGAAATGCAGCGCCACGACTGCTGAACAGAGATGCGCTCTCTCAAAGCCCCGTGAGCGGGCAGATCCCCCCTCCCATTCCCGTGAGACTGGCCTAGGCTGGGGACATGCGCTGGTTGATCTCTGTCTGTCTCGCCCTTCTTCCCACTCTGGCCCCCGCCGAGGAGATCGAAGTGGATGTGGAGCTGTTGCTCGCGGTGGATGTGTCCCGCTCCATGTCGCCTGCCGAGCTGGAGATCCAGCGCCGGGGGTATGCCGAGGCGCTCCGCTCGGACGAGGTGATCGCCGCTCTGCAAAGCGGGCTGTTGGGTCAAGTGGCGCTGTCCTATGTTGAATGGGCTGGGGCCGGTGCCCAGCGCATCATCGTGGATTGGACCCTGATCGAGGATCGCAAAGGGGCCGAGGCCTTCGCCGCGCAGCTCAGCGCGAATTACAACCCGGCTCTGCGGCGCACTTCGATCTCCAGCGCGCTTTCCTTTGGGTGGGAGAGCCTGCGCGACAACCGCTTTGCCGGGCTGCGGCGGGTGATCGATATCTCTGGCGACGGGCCGAACAATCAGGGCGGGTTGGTGACCTATGCCCGCGACCGTGCGGTGGCGGATGGGATCGTGATCAACGGGCTGCCCCTCATGACCGAAGAGGTGCCCCGCTCGCCCTGGCATCTGGACAATCTCGACGTCTATTACCGCACATGCGTGACCGGTGGGCCGGGCAGTTTCGTCATTCCAGTGACCGACTGGGCGCAATTTGCCGATGCGGTGCGGCGCAAACTGGTGCTGGAACTTGTGGGCCTCTCCCCGCCGCCCGTAGCGCGTCCGGTGCAATACATTCCCGGCCCCGATGACGCCACGGATTGCCAGGTCGGCGAGAAGATCTGGCAGCGCAATCGCGGCTATTGGGGCGCCCCCTAGCCGACCCGGGTCCAGGCCGCGGTGACCGTGGGCCAATGCAGGCAATGCTTGCCCTTCTTCAGAACCGCGCGGATCTCCTCCGGGAGGGCGGCGGCCTCCTCCGCATCCAGCACCCCAAGCTCGACCCCCATGGGGGCAAAGCCTTTGACGGCCATGGCAAGCATACTGTTCGAAGAGCCGACCTCGTAGCGCCCCTGCATATCCGTTCCCATGGGCATGGGCAGGCCCGCCGCATCGAACCACTCACCCAACCGCAGCCCCGCATCGATCCAGCGCCCGCCCGCCACCAGCGTCTCGTTGAGCACCTGCATTCCCCGCTCCAGCACCGGGTCATCCGGGGCCGCGCGCATCGTGTCCATGATATAATCCATCACCACCAGCGTACCGCCCGGCCTCAAGAGCCCCGCCAACCGACGGATCATGGCCACCGGATCTGTCATATGCATCAGCACAAAGCGGCAATAGACCAGATCGAAGGGCGCGGCCGGCACCGGGCCCCCATCGAGCAAATTGGCCGCATGGAAGGTGAAATCTCGCCCTTCCTCCTCCCGCAGGCGGGTGACGCCATAGGCGCCAACCTCCGGGTCGATATCCACGCCGGTCACCTGCCCCTCGGGCCCGACCATCCGCCCCATGAGACGCATCACCTCGCCCGGCCCGCACCCGGCGTCCAAAGCCGACATGCCCGGCCCCAAGCCAACCGCCGCCAGAACCCGTTCGGTCAACCCCTGCCAAACCTTGGCCTGGATCTTGAGCCGTTCATATTCGCTGTGGGTGCGGGCGATGACATAGCCATCGGAATTCTCGGTCTGTGTCATGGGACATCCCTTAGATGGGTCAAAAACTCGGTTGTTGAAATACGAATCCTCAGTGTTGCACGGATTGCCCGTGCCGGTCGCCGATTTTCCGCGGGACCGAAGACGCGCCCCGCCCCGGTCCGGGTGGGCAGGAGGCCGCGTGCGCCTCTGATAGGTCTTGACGCGGCGCGCGGGGCTGTCAAAACGCGAGGCATGGCCACTGCTACACTGACAATCGACCTCGACGCTATCGCTGCCAATTGGCGCGCCCTCGACCGGGCCTCGGATCGTGCGGTCGCGACGGGCGCCGTGGTCAAGGCCAATGGCTATGGGCTGGAGGCAGGGCGCGTCGCCCGGACCCTCGCCCGCGCCGGCGCGCGACAGTTTTTCGTGGCCGTGGCCGAAGAAGGCGTCGCCGTGCGCGAGGCTCTGGGACCCGGCCCCGCGATCAATGTCTTTTCCGGCCATATGGCGGGCGACACGCAGGCAATTGCCGGAGCGCGGCTGACGCCCATGCTCAACTCCGCCGATCAGCTCGCCCGACATCTGGAGGCCCTGCCCGGCCACCCGTTCGGGATTCAACTTGATACGGGCATGAACCGGCTGGGGATGGAGGCCGATGAATGGGCCGCCGTAGCCGAGTTCGCGCTCAGCCAGTCGCCGCGCGTGGTGATGTCCCATCTGGCCTGCGCCGATGAGCCGGGCCATCCTGCTAATGCTGCACAACTGGCTGAGTTTCACCGTCTGACCGACGGCATCTCCGTACCGCGGAGCCTCTCGGCGACGGGCGGGATCCTGCTCGGCTCGGCTTATCATTTCGACCTGACCCGCCCGGGGATCGGGCTCTATGGCGGGGCGCCCTTTGGCGGCGCGGAACCCGTGGTGCGCCTGTCTATCCCGGTGGTGCAAGTACGCGCCGTGAGCCAGGGCGAAAGCGTGGGCTATGGCTGCTCCTGGGTGGCCCAGCAGGAGGGCGCAATCGCGACGCTCTCGGCGGGTTATGCCGACGGGCTTATCCGCGCCATGAGCAACCGCGCCATGCTTTATGCGGGCGATGTGGCCTGCCCGCTGGCCGGTCGCGTCTCCATGGATCTGCTCACGGTGGATGTCAGTCATCTGGCCGAGGTGCCCGATACGCTCGACCTGCTCTGCCCGGCGCAAGGGGTGGACCGGCTCGCCGATGCCGCTGGCACCATCGGATATGAGATCCTGACCTCGCTGGGCGACCGCTATGCACGCCTTTATGCCGGAGATGCGGGATGAGAGCCTTTCTCGGCGCGATTGGCGCAGCCTTTCTTGGCCTTTTGGCGAGCACGGGACGGTTTGCGATCTTCACCGGCTCAGCCTTCACCCATATGGTGCGCCCGCCTTTTTACATGAAAGAGTTTGGGCAGGCCATTCTCAACATTGGGTTTTTCAGCCTTCCGGTTGTGGGGCTGACAGCGTTTTTCACCGGCGGCGCTCTGGCGTTGCAGATCTATGCGGGCGGCTCGCGGTTCTCCGCAGAGGCGGTCGTTCCGCAGATCGTGGCTATCGGCATGGTGCGGGAGCTCGGCCCGGTGCTCGGCGGATTGATGATCGCGGCGCGGGTCACCTCCTCGATTGCGGCCGAGATCGCCACGATGAAGGTGACCGAGCAGATCGATGCGCTGGTGACCCTCTCGACCCATCCGATGAAGTACCTCACCGCGCCCCGGGTGCTGGCCGCCATTCTGGTGGTGCCGCTCTTGGTGGCTGTGGGTGATACGATTGGTGTGATGGGCGGCTATGTGGTCTCGACCACGCGGCTCGGCTTCAACCCGGCGAGCTATCTGCAGAACACGATCGATTTTCTTGAGATGCGCGACATCATCTCGTCGCTTGCCAAAGGCGCGGCCTTTGGTGGGATCGCCGCGCTGATGGGCTGCTATTTCGGGATGAATTCCGGGCGCGGCGCCCAGGGCGTGGGCGCGGCAACGAAATCCTCGGTGGTCGCGGCTGCCGTGCTGATACTCGCGGCAAACTACGTGCTGACAGAGGTGTTTTTCTCCGGATGACCGAGACCTCCCCGACCCCGATGATTGAGCTGCGCGGCGTGACCAAGGCTTTCGGGTCCAAGGAGATCCTGCGCGGGGTCGACCTGGTGATCCCCAAGGGCGAGAGCATGGTGATCATCGGCGGCTCGGGCACCGGCAAATCTGTGACGCTGAAAAGCGTGCTGGGCCTGATCACCCCGGATGCGGGCCAGATCTTCGTGGATGGCGAGGATGTCACCAAAGTCGAGCGGGACGCCTTTCTCGCCCGCTTCGGCATGCTGTTTCAGGGCGCGGCGCTCTTTGACAGCCTGCCCGTCTGGCAGAACGTGGCCTTCCGGCTGCTGCGTGGCTCGCTCAAGCGTCCTCGGGCCGAGGCGCGCGAGATCGCCATCGAAAAACTGCGCCGGGTCGGGCTGACCCCGGATGTCGCGGATCAGCTTCCGGCGGAGCTGTCGGGCGGAATGCAAAAGCGCGCGGGCCTCGCCCGCGCCATCGCCGCGGAGCCCGAGATCATCTTCTTTGACGAGCCGACCACCGGGCTCGACCCGATCATGTCCGGCGTGATCAACGACCTCATTCGCGAAATCGTGGTCGAGATGGGTGCCACGGCCATGACGATCACCCATGACATGACCTCGGTCCGCGCGATTGCCGATGATGTGGCCATGCTCCATGGCGGCAAGATCCGCTGGACCGGCCCGGTCTCGCAGATGGATGACAGTGGCGATCCCTACCTCACCCAGTTTATCACCGGCTCTGCCGAGGGCCCGATCGAGGCCGTGCGCTGAGCAATTGCCGCACGCGGGCGGAGGGGCTAGCCTGAGCCCATGCTTGTGCCTGCTATGAAATTCGCCTCCGTGCTGATGTGGTCCTATGTGGCCGTGCTCGCCCTTGTCTGGCTGCGCAGCGTCGCGCGGCAGCACCGGTCCGAGCATATCGGGCATTTTCTGGAGCTTATGGCCGGGCTGGCCCCGATCTCCTGCGCGGTGGTGATCCTCGTTCTGATCGGAGGCGTCGTGGGCCTGCCCTCCGTGGTCGGGATCCTCTTTGTCTTCCTGCCTGCCGGGGTGGCCGTAGCCCTCCATCTGGAGGTGCGGCGGATCGAGACCGCCCCGCCAGCCCAGCACCGACTGCGCGCGCTGATCAGCGTCGGGCTTGCGGCGGTGATCCTCTACGGGCGCGGTGGGCTGTGAGCGCACGGGCCCTGGCCTGGGCAAACCTGTCGCTGCTGGTTCTCTTTCCCATCGCCTGGATGGCGCCGCTGATCCGAGCGGGGCTTTTGCCGCTCTTTGGTCTGTCGGAGATCTCCGTCCTGTCCGGCATCGTCAGCCTCTGGACTTCGGCCCCGGCCCTTGCGGTGCTCGTGGCACTCTTGGCGGTGGTCGCCCCCTATGCCAAGACCCTCACCCTCGCCGCCGTGCAATTCGGCTATCTCGCGCGCAAGCCCGTCTGGCTGATCTGGCTCGGGCGGCTGGCCATGGCGGATGTATTCCTGATCGCGCTTTATGTCGTGATCGTCAAAGGTATCGGGCTGGGCCGGGTCGAGGTCGCCTGGGGGCTGGGCCTCTTCACCGCTTGCGTCTTCGCCTCGCTGATCCTCAGCTATCTCGCCACGCCCGCCGTCCGTTTGACGCGGGACGCAGGATCGGGCAAGACGCAAGCCTGAGCAGCAAGATCTTGGGGCTGGGCGCCCCTCACCCACCAATCTTGCCCCTTTGGGAGAGCGCCATGGCCAAACCTGCGATCCGCTTTGTCTGCGCCGAATGTGGCGCGACCCATTCAAAATGGTCCGGGCGGTGCGACAGCTGCGGGGCGTGGAACACGATCTCAGAAGAAGCGCCCCTCAGCGCTGGCCCGGGCAAAAAAGGCCTCGGCGCAGCGCGCGGGCGCACGGTGCCTCTGGGGGATCTCGCGACCGAGGACGCGCCCCCGCCGCGCATGATCTCCGGCATGGCTGAGCTCGACCGGGTGCTGGGTGATGGTCTGGTGGAGGCCTCGGCGGTGCTGGTCGGTGGCGATCCCGGGATCGGGAAATCAACGCTTCTGCTGCAGGCGGCGGCGAGCTTTGCCCGGGCCGGATCCAAGGCGATCTACATCTCCGGCGAAGAGGCCACGAGCCAGGTCCGCATGCGCGCCCGCCGACTGGGCCTCGCGGATGCGCCGGTCAAACTCGGGGCGGAAACCAATCTGCGCAACATCCTGACCACGCTGGAGGCCGAGGCCCCCGAAGTCGCGATCCTCGATTCGATCCAGACGCTCTGGTCCGACACAGTGGACAGCGCGCCGGGCTCGGTCTCGCAAGTGCGCGCCTGCTGTCACGAGCTGACGACCTTTGCCAAGCGCAGCGGCACGAGCGTGATCCTCGTGGGCCATGTCACCAAGGAAGGCCAGATCGCCGGCCCAAGGGTGGTAGAGCATATGGTCGACACGGTGCTCTACTTCGAGGGTGAGCGCGGGCATCAGTTTCGCATTCTGCGCGCGGTGAAGAACCGCTTTGGCGCGGCGGATGAGATTGGCGTCTTCGAGATGACGGGCGGCGGGCTGGCTGAGGTCGGCAATCCATCAGCGCTCTTTCTGTCCGGGCGCGACGCCCCGGCTCCGGGCGCAGTGGTCTTTGCGGGGATCGAGGGCACGCGGCCCGTGCTCTGCGAAGTGCAGGCGCTTGTCGCGCCCTCAGCCCTGGCCAATGCTCGGCGCACTGTGGTGGGCTGGGACAGCAGCCGGTTGTCAATGATCCTCGCGGTGCTCGAGGCGCGCTGCGGCATCCCCTTTATCGGGCTCGATGTCTATCTCAACATCGCCGGCGGCCTCCGGATCAGCGAACCGGCTGCGGATCTGGCCGTGGCAACCGCCCTGCTCTCTGCGCGCGAAGATGTGGCATTACCGCCAGATATGGCGATCTTTGGCGAGATCAGCCTCTCAGGTGCCCTGCGACCAGTGGGTCAGACGGAAAACAGGTTGAAAGAAGCGGCGAAACTTGGTTTCACCAAGGCGCTTGCCCCGGCGGGCAGCAAGACGGGAACGACCGCGGGACTTTCGGTGCAACAGATGCCGGATCTGGCCACGGTGGTTGGAGACATGTTCGGGGCCGGTTGATCGCCCTTGGAAGAGTGAGCGCGGCTATGGACGGATTTACCCTGGTTGACGGCATCGTGGCGGGTGTCATCTTGGTTTCGGCCCTGCTGGCCTTCTCGCGCGGGCTCGTGCGCGAGGTCATGGCTATTGCCGGGTGGATCGCCGCCGCCATTGTCGCCTTCCTCTTTGCGGGACAGGCCGAACCGCTCCTGAAAGAGCTGCCTTATGTCGGCCCGATCCTGCGCGACAGTTGCGAGCTGGCCATCATCGCGGCTTTTGCCGCGGTCTTTGCCATCACGCTGGTGGTCGTGTCTGTCTTTACTCCGCTCTTTTCCGGGCTGATCCAGCGCTCGGCTCTGGGCGGGGTCGATCAGGGACTTGGCTTCTTCTTCGGCGCGGTGCGGGGCATCCTGCTCGTGGCGGTGGGGCTTCTGGCCTATGACCGGATCATGACCACTGAAACGATCCCGATGATCGAAGAAAGCCGCTCGGCCTCGGTCTTTGGCACCTTCTCTGCCCGGCTTGAAGCGCAAATCCCCGAGGATGCCACAGGCTGGGTCGTGGGCCGCTACGAAGAGCTCGTGGGCAATTGCGGCGCCCCGTCCTGAGCGCAACGCGCCCCTCGCAAGATCACTGACAAAGCACTAACGCTGCCCTGACGCAGCGTCAGTCACTTTGGCCTCAGCACAGATTTGCAGGAGGCATTGATGGACAGATTTATCTTCAACACCGACGCGTTCGAGCGGATCGAAGAGATCCCAGGCGAAAGCCAGTTCGATCCCGATGCGCTCGCCATGCCCCGTGTCCTGGGGGTCTGGGGCTCTGACGGCGCGAGCCTGCAATCGCCTGATCTGGCGGGCATGCATATCGGTCCGGCGATCCCCGGGACTGCCGAGCCCACGCTCGATATGTCCGCCGACAGTCTTTTCTAACAAGTTTCAGAGTACCCGCCTTGCGGCCCTGCCCGCCCCTCTCGGGATGGGTCGCAAGCCTCACATTTCGGACCCCTGGGGCCCCGGCCCCTGCCTCCCGAAGGGCTCCGATCCGAGGCGAGCGTCCCCTAGCGCTGCGTAGTGTTTCCCCAAGACCTGCGCCTCGCCTCATCCCTGCGCTGCAGGGCCAGCGCCTGCCCGGATCCTGGGCAGGCGTTTCGGCGTTTCAGGTTCTGCGCAGAAAGAGAGCGCGCGCCCCTCGTCGGAGACGCAATCTGTCCTACCTGCCCGGCACAAACCGATGGCTAGGTTCCGTTGCGGCTGCGACATCCACACATGTGATAGTTTCGTGACAGATGCAGCTTCAACGATTACACCTCGCCGCGACCCCAAATGGATTCGGAGCGCCCCTTGTCCCACCCTGACACGCAAGCCCCCGAGATGCCCCCTGCCCATCCGTTCGATGACGACAAACTCCGCGAGGAGTGTGGCGTTTTCGGTGTGATCGGTGTCTCGGATGCAGCGAATTTCGTGGCCCTTGGTCTGCACGCCCTGCAGCATCGCGGACAGGAAGCGGGGGGCATCGTCTCCCATGCCCCCAAGGTCGGGTTCAACTCGGCCCGCCGCTTTGGCTATGTGCGCGACAACTTCACCAAGGCCTCCCTGATGGAGACCTTGCCCGGTCCACTGGCGATCGGGCATGTGCGGTATTCCACGGCAGGCTCCAAGGGCAACACGGCGATCCGCGACGTGCAGCCCTTCTTTGGCGAGTTCTCCATGGGTGGGGCAGCGATTGCCCATAACGGCAATATCACCAACGCGGACGCCCTGCGCCGGGAACTGATCGAGCGCGGCTCGATCTTCCAGAGCTCCTCGGACAGCGAGTGTATCATCCATCTGATGGCCCGCTCCCTGCAACAATCCATCCCCGAACGGATGAAAGACGCGCTCCGCAGATGCGAGGGCGCGTTTTCCGTTGTGGCGATGACCCGGACCAAGCTGATCGGTGTGCGCGACCCGCTGGGCGTGCGTCCGCTCGTGCTGGGCCAGCTCGGCGATGGCTGGGCGCTGGCCTCGGAAACCTGCGCGCTGGACATCATTGGCGCGGATTTCCTGCGTGAGATCGCTCCGGGCGAAATGGTCGTGGTCACCGAAGAGGGCGGCGTGCAGAGCTATTTCCCCTTCGAGCGGCGCGCGAGCCGGTTCTGCATCTTCGAACATGTCTATTTTTCGCGGCCTGACAGCATAATCGATGGCCGCTCGGTCTATGACACGCGCCGAATGATCGGGGTGGAGCTCGCCAAGGAGAGCCCGGTCGACGCCGATCTCGTCTGCCCCGTCCCTGATAGCGGCACGCCCGCGGCCATCGGGTTCAGCCAGGAAAGCGGCATTCCCTACGCAATGGGGATCATTCGTAACCAGTATATGGGCCGGACCTTCATCGAGCCGACCGAGCAGATCCGGAATATGGGCGTGCGCCTCAAGCTCAACGTCAACCGGGCGCTCATCAAGGGCAAGCGGGTGATCCTTGTGGACGACTCAGTGGTGCGCGGCACGACCTCGCGCAAGATCAAGGAGATGATCCTTGATGCCGGCGCGGCGGAGGTCCATTTCCGTATCGCCTCGCCGCCCACTTCCTGGCCGTGCTTCTACGGCGTCGACACGCCCGAGCGCGAAAAACTACTGGCCGCAACCATGTCCGAGGAGGAGATGCGCGACCACCTGGGCGTCAACAGCCTGAAGTTTATCTCGCTCGACGGGCTCTACCGCGCCGCAGGCGTCACCGAGGGCCGTGACCCCAACGCCCCGCGCTACTGCGATGCGTGCTTCTCCGGCGAATATCCGGTGGCCCCTTCCGACATGCTCGAGAAAGGGTTCGAACTGCGCCCTGCCGCGGAGTGAAACTGGACGACGATCCACGCTGGCAACGGCTCATGGACCGGAGTTACGCCTGCGCGTGTTGTGGGCAGACCTACGGCGGCCTTTTCGACATTGCCTTCGACCACCCCGACCCATGGCCCCACGGCGCGCTGCGGGACACGGGTCAGGCGGTCTTGACCGTCGGCGCGGACAGTCTGGGCACGGATCTTTGCGAGGTCGAAGGACAGGGGTATGTGCGGGGATCGCTGCCGCTCGCCCTTGATGGCACAGATCAGGTCTTTTCTTTTGGTGTCTGGGTCAGCCTGCACCGGGACAACTTCAGGACCTATGCCGCGAGCTTTGTCCCGCAAAAGCAGCGGAGTGACACGGGGGCGCTCGGATGGCTTTGTCGGACTCTGGCGGATCGTTTGGCTCCCAAACGCCCAGCTTCCCCTTTGCCCGACTGCTTTGGCTGGCTGAGCAACTACTTGCCCGGCGTCGACGTCTTAGAATTTCTGCCCTGCGACGTGGTTTTTCAGGGCGACCACACTCGTCCCACGATCTGGGTCCATGAGGAAGCCCACCCGCTGGCGGCAATGCAGAGGCAAGGAATCTCGTTTGATACGCTCCTCGATATCTATGCAAAGTCCGGCACCGATCTTCGGCCCCATTTGGGAGCGGCGTGACGTGCTCAGATACCGCCCCCATCATTTCCTGTGTTCCCTCGGCTTCGAGGGGAAGGGCTATTCGGACGGGTTCACTGCGAATATGCACAGTCTCGTGGTGGGCCAGCTGCGCGCGCCGGGGGGCGATGCGGTGGAAATCGAAGTGACCGCGATCACCGACGATATCTGCGCCCCTTGCCCCAAGCGGCGCGGGCGGCTGTGCGTGGATCAGGGTAAGATCACCCGGCTCGACCGCGCCCATGGGGAGGCTCTGGACCTCGCCGCCGGGGACCGGATCACCTGGGGCGCGGCGCAGGACCGGATGGCGGCTCTGGAACCTGAAGATCTCGACCGGATCTGCGCGGGCTGCGCCTGGCTTGAGATGGGGATGTGCAAGGCCGCTCTCATGCGGCTGAAAGAGACCCGCGCGGCGCCGGACGCGGAGGGCGCGGAGAGCGCCACCCCTACCCTTCGGGCAGGGTAGCGCGCGGATCCGCCGCGCGCCCGCTGGCAGATCGGGGGCGCGCTGACGGACGCGATATTCACGCAATTCGTCACCCGTCAGGTGGTGATTGATCCCGTAGGCACGATCCCGGCACTCATCGCCGTCACGGCCATTGTCGCGCCAGAGCTGCACAAGACCGTTGCGCGCGATGCCAGCCTGTTTGCCATTGGCATCCTGCTGTTCTGCCTCGTGCTGGGGCAGTTTCTGATCGAGAGGCTGGGGATTGACCTCAACGCGTTCAAGGTCGCGGGCGGGATTGTTCTGTTCCTCTTCGCCCTGACCATGATCTTCGGCGTACCAAAGCAAAAGACCGACCAGCTCTTCCGCGAAACATGTGGTGGAACGGGCGATGTTTCTCCCGCGGTGTTTCCCTTGGCCGTGCCCTCCCTCGCTTCACCCGGCGCGATGCTGGCGGTGGTCCTGTTGACGGATAAGGACGAGATCGAGATCGCATCACAGGCCATCACAGCCGGCCTCATGATCGCGGTGATCTTCTGTGCCTATCTCTGCATGCGGCTCGCGGATCCGATCATCCGGCTGATCGGGAATGAGGGCTCCGCGATTGTCAGCCGGGTCATGGGGATGATCTTCGCCTCGGTCGCGGCAGACACGGTGCTGCGCGGGCTCGTAAACATCTTCGTGCTGGGTCAAACCAGCTGACAGGGCTCTAGGCTTCGAGGTGTTTCGACATGCGGAAATTGCGAAGGGAGACCCCGTCGCGCTCCACCTCTTGCGCGGCATCCACCTGCCATCCCTGACGCTCAAAGAACGGGCGCGCGCTCAGGCTGGCCTCGGTCCGCAACGCTCTCAGGCCGCGCCGCTGCGCCTCTGCCTCAAGCGCTTGATAAAGGTGCCATGCCACGCCGCTACCCGCCACCTGTGGCGCGACATAGGCCAGATCGATCCGGCCCTGGGGCTCCAGCGACATGAAGCCGACCAAAGTGTCCTTCTGTACAGCGAGCTTGCAAACCTGCCCGGTCAACCGCGCGACCCAGATCTCGGGCGGGCGCGGCGCCGCTCCTGCCCAGGCGGTCTGCTGCTCCGGCGTGTAATGCGCGCCGGTCCCGAGATGCACCGCATCGAAGAAAAGCTGCGCCACAGCGGCAGCATCCTCGGGGCGAAAATCGCGCAAGGCAAGGTCGGACATGGTGGCACCATCGAGAGGGAGAGAGACGCAAAACGCCGCCCCGGATCGGAGCGGCGTTTCACCGAAGTAAGAGCGTGAGGCCGATCAGGCCTTGCGCAGGGCTTTCCACGCGCCGGAGACGATCAGCGCCGCGATCAGCGCCTTGACCGTGTCACCCAGCAGGAACGGGCCCATGAACCATGCCCAGATCTTGTCCCAGCCGATGCCGACCCAGCCGCCTTCAATGCCGAAGGAGGATGCCACAGCCATGGGCCAGATCACGCCCGGGATGTAGACGAGCGCGGAGGCAATGAGCGCCGCGAGGGCCGTTCCGAGGAAGCCCTTGGCCAGGCCCCGCTCAGCAGCAAGCCCGGCGGCGAAGGCCACCAGCACGAAACCGATGAGGAAGCCCGCGGTCGGGCCGGCGAAGGCGACGCCGTTCATCCCATTGGCGAAGACCGGCAGGCCGGCGAGGCCCTGACCGAGATAGGCCAGCAGCGTGACCGCCCCGAGGCGCGAACCATAGGCGAAGCCCACCAGCAGGATGGCCAGCATCTGCAACGTCATCGGGACCGGGATCATCGGGACGCTGATCTGGGCGGCCACAGCGATGAAGGCGGATCCGCCGAGGACCAGAAGGGCCTTGCGCAGAAGGGAAGTTTCGCCGAGCGCGGCTTGGGACAGGGTCAGGGAGCTCATCTCGTTCGTCCTTGTGTTGCAACGATTGCTCCGGTTTTTTTCGCGCGCGCGGCATAAAGTCAAGCGCGACGCAGATGCGCACCCCCTTGCGCTCCCCGCGCGGTCGGGCCTAAACCCCGCGCCATGGCATATGATTTGCAGGATAAGATCGCTCTTGTGACCGGTGCATCGCGGGGGCTGGGACATGCGGTCGCTGAAGCGCTGGCGGCGCGCGGCGCTCATGTGATCGCACTGGCCCGAACCGTGGGCGGGCTCGAAGAGCTGGATGACCGGATCCAGGCCGCGGGGGGGCAGGCGACCCTGGCGCCGATCGACCTGACCAAGGAAGACGCTGTCGCCGGAATCTGTCGGGCGATCTTCGAGCGGTGGGGGCGGATCGATCTTCTGGTGCATACGGCGGTGCATGCGCCGGCCCTGTCGCCGGTCGACCATGCGGATCCCAAGGATTACACAAAAACCTTCGCTACCAATGTGGAGGGCACCCAGCGTGTGATCCGGATGGTTGCACCTCTGTTGCATGCGGCCCCTGACGGGCGGGCGGTATTTTGCACCGATCCAAAGGCGGGGGAGAAATTTTTCGGACTTTATGGCGCGTCCAAGGCCGCCGAAGCCGCACTGGTTGCCAGCTGGGCTGCAGAAACCGACACGCTCGGGCTGCGGGTCGAAAGCTTTACGCCCGCGCCGATGCCCACGGCCACCCGGGCCCGGTTCTTTCCCGGCGAGGATCGCGCGCCCCTTAGCGCGCCATCCGAACAGGCCGCGCGCCTCCTGGCACTGCTCGACGCCTAGGGCTTGCCGCGATCGGTGGCGCCATTCACAAACGAACAGCGCGGACATCTCCAACCCAAGGGGTGGCCAAGACCGACCGCACAAAGCGATGTACGTCTGTCGCGCCCAGATGAGGAAGCGGCACCGCAGGCTTTCGCTATGCGCTCCGCGCTTTACCCCGACGGCCCTCGCCGCTAACAGGGATCAACGCGGAAAACAGGGGCGGATATGCGCATTCTCATCACCAATGACGACGGCATCAACGCACCGGGCTTGCAGGTGCTCGAGGAGATCGCCACGGAGATCGCTGGCCCAGAGGGCGAGGTCTGGACGGTCGCGCCCGCATTCGAGCAGTCCGGCGTCGGCCATTGCATCAGCTATACCCAGCCCACCATGATCGCCGAGCTTGGACCACGCCGCTTTGCCGCCGAGGGCAGCCCGGCCGATTGCGTCATGGCGGGCCTTTATGACGTGCTGCCGGACAGCCCCCCGGACCTGATCCTTTCCGGTGTGAACCGGGGCAACAACTCGGGCGAAAACGCGCTCTATTCAGGCACGCTTGGCGGCGCCATGGAAGCCGCCCTTCAAGGGCATAAGGCTATCGCGCTCTCGCAATACTACGGTCCGGCCATGGCCGGCGCGGAGGATCCGTTCTCCGCGTCCCGCCTGCACGGGGCGGAGGTTGTGCGCAAGCTCCTTGCAGCAGATCAGTGGACCGGTCCGGACTACCGCACCTTCTACAATGTGAATTTTCCGCCGGTTCTCGCCGCCGAAGTCAAAGGCACCAAGGTTGCGGCCCAGGGCCTGCGTTCCCATGCGCGCTTCCAGATGGAAGCGCAGATTTCACCCGCTGGCCGCAGATTCCTGTGGGTCAAGGGCAGTCCTCAGGGGGTTGCGGCGCAACCCGGCACAGATGTCACCGTCAATCTCGACGGGTATATCTCGGTGACCCCCATGCGCGCAGATCTTACAGCCCATGACCTGATCGACCCGCTGGAAGCTGCCCTCGCATGAGCCCCACGCCGGAACAGGTCATGCAGTTTCTCTACGCCCTGCGCTCGCGCGGGGTCCGGGATCGTGCTGTCCTGACGGCGATGGAAAAGGTGGATCGGGGGCTCTTTGTCGAAGGGGTCTTCTCCGACCGCGCTTATGAAGATGTGCCGCTGCCCATCGCCTGCGGGCAGACGATCAGCCAGCCCTCCATCGTGGGGCTGATGACCCAGGCCGCAAAGATCGGCCCGCGACACCATGTGCTCGAGGTGGGCACGGGCGCAGGCTATCAGGCGGCGATCCTCAGCCAACTGGCGCGCCGGGTCTGGACAGTCGAGCGACACCGACCTCTGAGCCGGGCCGCCGAGCGCCGTTTCAAGGTGCTGGATCTGACCAATGTAACCGTGATCAGCGGCGATGGCAGCTTTGGTCTGCCCGATCAGGCGCCGTTTGACCGGATCGTGGTCACCGCAGCTGCCGAAGATCCGCCAGGTCCGCTCTTGGCGCAATTGCGCGACGGGGGTATCATGGTGGTGCCCGTGGGGCAGTCGGATGCGGTCCAGAGCCTGATCAAGGTCACCCGGACCGGCGATGGGTTCGAATACGAGGAACTGCGCAGCGTCCGCTTCGTACCACTGGTCGAAGGCATCGCCAGCGAGAGCGGGACCTGATGAGGCAGGGCCCGGCCGAAGCGCCGCCCGGAACCGATAAAAGACAGCCCGAGGACTCCGGTCCGAGGATCGATTGCCGGAGGATGCGACCCGACAAGAGGCGCCCCGGCCCAGAGCAGAGGCGAGAGTCATGACCCAATTCCCGAATTGCGCGCCCCGCATATCGCGGTCCCGAGGCCCTGTAGTGCTTGTTTGCAGCGCTCTGGCCTTGGCCGGATGCAGCGGATCCAATCTCGATTTCGACATGCGGGATGCCTTTGGCGGCCCCTTCTCGACCAGTGAAGCAGCGCGCAACGCGAGCGCGGCGCGACCCGCGGCCGATGACCGGGGTGTGATCTCTTATACCGACTACCAGGTGGTGGTGTCGCGAAATGGCGATACCGCCGCAAGCATCGCCGCCCGGCTCGGCGTCGATGCCGGAGCCTTGGCCCGTTTCAATGGCTTGTCCCCGGATACGGTGCTCCGCGAGGGTGAGGTTCTGGCCCTTCCGACCCGCGTGGCGGAAGCCCCGGGCACGGTTGATATCGCGGCCCTGGCCAATGGGGCGATCGACCGGGCCGAGCTGCCGGAGACAAGCGACGATGCGGCCCCGATCCAGAGCGCGGCGCCAGCCGCACCCTTGCCGGGGGCCACGCCGCAACAACACAAGGTGCAACGCGGGGAGACGGCTTACTCCGTGGCGCGGCTCTATGATGTCTCCGTGCGTGCTCTGGCCGATTGGAACGGGCTTGGCCCGGATCTCACGGTCCGCGAGGGACAGGTCCTGCTGGTGCCGCTTGCTGCCGCAGAGCCCCAGCAGACCGCAGCGGTTGCCCCGGTGGAGACCACAACGGCGCCGGGCGAGGGCAGCGTGGCCCCCCTGCCCCCAAGCTCGAGCACCGCATTGCCGGAGCCAGAGCCGGTGGCCGCTGTGCCCGATGCACCGGACCTCGGACAGTTTCAGACCGGAGCCTCGGATACGGCGAGCTTCGCCTTCCCCGTAGCTGGGCGAATCATCCGCGACTACGACAAGGGCAAGAACGACGGTATCGGCATCGCCGCCAATCCCGGCACACCTGTCGTCGCCGCTGGCGATGGAGAGGTTGCCGCGATCACCCGCGATACAGATCAGGTGCCGATCCTCGTGCTGCGCCATCCAGGCAATCTGTTGACGGTCTATGCGAATGTAGGCGAGATCGCCGTGGAGAAAGGCGATACGATCAAGCGTGGCCAACAAGTGGCAGCCGTCGCGCCCGGGGATCCCTCCTTCCTGCATTTCGAGATCCGTGAAGGGATCGAGAGCGTGGATCCCGTGCCCTATCTGAACTGACCTTCGGGTCTTCTGCGTCCAGCGCCGCCTACAACTGAACGGCGCGGTCCCTCCGGCGGCCTGACGACCGTCCGCTGCAAGGGCGCTTCCACGCAGTTCGTGTGCGAATTGCGTCTCTTCGTATCAGGCTTTGCCCGGTCTGTTGATCAGAACAAGTCCCACCAGCAGCATAGAGAAGGACAGCCAAAGGCTCGTGCTCAGGGGCTCATCCAGCAACAGCCAACCAAACCCAAACCCGCTCAGGGGCATCAGAAAACCAAAGCTCGCCACCCCATTGGCCGGGTAGATCGACAGCAGCCAGAGCCAGAAGATATAGCCCATGGTCACGATCACCACGATCTGGAACGCAAGGCTCCAGAGGTGGATCGGGGCAAGCTCTCGCACCAGCGGCCCAAAGAGCGGTGCAAGCGCCAAGAGCACCACCGCCGACACGCTCACCTGCCACAGGAGCTGAGTCTCCGGCCGGACCCGCCGCAAGGCCGAGGCCTTGGCCAACAGCCCGATCCCTGCCCAGCAGATCGCCGCCCCAAGTGACAGCAGATCGCTCAGCAACGAGCCCGAGCCAATCCCATCGCCACGCCAGGCGAAAGCCACGGCAACCCCGCCAAAGGCCAGCGCCAGCCCGAGCATCTTCACCGGGGTCATCTGTTCGCCCGGCAACACCCAATGGCCGATCAGCGCGAGCCAGACCGGCATCGAATAGAAGATCACACTGACCCGGGTCACATTTCCCAGATCAAGCGCGTTGAACAGAAACACGAATTCCAGAGCAAAGAGCGCGCCGATCGCCAGGCCTGCCTTGGCCGTGCCCGGCGCAATCTCGACCTTCAGCCCGCGCAGCCGCATCCAGATCAGGATACAGACCACAGCCCCGAGGGACCGCAGTCCCGCGGCAAAGACCGGTTGCAACCCCTCGCCGACCACCTTGATCGCCACCTGGTTGATCCCCATCAGCAGCGCGAAGCCAATCAGGGCCACCGCGCCAAAGGCGTCTACACTGTCGCGGCTGGGCATGAGGCTCTCCGGATTACTATCGCCCTCGGTACCCCCATGCTAGGGTCGGCGCAACCCGGACCAAACCACGAGAAAGCCGATGGATTTTGTACAGGTCACCTCTTTGTTGATCGTCCTCGCGGCCCTGTTCAGCACGCTGAACTACATGTTTCTGCGCCTGCCCCCCGCCATCGGGGTGCTTGTCGTGGCACTGCTGGCCTCCATGGCCGTGCTCGGCGTGGATGCGCTCTTTCCGCAAAGCGAGATGGCCGAGACCATGCGCAGCGCGGTCACCGCCTTCAACTTCTCGGACGCATTGCTCGACGGCATGCTGGGACTGCTGCTCTTTGCTGGCGCGCTCCATGTGAAAATCTCAGACCTGCGGGTCGAGGGCCGGATCGTCCTTCTGATGGCGACACTGGGCGTGTTGATCTCGACCCTCGTGGCCGGGCTGGGCCTGTGGTGGCTGGCCGGAGCACCGATCCTGATCGCGCTGGTCTTCGGTGCGCTGATCTCGCCCACAGACCCGGTAGCCGTCCTGGGCATCCTGCACAGCACGAACCTGCCACGTAGCCTCGAAACCAAGATCGCGGGCGAGAGCCTCTTCAACGACGGCGTGGGCTATGTGGTCTTCCTCCTGCTGGTTGGGCTCGCCTTCCCCTCGGAGGCCCATGGCGGTGAGAGCGGTCTGATCCATGCGATCCTGCTCTTTGTGCGCGAGGCCGGAGGCGGCGCGCTGATCGGTGGCGTGCTGGGCTGGCTGGTCTTCAAGCTCATGGCGCGGGTTGATGACACCTCGGTTGCGGTGCTCCTGACCCTGGCGCTGGCGCTTGGAGGGTACTCACTTGCCGAAGGGCTGGGCGTCTCCGCGCCGATCATGGCCGTGGTTGCCGGACTGATGATCGGCGAGGCAATGACCGAGCACGTGATGTCGGACGAGACCCGCGGCCATGTGGACACGTTCTGGCACATTATCGATCAGGTCCTGAACGCGATCCTTTTCCTGATGATCGGGTTCGAGATCTTTGCCGTGACCTTCACGCAGGCTTCCATCGGGATCGCGACAATCGCAGTGGGTCTTTCGCTGGTGGCGCGGCTCGCGGCGGTGGTCCTGCCGAGCTACATGATGCGCAAGACAGAGCCCATTACCCCGGAGGCGATCCCGATCATGACATGGGGCGGGCTTAAGGGCGGGATCTCGGTGGCGCTCGTTCTGTCCCTGCCCGAGAGCGAATGGTCCACGCTCCTGCTGACGGCGACCTATGTGGTCGTGGTGTTCTCGATCATCGTGCAGGGGCTGACTGTGGCACCGCTCGCGCGGTTGCTGACCTGCTCCCACGGGGCGGCTTCCTCGCCTGCGCGGGGTGAGACGCAGGCGGACACAACTCCGCCTTCCTCCGCCGACAGCTCCCAGCCTTGACAGAGCGCCCGGCCTGACGCGACCCTTGGTGAAAACCAGCGGGGGATCATGGATCTTGTCGTCATAACAGGCGCCTCCAGCGGCGTCGGCGCTGCCACGGCACGGGCCGTCGCCGAGACCGGGGCGCAGGTCGTGCTTGTCGCGCGGAACGCCGAGGCCCTGCGGCGCATCGCCGGACAGATTGGCAAAGGAGCCGTGGTCGAACCCTGCGATGCGAGCGACTGGCAGGCGGTGGACCGCATGGCGGGAGATGTCTTCGACAATTACGGCACGCCGGACGTGATCATCAATTGCGCAGGCGCAGGCCAGTGGAAAACCCTGCCCGAGACCTCTGCCACAGAGGCCGCCGAGATGATGGGCGCGCCCTATTTCGCGGCCCTTCATACCACTAAGGCGTTCCTGCCCCGGATGCTCGAGAAAGATCGCGGCACGATCCTGCATGTGAACTCGCCCGCCTGCATTGCGCCCTGGCCTTCGAGCGTCGGGTATGCCGGGGCGCGGGCGGCCCTGCGCGGGTTTCACGCGGCTCTGGCGCAGGACCTGCATGGCACGGGCGTGCAGAGCTGCCATGTGATCTTTGGCAAAATCAGCTCGGAATATTTCGACCACAACCCCGGGGTCGAAGACCAGATGCCGCGCCTCACGAAGATCATCCCGACCCTGACGCCCGAGGCCTGCGCGGCCCGTCTGGTGCGGCTCGCCCGGCAGCCCCGCTATGAGGCGATCTATCCCGGGATGCTGCGGCTTTTGCTGATGTCCGGCGCGCTGGCCCCGCCGCTCACCCGCTGGCTCGCGCGACTCTGAGCGCAAAATCGCGCCTCGCAGCCCGCTGGGGATGACCCGGAGGCGGCCCTGTGGCAGCATTCCGCTCGTATGATTTGGGAGGACAAGATGAGTTTCATTGGAACGCTCGCCAAGGTGGCGATCGGATATGCGGCGGCGCGGGGCGTCGACAAACTTTCGGGCGGCGAAGGGATCGCCGGGCTTCTGGGGAGCGCCGAGGGCGAAGGACTGCAATCCATGCTCGGAGATCTGGGCACTGGCGAGGGCGGCGGGCTCGAGGGTCTTCTGGGCAATCTCGGCGGGGATGCCGAGGGTGGCCTGAACGGGCTGCTCGGCAATCTGAGCGAGGGGGCCGGCGGCGATGGCGATGGCGGTATGCTGGGCCTTGCGGGGATCGCGGGCGCATTGGGGCTGGCTGGCGGGGCCGCCGCCGCGACCACGAGCCTTGGCGATATTCTGTCGGGCAATATCAATGACGGCGCGGACAGTGCCGAGGACGAGGAGAAGGCCAAGCTTCTGCTGCGCACCATGATCCAGGCGGCAAAATCCGATGGCGGGATCGATATGCAGGAAAAGCAACGCATCCTCGACATGGTGGGCGATGCGAGCCCGGGCGAGATCAGCTTTGTCACCGCCGAGATGCAGGCCCCGCTTGATCCGGAGGGCTTGGCGGCAGACACGCCCGCTGCCCTGACGGAGCAGGTCTATTCCACGGCTTTGATGACCATCAAGCTCGACAACGAGGCCGAGGCGCAGTTTCTGGCCGAGTTGGGTCGGGCCCTGGGGCTCGCCCCGTCCCGGATCGATGATCTGCACCGACAGATGGGCGCGCCAACGCTCTACTCCTGACGGCCCATGTCGGTGGCCCCATTCCAAGAGCCCTTGTGATCCAGTTCACAGACCGGGCGGCGCGGGTCGCGCACACTTCCCTTGCGTAAAGCGCGAGACCAGATCCGCGCCCCCCTTATCGGAGCTGAGATCATGCCGACAGAAGAGCTTTTTGGCGCCTACCAAACGCCCTCAAAGGCGGACAGTTTCGAGTTTCGCAAGACCGAGCCCAAAGATGACGATCCCGAAGCCCTGGAGATCGACCTGAAATCAGTCATGGTCACTTCCTACTCCACCGGGGGCAATGGCGCGGATGCGGCAGGCGAGGAAGAGCACTATTATACGATCGCGCTGACAGAGGCGACGATCAGCGAGACCGCGCCTGCGACCTCAAGCGACGCCTTCCTGTTCTGAACCCCGCGGCATTCCCCTCCCGCGCCCGGATCCGCTTGGCTCTGGAACTGTCGGCCCCGATTGCGTATCAGTCGAAACACGACTTCTGGGGGGACCATGCCCGACACGATCCTGAGCCGCTGCGAGGCCAAAGGCCTGCGCATCACCGGTCCACGCCGGGTGATTGCCACCGTTCTGGACTCGTCGAAGGACCACCCGGACGTCGAAGAGCTCTATGCCCGCGCTACGGCGGTGGATCCCAGCATCTCTCTCGCGACGGTCTACCGGACCGTAAAGCTCTTTGAGGAGGCGGGCATCCTCGAGAAGGTCGATTTCGGCGATGGCCGCGCGCGCTATGAAGATGCTGAGCGGGATCACCATGATCATCTGATCGACCTGAATTCCGGCCATGTGATCGAATTCGTTTCCCCCGAGATTGAAGCCTTGCAAGAGAAGATCGCCGAGAAACTCGGCTACCGGCTGAAGGGCCACAAGCTCGAGCTCTACGGCGTGCCGATCAAGAAAGGCTGAACCCTGCACAGATCCTGTGCGGCCCGGGGCGTTGTCCCGGCGCGGCCCTGGGGGCATTTTGCGCACAAAGCAAAGGAGCACCCGGATGACCTTTCGCCCAGTCGCATCGACCCATATGGCCCAACCCACCCTGGAGGGCGCGGGTGTGCATCTGCACCGCGTCTTTGGCTTTGGTGATCCGGGCGAGAGCGATCCGTTCCTGCTGCTGGATGATTTTCGCAATGACGATCCACGCGCCTATGAAAAGGGCTTTCCCTGGCATCCCCATCGCGGGATCGAGACGATCACCTATGTACTTGAGGGCGAGGTGGATCACGGCGACAGTCTCGGCAATCACGGCACACTGGGCGCGGGATCGGTGCAGTGGATGACCGCCGGGTCGGGGATTCTGCATCAGGAGATGCCGCGCGGCAATGCAGCCGGGCAGATGCACGGCTTCCAGCTCTGGGCGAACCTGCCCGCGGCGCAAAAGATGACTGCGCCGCGCTATCAGGACATTGCGGGCAGCGACATTCCCGAAGTGATCGAGGATGACGGGACCAAGGCGCGGGTGATCACCGGGTCCTTTTGGGGCGTCAAGGGACCGGTCGACGGGATCGCGGCTGAGCCGCAATACCTAGATATCTCCATGCCCCCTAATACGCGACGCAGCCTGCCCGTGGACACCTATGCCAACACTTTCGCCTATGTCTTTGCCGGGTCCGCCAGTTTCCGCGATGCCTCGGCGCCGATTGGCGTGCGGGTGGAAAAGGAGCTCGCGGGCGAGGAGCTGAACATCCGCGACATGTCCGGCAACCGGACGCTGGTACGGTTTGATACGGGCGATGAGATCTCGGTGACCTCGGGCCCTGAGGGCGCGCGCTTCCTTCTGGTCTCAGGCCGTCCGATCCAGGAGCCTGTAGCCTGGCACGGTCCCATCGTGATGAACACTCGCGCAGAGTTGCAGCAGGCGATGCAGGACCTCAACAACGGGACCTTTATCAAACCGGTGGTCTAGACCCGCCGCCGCGCCAAAAGAGAATCTGGGCCTCCGGCTGGGATATTTCAGGACTTAAGATCCCCTCAGGGCGCGCCCAGTGGTCCAGTCTGCGCGCGCTGGGTATCCCTTAAGTCTCCAAATATCCTCGCCGAAGGCAGTCGGACCGCTTGCAGCTAGCCTAAGGATTGAAAAGCCGCGATGGCGGTACCAATGGCGGCATCATCCACGTCGCGGTGGAGCACGAGGCGGATCTCAGGGTTCCCCGCGCTGATCCGAACCCCCTTGGCTGCAAGACGCGGGCCGATCTCTGGCGCAAGATGGGGCGCGGGGGTGAAGAAGACCATATTCGTGGCCAGTCGCACCTGCCCCAGGGGGCGCAGCGCCTCTGCCAGTTGCACGGCACGCGCGTGATCCTCACCAAGGCGCGGTACCACATGCTCAAGCCCCCAGAGCGCCGCCGCCGCGAGCACGCCAGTCTGGCGCATGCCTCCGCCCAGAAGCTTGCGCGCGCGCCGGGCCCGGGCCAGCACATCCGCGGGGCCGACCAACACAGTGCCCGCCGGGGCACCGATCCCCTTGGACAGGCAAAGCGAGACCGTATCGCCGATCCGGGCCAAATCCTGTTCAGCGCAGCCCAAGGCTACGACAGCGTTGAAGAAACGCGCACCGTCGAGATGGATGGCGAGCCCGGCGGCGCGCCCCGCCTCTGCTGCAGCCTCCATGCGCGGGAGCGGAATCGCGCGTCCGCCCACGGTGTTCTCAAGGCTCAGCAGCCGCGAGGCTGCATAGTGCGGGTCATCGGGTTTCAAAGCGGTGCGGATATCGGACGCCTCCAGCGCGCCATCCTCGGCCACGGGCAAAGGATCGAGCGCAAGGCCGCCCAGAACGCTCGCCGAGCCCGCCTCATCCGCATAGATGTGATAGTCCCGCCCGGTGATCACCTCTTCGCCGCGCCCGCATTGGGCCATTAGGCAGGCCAGATTGCTCATGCAGCCCGTGGGAAAAAAGAGCCCGGCCTCTTTGCCCATGCGCTCGGCCAGATGGCGCTCGAGCCGGGTCACGGTCGGATCGTCGCCGTAGCAGTCATCCCCGACCTCTGCGCTGGCCATAGCCGCGCGCATCTCGGCGCAGGGCTGCGTCACCGTATCGGAGCGCAGATCGCAGAGCACCTTCTCTGCCGCAAATGTTCCCGCGTAGAGTACCATGGCCTGCCTCCGATCGGTGTTGTGATACGCTCGGCCCTGTCTATCGCTGCCCGGGACCCTTTCGAAAGGGCCACTGCGACAGAAAATGCGCCTCTGCGCCCGGCTCACAAGGTATTTCAGCAGTTCAAACCCCGCCTGCCCCCTGCTAAGGAACGAGCAAGTCCGACGCACCAAAGGAAACGACCCCATGTCCATGATCGTTGATGTCTATGCCCGCGAAATTCTCGACAGCCGGGGCAACCCGACGGTGGAGGTTGATGTCACCCTTGATGACGGAACGCTGGGCCGTGCCGCTGTGCCCTCCGGGGCGTCCACCGGAGCCTATGAGGCAGTAGAGCTGCGCGACAAGGACACGGCGCGCTATTTCGGCAAAGGCGTGCGCAACGCGGTGGCCTTCGTGAACGGCGAGATCGCCGAAGCGCTGGTGGGCACGGATGCCACGGATCAGGTGGGCATCGATGCCGCGATGATCGAGCTTGACGGCACACCCAACAAGGGCCGGCTTGGGGCCAATGCGATCCTCGGCGTGTCGCTCGCTGTCTCGAAAGCTGCGGCCGAGGCCACGGGCCAGCCACTCTATCGCTATGTGGGCGGGACTTCTGCGCGTGTCCTGCCGGTGCCGATGATGAACATCATCAATGGCGGGGAGCATGCGGACAATCCGATCGACATTCAGGAATTCATGATCATGCCCGTTTCCGCCGACAGCATCGCCGAGGCGGTGCGCATGGGAGCGGAAGTGTTCCACACCCTGAAGAAAGAGCTCTCGGCGGCGGGCCTCTCCACTGGGATTGGCGACGAGGGCGGCTTTGCCCCGAACCTCAACTCCACCCGGGCAGCGCTGGATTTCGTCCTGCAGGCGGTGGAAAAGGCCGGCTACGTGCCCGGCGAGGACATCTACCTCGCTCTGGATTGCGCGGCGACCGAGTATTTCGAAAATGGCCGCTACGAGATGAAGGGCGAGGGCAAGACCCTGACACCGGAGGCCAATGTCGACTATCTTGAGGCACTGGTGAATGACTACCCGATCCTGTCCATCGAGGATGGCTGCTCTGAGGATGATTGGGAGGGTTGGGCGCTTCTGACCGAGCGGCTCGGTGACCGGGTACAGCTGGTGGGCGATGACCTCTTTGTCACCAACCCCGAGCGGTTGGCCGAAGGCATCCAAAAAGGCTGCGGCAACGCGCTTTTGGTGAAGGTCAACCAGATCGGCACCCTGACCGAGACGCTCGCCGCAGTGGATCTGGCCCATCGCAACCGGATGGCCTGCGTGATGTCGCATCGCTCCGGCGAGACCGAGGACGCGACCATCGCGGATCTCGCAGTCGCGACCAATTGCGGGCAGATCAAAACCGGCTCGCTGGCGCGCTCCGACCGGCTCGCGAAGTACAACCAACTGATCCGGATCGAGGATGAGCTCGGCGAGACGGCGATCTATGCGGGCAAGTCGATCCTGCGCTGAGCGGATCCAAGCCCCTGAATGACAGGGCCGCTGCGGGGATCCGCAGCGGCCTTTTTTCTTCCGAACCGTGCGGCTCCGGTAACCGCATCGCATTTGAAACGGCCCGCGATGGACCTGTCGCGGGGCAATTCATAGACTGACCTCATGAGCCATGCATCGACACATTCGGACCGTCCGCTCGCGGGTATGGGGCTGATGCTGCTCTTTTGCGCTCTGGCACCGCTGGGCGACGGGATTGCAAAGATGCTCGGGGGGATCGTGCCGCTGGCGATCCTCTTGCTCGCCCGGTTCGGAGTTCAGGCAGTTCTCCTGAGCCCGGTGCTCGCCCGTCCTGCCCCTCCACTCAGCAGACGGCACTGGCAGCTCATCGGCCTGCGGACCGGTCTGCATATGCTGGGGATCGGGTTGATGTTCACCGCCTTGCAATTCCTGCCTCTGGCAGATGCGGTGGCGATCGCCTTCGTGATGCCCTTCATTATGCTGCTGCTGGGGCGGTTCGTTCTGGAAGAGCATGTGGGCCCACACCGGATGGTGGCCTGTGTTCTGGGGTTTATCGGCACGCTTCTGGTGGTGCAGCCGAGCTTTGCAGAGGTGGGCTGGCCCGCATTTCTGCCCGTTGGCGTCGCGGTATGCTTTGCGCTGTTCATGCTGACCACACGGCAAGTGGCGCAACATGTCTCGCCTCTCCGCCTGCAGGCGCTGTCGGGGCTCATGGCGAGCTTTGTCCTTGGGGCGGTTATGCTGTTCTGGGGGGACAGTTTCGGGTTGCGGACTTTTTGGCCCGATCCCGGGACACTGCTCCTGATGGGCGTGCTAGGCGTGATTGGCACGCTGGCGCATCTGGCTATGACATGGGCTCTCAGGCTGGCGCCCTCGGCGACGCTGGCACCGATGCAATACCTCGAGATCCCCATGGCCACCCTGCTCGGCTGGCTGATGTTTCGCGACTTGCCGAATGGAATTGCCGTCATCGGGATCGCGGTCACCGTGGCGACAGGGCTCTATGTGATCTGGCGCGAGCGTCGCGCGGCGCAGACGCCGACCCCGGTGCCGCCACCTCTGTGACACGCCCCCGCACGTGTCTCGCGGAGCGAGGCTGTGCCCCGCGAGACGTCTGATTGGGTCATGGCGCGGCCTGCCAAGGCAAGCCGCACAAACGCGCTGGCTCTCAGGACTTGGCGCGCTGGGACCGGCGGCGCGAGGTCAGGCCCATCGCACCGAGACCGGCCAGAAGCAATGGCAGCGCCGCCGGCAGCGGCACGGGGGCAACTTCCTCAAAGCTAATCGAGGCAAGCGCACGGCCCACGGCATTGCCATCCACATCGAAGCCCGCAACGGTCGGCTGCCCAAAGAGGAAGTCCACACCGCTCTGGGTCACAACGCCGCCCACGGTTTCCGTGGCTACCCCGCCTGCGGCGGAAAAGGCTGCGCCGAGACCGTCATTCTCCTCGGTGCCACCATCCCAGATGTCATTCGCGTCCACGAGGATATCCGAAAGGTTGGTAAAGGCCCCCTGATCGTCAAAGAGTTCGTAGGCCAGCGGATTGCCATTGCCCACAAACGTGTCGTTGGACGGGATCACCATGGACAGGAACGAGTAGTAGCGGTTGTCCGACGGGTCGAGCTCGATCACGAAGGTCGTCACCTCGCCCGCATCCAGCACTGGCGGCTGGCCCGGCTGGGAGCCGAAGCCCTGCGGCCCGGTCGCCACGGCGGTCTGCGCGTTGATGCCGAGATTGTTAATCCGCTCGATCTCGCCACCGACCATGCCTTCCTCGGCAATTGCCTCAAGCTGCGACGATGCTGCCGAGCCCTCCTGGAACCCTGCATAGCTGCCATCGTGGAACACGTTGAGGAACGGCGTCAGATACAGCCCGTCCTCTTCGCTGAGGTTCTCAATGGTCACCTGCAGCGACGTCGCATGCACCATCCCTGCTGTCAGACTGCATGCGCTGGCCAGCAACGCTGCTCTGATCATTGTCTTCATAATACTAGTCTCCTGAAAGTCTGGCACCAGCCAATTGGTGCCGCTCCCACGGAGAAACAGATTGGTAAACGGCACAAGCACACGGCCGCTCACCTCCGCGCGAGCGACGTGTAAGTATCTGATATTCTGTCCATCACGTTCTTGGGACAGACGCGTGATATTGCGTGAGCGGAGGACGCACGCCATGTTTTTGCCGACAAACCGCTGCCCGGAGGCGTGACCTCCGGCGGGGCAGATTGTAACCTCGCGCGAAACACCCATGCGCCGACATTTCACTGCGAGAGGGACCCTATGGACGCCGACGAGATCATTGCTCGCCTCGCACTTGCCCCCCATCCCGAAGGGGGCTGGTACCGCCAAACCTGGATCGCCGAGGCCGACGGAGACGACCGTCCGGCGGGTACGGCGATCTATTTCCTGCTCAAGGCGGGCGAGCGCAGCCATTGGCACCGGGTTGATGCAGCGGAGATCTGGCACTGGTATGGCGGCGCGCCTCTCGACCTGTGGCTGTCCGCGTCCAAGGATGGGCCTGCGATGCGGCACCCGCTGGGGCCGGACCTCGGCACCGCGACCCCGCAGGTGATTGTCCCCACGGGACATTGGCAAGCCGCCGAGAGCACGGGCGACTGGACGCTCGTTGGCTGTACCGTGTCCCCCGCTTTCCGTTTTGAGGGGTTTGAGCTCGCGCCTACGGGCTTCGAGATCCCCCGCGCCTAGCCCACCGGCGCGCTGGTCACCCCGCCGCCAACGGGGGCCGAGACGCCCGTCGTGCCCGGAAAGGAGGTTGGCATCCCGTTCAGGACCCGCACCGCCATGTAGCCAAAGGCCTGCGCCTCGATCATGTCGCCATCAAAACCGAGGCTTTCCACAGAGGTGACCTGACATGAGGAAAATCGCTCAATAAATTGTTTCAAAGCGGTATTCTTACGGCCACCACCACAGAGGATGACCTGATCCACCGCCCCAGGCAAAAGCGCGATCCCTGCCGCCACCGCGGCTGCCGAGGCTGCAGTCAGGGTCGCCACCGCATCTGCCGTCTCCAGCCCCGCCACAGCCTCAGGCAGCCAATCGAACGCATCCCGATCCAGGGATTTCGGCGGTGGGCGCAGGAAATACGGATCCGCCAACAAACGGTCGATCACCGGCTGGGAGATGCGCCCGGCCTGCGCCAATACGCCTCCCTCGTCGAACCGCGCCCCGGTGCGGGCGCGCACCAGATCGTCAATCGGCGCATTCGCGGGCCCAGTATCAAAGGCCACCAGCGCCTCGGGCTCGGCGCTCGGATCCACGAAGGTCACATTGCCGACCCCGCCGAGATTGAGAAAACACGCAGGCCGCGTCAGCTCCGCGCTCTGCGCGACGGCCCAGTGGTAAATCGGAGCGAGCGGCGCACCCTCCCCGCCCAGGGAGACATCGACCGAGCGGAAATCCCAGACGACCGGACTCCCGACATCCCGGGCCAGCGCGGCCCCATCGCCCAACTGATGGGTTCCCTCGGCACGCGGCGCATGGGCGAGCGTCTGGCCATGAAAGCCCACCACATCCGGGCGGTCGAACCGGGCAATCAGCTCTGCATGGGCACGAGACACAACCTCTGCCGCCGCCTCCAGACCCGGCCCGGGCCAACGCCCGAGCACCGCGCGCAGAGCATCGCGCTCAGCCTCTGTATAAGGGCGATAGGCAGATGGTCCCTGCTCCAGCACCCGAAGTCCGTCCGTGCGGATCAGAGCGGCATCCACCCCGTCCAGTGACGTGCCCGACATGCAGCCCAGCGCCCAAAGCGGCTTTCCCTTCATTCCCGTCCCCGATATAGACCTCGCGACACTTCAAGATGGACCGATCCGGCAATGACCTACCAGCCCAAATCCGACTTCATGCGTGTGATGATCGAGCGCGGCTTTCTCGCCGATTGCACCGATTATCAGGCGCTGGACGAGGCCCTGAGCACAGGCGTGGTGCCGGCCTATATCGGGTTTGATGCGACTGCGCAGTCGCTCCATGTAGGCTCGCTGATCCAGATCATGATGCTGCGCTGGCTGCAAAAGACCGGTCACAAGCCCCTTGTCCTGATGGGCGGCGGCACCACCAAGGTCGGCGATCCGAGCTTTCGCGCCGATGAGCGCCCCCTGCTGACGCCGGACCAGATTGACGCGAATATCGCAGGCATCAAACAGGTGTTCTCGGCCTATGTCAGTTTTGGCGAGGCGCCCACGGACGCGCTGATGCTGAACAACGCGGAGTGGCTGGACGGGCTGAACTACCTCGAATTCCTGCGGGATGTGGGTCGCCATTTCAGTGTCAACCGCATGCTGAGCTTCGAGAGCGTGAAATCCCGCCTCGACCGGGAGCAATCCCTGAGCTTTCTCGAGTTCAACTACATGATCCTGCAGGCCTATGACTTCATGGAGCTGCAGCGCCGCTATGGCTGCCGGTTGCAGATGGGCGGATCGGATCAGTGGGGCAATATCGTCAGCGGGATCGACCTGACCCGGCGGATCCTTGACGAGGAAGTGTTCGGCCTGACCTCGCCGCTCCTGACCACCTCAGACGGCAAGAAGATGGGCAAGTCGCAATCCGGCGCGATCTGGCTGAACGCGGATATGCTCTCGCCCTACGAGTTCTGGCAGTTCTGGCGCAACACGAATGATGCGGATGTGGAACGCTTCCTCAAGCTCTATACGGAGCTGCCGCTGGAGGAATGCGCCCGGCTTGGCGCGCTCGATGGGGCTGAGATCAACAGCGCCAAGATCGCACTGGCAAACGCAGTCACAACCCTCGCCCATGGGGCGGAGGCTGCTGCCGCCGCCGAGGCCACGGCGCGCGAGGTGTTCGAGAAAGGCGGGACGGGCGATGACCTGCCGACCCTGAGCCTGACGCCAGAGGAGATCGGCGATGGCATCTCCATCGTGCAACTCATCACCCGCTCGGGCCTTGCGAAATCAGGCAAGGAGGCCAAGCGTCTGATCGCCGAGAATGGCGCTAAACTCGACGACGCTCCCCTCTCGGATGCGGGCCTGATGATCGACGCAGCCCGGCTCGCCAGCCCGATCAAACTCAGCGCAGGCAAAAAGCGCCACGCGCTGATCAAGCTCGACACCTAAGCCCACTCGGCGCGCCCCTTCCGCTGGCGCGCCGTCCGCACCTCCGCGCACCACCCCAGCACGGCTGTCTCAGCAAGATCACCCTGCGCAACGTGCCCGCTCAAACCCGCCGACAACGCCGCAGTGCCGGAGGCACAGCGTCCCCGCTCTCTCCCCTACCCCAGCCATTCGAACAGCCCGGCCCGCAAAAAGGGCGCGCACCTCTCGGCCCGCGCCCCAAAACATGTCTTGCGGGCGTCAGCCCGCGCCTTTGGATCACCCTTCGCCGAGCATCCACTCTCCCTCGGGCCAGAACGCGTCATAGGCAAAGGCGAACATCACATCATGGGGCAGATCCTGCCCCTCGGCATCGCGGACCCGGATCGCGCCCACATCGCGACCATCCGCAATCCGCGCGCTGTCCAGGGCCGAGGCTTTGCCCGCCTTCCAGCTGATCGTGACCCCAGCCTCGGTCACTTCCTCGGCCACGCGCAGCCGCTCCAACGGCCAAGCCCGATCGCCCACGCGGATCACCCGCGCGAGCGCGGGGATGCCATGGGGTGGCGGATCTCCGGAGTAGAGAAATGGTCGGTGGGAGGTGTCATAGTTCTCGTAGGGATTGCGGCCATAGTCTCGCCGCCAGGGTGGTTCATCCATCACGAGGCCATCGGGATTGCGGGTCGAGAACGCTTCCCAACTCTCCATCCATGTCGGCAGCTGCTTCAGGACTTCCCCGGTCTGCACGCCGACAATCCCTTCGCCAATGGCCTGCTGCCACCAGCTCTCGGTTTCGCGGTCATACATCACCATGTCCGACTTTCGCAGCTTGCCACTGACCCCGAGGGTCAAGACCTGCCCATTCACGCGCCTATCAAAGGTGATCGCCGAGTTGCAGAGCGGGCAGAAGGTCACCGCAATCGGCAGCCCGTCCACCTCATCATTCACGATCTCATGCCAGGTCAGATAGCGGATCGGATAGGCCCGAGGCGTGGCATCCCCGAGCTCCACGGTGATCACAGGCTCCATCGCCCCCAAGCGGCTTTCCCCATCCACGGAGAGAAAACTCGGATCGCTCAGCGCCGGGATCCCGTCCTTGGGCGGCCCGCCGGAGAGGATCTCAACAAAGGGCACCGCCGAGATCGAAAAATCCGTGTTCGGCCATTCCTGTTTCCAGAATTGCGGATCGGCCAGAGCCGCCCCGTTCCAAAGGCAGGTTGCCGCAATCGCGGCCGTCAATTGTTTGAACACCTTGAGCCCTCCTGTCAGATGCGCCCAAGGTGACAATCGAAACCGGTTCCCGCTACCCCGCCTCACGGCAAGGTGACGCAAGGTGCGTCAGGCCCGGATCCGGCCTGCCCGCGCTGCGCCAAGCACCCCCAAACCCCCAAGCAGCAAGAGCCCAGCGGCGGGCAGCGGGATTGCAGCAAGCTCCGTCAGATCCTCAAAACCCAGAACCGTCTGGGTGCTGCCGGAGCCAAACTTGAACTGTTCAAACTCGGTCAGGGTCACGGCAAGGCTTTCACCACCGCGCATCAGCGACAGCTCGACATTCAGGCCTGACAACACGACATCAAAGATATCCGACCCGGTGAAGTCGGCGAAGATCACCATGTCGAGATCGTCGCCCCCTACATAGAGGTCCGAGGTGGAGAGCCCAGCAAAGTCGCTTCCTTCGAAGATCAGCATGTCCGCATCATCGCCCAGAAGGATGTCGCCCATCACGATGCTGGACGCCTTCAGAGTGACCGTATCTTCGCCCATCCCGAGATCGACCGCGACACCGGAGCTGCCTTGCAGGGTGCCGGAATTGACGATCTCCTGATCCGCGTCATCGGCCTCATCCACGGTCACCGCCAACGTGCCCGCGATCAGTCCCGCGTTCTCGATCAATGACGGCCCCGCGCCGGGATCAAAATCGATGGCTGCATTGGTCTGGGAGGTGATCTCGGCCCCGGCGAAGTTCCGCACAGTGCCGGAATCGAGGTCGATGGCGTCCTGCGCCTCCACATCGCCGACGATATCCGCATCCACCTGGGTGTTGCGGATGATCCCGTAATTCTCGATCAGAGCGTCTTCGCCCACCTGAATGGCGTCATCAAAGGCCTCAACGATCCCGAAATTGACGATCTTTGCCCCGTCGCCGGTCTCGATCCCTTCATTCGTGCTGGAGGTGATACGGGCACCCACCGCATTCTCCACCTCCACACCGTCGCCATTGGCATCAACAGCCTTCTCGACGGCCTCCACGAGACCGCGATTGGTGACTTTCAGCGCATCGCCGCCCTGGATCCCCTCATCCCCGGACAGGATCGTGCCGTCATTGGTCACGACGCTGTTCGCGCTGTCCTTGAGGTTGATGGTCCGGTCAATGCTGCCCGTGGTGTCGAGAATGGCCCCGGTGAGCACATTGATCGTGATCTCGTCGCTGCCATCCTCGATGCCCCGGGTCTCGATCGCATCGGGACCGTCGAGCACGGAGACCGGGTCGCAGGTCACTATAGCCCCAGATGGGATACCTGAGACGGACGAGCAATCCGCATGGGCGGCACTGCTCAAGGCACCCGCTGCCAAGAGTGCGATCAATGAAATCCGAAGCATGAACCTGTCCCTCAAATGGTTAACGCCCCCGGGGTACGGGGGCGTTGTAACAATTTGATAAAGACAGGGCGTTCGGCGCGCCTAGTCTGTGACGGTGACTGTCACCATGCGGTCCGGCTCACCGAGGACAGCGCCGTTGCGGCCCTTCCCACGCTTGATCGCGTCGACCACTTCCATGCCGTCAGTGACCACTCCGACGACGGTATACTGGCCATTCAGCGACGGATACTCGGTGAACATGATGAAGAACTGCGAATTGGCGGAGTTCGGGTTCTGCGCCCGGGCCATGCCGACAACGCCACGCTCATAGGGAACATCGCTGAATTCGGCAGGCAGATCCGGACGGCTCGAGCCCCCGGTGCCCGCGCGGCGCATATCCGCGCCGAGTTTTCCATGTTCCACATCGCCGGTCTGAGCCATGAATCCGTCGATCACGCGGTGGAACACCACGTCGTCATAGGCACCTTCGGCCGCCAGCGCCGCGATCTGTGCCACATGCTGCGGGGCGAGATCCTCGCGCAGGTCGATGGTGATCGTGCCATTGGCCTCGCCCGCGATCTCGATTTGCAGCCCCGTGGCGAGCGCGGGGCTCGCCAACAGGCTGAGGGCCAGGGCGAGACTACGCATCAGCGGCCACCTTGACGGAGACCATCTGGTCAGGGTTCATCGGCGGCTCGCCACGGACGATCTTGTCCACATGCTCCATCCCTTCGATGACGCGGCCATAGACTGTGTATTGCCCGTTCAGGAAATGGTTGTCCGAGAAGTTGATGAAGAACTGCGAGTTCGCGCTGTCCGGGTTGGCCGAGCGTGCCGCGCCCAGCGTGCCGCGATCATGGGGCAGCGAGGAAAACTCTGCCGGCAGGTTCGGCAGGTCCGAGCCGCCCGTGCCCGCCATGCGGATGTTGAAATCCTTGGCAGCGTTGCCATTGGCCACATCCCCGGTCTGGGCCATGAAGCCGTCGATCACCCGGTGGAAGACCACGCTGTCATAGGCACCGGCGCGGGCCAGCTCCTTCATGCGCTCGGCATGTTTCGGGGCCACATCGGGCAAGAGCTCAATGGTGACGGTCCCGTCCTTGAGCTCCATCAGAATTGTGTTTTCGGGGTCTTTGATCTCAGCCATCTGGCATCCTCCTGCATCTGTCCCGCGCAACCTAGGCGGCGCGTGCCGGATGGGAAACCCCACAAACGCATGAGCAGGCTGGAACGGCAAAGGCACACCGGCGCGCCGGGCAGGCCTGCGCGACGCGGCGACAGGTTGACCTTTGCCATGGCTCTGGCAGAACGAGCGCAAGTGCAGATGGAGGCCGATATGAGCTGGAAAACCCTCGATGACATGGATCTGGACGGCAAGATCGTTCTGACCCGGGTGGATATCAACGTGCCCGTGGCCGATGGTCAGGTGACCGATGCCACACGGATCACGCGGATCATCCCGACCCTGAAGGATATTCTGGCCAAAGGCGGGGTTCCGGTATTGCTGGCGCATTTCGGACGGCCCAAGGGTCAGGTCGTGCCCGAGATGTCCCTGCGGATCGTCCAGCCCGCCCTGGAAGAGGCGCTGGGTCAGGCCGTGACCTTTGTGGAACGCCCCTCGCGCGATGCGCTGCAGACCCTGCCCGCGGGCAGCGTGGTGCTGGTCGAGAACACGCGCTTTGCCGCCGGGGAAGAAAAGAACGACCCGCAAATGGCGGATTTCCTCGCGAGCCTTGGCGACATCTATTGCAATGACGCCTTCTCGGCGGCGCACCGGGCCCATGCTTCGACCGAGGGCATCGCGCGACGCCTGCCCTCCTGCGCGGGTCGGCTGATGCAGGCCGAGCTGGAAGCGTTGCAATCGGCACTTGGCGATCCGGTCCGTCCGGTCGTGGCCGTTGTCGGTGGGGCAAAGGTCTCCACCAAGCTCGAGCTTTTGGGCAATCTGGTGGAAAAGGTCGACGACCTGGTGATCGGCGGCGGGATGGCGAATACCTTCCTCGCCGCGCAAGGTATCGATGTGGGGGCGTCGCTGGCCGAGCATGAGATGGCCGACACCGCGCGGGAGATCCTCGCCAAGGCAGAGGCGGCAGGCTGCACTATCCATCTGCCCAAGGACATCGTGGTCGCGCGGGAGTTTAAGGCTGGCGCCGCGTCAGAAACCCTGCCCGCTGATGCCTGCCCGAGTGATGCGATGATCCTTGATGCGGGGCCCGAGACCGTGGCCGCCGTGGCGGAAGTCTTCGCCAAGGCCAAGACGCTGATCTGGAACGGCCCGCTCGGAGCGTTTGAGATTGCGCCCTTCGACACCGCCACCAAAGCGGCGGCCGTGGCGGCGGCTGAGGCGACGGCGGCGGGCAATCTCGTCACCGTGGCCGGGGGCGGCGACACGGTCGCAGCCCTCAACCAGGCGGATGCTGCCGAGAGGTTCACCTATATCTCCACCGCCGGAGGGGCGTTCCTCGAATGGATGGAAGGCAAAACCCTGCCCGGCGTCGCCGCGCTCGAAGGTTAACAGCCTGAGCTATTGCGCCACTGTTAGCGCGAGCAGAATTGCAGCTTGATCCGGGCTCAGATAGATCCGGATCAAGCATCCTGATTTCCGCGGAGTTCCCCCCATGTCCCAAGCTGACCAGATCCGTTCCGGCCAAGGCTTTATCGCTGCCCTCGACCAGTCGGGCGGATCCACCCCCAAGGCCCTGCGGCTCTATGGTGTCGAAGAGGATGCCTATGGCTCCGAAGCCGAGATGTTCGACCTGATCCACGGGATGCGCGCCCGGATCGTGGCCGCCCCCGCCTTTACCGGCGAGAAGGTGATCGGTGCGATCCTTTTTGAGATGACCATGGATCGCGAGTTTGGCGGCAAGCCCGCCCCGAGCTTTCTGTGGGAAGACAAGGGCGTCGTGCCCTTCCTGAAGATCGACAAGGGGCTTGAGGCCGAGACCAATGGCGTCCAGTTGATGAAGCCGATGCCGGGTCTCGATGACCTTCTGGCGCGCGCCGCCAAGATGGGCATCTTTGGCACAAAGGAACGCTCGGTGATTTCTGCCGCCAATGCCGAGGGCATCAAGGCGATCGTCGTGCAGCAGTTCGAGGTCGGTGCGCAGGTCCTGTCCCACGGGCTGATCCCGATCCTTGAGCCGGAAGTGACCATCACCATCGCGGACAAGGCCGAGGCCGAGGACATGCTGCTGGCCGAGATCACCGCCCATCTCGATAGCGTGCCCGAGGGTCAGCAAATCATGCTCAAGCTGAGCCTGCCGACCAAGGCGAACCAGTACCTCTCGCTGGTAGAGCATCCGAAGGTAATGAAGGTCGTCGCCCTCTCCGGTGGCTATAGCCGCGAAGAGGCAAACGGCCTGCTGTCGCAGAATACCGGCGTGATCGCGTCTTTCTCGCGTGCGCTGACCGAGGGCCTCTCGGCGCAACAGAGCGATGACGCATTCAACGCCACCATCGCCGAGACTATTGACGGGATCCACGCGGCCTCCATCGCGGGGTAATCTCACAAGAACTTGACCTGGGCGCGGCTTTTTGCCTTTAGGGGATTCACACAGAGTCGCGCCTGTGTCATTGTGCTGCCACCGCGCGCCAGACGCGGAGATGAGGCAGCAATGACCAATCACCGGAGACGATCCGCCATTCATGGCGCCCTCGTGACATTGGGGGCCTTTCTGGTGGGCACTTATTTCGTGTTTCACGCGGTGCAGGGTGATTACGGGCTGTTCAACCGTGTGCAGATCGAAGCCGAGGAAACACGGCTGCGCGCCGAACTGGCCACGCTGCAACTCGAGCTTGATGATCTGAAAAACCGGACCGAGCGGCTGTCTGACGGCTATCTTGACCTCGACTTATTGGATGAACAGGCCCGCAAGATCCTCGGCTACGCCCGCCCGAACGAGGTCATTATCCGCTGACCCTTTGGTCCCATGCGGGCTCGATTGACCGCGCGCGGAGAGTATCTTAGTTTAACTCTAAACTATCCGAGGCCGCATCTGGGAGGAGCGACCATGGCTGCACGCCGTGCTGCGAAGAAATCCAACGTCTCTAAGGAAGAGCTTCTGGAATACTACCGCCAGATGCTGCTGATCCGACGCTTCGAAGAAAAGGCCGGCCAGCTCTATGGCATGGGCCTGATCGGCGGGTTCTGCCATCTCTATATTGGCCAGGAAGCGGTGGTCGTCGGGCTCGAAGCCGCGGCTGGCGAAGGCGACAAACGCGTCACCAGCTACCGCGACCATGGCCATATGCTGGCCTGCGGGATGGATCCGAACGGGGTGATGGCCGAGCTCACGGGGCGCGAGGGCGGCTATTCCAAAGGCAAGGGCGGCTCCATGCACATGTTCTCGAAAGAGAAGCATTTCTATGGCGGCCATGGCATCGTGGGTGCGCAGGTGCCCATTGGCGCGGGCCTCGCCTTCTCCGATAACTACAAAGGGAACGACAGGGTCACCTTCGCCTATTTCGGCGACGGTGCAGCCAATCAGGGTCAGGTCTACGAGACCTACAACATGGCCGAGCTCTGGATGCTGCCCGTGGTGTTTGTCATTGAAAACAACCAATACGCCATGGGGACCTCCGTGGCACGCTCGACCAAATCCCCGTCCCTATGGGAACGTGGCGCGGCCTACGGCATTCCCGGCGAAGAAGTCGACGGCATGGATGTGCTAGCCGTGAAGGCCGCTGGGGAAAAGGCCGTCGCCCACTGCCGCGCGGGCAAGGGACCCTATATCCTAGAGGTCAAAACCTATCGCTATCGCGGCCACTCCATGTCCGATCCGGCCAAGTACCGGACCCGCGAAGAGGTTCAGAAGATGCGCGAACAACGCGACGCCATCGAGCATGTACGAGAAATGCTGTTGAGCGGCGGCCACGCGGCGGAGGATGACCTCAAGGCCATCGACAAGGACATCAAGGCCATCGTCAACGCGTCTGCGGAGTTCTCCAAGACCAGTCCCGAACCGGATGTTTCCGAGCTCTGGACCGACATCTACGCAGAGTTGTGAGGGAGAAGGATCGCATGTCCACTGAAATTCTGATGCCCGCTCTCTCGCCGACCATGGAAGAAGGCACGCTCGCCAAATGGCTCGTGAAAGAGGGGGATGCGGTTTCCTCAGGCGATATCCTTGCCGAGATCGAGACCGACAAGGCCACCATGGAGTTCGAAGCCGTAGACGAAGGCATTGTCGGCAAGCTGCTTGTCGCGGCAGGCACGGACAATGTGGCCGTCAACACGCCCATCGCCGTTCTGATCGAGGATGGCGAGACGCTGACCGAGCTTCCCGCCGCACCAGGTTCGACAACTGATGCGCCGGTCAAAGCCCCTGCCGCAACGCCTGTCACTCCTGCAAAAATCGTGATCCCGGACGAGCCCGACCTGCCGCTCGGCACGCAAATGAAATCCATGACCGTACGCGAAGCGCTCCGCGACGCCATGGCCGAAGAGATGCGCGGCAATGAGAACGTGTTTCTAATGGGGGAAGAGGTTGCCGAATACCAGGGCGCCTACAAGATCAGCCAGGGCCTGCTGGAAGAATTCGGCTCGCGCCGCGTGATCGACACGCCGATCACCGAGCATGGCTTTGCCGGGCTCGCAGTGGGCGCCGCCTTTGGCGGGCTGAACCCGATCGTCGAGTTCATGACGTTCAACTTCGCCATGCAAGCTATTGACCAAATTATTAATTCAGCGGCCAAGACGCTCTATATGTCCGGCGGGCAAATGGGATGCCCCATCGTCTTCCGCGGACCAAACGGGGCAGCGGCCCGGGTAGCTGCCCAGCACAGCCAGGACTACGCCGCGTGGTACGCACACATCCCCGGCCTCAAGGTCGCGATGCCCTATTCGGCGTCTGACGCCAAGGGATTGCTGAAGTCCGCGATCCGCGACCCCAACCCAGTAATCTTCCTCGAAAACGAAATCCTCTATGGCCGCTCGTTCGAGGTGCCGATGCTTGATGACTATACGGTCCCGTTCGGCAAAGCCCGGATCTGGCGCGCAGGATCGGATGTGACGCTGGTCAGTTTCGGCATTGGCATGACCTACGCGCTTGAAGCCGCCGACCGCTTAGCCAAAGAAGGTATCAGCGCCGAGGTAATCGATCTGCGCACGTTGCGCCCCTTGGATACCCAAACAGTGATCGCCTCAGTTCAGAAGACCAACCGCTGCATCACCATCGAAGAAGGCTTCCCCGTCGCCTCAATCGGTAACCACATTTCTGCCGTCCTGATGCAGGAGGCGTTCGACTATCTCGACGCCCCCGTCATGAATCTGAACGGGAAAGATGTGCCCATGCCTTACGCAGCCAATCTTGAGAAACTGGCGTTAGTGACCACTGACGAGGTGATCGCCGCGGTTCACGCCGTCACCTACCGCTAACCGGAGAGAGATTATGGCGACAGAGATTTTGATGCCCGCCCTGTCCCCCACGATGGAGGAAGGCACCCTCGCCAAATGGCTTGTGAAAGAAGGCGATCAGGTCTCTGCCGGGGATCTCTTGGCCGAGATCGAGACCGATAAAGCGACGATGGAATTCGAGGCAGTCGATGACGGTGTGATCGGCAAGATTCTGGTGACCTCTGGCACTGACGAGGTGAAAGTAAATACGCCCATCGCGATCTTGCTAGAAGACGGCGAAGATCTGTCTGACAGCGCCACTCCAACACCACCGCCCCCTGCGGTCGCCCCTGCAGTGGCGGTTGCGCCAGTCGTGGCCAGTGCACCGCCTCCGAAGACAAGGGACCGTGTCTTCGCCAGTCCTCTCGCAAAAAGGCTGGCAGCCCAGGCAGGTCTCGATCTGGCGCAGATCTCCGGAACAGGCCCTCACGGGAGAATTGTGAAGGCCGATGTGCTTGCCGCCGAGGTCTCTGTTACACCGGCGACCGCCCCTCCTGCGCCGACGGCTCCTGCGGAAACCCAAACTACTGCGCCAAAGTCTAAGCCCAACGTGGCAGCAGCCTATTCCGATCGTCCATTCACCGAAGTGGCGCTGGATAATATGCGCAAGACCATCGCCGCGCGCCTGACCGAAGCGAAGCAGAGCATCCCGCATTTCTACTTGCGCCGTTCGGTACGCCTCGACGCGCTGCTCTCCCTGCGGAGCCAGCTCAATGGTGAACTCTCAGCGTCGGGTCGCAAGCTCAGCGTGAATGATTTCGTGATCAAAGCCTGCGCCAATGCCCTTCAAGCGGTACCCGCAGCCAATGGGATTTGGGCAGACGACTGCGTTCTGCAGTTCGAGCGCTCGGACGTGGCAGTTGCTGTTGCCATCGAGGGTGGCCTGTTCACCCCAGTCATTCAAGACGCCGACCAAAAGTCCATGTCAGCGCTTTCTGAGCAAATGAAGGATCTCGCCAGCCGTGCCCGCGACCGCAAACTTGCTCCCACGGAATATACGGGAGGCTCATTTGCCATCTCCAATCTTGGCATGTTCGGGATCGAGAACTTTGATGCGGTCATCAATCCGCCTCACAGCGCGATTCTCGCGGTGGGCGCTGGCACCAAACGTCCTCACATCGCCGAAGATGGCGCTCTAGGCACCGCCACAATGATGGATCTGACACTCTCCGTCGATCACAGGGTCATTGACGGATCGGTCGGTGCAGACCTGCTTGGAGCGATTGTGCAGGGCCTGGAGGCCCCGCTTTTACTACTCGCCTGAGCTAGGACGCTCCGAGCAACTGGTCCATCGTGACCGACGGTTGGGAGCATCCAGCCTCACCAACGATCTTGGCGGGAACACCGGCGACCGTTTTGCAGGGGGGTACATCATGCAGCACCACCGAGCCCGCCGCGATCCGCGAGCAATACCCGATCGAGATATTCCCGAGTACGTGAGCCCCAGCCCCGATCAGCACACCATCCCCAATTTTCGGGTGACGATCGTCATCTTCCTTGCCGGTACCGCCCAGGGTCACCGAATGCAGCATGGAGACATTGTCCCCAACCACGGCTGTTTCGCCGATTACGATGGAATGGGCATGGTCAATCATGATCCCCTGCCCGATACGCGCCGCAGGGTGAATGTCGATTCCGAACACCTCGCTCACGCGCATCTGCACGAAATAAGCGAGATCGCGACGCCCCTGCCGGTAGAGCCAATGGCCCACCCGGTAGGCTTGCACCGCCTGAAAGCCTTTGAAGAACAAAAGGGGTTGCAGGAACCGATGGCACGCCGGATCACGCTCAAACACAGCAACCACATCCGCACGTGCGGCCGCCCCGAGCGCAGGATCGTCTTGGTAAGCGGCATCGGCCAATTCCCGCATCATCTGTTCGGACATCTCGCCCGACGAGAGTTTCAACGCGATTCGAAAGGAAAGCGCATCCTCAAAGGTCGCGTGATGGAGGATGCTCGAATGCACCAACCCGCCCAAGAGCGGCTCGTCCTGAACCGCGTGGCGCGCTTCATTCCCAATCCGATCCCAAACCGGATCGATAGCTTTCAAGGTTTTCGACGTTTCTGGCATAACGCGATCTCCGGGTCTGTCTCCCTATTGGTTTAGGCAGTTTGCACCCCCCATACAAGGACCCCGGGCGATTGCGCGATTTTCCCCGCACAGCCTGAATGGCACGCCAGTGCGACAGTGCATTGATAACAATAGATAGATTTTCGAGCACTGGTTCTGACACCCCGTGATGAAGTGGTGTGTTCAGCCTGCTTGGGCAAACCAGCATCGGCATCAGCGTCGATGCAGCCGCGTGCGGGCCCAGTCGCTTGCGGATCTTGTGACGGGCATGGCGCGCCTCGAAGAGTTCAAAGCATAGTGCGAAACGCGACGCATAAGACAGCGTCGGCAATCGCCACGCAATCCCGACCAGATCCTCGAGGCTCACCGGCGGCATCAGACCGGCGCGGGAATACCAAGCTCAATCATATGCACCACAAGCCGCACGGCTCCTCCCGCAAAGTCGCCCCCCTCAGCCGTCAGTTGCAGCGGCGTGGCGTTGTAATAGGTCAAAGGCGACCCTGTCAGACCATGGACATACCCGTTCACCCCAGTACCAAGACCAGAACCGTAGCGGTTTTCCGAGGTGCTGACCCCAAGACGCCAGGACGTCAGATCACCGGTAATCTCCGAGATCACACGTCCCGTGACGCCAATCACCGACGCATTCGCGGGTATTAACGCACTTGTCAAAACACTCGCCCCTGCCGTGATCACCTGATCAAAATTCAGGGTTTTGAGCTGTGGACCAACAGCCCCGCCAAGCGTTTGCGGAACCCAATCGGTCCCATCGAACAAAAACAACTCCTGCGCGTCCTGGATCCACGCCTGCCAACCCTCGCGCGGGGTGATGTACTCCCACCCCCCGTTGCTACGAACGGCCAGGGAGCCGGTTGCGGCGTTCCACGGAGGCTGCGCTCCGGCCGAAACCCCATAGACAGCCCCCTCATCGGCATCGCTGGGTGGGGTGGTTTCGCTGATCGACTGCAGCACAAGTTGCGCCACCGCATCCAAACGGATCAGGCTCTCATTCACCGTTACATGCTTTTGCGCCTGTGCCGCTTCTACCAGCGGCAGTTCGAGATTTGCGCTCTTAACCATCGAAGATCATCCTTCCAATTGCGCCCGGTCCAAAGCGGTCCGAAACCTGTGCGACTTCGATGATGAAGGGCGCAGAGAGCCCGTCCGAAGCCTGCATTTCCGTTGTGTAGAGCCAGCGCGGCTCACTCAGGGTCACCTCGCGCTGAACCGCCTCATCCATCGACTTGACACGCAAGACGTATTTCTCGCGGTTCTCGCCCAAAGGCACCTCGTTAAGGTCCCAACGGTCGCCATCGATCCGCGTCCGGCGGATGAAATTGACCTCAAGCCCGGCATCAACCGCGCGCGCTCCTAGATGCGCGGGTGCGTAGGGCCTCTGTCCGATTCCGGCGAAGGTCGGCGCGAGATAGACATAGCTCGGGTCATCAATGGGCCGCTGCGCAGGGCCAATCCGGAAATGCCTCGGCAAACCCAGAGATTGCGATGACAGCGTGATCTGCTCTACCGCCTCTGTCAGTTGCACGACAAAACTGCCTTCTGGCCAAGCGTCGCGCATATCGGCATCGGTGCCCTGTTGACCCCGCAACCGCATGGTCAAGTCAAAGACCCCCGGCGTGACCGGAGTAACTTCGGCAAACTGAAACAGCTCCCAACCGCCCGGTTCGCCCGAGCCAATTGCCATGAGGTTAGCCCCGCGCAACAGCGCTTCCCGACTGGCAGAAGCCAGTTGGCCGGTGGTCAGTTTTACCCGCAGCGCAGGACCACGATCCCAGACACCGGGTTCTGCCCGTTCCAAAACCGATTGCGTAATGCCCACCGTTGCCGGATCCCCAATGAAGCGGTCCAATTCGTAACCCGAGTCCTCGGGCGCGCTATAGACAGCCACACTTCCCGGCCATGGCTTAGCCGTAATGGCCAGCCGCGGCGCATGTTCAACTTCGTCCCCTGTGATCAGAGGCAAATCCAGAAAGACCGGATAGACTGGTACCGGGGCGGCAAAGCTCCGCGCCGGTGGCAATTCCTCAACGGAATCGCTGGGCGTATAGACCGCACCGGAAACCCGAACAGCATCAAGGCTCCGCACAAGCCCCTCTTCCATCCGATCGATACGGTAGAGCGCCGGAGCCCCTTCCGCACCCACAAGCTCCACGGTATCTCCGGCTGCTACATCAGACCTCGACAAGGGCAAAGCAAAGCGCGCCGTATCCCGCGCAACCCGCGACTCCGCAAGCCAACGCTCCACAATCGCCTTTCCCTCGGAATAGGTGAGTGACATGGGGAAGCTGGACTGGGACACCGATTGCGACGTGTCATCGGGGAAGATCGCTTCGGCAGAACGGGTCGCATAGTCGCCCCCTTCCTCCACGTAGCGCAACTGCACTCGCCCCGCGAGCTCCGCATCCGGTGCGCGCGTGAGCTGCAAGACGCCTTCCGCATCCCCTTCAAGCGCCAGCCGTTCCGGGTCGATCTCGGCTGGAGCTTCCTCTCGGCGGCTGCGGAAAACAAGCTGACCGGTCTTCTCAACAACCTCGAACCCATGGGCCAGCATCAAGGGCTGCAAGGCCGCCCGCGCTGTCGAAATATCGTCTACGATGAAACCGCGCACCAGACCAAACAGCTCAGACGTATCGACCTCTGTCACGCCCGAGGAATTGCAGATCTCCCGCACCACGTCCGGCAGCGATTGCGCCGTAACTCGCCCTTCAATCCAGTGCCCACGGGCATAGTTCGGTGAGTCCGCCCAAAGTGCGCTGTTGTTCGGGAATGCCGGCCAGGGCCGCGCGTCCCAAGCCCAGGCATGGATCCGCGCTGTGTCCAGCATCTGCCCGTCATACTCGACCGAAGACGGGTTGTTCTCTGGCTGATCCCAATAGCTCAGGATCGCGTCGTAATACGCATGTTGGATCAAATCATCGCGCCGCCCATCAGAGTAGCGCGGGCGCGCGGATTCCGAGGACCGAAGATCGATGAACTTGTTGGGCTGGTTCGTGCCCTTGTCGATCGCGGCACAGCCGATCTCTGTAAACCAGAACGGCTTGCTCTGCGGCACCCAGACAGTGGGAGTTGCGGACCGAACACCTGCCACCCGGTTGTGATGAGTGTTCGACCACCACCCCTCCAGATCTTTGTAGCGGAACACCCAGGGTTCATCCGCCAAGCCGTCCTCGATCGGCGTGCGCAGCTGGGCATTTCGATCCGACTCAGAGGCGTAAAACCAGTCATACCCCTCGCCACCCGCGACTCCGGCCTGTAGATACGCCTGATCATAGATGCTGCCGTACTCGGCATCGAGGTGATCAATGCCAGCCCGCCAGTCAGACAGCGGCATGTAGTTGTCAATGCCGATGAAATCGATCGCATCATCTGCCCAGAGCGGATCGAGATGAAAGAACACATCGCCCGAGCCGTCCTGAGGATGATAGCCGAAGTACTCCGACCAATCCGCCGCATAACCGATCTTGGTGTCGGGTCCGAGGATCGCCCGCACATCCGCTGCCAGCGCGCGCAGTGCTTCAACTGCCGGGAATGAATTGTCAGCACCGCGAATTTGGGTCAAAGCGCGCATTTCCGACCCAATGCAGAAGGCATCCACGCCCCCGGCGGCGGCACAAAGCGTGGCGTAGTGCAGGATGAAATGACGGTACTTCCAATCGACCGCATTCCACGCCACGCCACTGCTTGTCGGTGTTAAATCCGAGATAGATGCTTCGCCAAAGAAGGCGGCTACTTCTGCCTCCGCGGCCGCCGTTCCATCAGGAGACCCTTCGACCTGCGGCGCAAGCGATGTGGTGATCCGACCGCGCCATGGCAATACCGGTTGCCCTTCCGACCCACTGTAAGGATCCGGCAAGGTGTTCTCGGGCACTTGATCCATAAGTATAAATGGATAGAACACCACACTTTTCCTGGAGGCCCGCAGGCCCTGAATCGCCTCGATCACAGACTGGTCGCAAGGGGTACCCCCATAGATCTGCGAATCGTCGATCCGCACGATCTCCTCAAGATCGTAGCGCGAGCGATCACCCACGCGGTAGGGCATCTGGACCCCATCAAACTCTTTCTGGTCGACCTTCGGCCGCAGCTCACATGCGTTGCAGCGCAGGTCATCGCCGAACCAACTCACAACAAGGGAGACAGACTCACATGCGGGCAAGTCCCGTTCCAGGTTCTGCAAGGAAACGTTGAAGTCCGTATCCCCGCCAGGAGAGTTGATGTTGATCGAAGTGTTGGCCCCCGGCCCCGCACTCCAATGAACTGGCGTGGTGGCCAGCGCGTATTCCCCCGTGCCGGGGATCATCGCAACGCCTGGCACGCGTGCCGCCAAAGGTTGTTCGGCGTTCTGAGCCTGTGCGGGCCGATGCACCTCAAAGCTGAATTGCGGCACGCGGTTTCCGTACTGACCAAGATCGAGATCCTCGATCACCACATAGGCCGTACCCCGAAACGCGGGCACACCGCCCCCTTCAACCGCTTCGATCTTCGGGTCCACAGTCTGATCCTGTGCACCTGTATAAACGCGCAGGTTCAGATCGCTCTGAGGTATCTCGACCCCGTCAGCCCAGATCCGGCCAACACTCTGAATTTCACCTTCGCACAGGGCGATAGCGAGGCTTACAGTATAGGTGTAACTTGTCACTTTCGGGCGCGCTGGCGCCCCTTTGCCCCCGCCACGCGACGTCGAGCTTTCCTGAAACCGCGACGCCCAGATGACCTGCCCCGCCACACGCATCTTGCCATGGATCACCGGGATCACATCGCCTTCGCTCGCATTCGTGATGCGGAACCGATCGATCCGACCTGTCTCGATCGCAGCCGAGCCACTCCCGAGCAAACGCTGGTCAATCGCCTGACCAATGGTGGCCCCGATCGCGCGGCCAATAACCGTCGCCGTCAGGCCAAACGCCGCTCCGCCAATCGAAGAGCCGATGGCAGCACCCGCTGCGGATAGGACAATAGTGGCCATGTTCAGTCTCCTTCGGGAAAGGCAAATCGCGCCGCGATCCGACGCGCCCAGGGCGCCGATAGCGGGCTTTCGGTGACGCCATGTCCGGAATACGCGTGAATAAAGCGCGGAGAGGCCCCAATCCGGGACTGAATGCCCAGATGCTTGGCAACCCCGGCCGCGCGCATGCGAAAGAGCAGGACGTCACCTGCAGCAGCATCGGCCACCGGTTTTTCTCGCAGATGCCGTTTGGCACCCGCCCATAGGATCTCTTCGCGCTGGGGTTCGGACCAGTCCGCAGTATAGGGCGGCACCTCTTCCGGCTCAGCCCCATACACCTCGCGCCACACGCCGCGCAGCAAGCCAAGGCAGTCGGCCCCAGCCCCGCGGACAGACCCCTGATGGACATAAGGTGTGCCCAACCATAGCCGAGCCTCCTCAACGATGAGATCAGAGGCGCTCATCCGCTGAGGCTCCCACCATCATTCTGTCCACCTTGAACAGGGTAGCTGACAAGCCAGTCATCCCCCGGGATGAACGGAAACCCCTGAAAGTTATCGATGTTCTGGAATTTGAACCGACAGGTGTCGCGACGTTTGTCACACCCTGCGATCAGCTTCACCCGATCCCCCGGGACAATGGACTGCCCAATCGCCTCCCAGACTTCGATATCCCGGCGGCCATCCAACCAACGGTCATTCTTGATAAGGGCGTGCAACCCTGCTGCCGCGCCGCTGAGCACGATGAACCGTCCGCGCTCAAACCAACTCAGGTCAAACGCTTCCAGCGGCGCGAAGGAGAACACCCGGCCCTCGCTCTGGGCCGTGACCTCGGCTTCAACCGAGAACTTCGGGTCGTTCACGTCCAGCGCACAATTGGTGTCCCCCAGGATTGCGGTACAGTCCCGCTGATAGATGCGGCCCTGTGGTTGGTTCAGCAGCTCGGTCAACCCGCGCAGCTCGGCCCGAAAAGAGCCGTCGATCTGCTGAACTTCGCCAAGCATGCCGCGAAACTGCACCGCCCGCTCGTCCGGATTGCTCCAATTGACCAGCCAGATCTCGACCCGTGCGCTGTCAAAGCGCCCAGCGCGAATATCATCCTCCGAGATCGCCACGTCAGATAGCGCACCGATAGCTTCAGAGTTGTCCACCGAAAGCCCCGTGGACTGCTGCAATGCGGCAGCCGACAGCCCGGAGTCCGCAACGAAGGTGGTTCCGTCAAAGCTCAGGGGCAGGTCATGATCGGTGAACCCGAAAACGACGCCATCCTGGCGCGACACGCGCCAGCAGCGGCACACGGTGGTTAGACCGGTCGCGAGATGCGCGAGCAGTGCGTTCTCTGTCCCGCTCATACCCGCAACTCCACAACCGGCACGGAGGGAATATCGCCCGCCTGAAACGAAGCGACCGAAGTCTGGATCCGGTCCGTGTCAAACCGCACCGGCACATCGAACTCGAAGCCCGCCGAAACGGCTGCCCCGGTTGCAGGTGCCTCCGTGAAAAGGATCAGCCCCTGAGCCGTGTCGATCTCGTAATGCACACCTTCGGATAAGGCGACCCCGTCCACGCCGGCGCGCACTGAGCCGATCACCGGCTTAGAGATCACGCGCCCATAGGACTGATTGCCGGACCGATAGTTTTTGACCAGCTGAAACGCCGTGGTCTCGCCATCACCGCTTCCGATCACCTGATCGTCAAAGGTCACCTCCTGCGAGGGGGCACAGCTCTTGAAGTCGGACCAGTCTTTCCAACGGAACCCATACATCTGCCCCTGCCGCGCTTCGAAAAAGCCGATCAGTTGCTCAATATCGTCGAGCGACCGCATCCCCACACCCGCGTCATAGCGGCGGCGGGACTGCGACCAAGGTGTATTGCGCTCTTCAAATCCGTTGGCAAGCGACACGATCTCGGTGCGCCGTTCGGGACCACCAGTGGAGCCAAAGCTCAGATTGGCGGGAAATCTCACTTCATGAAATTGCATATCGGGCTCCTATCGGTTCCGCTGACCAAGGGTCAGCGCGCGCCCCATATCCGCGGCCAGCTGACTGCGCGAGCGGCGGAAGCTTTCCACATCCGGCGTGGAGATATTCATCACCACCTGCACCGGACGCGCATTGCCCATGCCATTGGCGCGCACACCAAGGCGTCCATCAGCCCCCCGCGCGAGCGGCATAATGGCCTCCGGTCCGGCTTCGCCCATCAAGCCCGTGGCGCCTTTCATCGGAAAGGTCGTCGGTGAGGTTACAACACCGCCCTTTGCGAAAGGCATCACGCGTCCTTGCGAGAAGCTGCCGCCATGGGAGAACCCCAGGACACCCGACAGAACATTGTTGATACCTGACGCGAGGGAGTTGCCCAGCGCCTGTTGCACAGGCTTCATCGCAGTGTTGTAGGCTGCATCCACCATCGACTGCGCGACAGTTTTCAGCGCATCCGACAGCTTCAGACCATCAAAAGCCAACCCGTCAAAGGCACGCCGCAGCCCGCCACCGATGCTGGTGCCCATGGAGGCCGCTTCACGCTCGGTATAGAGCATGCTGTCGCGCACCCGCGTCATCTCGGCGTCAAAGGCACTGGCAACCGCTGTGGCGTCGCCCAGCGTCTGCTCCAGCTCAGCCATTCGCGCATCGAAGCCTTCGATCTCGTCAAAATCCGTCATCTTCGGTGTCCTCCGTCCTGTCCGGGAACTCCCGGACCAATTCTTCCAGACGCGCGCGCCCCAGAGGCGCGTCCCCGCCCCCATCAGCCCCAAGCATCAGAAGGAGTTCGACTGGCGTCAGCGCCCAAAACTCATCGGGTTTCAGCTTGAGCCCGGTCAGGCCAAGCCGCATCAATCCAGGCCAGTCGAACTCGGTCATGGCGTGCCCGCCCCTTGCGGAATCGCAAAGGCTCGCGCCAGTAACAGCGCCGCACTGCGTGCGGCATGAACCGGACCGCCATCGATCTCAGCATTGGCGAGATCTTCGAGTTGACCGCTCCAGCCCCCGCCGCGCAGCCCCGCATTGAGCAGAAGCAGCACATCGCGCACCCGGTAACGTCCTGCCTCAAAGCGATCCACAACCGCGATCAGGGATTCTGCGCCCAGATCCGCCTCCAGCTCGGCCAAAGCACCAAGCGTCAGCTTCATTGCGTGACGTTCACCATTCACGGTCAACGTCACTTCTCCGGCAAAGGGATTGGCCATCTTGATCAGATCGCGTTGAAGGTCAGCTGACCGGCAGAAGCGATCGTCATCTCATAGGTCGCTTCGCCGTTCTGGCTACCGGCATACTCGATCGCCGTGATCATGAACGCGCCTTCAACGATGCCGAAATCCGGGATGATCACCTGGAAATTCGGGACCTCTCCGTCAAAGAAGATCTGACGCGCGCGCTCATCTGTGTTCTCGTCGCGAAACACGCCCGAGCCCGAGATCGACGCGCTCTTGACGCCCGCGCCGCCCAAAAGCTCGCGCCAGCCGCCCGCGCTCTCCAGCGAGGTGACGTCCACTGTCTCGGTGTTGAAGGTGATCCGCGTGGCCCGCAGACCGGCGATGGTCTCGAACTGACCAGTGCCGGTCATGTCGAGTTTGATCAGAAGGTCTTTGCCTTTTTGCACAGCCATTGGGCTCTCCAAATCTGGGGGTTAGTCATCTTCGAGACGCGCGCGGAACCACAAGTCCACCTGGCGCATCTGACCGTTGGTACTGAGGCGCGCCTTGGCGCGCAGGAAATCCAGGGTGCTGAGCGAACCGCGGCTCAAGGTCAGCGGAGCATCCACCAGAATGTCGCTAACACTGGCGGCCACATCCTTGATGGTCTGGAACCCGTCAGCCTCCGTATGGACGCTCACCACGAAGTCGTGGCGCGTGGCTGCCGAACTGCGATCCGCCCGGGCCACGGCATTCTCCGGGCCCAGCGTGATATAGGTCGCGGGCAGCGTGCCCTTGGGCACAGCGTCATAGACAGCATCCCCCACAAGGGCCTGCAGATCCGGGTCCGCAATCAGCGCGCCATAGACCGCCGCCTGCAAGGCACTGGACAAGGCATAACTCATCCCGGAACCTCCTCATCTGCAAAACATGTCAGGAACCGCGCCTGCGGGTCCGCCTCAGCCACTGCAAGGATGCGGTAGATCCGAGCGCCTTCGCGGAAACGCTGCTCCGGCTTGGGACGGCTCGGGCTGTCAAAGGGCGCGGCTCGCACGAGGATCCGATACGAGGTCAGCGAGACCGAAGCAGCTGGACGGCCCCGCACCTGTCGGCCCGTCCGATGCTTGACATCGGCCCAGAGGGTGCCGCGCTCGACCCAGCTCTCGGTGAACCCGCCCGCGCCATCCGAGGTCTGTACCCGCGCCTCGAGCGTGAGCTTTCGGGTCAGCTTCGGGGTCATCTCGGCCGCCCTCCAAAGACACGAATGTCCCGGAACATCTCGATCAGCGAGCGCACCATGCGCGGCAGACCGCGGGTTCCGAGCCCGTCCCGTGTCTCGTAGAAATGGGCGGCCAGGATCAGCACGGCTTGCGCCAGACTGTCCGGGATCGCATCCCATTGCGCCCCGTACCCGGCGTCGAACCGGATCTCCACCATGCCGCCGTTGGGCACCTGCGGAAAGCTGGTGAGCGCCTTGATGCCGGGCCGAAACGTGTCGGCCAGCACAGAGTACGACCCGTCCGCCAGGATGGTTTCCGATCCGTCCGCCTGAATCACTGCCACCTTGGCAATTGACTGCACAGGCCCGCGCGGAAAGGACTGAACGCCCGGCGCCTCCCAGTTGTCGAGCCGCAGGCGAAAGGATCGCCGCAGCAAAGCCTTGCCGGTTCGTGTCTCGATTGCCGAGACCGCCGCGAGCAACGTGCTCTCCAGAACGGCATCCTGAAGCTCGTCGTCGGAAAACCCGCGCCCGAGACGCAGATGATCCCTGTAAGCCTCAAGCGGCAAGGCCGCGAGAGGCACTGGCGATACTTCTGTCAAATTCATTTTCCGCGCTCCCATCAGGGCTTCAAGTGTCGGTAGTGGACGTGCGCGACGGCGCTACTCGGACGGAGGAAAAAAGCTAGACAACGCCGCCTAGTTCCACGCACGTCCACCGATCCGCCCCGAGAGGCGGAACTGAACTACGGTGCTGGCCGCAGGGCCTTAGCTGACCGCAAACTTGAGAAGCTTGATGGCGGCGAAATCGCTCACATCCCCGCCCACGCGCTTGGTGGCATAGAACAGGACATGGGGCTTGGCCGAGAACGGATCGCGCAGGATACGCAAGTCCGGACGCTCCGCGATGGTGTAGCCGGAGGCAAAGTCACCAAAGGCGATCGCGGTGGAATCAGCTGCGATATCGGGCATGTCTTCCGAGATCAGAACCGGATAGCCCAGCAGGCGTGCCGGCTCTGCCGCGGCCAGACCGTCGGACCACAGGAAGCGCCCATCAGCATCCTTGATCTTGCGGACCACACCAGCAGTCTTGGAGTTCATCACGAAGGATGCATTGGCGCGATAGCGCGCACCGAGGGCGTAGACCAGATCCACGATGGCATCGGCGGGGTTGACCGCGTCGAACTCGCCATCCTGACCGGTGACCACATAGCCCAGGTTGCCCCAGGCCCAGACATCATTGTCGACGCTGGCGTGATCCAGAAAGCCGCGCGGCTTGTCCTGACCGTTACCAGTCACAAAGGCCGAAGCCTCGGACCGGGCAAACTTGTCTGCGATGCGCTCTGCGAGCCAGGCTTCGATGTCGAAGGCGGCATCGTCCAGCAGACGCTGGCTGACCTTCGGCAGTGCCGCCAGCTCATGGAGCGGGATCGAGATCCGGTCGATCTGCGGAGTGTCGGTCTCGGTCAGGTTCGCGGTCTCGCTCGCCCAGCCGGTACCAACTTCAGTCTGGTCCACCAGCACGTCATAGGACGTGGCTTCGACGGTCACGATCTGCGCGATACTGCGGATCGAGGCCTGGGACTTCAGAACGGCCTTCACCGTGTCTGCGGTCTGCGGGTCGACCAGATAGCCACCATCGGCAGAGACAGCCGTGGACATGGCCTTGCCTTCCAGGTCGAGACCACGCAGCGCGTCGTCATCCCCGGAACGCAGATAGGCGTCGAACGCCTTCTGATGGGGGGCTGCCTCTTCGACAGCACCGGACAGCGCGGGACGCGCGGGCGAAATGGATTTGCGATCAAGCATGAGAAGACGCTCTTCTTGTTGTTTCAGTCGGGATTTCAACTCGGCTTTCTGGGCCGTCACTTCGCGCACAAAGGCGGTCAGTTCTGCGGTGACTTCAGCGATCGGAGTAGTCCCGTCCGCCACGGCGTCCGAAGCCGCTTGTCCTGCGCGAACGGCAGTAGGATTGCTGTCGCTCATTCTTCACTCCTTTTCGAAGTCGGTATCCGCCAGGATCGGATCACCCAGCGCCACACGAGCGGCACGCAGCGCGCTCGCCAAAGACCGCCAGTCGCCAGAAAGCTCATCCGCTTTCTGTCCGACCCGCGCCTCCGGAAGCATCGGGAAGGTCACCAGAGACACCTCCCAAAGCTCCACCTCGGTCAGATGGCGTCGCCCTTGCGCGTCCTTGCTGGCGCGCTTGGTGCGATAGCCGATCGACAAACCATCCAGAGCCCCGGCCGCGATCAGTTCAGCCGCCTCGCGCCCCTTGGCAATCTCGGGCAGAAGACGACCTTTGACGTAAAGCCCGGTTGCGTCTTCATAGACCTCGTCCCAGATCCCAATGGGCTGGGCCGGGTCATGCTGCCAAAGCATCTTGACCTGCCGACCGCCCGCCGCGAGCTTCTTGAGAGAGGCCGCATAAGCCCCCCGCTCGACGATGTCGTTGCCCTGATCCACGGCTCCGAACAGGCTGGCATAGCCCTCGATCGCGTAACCCTCGGCCACAGCCCCGTTCTGCGGGTTGTCGCCGAACTGGCAAAACTTCATCTCCAGCCCGGAGCTCAGCTCCGGCCCGTGTTTCGCATACGTCATATGGAGTGCTCCTATTGGGTGCTCAGGATCGACTGCACGGCCTCGGCGAGAACCGCGCTCGCCACACCCACAATCGTCAGCCAAAGTCGTTTCTCGAGACGCGCCAGCAGCGCATTCATGGCGTTGAGCCGGTACTCCAGCGCGTCCCAGCGTTCCTGGGCGACGCGCTCATTGGCCTCGATCTTGTGCGAGGGTCCACAATCGGTCGCCCGGCAATCAAAGGCGTCATAGAGAAACCGCGACCCCGTAAAGGATTTGGGCCGGTCACTCATGACGCGCTATCCGTCTGCGCCGGAAGCCCCAGCAGGACGCGCTTTTCAGCGTCGCTGAGGAAATCAGCATTGCCGATCCGGGCCCATTGCGCGTCGCGTTCGGCCGAGAGCGCAGGGATCTGGTCGAGATCAGGGGCCACTGCAACCGCCTCACCGCTCAGATCCGACAACCAGTTCGCCAGCCCCGCCGTGACCTTCTGCGCCAGGGGCAGGACCGTCAGGCGATAGAACGCCCGATGCGCCTCTTGGTAATTGGCATAGGTCGCGTCCCCGGGGATCCCCAAAAGCATGGGCGGAACCCCAAAGGCCAGCGCGATCTCGCGGGCCGCAGCTTCCTTGGTCTTCTGGAATTCCATATCCGAGGGGCTGAACCCCATGGGTTTCCAGTCGAGCCCACCTTCCAGCAGCATCGGACGCCCCGCATTGCGCGCGCCCATATGGTAGCTGTCCATCTCATCCACGAGGCGGGAATACTGCTCGGGCGAAAGGGTCGTGTCCCCATCCACACCCTTGTAAACCAGTGCGCCCGAGGGCCGCGCCGCATTGTCAAGCAACGCCTTGGACCACGACGTGGCCGCGTTATGCACGTCCAGCGCGCTGGCGGCCGCCTGCATCGGGGAGAGCCCATAATGGTCGTCCAGCGGATGAAAGGCACGCAGATGGCAAATCGGCGTACGGCCCTCTTCCACCTTGAACCGGTGCTTATGGGCGCCCACGCTGTAATCATAAGCTGCGGGCCAGCCATCTGCGCCAGGCACGATCCGCACCCGGTCCGAGCGCAATACATGCAGCTCCGCCGGCAACTCTGCGGTGCCGAAAACCGCTTCGGCGAACCCGTCCCCGCTCAGCAAAAGCTGCGCATAGAGCGCCTCGAAGAACTCCGCCCGCCCCTGCCCCGGATTTGGTCGGGCCAGCAGCGAGACCAGCGGGTGCTGCTCGTAACGCCGCTCCGCATCTTGAAAGCTCAGCGGCAGAGCCGCCGCCGCCTCAGCAATCATCTTGACCGCACGAAACCCCACCGGGTTCCCGGCAAATCCGTTTCGTGTCAGCGACCCGGAATCCCGCGGCGTCCAGGCCACGCGCCCGGAATTGCCCATGGCCACAACCCGGCCGGTGGCCGAGGCCTTGGTCTCGGGAACAACGTCCGTCGCCGGAACGCCTTGCTTTTGTCGAAACAGATTGAACACCATCGAGGATGCTCCCTTTTACGAGCGCGCACGGCGACACCCCGGTCCCCTTGGGGGATCGGGCCGAGACCGTGCGGGATTTATGAAGTGCGACCGCGCCGCGACAGGCGGCTACAGCGTGCGGATCTGCGGGTCTGCTTTCGGCTTGGGCGCATCCAGCAGCAATTCGGTCAGCGCCCAAACCAGCGCGTCGACCCGGTCCGGGCTGCCCTTGCCCTTGAAACCGTGATTGGTCATCTGGCACATCTGATCTTCCAGATCCCCTAGCCCCCGAACATGTTTCACCCGCCCCTGCTCATAGAGCGCGGCAACGGGCTCGGCCCGCACCGCCTTGCCGCGCGTGGCGCGCACAGCACGGTAGGGCATCAGGTCATCGACCTGGCGCAGGACGGTCTCGACGAGATCGCCGCCCTGATTGACCTCGGCCACAACACGCTCCGCCTGATGGCGCGCGGCGGCCTCGACAGCGGCCTCGGCCCATTGCAGCGGGGTCTTGGCGGAGACCGTCGCGTCCTCAAGGACATAGGCCTTCCAATTCCGAGGATCGCCCTGGGCCATGAGGCCCGCAACCACGATCCCGCAATCGTCCGAGCCCTTATGGCCGGTGACCGGCGGGTCCACGGCGACCACGATCCGGTCCAGCACCGGGACGGTCTCGACGCGGTTCGCCTCGATCGCCTCGCTGGTCCAGAGCGCGCCCTCGACATCGTCAAGCAGGACTCCGTCCAGCTCCTGACGCCCAAGGCGCGTCCCGGCATAGCGCTGCCGGATCTCTTCGAGAAAGCTCGCCGCCAGATAGGCACGGTTGGCTTCCGTCGGGGCCGTGGTCATGACCGTCGAGGTCATGTTGATGATCTGCTTGAGCAGAGGCACCGCCCGGGGCGTCGTGGTGACGACCTGACGGGGCCGCTCCCCAAGGCGCAGAGCAAACTGCAACATGTCCCAGGTCTCATCGGGCTTCGGCCATTTGGCCAGCTCATCGACCCAGGCCGCATCGAATTGCGGACCGCGCAGCGCTTCGGGGTCATTGGCCGAATAGCATTTTGCGGTCGCTCCGTTCGGCCATTCCAGTTGCCGCTTGGTGGCAATCCATTCCGGCTTGCGATCCGGGGGGCAGCAGGCGAGAATTCCGCTCTCGCCTTGCACCATCACGTCGCGCACCTGGTCATAGGTCTCTCCGACCAGCGCAACCCGGCGCGAGCGCCCCGGGTCCAGCGGACGCGGTCCCTCGACCTCGCGGCGCACCCATTCGGCCCCGGCGCGGGTCTTGCCCGCGCCACGCCCGCCCAGCACGACCCAGGTCCGCCAGACATCCGCTGGCGGCAACTGGTGCGGCAAGGCCCAGAATTCGAACAGGTAAGGCAAGGCCGCGATGGCATGCTCACTCAGGCTCGACAGGAACGTCTCCGTAACTTCTGGCTCTTCGGAGCTCAGCCAGTCGGCGCCCAATCTCAGCGTTGGCTGCTTCGAGATCGAGGGCACCTGCATGGAGGCCGCCGTTTGTCTTTGCGAGTTCGTCTGCAAGACGATCCTCCTCTTTCAGGGCAATCTTGGATATCTCGCGCAAGTCCTTGAGGACGGTGCGCAACTCTTTGGTGACTGTCCCATCCGGCTCACCGGTATGCGTCATCTGCTCGACCTTCGCGATCGCGCATTGGACACAGTTTCGCAGGTAGACGACTTCGTCTGCTGCCGCGTCAAGAAAGCTGCCGGGTCGGCATGCTCCGCTTTCGGAGTCTTGGTACATGCTGAAAGGCCTCTCAGGCTTTCCGCACGAGTAAAAGAAAAAGCGACCGAAGATGACCTCGATCGCTTACCCACTTTTTCTAGCTTGACACAATGTATACTTTCGAGCGTTCGCAGAGTCAAGCGTTCAACTTAAGGTTGCAGCAACACCACCGAACGCATCTCCGCGCAACACCGCTAGTTCCCTTGGCGGCTCCGCTCGATTTCCCGCCACCGCGCCACGTTTTCGTTATGCTCCACAAGGGTACGGGCAAAGGCGTGTCCGCCAGTGCCATCCGCCACGAAGAAGATGTATTCCGACTCCGCCGGCTGTACAGCTGCAAGGATCGCATCGCGCCCCGGATTGGCAATCGGCGTTGGCGGAAGACCCGGGATAACGTATGTATTATAGGGTGTTGAGGCGCGCAGCTCGCTCCGCCGCAACCCCCGACCCAAGGTGCCAACCCCATTGGTGATCCCATAGATCACCGTCGGGTCCGTCTGCAATCGCATCCCGCGATTGATCCTGTTCACGAAGACAGATGAGACCACATCCCGCTCTTCGGGGACCGAGGTTTCCTTCTCGATGATCGACGCGAGGATCAGCGCCTCCTCCGGGCTTTCCAGCGGAACCTCCGGATCACGCGTCTCCCAGGCCTGGGCGAGGATGCGCGATTGCGCCTCCGCCATACGTGCAACAATTTCGCTTCGCGCGCCGCCGCGTTCCACTTCATAAGTGTCCGGCGCAAGGCTCCCTTCCGCAGGCAAGGGCCCCACATCGCCAGTCAGGAAATCCGCATTCTGGAGCGCATCCGCGATTTGCCAGCTGGTCACACCCTCGGCGACCGAGATCCGATGCGCCATGGGTGTGCCCGCCGCCACCAGATCCGCGTACAGCTCCGGCAGCGGATCCTCCGGTGCAAAGCTTGCAACCAATTCCGCGCGACCATCCCCCGCACTGCGCTCGGTCAGCCGCGTCTCTGCGCTATCTACCCGGATGACATAAGTCGCCACATAGCGGAACGAGGCCGCCCCACCGGTGGTCAGGATATCGAGAACCTCCGCCATAGACGCCCCCGCCGGCAGCTCGTAATTCCCGAATTTCAGGTCACCTGCCTGCTCGGTGTATTGCGCGCCAAGGCGAAAAATTGTGGCCGAGGAAATCGCCCCATCCGCCTCGAGCGCATCCGCCACACGTGTCAGAGACGCGCCCCGCGGCACCTCAAAGAAGATCGGCGTCTCAAGCGGCCCGGTGCTCACATAGCTGCGCTGACCCCAGCCGATCACCGCGATCAGCATGACCGCCGCAACGATCAGCAGCGTCATCATATTTGACGCAAGGGCGCGCCACATCAGTCGGTGACCCGAGCCATCACAAGCGAAGCATTCGTCCCGCCAAAGCCAAAGGAGTTTGAAAGGGCGTAGTCCACTTTGCGCTCCCGTTTGACGTTCGGCGCCAGATCCAGCGCGCTCTCCACCGCCGGGTTCTCCAGGTTAATGGTGGGCGGCACGACCTGATCGCGGATCGCGAGGATCGAAAAAATAGCCTCGACAGCCCCCGCCGCGCCGAGCAAATGCCCAACAGCGGATTTGGTCGAGCTCATGGTCGCCGACCCGACCGCATCGCCGAGCACACGTTCCACCGCGCCAAGCTCGATTACATCGGCCATGGTCGAGGTGCCATGGGCATTGATGTAGTCAATCTTGGAACCGTCGATCCCGGCTCGGGCCAGAGCCGCGCGCATGGCGCGCTCGCCCCCCTCACCATCCTCGGAAGGAGCGGTGATGTGATAGGCATCGCCCGACAGACCATAGCCAACGATCTCGGCATAGATCTTGGCCCCCCGCGCCTTGGCGTGCTCGTATTCTTCCAGAACCACGACACCCGCGCCCTCGCCCATCACGAACCCGTCCCGATCCGCGTCATAGGGTCGGCTGGCGGTCTCGGGGCTGTCGCCGCGCTTGGTGCTCAGCGCTTTGCAGGCGATGAACCCGGCAATGCCGATCTCGCTGATCGGGCTCTCGGCACCGCCAGCAACCATGACATCCGCATCATCCAGCATGATGAGCCGGGCCGCGTCGCCAATTGCATGCGCGCCCGTGGAGCAGGCCGTCACCACCGCGTGGTTCGGCCCCTTGAACCCGTGCCGGATAGAGACATGCCCGGAGACCAGGTTGATCAGTGCACCCGGAATAAAGAAGGGCGAGACCCGGCGCGGCCCGCGTTCTTTCAGAAGAACCGCCGTCTCGGCGATGCTCTGGAGCCCGCCAATGCCGGATCCGATCATCACGCCCGTGCGCAGCTTGCCCTCTTCGTCCTCGGGGGCCCAGCCGCTATCGGCCACGGCCTGATCGGCCGCCGCCATCCCATAAAGGATGAACTCATCGACCTTGCGTTGCTCTTTCGGGGCCATCCACTCATCGGGATTGAAGGTCCCGTCGCTGCCATCGCCACGCGGAACTTCGCAGGCATAGGTGGTGGCGAGATGGCTGGCATCGAACCGCGTAATCGTGCCCGCCCCCGACTGACCAGCCAAAAGACGGGCCCACGTCTCCTCGACCCCGCTGGCCAGCGGTGAAACCATTCCCAATCCAGTGACGACGACCCGACGCATGCGCATTCCTCAAAGGTGTTCTCGTTTCGTCACCTGATACACGGGCCTCCCCCCGAGGGGCAAGGCGCAAGCCGCCGCAACAGCGGTATCACGCGAACGAAACCGGGCCTTCGGCCCGTCTTACAAATGAAAAACGGCGCCCCGAAGGACGCCGTTTCGGAAAACTCAGTGTGCTGAAAGGATCAGCTGGCTTTGCTGATGAAGCCGACAGCGTCGCCAAAGGTCTGGATCGTTTCAGCCGCGTCGTCGGGGATCTCGATGCCGAACTCTTCCTCGAAGGCCATGACCAGCTCAACAGTGTCCAGGCTGTCTGCGCCCAGATCGTCGATGAAGGAAGCATTCTCGACAACTTTGCCTTCTTCCACGCCCAGATGCTCAACAACGATCTTCTTCACGCGATCCGCAACGTCGCTCATGTCCTAGTCCTCATTCGTGTTCTTGGGTCTTTGCCCGGTGTCGTCAGTGTCGCTGCAGTCGCGACGATGGTAGCCCGCGCAAGCGGCTGGATCGGTTCCCCGCTCCGAAACTGCGCCGCCTATAACACATGGCTAAGCAAAGGCAAACGCTTTCGCGGAAGACCAGCTATGCACGTCAGAGCATCGCAAGTCCGCCATTTACATGCAGCGTCGTGCCCGTGACATAGCCTGCCTCCGGGCTGGCAAGATAGACAGCCGCCGCCGCAATCTCGTCCACTTCGCCCATGCGCGCCGAGGGCACCTGCACCAACAGTTTCTGCTTCTGGTCATCGGTGAGCTTGTCGGTCATCGCCGTGGTCACAAAGCCCGGCGCGATGGCATTCACTGTGATTCCGCGACTGGCCACCTCATAGGCGAGGGATTTCGACATCCCCACCATACCGGCCTTGGAAGCGGCATAATTCGCTTGCCCCGGATTACCCGTGGCCCCCACGACGGAGCTGACATTCACGATCCGTCCCCAACGGGCTTTCATCATACCGCGCATCACGCCCCGGCAGAGCCGCATGGTGGAGGTCAGGTTTACCTCGAGCACGGTTGCCCATTCCTCATCCGACATCCGCATGAAGAGGTTGTCCCGCGTGATCCCGGCATTGTTGACCAGAATATCGACCGCCCCCATAGCCGCCACCGCCGCCTTGGGCAGCGCCTCGACGGCTTCAGCATCGCTGAGATTACAGGGCAGGACATGGGCCCTCTCGCCCAGCTCGACACCCAGTGCTTCCAGCGGCTCGGTCCGGGTTCCGCTCAGGCCCACGGTTGCACCTTGCCCGTGCAGAGCCCGTGCAATCGCGCCGCCAATGCCCCCGGATGCGCCGGTGACCAGCGCCGCTTTCCCGCTCAGATCAAACATCATGCGTCTTCCTTATTGTCGCCAAGGGCGGCCACGACATCCGCCGACGTGCAAATGGCCTTGGTGGCCACGGATCGGTCGATCCGACGCACCATCCCGATCAGAGCCTTTCCGGCCCCAACTTCCCAAATCTCCGAAACACCTTGCCCAGCCATCCAGCTCACGCTTTCACGCCAACGCACGGACCCTGTGATCTGCTTCACCAGAAGCTCGCGGATCACCGCCGGATCCGTCACACCTTCGGCGCGCACATTCGCCACGACCGGCACGCGCGGGGCCTGAATGTCGACCGAAGACAGCGCCTCAGACATGACCTCCGCCGCCGGCGCCATGAGCGCGCAATGGAACGGCGCGCTCACCGGCAGGAGCACCGCGCGCCGAGCGCCTTTTTCCTTGGCAAGCGCAACTGCGCGCTCCACGGCGTCCTTATGACCTGAGACCACAACCTGGCCCGGGTCATTGTCATTCGCCGCTTCGCAGATCTCGCCCTGGGCTGCCGCCTCGGCAACCTCCTTGACCGCGTCGAAATCGAGCCCAAGCAGGGCGGCCATGGCGCCCACGCCCACAGGCACGGCCTCTTGCATGGCCTGCCCCCGGGTCCGCAACAGCTTGGCCGTGTCTCCCACGCTTAGCGCGCCTGCCGCGGCAAGTGCCGAATACTCGCCCAAGGAATGGCCCGCCACGAACCGGGTCTCGGCCCAATCGAGCCCCTCAGCCTCCAGCGCGCGCAGGGCTGCCAGCGACGTCGCCATCAGCGCGGGCTGCGCATTGGCCGTGAGCGTCAGCGTCTCTGCCTCGCCCTCCCAGATCAGGGTGCTGAGCGCCTCGCCCAGTGCCTCATCGACCTCCTCGAACACCGCTTTGGCGGCGGGATAGGCCTCCGCGAGATCGCGGCCCATTCCAATGGTCTGCGCCCCTTGTCCGGGGAAAACGAAGGCTCGGCTCATGGGAACTCCTGAATATGGCCCTGAAAATGGCGTGGTGCCTCTTACCCGAGCACGGCATCTGGTGCAATCGGGGCCGGGGGGTCGCAATCGCCGCACAATGTCTGTGCCTGACCGGCGTTTATGGCACTCTGCGCACAGACTATCTGGGATGCAACACGAGGACGGAGCACCGACATGGCACTCAGCAATACCCGACAGAGCTACGGCAGCCTTTCGAAAACCCTGCACTGGGCGACGGCGCTGTCGATCCTGGCGCTCATCCCGTTGGGGATCATCGCAAATGGCCTGCCCTTCGACACCAGCGAGCAACTGGCGCGCAAAGCCTTCCTCTTCTCGATCCACAAGACACTGGGCGTGACGGTTTTCTTTCTGGCGCTGGTGCGTATCGGCTGGATGATCGCCCAGCCCAAGCCTGCGCCGCTCCACCCGGACCGCGGGCTTGAGACATTCGCGGCGGAACTCGTCCACTGGGCGCTTTATGGCGCCTTGGTGCTGGTGCCGCTGTCGGGCTGGATCCATCACGCGGCCACGACCGGGTTTGCCCCGATCTGGTGGCCATTCGGACAAAACCTGCCGCTTGTGCCGAAATCCGAAGGGATCGCCCATCTCTTTGCCGGGCTGCATATCGTCTTTGAACGGGTGCTGGTCATTGCGCTGGCCCTGCATATCGCGGGCGCGCTCAAGCACAAATTCATCGACAAGGACGGCACGCTGGCACGGATGCTGCCCCGGGGCGGCTCGGTCCCGCCCGCTCCGAAGCGCGCGGAAAGCACAGTGCAGCACATGCTCCCGCCGCTCGGCGCGGCAGCAGCCTTTGTCCTCGCCATAACGGTCGGCAATGCGCTGGGGCTGTACCACGGAAAAGGGACAGCCGCCGTCGCCCAGACCGAGCTGGCCGAGGTTGCCTCGGACTGGCAGGTCGAGAGCGGCAGCCTCGACATCACCGTCAGCCAACTGGGCGCACCGGTTACTGGCCAGTTCGAGCAATGGACTGCCGAGATCACCTATGACCCCGACACCCAGACCGGCGCGACCACCGTGACCATCGCGATCCCAAGCCTGACGCTGGGCTCGGTCACCGGCCAGGCGCTCGACACGGAGTTCTTCGACGCCACCACGCATCCGACCGCGGTCTTCACCGCGCAGATCGCGCCTGCCTCCGAAGGATCAGAAGCCCCACTGGTCGCAACCGGAACGCTCACCCTCAAAGGTGCGGAGATGCCGCTTGTTCTGCCCTTCGATCTGACCCTCACAGATGGTCTGGCAGAAATGACCGGCAGCGCCACGGTCCAGCGGCTCGATTTCGGGATCGGCCCAAGCTACCCAGATGAGGCCAGCGTGGGGTTCTCCGTGGAGATCACCGTGGCCCTCACCGCCCGGCAGCAGGAGAGCTAGACCCGCAGCCCTGCCAGCATGTCGCAAAATGGATAGCGTGCTGTTGTCCAATCGGCCAAACTCTGAAAATCGACTTTTCGGGGCTTGGCCGATTTTGCATGAATGACTTTACCACTTACGCTGTCGCGGACTTGGCCGGGCTGGTCGGCGTCTTCTTCTATATCTTGTCGTATTTCCTGCTCCAGATCGGCTTACTAGCCAGCGACCGCTATACCTATCCGGTGCTCAACCTGATCGCGGCCTGCTGCGTGTTCTATAGCCTGCAGACCCATTTCAACTTCGCCTCGACGCTGATCCAGCTGAGCTGGATCGCGATAAGCCTGCTGGGGATCACCCGACTCTACCTGATCGCCCACCACACCCGGTTCACTGCCGAGGAACGCGCCTTTCTCGATGCCAAGTTGTCAGACCTGCCGCCCCATTGGGCGCGCCGGATGCTGGATCGGGCCAAATGGCGTGAGATTGCCGATGGCGCTACTCTGGCCCACCAGGCTGAGCCGGTGACCCACCTGAGCTATCTCGTGGCGGGGGAAGCGGAGGTGTTTCTGGATGGCAAACGCATTGCCGATCTTGGGCCCGGCGCGCTGATCGGCGAGATGAGCTGCCTCCATGACCGCCCGGCATCGGCCACCGTCGTGCTGCGCGGCCCGGCACGGGTGATGCAAATCGATGCACGCGGGCTGCGCCAGCTCTGCCGTCGGTTCCAGGGGATGGGTCCCATGCTGGAACTCAGTTTTGCCCGGGAAGTGCGCGACAAGCTGCTGGAGGCCAACCGGGCCCGTCTCGCCATGGAGGTCTGAGGCACAGGAAGCCGGGTGCGAAATGCAAAACGCGCCCCTGGGGGCGCGCCTGTGTTCTTGCGATGAAGCCGGATTACTGGGCGATCATCGCTTCGATGGAGATCAGAACCTCAACCTCATCGCTCACGAAGGGGGCGAAGGCGCCAACATTGAAGTCCGACCGCACCAGGGTCGTGGTGGCGTCAAACCCGGCCCATTCCGTCTTGGCCATCGGATGCTCGCCCATGGCGTTCAGCTTGGCGTCGAGCACGACTGACTGGGTCACACCGTTCAAGGTCAGATCGCCGGTGATCAGCGCCGTGTCATCGCCCGTCACCTCTATGCCGGTCGAGGAGAAGGTCACGAGATCGCTGTCATCATCCGCTCCGAAGAAGTCACCAGCCATGAAGTGGTCGAACCGCTTCTCCCACCCGGTGATCATGGAACGGACAGGCATGGCCACGTTGACCGAAGAGTTTTGGGGGTTTTCCTTATCGAAGGCGATCTCGCCCTCGAAGCCCGAAAACATGCCATAGGTCGTCGAATAGCCCAGATGATTGTAGCTGAACACGATCTGGCTGTGGCTGGCGTCGAGCACATAGTTCTGCGCCTCGGCATGGGCGGCCCCTGCGGTGAGGGCCAATGCGCCAGCGGCGATCGTGGAAGAGAAGAGTTTCATGGTGAGCACCTTGATATGGAGTTATGCGCAGAACATGGGGCGCGGATGCCCATAGGACAATTCTAACAGCCTCAACAATCTCTCTGCACCAGCGCGCAGAGCTTTGGCGACGGAAAACCCTCCGCGCTCCGTACCAGGAGATACGCGTCGTCAAGGCCCTGCTTTACGTACCAGAACGCGGGCTTGAACGGGACGCTTGCGTTCGCACGCATAGCCCGTATAACGCGCGGGTCCCGATCACATGACCCTGCGTGGCCTCTCGTGTGCGGCCCGGGACCCGAGCAAGCCGCACTATGAAACACGCGTATCAGAACTGGAGAGCGCATGCCGTTTTATGAGCATGTCTTTATCTCGCGTCAGGACCTGTCCAACGCGCAAGCCGAAAGCCTGGTTGAGCATTTCGGAACCGTCCTCGCAGACAATGGCGGCAGCGTCGTCGAAAGCGAGTACTGGGGCCTCAAGACCATGGCCTACAAGATCAACAAGAACCGCAAGGGTCACTATGCCTTCCTCAAGACCGACGCTCCGGCGCCGGCCGTGCAGGAAATGGAACGCCTGATGCGTCTGCATGATGACGTGATGCGCGTCATGACCATCAAGGTCGACGAACATGCCGAGGGTCCCTCGATCCAGATGCAGAAGCGCGAAGAGCGTGACAACCGTCGCGAACGCCGCTGATCAACGCTTGAGAAAAGGACGCTAAACCATGGCTGCAAAACCATTTTTCCGCCGTCGCAAAGTCTGCCCATTCTCTGGCGACAATGCACCCAAGATCGACTACAAGGACACCCGTCTCCTGCAGCGCTACATCTCCGAGCGCGGCAAGATCGTCCCGTCCCGTATCACCGCCGTCTCGGCAAAGAAGCAGCGTGAACTGGCCCGTGCCATCAAGCGCGCCCGCTTCCTCGCCCTGCTGCCCTACGCCGTGAAATAAGGAGCCGAGCACATGCAAGTCATCCTTCTTGAACGCGTGGCCAAGCTTGGCCAGATGGGCGACGTCGTGGACGTCAAGCCCGGCTATGCGCGCAACTTCCTGCTGCCCCAAGGCAAAGCGCTGAATGCGTCGGACGCCAACATCAAGCAGTTCGAAGCCCAGAAAGCCCAGCTCGAGGCGCGCAACCTCGAGACCAAGAAAGAAGCCGAGGATCTGGCCGAGAAGCTCGATGGACAGCAGTTCATAGTGATTCGCTCCGCCTCCGACGCGGGCGCGCTCTATGGCTCCGTCACCACCCGTGACGCCGCTGACGCCGCAACCGCCGACGGGTTCTCCCTCGATCGCAAGCAGGTCGCCCTGTCCCGCCCGATCAAGGATCTGGGTCTGCACACCGTGCATGTGAGCCTGCACCCCGAAGTGACCGCAGATATCGTTCTGAACGTGGCGCGGTCCACTGAAGAAGCCGAACTGCAGGCCTCCGGCAAGTCGATCCAGGAACTCGCCGCTGAAGCGGAAGCCGAAGCCGAGTTCGAGATCGCGGAGCTTTTCGACGATATCGGGTCCGCTGCCTCCGAAGACAGCGATCTGGTCGAGACCGTCGAAGACAAAGCCGCAGAAGAGAGCGAGGACGAGCAGCCCTGATCGGGCGCTCATCCCAGGCATTCGCGCCGTCCGGACCTCCGGACGGCGTTTTTTTTGGGCGTATTGATGCCACAAAAGTAACAGTTTCCGGGCTGGAGGCTCTTTTTTGATGACGGCAAAGGGTTAATTCGTGCAACCATCGGGCGAGTATAGCCAAAGGACCGACCTTATGATTGCTCGACTTTCTCGCCGAAGTTTTCTCGGCACAGCCGCTGGAGCCAGCTTGATTGCCTTGCACCCCTATTCCGCCCGCGCCGCCGCGAACCAGGCGCATCTGCGGATTATGGAAACCACAGATCTGCACGTGCACGTGTTTCCCTATGACTACTACGCAGACCGTCCGCGCGACACGGTAGGTCTCGCCCGCACCGCCGCGCTGATCGACGGAATAAGGGCCGAGGCCACGAACACGTTGCTGGTCGACAATGGCGACTTCCTGCAGGGCAACCCGATGGGCGATTACATCGCCTATGAGCGCGGGATGAAGGAAGGGGACATGCACCCGGTCATTGCCGCCATGAACGCCGTGGGCTTTGACGCCTCGACCCTGGGCAATCATGAGTTCAACTACGGGCTCGACTTCCTGATGAAGTCTCTCGCCGGTGCGCAGTTCCCGGTGATCTCGGCCAATGTCGTACGCGAAATGGGCGCGAGCCCCACCGCCGACAAGACCCTGATCCCGCCTTACGTGATCCTCGACCGCATGGTCACCGATGGCGCAGGCGAAGAGCACGCGATCAAGGTCGGGCTGATCGGCTTCGTGCCGCCGCAGATCATGAATTGGGACCGCAAGCATCTCGAGGGCAACGTGCAGGCGCGCGACATCCTCCAGACCGCCCGGGCCTATATCCCTCAAATGCGCGAGCAAGGCGCGGATATCATCATCGCGCTAAGCCATTCCGGAATCGGCTCCGCCAAGGAGAGCGACGGGATGGAGAATGCCTCCGTGCCGCTGGCCGCACTGGAGGGGATCGACGCGATCGCCACCGGGCACAGCCACCTCGTTTTCCCCTCGCCCACCTATGCGGACTATGCCGCCGTGGACGCCGAGGCCGGGACGATCCATGGCAAGCCCGCGACCATGGGCGGGTTCTGGGGCTCCCATATGGGATTGATCGATCTGATGCTCGAGCGCGAGGGCGGTGTCTGGCGTGTGGTCTCTTCCGAGACCGAGGCACGCCCGATCTCCAAGCGCAACGAGGACCGCTCGATCACGCCGCTGGTCGAGAGCCAACAATATGTGCTCGATTCCGTGCAGCAGGACCATGACGACACGCTCGCCTATGTCCGCCGCGCTGTGGGCAAGACCGATGCGCCACTGCACTCCTATTTCGCGCTGGTGGCCGATGATCCATCGGTGCAGATCGTCTCGATCGCCCAGAGCTGGTACATCGCCGAGATGATGAAGGGCACGGAGTATGAGGGCCTGCCGATCCTCTCGGCGGCAGCCCCCTTCAAGGCCGGGGGCCGGGGCGGACCGGAATACTACACGGATGTGCCCGCCGGGGACGTGGCGATCAAGAATGTCGCCGACCTCTATCTCTATCCCAATACGGCGCGCGCGGTGTTGGTCACCGGAGCGCAGGTCAAAGACTGGCTCGAGCGATCTGCGGGGATGTTCAACCAGATCACACCGGGGGAGACCGACCAGCCTCTGCTCAACCCGGATTTTCCGAGCTACAATTTCGACGTGATCGACGGGGTAAGTTACGAGATCGACCTGAGCCAGCCCTCGCGGTTCGATTCAAAAGGCGGGCCGCTCAACCCAACCGCGAGCCGGATTGTGAACCTGACCTACGAAGGCGCACCGCTGGATCTGGAGGCGAAGTTCATCATCGCGACGAACAACTACCGCGCTTCGGGCGGTGGCAGCTTCCCGGGCACCGGCGACACGATCATCTTCGAAGGTCCGGACACCAACCGCGACGTGATCGTCCGCTACATTGTGGAACAGGGCACGATCAGCCCGCGTGCCGATGGAAACTGGCGCTTTGCGCCGATGGCTGACACGTCGGTCCTGTTCGAGACCGGGCCAAAGGCCGCCGGTTATATCGACGACGTCACTGGCCTGGAGATCGCACCCGCAGGCGAAGGCCCCGAGGGTTTCGCTCAGTTCCGGATCTCGCTCTGATCCGACTGCGCGTCACTTGAAACGCAAAAGGCCGCCCCAAGGGGCGGCCTTTGTCATTTTCAACAAAGGATCGCCTCAGACGTCGTCTTCCAGCGACTCGACAGCCGCCTGCAGCTCGTCCTTGGAGACCTCTTTCTCGGTCAGCGTGGCCAGCTCAAACACATAGTCCACAACCTTGTCTTCGAAGATAGGCGCACGGAGCTGCTGCTGCATCTGCTGGTTCTGCTGGATGAACTCAAAGAACTGACGTTCCTGGCCCGGATACTGACGCGCCTGCGCCATGATCGCCTGGGTCATCTCGGATTCAGTCACCTGAATGTCGTTCTTCTGACCCAGCTCGGCCAGCAGAAGACCAAGGCGCACGCGGCGCTCGGCCAGCTTGGTGTGCTCTTCGGTGGTCTCGATCTCGGGGTGATCGTGGCCTTCAACCTCAGGATTCTCTTCGTGCCAAAGCTGGTGCGCAATCTGGCCCGCTTCGGCTTCCACGAGGCTCGGCGGCAGGTCGAACTTCACCAGCGTGTCCAGCTCGTCCAGAAGCTTGCGCTTCATCACAGCGCGCGCAGCGCCGGCATACTCGGCTTCGAGACGCTCGGTGATCTGACCCTTAAGCGCGTCGAGATCTTCAGCCCCGAACTGCTTGGCCATCTCGTCATCGACTTCGGCCGCTTTCGGCGATTTCACTTCCTTGATCTTGCACTCAAAGACAGCGGCCTTCCCGGCCAGATGCTCGGCCTGATACTGCTCAGGGAAGCTAACCTCGACGTTCTTCTCTTCACCGGCGGAGGTGCCGACAAGCTGCTCTTCGAAGCCCGGGATGAAGGAGTTCGACCCAAGGGTCAGCGGATAATCTTCGGCCGCACCACCTTCAAAGGCTTCGCCATCGACCTTGCCGAGGAAATCGATCACGACCTGATCGCCATCCTCTGCCGCACCTTCCTTCGTCTCGAAGGATTTGGCGTTTTCGGCGAGGTTCGACAGGGCTTCGGCCACGGCCTCGTCATCGGCCTTCACCACCAGCTTTTCGAGCGCGACAGAACTGAAATCTGTGTCCGGAACGTCGGGCAGAGCTTCGTAGCTCATGGCGACCTCGATATCGTCGCCTTCCTTCCAGTCCTCATTGGTCATCTTGACCTCGGGCTGCAGGGCCGGACGGTCACCGCTATCCTCGAAATGCTTGGACATGGCGCCATCGATGGATTCCTGCATCGCTTCGCCGAGCAGTTTGGGCCCGAATTGCTTCTTCAGCAGCGCCATCGGGACCTTGCCCTTGCGGAAGCCCTTCATCTCGATTTCGGGCTGAGCTTCGGCGAGCTTTTCATTGACCTTGGCATCGAGCTCATCGGCGGTCACGGTGATCGAATAGCCGCGCTTGAGGCCTTCATTGAGGGTCTCGGTGACGTTCATGTCATCCCCTATCGGTTCAGTTCGGAAAGGCGGACACGACCTCCGCCAACAGGTAAATCAGCCGATCTTCTAAGTGGGCAAGGCCTGGGGTGCAAGGGGCGTTTCGACTCCGGACGCCGGAGCACGCTTTTGCCTGTGGATCAAGCCGATCCCCGGCGCGAAACCGAAGCAGCGGCAGGGCGAAAAACCGCCCCTGACCATTCGACCGAAGGGGGCGCTGCACGTCCCGTCCTCGGGGCGCGATTGCAACCCGGGGTTGGAAACGCCAGGTCCGTTCGCAATTCCGCTTGGCAGGGCGCTTGACCCGGCCTTTCTTTCGGACTAGCCAGACCTCCGGCGACAGACGCCTGCCACCCGCCGACTTATGTCATGGTGAAGTTCTGCATCGAAACCTATCTCTGTAGATCTCTGTCCGCTTTCCGCGCGGATGGCAATGCGGGTCCCATCTCAAGCTGCGCGATCAGACAAGAGAGACCAGGGATATGTCCCCTCCCCCTATCAATCGATTCACCGATGAGCCTCTGGGCATCATCTACCTTAAAACCGCCCTGCCGATCATCTTCGTGATGGGTATGAGTGGGCTGCTCTCCGTCGCAGATGCTCTGTTTCTAGGCCACTATGTCGGCCCCGAGGCGCTGGCTGCGGTGACGCTTATGTTTCCGATCTATATGCTGATCGTCGCGCTTTCGACGCTGGTATCGACCGGCATGTCCAGCCTTTTGGCCCGCCATCTGGGAGCGGCGGATCTCGCCGCCGCCAGCGCGGTCTTTGCCGGTGCCCATGGTCTGGCGCTGAGCCTCGGCGCCGGGCTGATCCTGCTCTTCTGGCTCATGGGCGCCCCGGTCGCGTTTCTGGCAGCTGGAAACTCCGAGCCACTGGCGCAGATGGGCGAGATCTATCTGCGGATCACGGTCCTCTTCTCGCCGTTGCTGTTTGTGCTCTCGGTAAACTCGGACGCGCTGCGTAACGAGGGGCGTGTCGGCTTCATGGCCGCGATGAGCTTGCTCGTCTCTGTCGCCAATATCGGATTCAACTACCTGCTGATCGCAGTATTCGAGATGGGCGTGGCGGGCTCGGCCTATGGCACGGCGGCGGCTCAAGCTCTGGCTTTCACCATCATCCTCGCGTTTCGACTGATGGGGCCCACCGCGCTGCGGCCTTCCGCCTTGCGCTCCGCTTCGCTTTGGCGGCATTGGGGGCGGATACTGGCCCTCGGGGCTCCCCAGAGCATGAGCTTTCTCGGTCTGGCCCTCGGCTCTGCCGCAATCCTCGCGGCCCTGCAGTGGATCGGGAGACCGGGCTATTCCGACACCGTAACCGCCTATGGGATCATCACGCGCATTATCACATTCGCCTTTCTACCACTCTTGGGCCTGTCATTCGCCATGCAAACGATCACCGGCAACAATTTTGGCGCAGCCCTCTGGCACAGGTCGGATCGCAGCCTTCGGATCGCACTCTGGGCGGCGCTGACCTATTGCGCAGCGGTGCAACTGCTGGTCATGAGCCGCCCCGCCGAGATCGCCGCCGGTTTCGTGGAGGATCCCGCCGTGATCGCGGAGGTCGCCCGGATCCTGCCTGTAATGACTTCGGTCTTCTTCCTCATGGGGCCACTGATGATGATTGCCGCGTATTTTCAAGCCATTGGCGCGGCAGCGAAGGCGGTCGTGCTCAGCATGACGAAGCCCTATCTCTTTGCGATCCCGCTGACCTTTCTGCTGCCGCTGTCCTTCGGAGAGATCGGCACCTGGCTCGCTGGTCCCGTCTCCGAGATCCTGCTGCTGGGCCTGACCGCATTGGTCCTTTGGCGCAGTGGACAAAACGGCTCCTTGCGTTGGGGCATGTTCCATCGGGAGCCGGGGGTGGTGTCATGACCGGCGCTGGCCCCTCGCTCGCAGAGGCGAAGGATCTCGCCAAGAGGCTGCGCGCGCAGTTTGCATCAAAGGGCACAGCCATCAGCCATGCCAGAGCGCTGGAGTTGGTGGCCCGGCAACACGGGTTCCGCGACTGGAACACCATGCACGCCCTCCTCCGTGACCAGACAGCCAGGGGCTGGACTGTGGGTGAAACGGTCCGGGGCAAATACCTGTCCCGACCCTTCACGGCGGAGGTGCTCACAGTTTCGTCCCCGAGCCCGGGCTGGGCGAAGCTGGAGTTGCGCTTGCACGCGCCAATCGATGTGGTCGCATCGGCACGGTTTTCGAACAAACGCCGCTTCTTGCGCGGCACCGTCGGCCCCAAGGGCTACTCCGCAGAACGGACCAGCGATGGAGCGCCCCAACTGCAGATCAATCTAACCGAGCCGCTCCGCTGAATGCTTCCTGGCCCGCGCCCAAGAAAAGGGCCGCCCCCGCAAAGGGGGCAGTTCCGTACTAGTGCACCGCAATCTCCGAGAACGCGTTGATAATAACGATGCCCGTGATGATGAAGACCAGCCCAACTATCGCGGGCACATCAAGGCGTTGGTCGAAGAACGCCACTCCGGCGAGAGCCACTAGGATGATCCCGAGCCCGGATGCCACAGCATAGGTGATCCCCACCGGCATGACCTGCAGGGTCCGTGTCAGAAAGTAGAAGGATCCGCCAAGGCCAAGAACCACGAGCAGCGAGGGCCAGAGCTTGGTGAACTGCGCACTTGCATTGAGCGCGGAAAACCCAATCGCCTCGGCAATCACAGAGGCAAGAAGATAAACGTAGTGTGTGGGCATGATCCCCCCAGATGAGCAGCAAGATCGGCGATTTCTGAACCTGCGACGGAGCTCCCTTAAGACGGATTTGCGCGAACATGGTGCGCGATGGCATGAAACAGGGCGATGGTGGCACGGTCACGCGTATCGAAGCCGGGATCTGCGCTGGTCTTGACGATCACCACCCGCTTGGCTCGATCGACGTAGATGTACTGCCCCCAGATCCCGATGGCGACAAAGCGGTTCCCAGGACGTTCGGGAACCCACCATTGATAGCCGTAGGAGATTGGCCAGGCGGAGGAAGGCGTGGCCGGAGGCGCGGAAGGTCGCGTCGAGCGTGCCACCCAGGCCTCAGGCAGGATCTGCAGGTCTCCGCGCCGCCCACCATCCAGAAAAAGCTGACCAAAGCGCGCGTAGTCGCGCAAGCGCGCATTCAGACAGCAATGGGGAAGGACCGCACCCGCGCGCCCCGTGTTCCAGAAGGCGTCCGCTTCCGCCCCCATGGGGCGCCACAGCCGGTCCGCGAGATACGCCTCATTCGGCATGCCCGTCGCAGCGGTCAGAACGAGACCAAGCGCAATGGTGTCCACACTCGCATAGGATCTAGCCTCGCCCGGAGGACGCTCACGATCCAACCCGGCGAGGATCGCTTCAAGATCCTGGCCGAAGGCCAACGCGAAAGTGAGTCGGTTCACGTCTGAAAACGGATTGTCATAGTCCTCGCCAAACCGCACGCCCGAGGACATTTGAAGAGCCTGCGAAATGGTAACGCCCTCATAAGCTGAACCTTTCAAGGCGGGCACATAAGCGACGATCTGATCGTTGAGACGGTCGATGTGGCCTTCCGCCAGCGCAACCCCGATCAGCGCGGACAGCACCGACTTGGCCACCGAGAAGGACGTGAAGCGCGACGTCTCGGAGGCGCCAAGTCGATACTCCTCATGGACGATTCTGCCCTCTTGCAGCACCAGCAGCCCCGTGGTGCTCGTCTCCGCGAGGAAGTCCGCGACGGACTGGTCCACTCCGTCCAGCGAGAAGACCTCAGGCAAACTCCCTAGGGCCAATGGGAGCTCCCAGAGGTCTGTGCCGGTTGGGACCTCCAAGCCCGGAAACACCTGATCCATGGCGCGAAAGTTCTCGATCCTATGATCCTTTGCGAACAGCGTCACGCCGGCCCAATAGGGCGACGCACGCAACCAGAGAATCCCTGTACCGCCGACGAGCCCCACCAATGCCAAGCCCACCAAGACCACACGCGTCATTGCTTTCATACGACCTCCGCTTTGCATTGAGACAGGTCCGCTCTCTCGGTAGGGTCGCTCCGGCAGGGGTAAAACAGGCTTGGCGCCAACGACATGAGATTTGTCGCGAACGACACCGTACTGGGGGAGACACTGGCCGAGGCAGGGGTATTGGCACACAGCCGGATGCTCTGGATTGGCCTCGCCTCTGCCGCGCTTATGGCCGGGCTCACGGGGCCGTTCGGGACATTCACGACCATGTCGCTGCCCCTGCGTTTGGTCTATTGGGGAGCCGTTGCCATCTCGAGCTATTGGCTTGGTTTGCTTGTCTCCTTAGCGGTTGCAAACCAGACGGAGGCCATGGGGGCAGCCCCGTTCTTGGGCCTCGGCTTCGGCGCTGGTGCCGCGAGCCTTGCAGTCACGCTCTGGCTGTCCACCGTTCATTGGATGTTTCTCGGTGCCTCCTTTCCGGCGGAGGTTATCCGGCTGCTGCCCTATAGCGTCGTGATCTCGGTGGTGGTGGTTTTTCTCTTTGAAGCCTTGCAGGGAAATCGGAATCCGATCGTCGCCGAGAACGATCCACCAACAGAACCTGAATGGCTGGATCGGCTTCCAACGGAACTCGGGCGCGAATTGCTGCTCCTGCAATCGCAGGATCACTACCTGCGCGCCGTCACACCGCTGGGTGAGACCCTTACTCGTGGCACAATTGCGGAGGCGACCGAAGCGCTGGGGGGATATGGCGTTCGGGTCCATCGGTCCTGGTGGGTGTCGCACCGGGCGCTTCGCGCCTATCGTACCCGACAAGGTGCTTCGCATGTGGAGCTTTCGACGGGGCTCACAGTTCCCGTGGGCCGCAGCTACAGACATGTAGTACGCGACGCATTGGGGCGTGCATCACGCGAGTAAGTCACATGCCGAGGACATGGCGACCCGATCGCCATGGCGTTGCAAGGCTTGAGACCCAACGCCCAAGAGTTGTGGCCAATCACGCCAGAAGCATCCGACTTGGACAGGTCAAAGGAGCCCGCGACGGCCTCAACCACGGGCAATCGGACGTGCATCTTCGACTACGGCGGGCACCGCCCGCGCCAAACTGCGCGCTGGCATCTCCGAGCCATGAAGGGTTCTAGACGCGGGCGTTCACTGCTAGCTTCACGCGCAAATGAGCACCTCAGCCACGGCCCCTTTCTCGACCGTCTCGCGCCAATTCATTGCGGATTGGCTTGTCGCGCTCCAGGCACTTTGCCCCGAGGAACATTACTGCTCTTTGCTGGCGCGTTCCGAGCTGCCGGTTGCGCATGACAGCCCTCAGGGCCGGGTAACGCTGGATCAGATCGTGCGTCTGTATCAACTGGCCGCTGTCGAAACCGGGGATGAAATGATGGGGCTCTGGTCCCGTCCGATCCGGCCTCGCGCGCTCCAACATTTGCTGACATCTGTGCGGGAGTCGACTTCCCTGTCCTCGGCGCTCTATCGCTTTTCGACCTTTTGGAACCTGCTGCTCGATGATTACCAGTTTGACCTTGCGGACGTAGGCGAAACTCGCGCGCTGCGTCTTACCCCCCAGACCGACGCCTCGCCGCAACGGTTCGGGCATATGCTGATCCTCAAACTGGCCCACGGAATCCTGTCCTGGCTCGCCCGGCAAGAAGTTGCAGTGAAGGCCGTGGATTTCGTCTTTGAATGTCCGCCTTTTGAACCCGATTATGCGCTCATCTTTCCGGCTCCGGTCAGGTTCTCAGCCCCAGCGACCGCGATCCATTTCAAAGCAGATCTGCTTGGCCCGGTTCAGACCCGCAGCACGCAGGATCTGGATCGCTTTCTCGAAAATGCACCGCGCGACTGGATCTTCACCCGGTCGCAAGAGCATACGCAATCCTTGCGGGTGCGCGCCTATCTCAATCAGTCGCCCTGGGAAAAGGCGCATCTTGCCGCCGCGGCCCATGCACTGCACATGACACCCCGCACCCTGATCCGTCGCCTTGAGGCTGACGGAACCTCGTTTCAGGCGATCAAGGACGGGCTGCGTCGCGACATTGCAATCCGGCGCCTTCAAAAGGGCGATGCCAGTATCGAAGCCATTGCCCAGGACGTTGGGTTCGCCTCTGCCGCAAGTTTCCACAAGGCCTTTCATAGATGGACAGGCGCAACGCCAAGTTCCTACCGGCGCCGCACGGCGACACACAGCTAGGCCTGTCACTTTTGGACAATCATCTGTCAATCCGCGAGATGGAAGGCAGCGAGCAAGAGCTGTTACGCAAGCATCAACGACAACCACAGCATCTCGCCAAAAGGCTTCGCCAAACCGACTTGGCGAGATCGGATAGGCGCGCGTAGAACAGGACCTGCATCATGTCAGCCAAACTTGAGACCATCCTCGCCGCAGCCCGGGATCACGCGCGCGATGTCGTCACGCCAAATGTCGCAGCTTGGAACGAAGGCAAAGCATGGCCGCGGGCCGCATCTGACAAGGCCGGCGCCGCCGGGCTCACCGGGCTCTATGCCCCCGAAGAGTGGGGCGGACAGGGTTTGCCGCTGTCCGAAGGCATCCAGGTCTACGAGCAGCTCGGCTTGGGCGATGGGGCTTATGCTTTCGCCCTGTCGATGCACAACATCTGCACCTTCGCAGCCTGCGGATATGGAACAGACGCCTTCAAGACGGCATGGGCCCCCGACCTGACCTCCGGGCGCAAGCTCGCAAATTTCGCACTCACCGAGCCGCAATCAGGTTCTGACCCCATGACGATGTACACCCGGGCGAAAATCAACGGCGACGGCACCTGGACGATCAGCGGCGCCAAGGCCTGGGTCAGCCTCGCGACAGAGGCGGACATCTACTTCACCGTGGTCAAGACCAGCGATGCACCCGGACACAAGGACATGGCAATGATCGCGATCCCGGCCGATGCACCAGGCATCAGCTTCGGGCCGCTCTATGACACGCCCTCCTACAACTTCCTGCCCATGTCCGAAATGTATCTTGAGAACGTGGTGGTCAGCGAAGACAACATCATCCTGCCCATCGGCCAGGGCTTGCAAGGCTCGTTGATGGCGATCGATATCGCGCGTGTCTCCATCGCGTCAGGCTGTTGTGGCCTGATGCAGGCGGCCCTCGACACAGCGCTCGCCTATTCCAAGAACCGAAAGATGTTCGGTGGTAAAAACCTGGATTTGGACGGCATCCAGTGGATGCTCGGAGAGGTCGCGACCGATCTCGAGGCCTCCAAACTGCTTTACCGCAAGGCCGCCGAGGCGCTCGGGACCCCTGAAGGGCCATTGATGGCGGCGCACGCCAAGCGTTTCGTGCCGGATGCGGCGGTGAAGGCCGCAAATACCTGTACCCAGGTTCTGGGCGGCATGGGGCTGCTGCAGCCCTATGGTCTGGATCGACTGTCGCGCTTGGCGCAAATGCTGCGGATCGTGGACGGAACAACCGAGATCAGCCGGGTCGTCATTGGCCGCGCCTTGCAAAAACGCGCGGCGAGCCTGCCGGACATGCCTATCCCCAAGGGCTTCGGAGAAACCGCCCAAGGCGGTGAAAACATAGCTGCGGAGTAATCTGAGACTTAGCATGGGGCCGAACGATCAGGCGGCCTCACTGCCATGACGCCTCGGATCTGTGATGCTATGACGCGCGTCGACCGGCGGACCGCTTGCACTTTGACGGCATCTCGAACAGGTTACGCGGAGGTGGATCCGTCTGATGCTTGAGTTCGTGAACCGTGATGCGCGCATATACGATTGCTGCAATTGTTTTGGCGGGCATCATCGCGATGTCCGCTGCGGTCTTTTGGCCGGATCGGTTGGACTTCGCGGAGACGGACAGGTTCTCCGCCCCGGGCCTCGATCCGCTGACACTTCAGGACGCTCAGCAAGACTTCTGGCGTCTGACACCTGCCCTCCTGCTTGTCGTCTATGAGGCTTTTGCGAAAACGCAGGAGGCCGCGATCTACGACACATTGGCCAGCGTCACCCACGGCGAAGCGCTGGAATACCTTTACCTGGAGCGTGTCGGCGCGATGAAAGGCGGTGGGCTCGACGAGGTGGACCAGACCATCCACGAGATCAAGCTCCTGAACACCCAGGTCGCGCGCGCAGAGAATACGCTCATGATCGACGCCTCCTGGCAGGTCATAGGCACCGTGGGGCATGCCGAACACATGCACATCCGGGGCAACACCTATAGCGCAGACCTGACCGTCTCTCCCGTCGAAGGAGCCTGGCGGATCACGGATTTCGAGCTTCTCGACGTCAGTCGGGAAGCGGCGGGTGAGATGTTCCCTGCCCCGGAGAAAAACTGATGGTACGGGTCGAGAACCTCGCATTTGGCTACGGGTCGGACGGGTTTCGTTTGCGCGTGCCTGCGTTTTCTCTGGCGGATGGCGACCGCGTTGCGGTGGTCGGCCCAAGCGGCAGCGGCAAGACCACCCTGCTGAACCTGATCGCGGGGATCCTGACACCGGAGACAGGGCGCATCGAGGTTGCGGGAACTCAGATTTCCGGGCTGTCGGATGCAGCGCGACGCCGGTTTCGCGCCAGCCAGATCGGGTTTGTTTTTCAGGATTTCGCGCTGCTCGACTATCTCTCGGCGCGCCAGAACATCTTCTATCCCTATCGGATCACTCCGGCCCTGACCCTGGACACAGCGGCGCGGGACCGTGCCGAGGCGCTGGCCAGTGCCTGCGGAATTGGCGACAAGCTGGATCGCCACCCATCGGCCCTCAGCCAGGGGGAGCAACAGCGTGTCGCGATCTGCCGCGCGCTGGTGACGCAGCCGAAACTGATCCTGTCTGACGAGGCCACGGGCAATCTGGACCCGGAGAGCAAAGCACGCATTCTGGATCTCCTGTTTGACCGGGCGGCGGAGGCTGGTGCAGCCGTTCTGGCGGTGACCCATGACCATGAATTGCTGCCGCGGTTCGAACGGGTGCTCGATTTCGCGCAGTTTCGCGAGAACGCGGCCCCATGAACGCGCTCTACCTCGCTTTCGCCTATCTGCGCTATCATTGGGCACGCAGCCTCGTGCTGGTTTTGGTGGCGGCCCTGATCATGTTCGTCCCAGTCGCGACTCAGACGCTCCTGTCGACCAGCGAACGCGCTCTGATCGCCCGGGGCGAAGCGACACCGCTCTTGCTGGGCAGCCGTGGCTCGCAGCTCGACCTGACCATGGCCGCACTGTATTTCTCGGATGAGCGCCCGGCCCCCGTGGCCATGCGCGAGGTGGAAACCGTGTGGGACAGTGGCCTCGGCGTGCCGATCCCGCTGCATACGGCGTTCTCCTCGGGCGGGTTCCGGATCGTTGGCACGACGCTCGACTATTTCGACTTCCGCAATCTCGCTCCGGCAAGCGGTCGTGGGCTGTCGCTCCTGGGAGATGCCGTGATCGGCGCCGAGGTAGCGGCCACGCTGGGCAAGACTGTTGGCGATACGCTCGTATCGGCGCCTGAGAACCTGTTTGATCTTGATGGTGTCTATCCGCTGGAGATGCCCATCGTCGGGGTCCTGCCACCGACCAACACCCCCGATGATCAGGCTATCTTTGTGGATATCAAAACGGCCTGGGTCATTCAGGGCATCGGCCACGGCCACGAAAACGTCGTCACCGCAGCTGAGATCGCCGAAGGCAGTGAGGCGCTCGCCAACGCAGCCGCGGTGCAGTACCAGCGCATCACGGAGGACAACATTGAGAGTTTTCATTTTCATGGAAACCAGGATGATTTCCCGGCCTCAGCCGTGATCGTGGTGCCGAATGACACGCGCTCCGGCACGATCCTGCGTGGTCGTTATCTCGATGCCGAAAGCCCGACACAGCTGATCGAACCTGCGGGCGTGATCCAGGGGTTGGTCGACCGCATCTTTCGGATCAAGGCGCTGCTGGACGTGGTCACCGCGATCATCGCAGTGGCGGCAGTCTCGGCCCTCGGTCTCGCGGTGTTCCTGAGCTACCGGCTGCGCGCGCGCGAAATCACGACCGCTGTCAAACTGGGCGCGCAGAAGGGCATGGTCCTGCGTCTCTTGGCTGCGGAAACCGTTACGCTATTGTTGGTTGCAGGGAGTATCGCGACGATCGGAGCGGTCATCGTGACACGCAATGCCGAAGCCTGGGTGGGCTGGCTGCTCGCACTGGGATCATAACAACCGGAGGTTTCATGAAACATCATATTTTCAATGCTTCACTTGCGACCCTCGTCGCTGCAATGCCGGCTGCGGCACATTACGGAATGATTATTCCCAGTGATCCGATGATCAGCCAGGAAGACGGGCGCAGCGTCGCGTTGACTATGTCGTTTTCGCACCCTTTCGAATTGGATGGCATGACGCTGGAGACGCCGGTGGCTTTCTCGGTGACGCATGAGGGGGCAAGCACAGATCTTCTGGGCAGCCTGCAGGATGCGAAAGTGATGGGCGAGCCCGGCTATACGCTCGACTATCCCCTTGAGCGTCCGGGCACCTACATTTTCGCGATGGAGCCCCAGCCCTATTGGGAACCCGCCGAGGACGCCTTCATCATCCACTACACCAAGACTTATGTGACAGCCTATGGCGACGATGAGGGCTGGGATACAGAGCTCGGCCTCAAGACCGAGATCGTTCCCTTGTCGAAGCCATTCGGTCTGTGGGAGCACAATGTATTTCAGGGTATCGTCAAGATGGATGGCGCAGCGGTGCCCTACGCGGAGGTCGAGGTTGAGTTCTTCAATGACGGCGCCGGCGCGATCGCACCCGACGCGTTGATGATCACCCAGACGGTGAAGGCGGACGCGGCGGGTGTCTTTACCTACGCGCCGCCCTCGGATGGTTGGTGGGGCTTTGCAGCTCTCAACACCGCCGACTACACCCTCCCGCAGAATGGAGAGGACAAGGCCGTGGAGCTTGGCGCCGTGATCTGGGTGCATTTCGAAGAATGGACCGGACAGTGATCCGGGCCATTGCTCTGGCCTGCTGTGTGATCGCCGCGCCTTTCGGAGCGGCGGCGCACCAGCTCGTGGTCTTCGCCTCAGTCGATTGCGAGGCGGTTACGGTCGAAGCAAAGTTTTCCAGCGGCCGGGTCACTCAAAAAGGAGATGTCCGCGTGCTGGATGGGGAAAACAACCTGTTGACCACCCTGCCGCTGCAAAGCGATGGCACCGCCCGGGTCCCCCTCGACAGTGTGGACCATTCCAGCGGTCTGGTGATCGAGGTCGATACGGGCAGCCATGACAATTACTGGATCGTTACCCCCGAGGACATCGCCCGGAAATGCGGCAGTTGAGCGTGCGGCACCGCCTGACGCGCGGCCTGGCCTTCGGGCTGGCGCTTTGGATCGCAAGCCCCGCTTCTGCGCAGGATCGTCCGCGCGTGGTCGCGGTCAATCAGGTCCTGCATGAATTCGCGGAACATCTTCTCGCAAGCGCGGCAGAGGTTGTCTTTCCAGTCCCCGAGGGCGTCGATCCGTCTTTCTGGCGCCCTTCGATTGCCGATATCAGCCAGATCCAATCAGCCGATCTCATCCTGCTGAACGGGGCTGGGTTTGCCACATGGATCGACCGGGTCTCGCTGCCGCGATCTCGCGTTGTGAACACCTCCGCGAAGATCGAAGACCAGTTCATTGTCACCGAGAGCATCACCCACAGCCATGGCGACGGCGGCGAACACTCTCATGAGGGGCTTGCGGCCTATACCTGGCTGGATCCGATGCTGGCCATCGCACAAGCGGAGGCGATTGCCTCCGCGAGTGTTGCGAGAGGTCTGGTCTCCGCCGAGAAGATTGCGCCGAAACGCGCGGCACTCCGCGCGGAGTTGACCGCGTTGGACGCCACCGCGCGTGAGGCCCTGCGCAATGCACAGGGCGTGGCGATGATTGCAACGCATCCACGCTACCAGTACTTCGGCCGGCGCTATGCGCTGTCGATTACATCCCTTGAATGGGATGCCGGCGCAATGCCGACCGAGGAAGAACTGGCAGAGCTTGCACGCTTTGCCGAAGAACTCGACGCGCGCGTTCTGATCTGGGAAGCCGAGCCGCCGAACGGAGCGCTCCAAGCCGCCGAGGAGCTGGGCCTGACGAATGTCGTCTTTGCGCCCGGGGCCAGTACGAGCAGCTCGGGCAGCTTCACAGATACCTTCGCGACGGCAGTTGCAGACATCTCGAACGCACTGCAAAACGACACTGACTGAGGGTTTTCCAACACGACCTGAAACAACCCAGGCCAATGCCATCGCGCGTGTCCGGTGTGGCGCGCCACACAGCAGAAAGCCGATGTCCGCCGGTTGGCGCGACGGCCTACCTCGCCCGGGCTCTGGCGACGCTCAGATCTGCCCAGGGGCTTGGAGACCTCGCGCGTCTTTCAGACCTAATCAACGCGACCAACTCTTCGCTCATCATGACGCTGTGGCCTCAAGCCAGGCTGCCACCGCTTTGACGGCGGGCGTCCGTGCTTTCTTGCGGAGCGCAAGCAAGTAGAAATCCTGTGCATCGACGAGCGGAATAGGAGCAATCTCGACCAGCTTGTTTGCCGCCAGATCCCGCTCTGCGAGGAAGCGATTGACGAGCGCGACGCCCTGGCCCGAGATCGCGGCATCCACCGCCAGCGCGGTTTGACTCAGGCGCAGATTGCGTGCGCTTTGATCCTCGACGCCGATCGCGGACAGGACTCTTGGCCAGATCTCATGGGCGTCGTGGATCTTGGGCAGGCGCGCCAAGGTGTCCGCGTCGACAGGTGTCGGATACGCTTCCACAAGGCTTGGCGCCGCGACCGCAATCACGTCCCGCGCGAACAGGCGTGTGGCTTGAAGGGCGGCGCCAAAGGGCGGTGCGCCTTGCCGGATGGCGAGATCAATACCATCACTATGAAAGCTTGATACTTTTTCCGTCGCCAGGATCCGCAGATCAATCTCTGGGTGTGCCTCTGAGAACGCAGGCAAGTTCGGAATCAACCACTTCGCTGCAAGTGTCGGCGTCACGCTGATCAGGACCTTGCTCGGTTCCGGCTTGAGCTGCTCCGTCGCGTCCCGCAGCTCCTGGAATGCTGCGGCAACACGGCTGTGATAGCTCCGCCCTAGCCCGGTCAGGGCAAGCCCCTTGGGCAGCCGATCAAATAGCGAGATACCGAGAGACGCTTCGAGTTGGCGCACATGCTGGGCCACGGCGCCCTGGGTCACACCGAGTTCATCGGCAGCCGCGCGAAAACTCAGACGCCGGCCCGACACCTCGAAGGCGCGCAATGCGTTCAGCGGAGGAATATCACTCATATGCCAATAGTATTTCTATTGCCAAGAAACATCAAATCTCCGTCGTGTGTCGGGATCGGCGCATCTATATCCGGATCACGCAATGATGGAGACAGAGATGGCAGAAAACAAAGTCGCACTCGTGACTGCCGGCGGCAGCGGCTTGGGCGCTCAGGCAGCACGCAAACTGGCCGAGGATGGGTTCGAGCTTGGCATCCTGTCCTCGTCAGGGAAGGGCGAAGCGCTTGCTACTGAGCTGGGAGGCTTTGGCGTGACCGGATCCAATCTCGATCCGGCCGCACTTGCAGAGCTGGTCGATGGTGCGCGGACGCGATGGGGGCGGGTCGACGTGCTGATCAATTCCGCAGGCCACGGACCTAAAGGGGACGTTCTCGAGATCCCGGATGCAGACTGGCACCAGGGGATGGAGGTATACCTGTTGAACGTGATCCGCCCGACCCGTCTGGTCACCCCGCTGATGCAGGCCCAGGGTGGAGGCGCAATCATCAACATCTCGACCTTCGCCGCGTTTGAACCCGATCCGCTCTTTCCGACCTCAGGGGTGTTTCGGGCCGCGTTGGCAGCCTTTGCCAAGCTCTATGCAGACAAACATGCCGCCGAAAACATTCGCATGAACAATGTTTTGCCTGGGTTCATCGACAGCCTGCCAGAGACCGAGGACCGCAAGGCCCGGGTCCCCATGGGGCGCTATGGACGCGCTGAAGAGGTCGCTGCCCTGATCGCGTTCCTCGCCTCCAGAGGAGGCGGCTACATAACCGGGCAGAACCTGCGCATTGATGGCGGTCTGACCCGTGCTGTCTGACCGTGTTAGCCCGGATCGCGACCGGCTTGTCTTCGGCATCAAATGGGGTGCCTCGACGCTCCAGATCCTTGGATATGCCGCTACTGGGTTCGGGTGGACACCCCTGAACCTCTACCTCTTTCTGGTCGGAGTTCTGGGGTGGTTTGCTGTGGGGGTGTTCTGGCGGGACAAGGCGCTGATGCTGGTTCACCTTGTCGCTCTAGCCGCGATGCTCGCGGGTATGCTTAGTCAGTGATATGCGCCGTCACGCGCGCCATCGCATCCCGCTCCCAAGGGGGCGCTCATCGGTGAATTCGTGGAAACTTACCCGGAGGCCCGGGTCCTCATCCAGTCACTGGGCGTTGATCGGAAAGACCTCGTCCGGCGAGAGGGGCTCGCCCAGTCCAGTGCCGCAGCGCCGACAAAAGGACCGTTGGTAGGTAAACGGAGTCTGTGGGTCGAGTGTTGCAATCTCCTCTTCCGCTTGAGTTAGGCGGAACTGCGCGCGCAGGACAAACACCATTGTCGAGGTGCCCAGTTTTCGACAGCGCGCGCAGTTGCATTGCCCCATACCACCCGGACGTCCGTTGATGACAAAGCCGACCGCACCACAGACGCAGCTTCCCCAGATCTTCATGATCGTGACCTTTCCTGTATGTGACCTATGCTCAGTCCTAGCACTCCCCTGCTGACACTGTTCTGTCAGTATCTTGTCTGCGTATTTCGTCCCGCTCACCCTTGGTCACAAGGAAACTGCCATGAGACACGGCGACCGATTGTTCGAAGTGATCGAGGTGCAGTGCAACGCCTACAGTCCGATCTCGTCCGAGGGCATCAGGCGGCAGTTGTCTGTGACCACGCGCACAGTCTATCGCGACGCAGCTGCTTGGGCGGCACAAGGCGCGCCGATCCAGGACCAGGCGGGCTTCGGCTATGTTCCACAGGCCGGTTTCAACCTGCCCCTCCTGATGCTGCCCACAGACGAGGTCAAGGCCGCTACGTTCGGGGCGGAATGGGTGCAGACACGCGGCGACCCGGCGCTGGCCAAAGCCGCCGCAGGGCTCATCACCAAGTTCGAGGTCGTCGTACCGGAGCGGTTATGCGTATCCTTCTTCGAGCCGATTCCGCGCATGCCCCGGCTGCACAGCCCGTGTAATTCGACCAACTCCAATGGAGCACATCCAAGGAAGGCGCCTGCCGGGAATAGCGCGCGCCAGGGTTGGAACCGCTCCCTACTAGACTGCACATGCGCGCCCCAGGCAGAAGCATGCGCCAGAACGATCCAGAGTGTTTCCGACATCGCTGCCTAGCCGACGCTTTGCCCGGCCAAGGGTCATTTCGGGCGCGTGGATTGAAAAGACGCGTTGATCCGAGAACTCAAACGCCGACGCTTCCAAACTGATGCGAGGTGTTGGGACCCCGAAGCCTCTGCCCTGGTTTATCGAAAATCTCAGCGCGGATCTCGTTTTGGGTAGCGCCGCTCCGCTCCCGCGATCAGTGCAAACCCGCGCGTTCGGTCGGCAGAAGGATTTTACGCCTGAGCTGGCAACTCCGGTTGCGCAACCGCTGCAGATCGGCGGATCACGTACCCCGCAATAGTCAAATTCAGCACTCAGGCAGAGACCAAAACCAAGTCGCGCGGCAGCCCAACAAGCGCATGCCCCGTCAACAGCAACACACCAAGCCCAAGCATGATCTGCGTCCCTGCCCCTGCCCGATCGCATAGGCCCGCAGCATCGCCGCGCGATGACGGGGCACGTCGCGGTGACGCATGGCGACCACCGCCTGCAAGATGGGTCAGATCATCCAAGAGTTGAGGGGACACCTCGCTGGACAGAGGACCCCTCCACGCAGCTTCCCAGGAAAGTCCAAAGCGACGGCCACCCAGAGACCGCTGCTAGCGCTTATCAACCCGCCAGACTCAGCGACGCCGCCCAATACCAGGTGCAGGCGGCGGCGCGACCGGTGCAGGTTTGGTAGGATCTGCAATGCCCCACCAACGCACAAGGCCGCGCTACTGCCCGCAGGTTCGGCAGTATCAGGGGCACTGTCCCCAGCGGTTCGATCATGAGCGGGATTCCACCCAGCACGGGGATCGCCAAGAGGCCCAGCACCCCAGTCAAAGGCGCAACCTCACGCTGCGCTAGATGTCTTTGACATTTCATGGGACATCTCGGTTTCGGTCAAAGGCCAGAAGAGCAGACAGCAGCGCGCTGTCCGGGAATCTGCGCCTATCGGCAAAAGACTGTGTGAGGCACAGGGAGAATCTCGCCCCCCCTAAGCGCACGGGCTCACACAGCCGCGCCCTTAGAAGGGCTGCGCCGACGGGAACCGTCCGCGCATATTTCCACCTTCCTCAGGTGGAGCATCACTGCCCAACCCCAATGCGCCCGTCGGGGCAAAAGGCCTCCGTCAGGCGGCTCTTTCAAATTGTGGCAGAAGGGCGAGAACCGAAGCATGGATTGCCGCGCGCCCCAATTCGGGGCGAGGCGGATAGATCCATTGGCGGTTGATCTCAGCCTTCATCTGCGCGCCTTCGGCCCGGGTCTTGACCACCGTCCGTTCCCAACCTTGCGTGAACACCGCGCCATAGGGCCCGAGATCGATGCATGTCGCATAGTCTGGCTGCCCATAAGCGACTGTCGAGTGACCCAACAGATCGCGTACCACGTTGTGCCCGGCAATCACCCCGGTCGGGATGGCGTGCTGGCAGGACATGAGCGTTTCGCGCCCCCGCGCAGGCTGGGCCTTTGCCACATCACCGGCAGCGAAAACCTCACCGCAGTCAGCCACGCGCAGGTCAGGCTGCACCACAAGCCGCCCGTCGGGACCAGCGCCCGCGCTGATTTGTCCGGTCAGAGGCGAGGCCCTAAACCCGGTGGTGAAAATCACGGTCCGCGTCTCCAGCATTTGTCCCGAGGATAGGGTCAAAGCCTCCGCGGTCAGGGACTGCGGAGTGGTACCGCCAAGATACGTTACATCCGCCTCGATCAGGGCCGTAGCGATTTCCGGCTCGACGGTTGCGCCCAACCCCTGCCCAGGACGTGCCGCCCGGTCGATCAGCAGGATCTCCAGCGCTGCGCCGAAGCGCGCCCGCAGGTTGGTCGCAACCTCCAGCCCGCTGAGCCCCGCCCCCACCACCACAACACGGCGGTCCTGAGAATACTCCATATCGAGCCCGGCGAGATGGGCATCCAGACGCGCAGTGCTGTCGTAGTCGTCAACGCAAAAGCCGATCTCTGCGGCCTGCGGGATCGTCGGCAACACCGCCTGACTGCCTGTTGCAAGCACAAGGCGATCATAGGGTAAGACCGCACCCGACGCAGTTCGAACCGCTTGATCGGTGACAGTGGTGACCTGTCCCAGCACGAAGCGCACCCCAAGCTCCGCCATGAGCGGGCTTAGCGGGACAAGCATATCCGGCGCGGCTCCCTCGTAGAGACGCGGGCGCACGCAAAGCTCTGGCCGATCCGAAAGCAGCGTGATCTGCAGCCCGGTCGCCTGTTCCCAATCCCGCGTCGCAGCCGCACTCATCGCGGCCCAGACGCCTGCAAAGCCGCCTCCGCAAATTAGTATTTTGTCCATCGGATCCTCTGATCTTTGTCTTGTTTGGCCTCTCTATCGCCATACGCTCACGAATGATCGATTGCTGAAAAACGTATTTATACTATACACAGATGCATGAACTGGGATGCGATCTCCTTCGATTGGAACCAGGTTCGGGCCTTTCTGGCCACGGCCGAGGAAGGCACGTTCAGCGCTGCGGCCCGCGCCCTGAAAACCACGCAGCCGACTATTGGTCGCCAGATCTCTGAACTGGAAGAACGGCTGGGCGTCACCCTTCTGGAGCGGAGCGTCAGGGGTCCCAACCTCACGGAGGCGGGCGAGACGCTGTTGCACCATGTGCGCGCCATGAGCGATGCGGCGACGCTGATCTCCATGGCTGCGGCGCGGCAGGCCACGGATGTGTCAGGCAGAGTGACGATCACCGCATCCGACATGCTGGCAGTGGGACTGCTGCCGCAACTCCTGCTGCCGCTGCGGGGACGCGCCCCGGGGCTTCGGATGGACATCCTGCCCTCGAATGATATCAAGAACCTGCTCCAGCGCGAGGCAGATATCGCCGTACGCCATGTCCGCCCAGAGCAGCCGGAGCTGATCGCGCGACATGTCGGAGACCTGCAGGCGCATTTCTACGCCGCAAAGAGCTATCTGGATCAAGCCGGGCGCCCCCGGACTCCGCGCGATGCAGCGGATCACGCCTTTGTCGGCATTCCCACCTCCGAAGGGCTGCTGAACACCTTGCAGAACCTCGGCATTCCGCTGACCAGGGAGAGTTTCGTGGTGAACAGCGACAGCGGCGTGGTGATTGCGGAGTTTCTGAAGGCGGGTTTTGGGATCTCCCTGTTGCCTGCAGCGCTCTGTGACCCCGAACCAGACCTGGAGCGAGTCTTGCCCGACCTGCCCACGCCGCGATTCCCGATCTGGCTGGTCACCCATCGCGAGTTGCAGACAAGTCCCCGGATCCGGATGGTTTTTGACCAGCTGGCCCTGGGTCTCGCAGAGGCCGCGCGCAGCCTCTAGGCCAAGGGCTCGGGCACTCCAGCAAGCAAACGCTGGAGCAGCTCGGAAAACTGCGCCAGCTCCGCATCGCTCCAGCGATCCCGAAACACGTAGCCCGCGCGCTTGGAAAAGGTGGTCTGCGCTTCGGCCAGACGGGCGCGCCCGCTTTCGGTGAGCACGACGAAAACAAGCCGCGCATCGCGCGCATCCGCGTCCCGCCCGAGAAGCCCGATCTTTTCCAAAGGGGCGACCATGCGGGTGATGGTCGAGGCACTCACATGCATGCGTTTGGCCAGCTCCACTCGCGGCAGGCGATGCTTCGCGGACCGCTCCAGATGCAGGAGCATGAAGAACTCGTTTACAGAAAGGCCATGCACGGCGGAGAACTCTCCGGCGAGCCCGGCCCGCAAGGCGTCTGCCGATTGCAGCAGGCGCAAGGCATTTGTGGTCTGGGTCTCAGTCATGCCGTGCGCTTATTGCAATTTTCTTGCATATGCAAGCTTGATGGCGAAAACAATCAATCACTTGCTATTCCGCTGTCTGCATCCCCAACCGACGCAGCACTCGTCGCTCAACCAGCACAACCGCCTGATAGAGCAGAACTGAAACCAGCACCGAAACGCAGGCCACAGCCCAGATCATACCGAAATCCAACTGCCCGCGAGACTGGTTCAGTAGATTGCCGAGCCCTTTGCCCGTGGCCAGCCACTCCGCGATCATCACCCCAAGCAAGGCGCGCGGCACTGTCAGACGCGTCGCCGCAAAGAGATAGGGCAGCGAGGCCGGCAGGGTGACCATCCGCATTTCCTGCCAGACCGAAGCGCCATAGGCGCGCGGCACATCCCGCGCTGATTGCGGCACGAGAGAGAGGCCCTGGGCGAGCGTGACGAAGGCGGGAAAGAAGGTCACCGAAATCGTCACCCAAAGGGTCAGCGACGTGCCCCGTCCGAAGATCAGCACCAGCAGCGGTGTCAAAGCGACCAAGGGCATGGATTGCGAGACCAGCGCAACCGGCATAAAGGCGCGGATCGCGTTCGGGAAGATCCGCGCACAGATGGCGAGCAGGAAGGCGAAGCCGATCCCCGCCGCCATGCCAATGAAGGTGATCGGAAGGGTTTCGGCCAAAGCCGCGCCCAGTTTAGCGCGGGCGATGGCGGCCCGCTCCGCGAGAAACAGATACTCGAACACCCCCACCGGCGTTTTCGAGATCATCGCTGGCACGCCACTGAGCTGGATGAAGGCCCACCACAAGAGCAAAGGCATTGCCACCGCACCACCAAGCATCAGCACATGCTGCAGGGGCGCACTGGACGGGCGGGAAAGACCCGGCGCGGCGGCGTTCAGGGTGACCGCGCGGGTCGCGCCGAGCAGCCGCCCCGCGACCCATCCAAAGACCAGATAGCCGAACCCGGCAATCGCCGTGGCCAAAAGCCCGATACCCCAGAGCCGATCCGGCTCCCCCCGCCCCAATGAGCCGAGCAGATAGGTGCCAAGCCCCCAGCGCCCTCCCCCGCCGAACTCCGCCAGGATCGCGCCAAGCACCGCATTGGGGGCGGCGATCTGTAACCCGGCGATGATGGTCGGCATGGCGGCTCGCAACTGCACCAGCCGCAGCACCGCCCATCGGCCACCGCCATAGGCGCGCACCACATCGCTCGCCCGGCTGTCCGATTGGGTCAGCCCGATCACCGTGGCCGTCATGGTGACGAAGTAAACAGAGAGCGCGGCCAGCACCACGCGCGGCGCCATCCCGGACAGGGTCAGCACAAGGATCGGTGCAATGGCGATGGGAGGCAGCGCAAAGAGCGCGATATTCACCCCGCGAAACAACCGCAACATCGTCGGAAAAAGGGCAAAGGCGATCCCCGCCGCCAGAGCCACCGCATTGCCGATCAGGAAACCCAGTGCCGATGCCAAGAGTGTCGCGCCCACATGGCGGGGATAATCGGCCCGGTCCTCCCATAGCCGGATCAGGATCTCGGTAACCGCGGGCAGCGCACCGCCCGCCACAAGGTCGAACCGCCCCACAACCTCCCACAGGAGCAGGAGGATCGCGACATTGCGCAAGCTGGCCCGGCGGCTCCCTGCCCTCTCAGCCATGGAGCACCGCAGCCACCCGATCGGTCAGCGCATGGAAGGCCGGATCCGAGAAGAGATCCGGGTGGCGCGGGCGGGCGAAAGGCACATCGATGATGTCGACGACCCGTCCCGGCGCTGCGCGCATTACGACGATCCGATCCGCAAGAAAGACCGCTTCATCAATGCCATGGGTGACCAGCAATGCGGTGGAGCCGGTCTCCTGCCAGACGCGCTGCAACTCCACATTCATCTGGCGGCGCAGGATCTGGTCGAGCGCACCAAAGGGCTCGTCCATGAAAAGAACGCTAGGTTTGGTCACCAGCGCCCGGGCGATGGCCACCCGCTGGCGCATGCCCCCAGAGAGTTCCCCGGGCAGAGAGTTCTCATACCCCTTGAGCCCCACGAGATCGATCATGGCCGCGACCTGTGCAGTATGTGCCTTGCGGCCCAGCCCGATCACCTCCAGCGGCATCTCGACATTCCTGCGCACCGACCGCCAGGGTAACAGAGCCGCATCCTGAAATGCGACCCCGGTCTTGCCCGCCTTGGCTGCCACCAGCGGGGCTTCACCACTGATCCGGATCTCGCCCGTATCGGGGGTCTCAAGCCCGAGCGCTACGCGCAAGGCCGTCGACTTCCCGCAGCCCGAGGGACCGATCAGCGCGGTGAAGGACCCGGCCGGACAGATAAGCGTCACATCCTGCAACGCCTGCACCGTCTTGCCGCGCCCTTCAAAGGTCTTGTTGACCCCGGAGAGAGAGATCCCGGCCGGAGCCGTCATCAGATGTCTGCGAGGAGGGTCGTGTCAAACATCTCGCGCGTGCCTTCAATGCCCACTTCGCGCAGGGCCTTGAGGTTCGCCTCGATCCCCTCTTCGGTCATGGCGAAGATACCGTCAGGATGCGCCATCAGCGGCTTCTGGGCCTCGTTAAAGAATTCTTCATTTGCGATAGTCCGTCCGGTTCCGGCGAAATGGGTCTCGGCCCATTTGGCGGGCCAAAGCGTTGTATCCACGTTGTTTTCATCCCAGCCCCTGCGGCTCGCCCTAAGCCATGCAACCAGCTCGGCGCGCTTGGTGGACAGCGTCTCCTCGGTCACCACGATGGTGTCGTTGTAAATGGTATAGCCGAAATCGTAGAGCAGGAAGGACGCCGTCTCACCCCCGAGTTGGGCAATCGTGTAGGGCACGTTGGTGGTGAAATCGAGGCTCGCATCGATCTCCTTCTGAATCAGGGGCGTGGGGTCGTAGGCATAGGGCACGATGTTCACATCCGCCGGGTCAATCCCATTGATCTTGAGCATCGCTTCAACCGAGATGACATTGACCGGCGGCACGGCGAGGGTCTTGCCCACCAGATCCGCGGGCGCATTGATCCCGCTTTCGACAAGCGACACGATCCCGATCGGGTTCTTCTGATACTGCGCACCGATGATCTTGAACGGCGCGCCCTGATCGGCAATCGCCTTGATCGTGGTGTCCGGCGTGGTCAGCGCCAGATCCGCACGTCCGGCGATGATCGTGCTCTCGGGAATGACATCAGGCCCGCCGGAGAGATAGGTCAGATCCAGCCCTTCCTCCGTATAGTAGCCCTGATCCATGGCGAGGAAGTACCCTGCGAACTCGGCATCATTGATCCAGGCGGCCTGCATCGTAAAGGGCGTCGCGGCTCCGGCACGCAGGGGCATGGAGGTTGCGGCGGCCGCAGCGGCGGCACTGCCCATGAAGTGGCGGCGGGACAGGCGAAGGGTCATGAAGTCTCTCCTTTTTGGGCAGGGTCAGGCAAGGCCTTGAATGCGTTGAAGTTCCTGAAGCGGGGGCGTCTCGGCGATCTGCTTCGGTTCGAGCAGCGGCCATTTCACCCCCGAGGGTCGCTTGGCCCGGCGCTCCACCGTGAACAGGCTCCCGGGGGTGGCGATCTGATCGACGAGAATGTCGGTTTCCGAAGGCTGCAATTCTTCATCGACGACCTGTACATCATGGACGACGGCGATCACCGGCGTGCTCTCATCCACAAGACCGAGATCCGTGAACATGCCCCATTCCAGATCAAAAAACCCATGGCCCTTGCCAAAACGGACCCCATTCTTTGAGACCGCTGAAGCCCCGGTGACCATCAGGTCGAACCGCCCCCGACGCGCGATCCCCTCCAGTGAAATCGGCTCGCCAAAATGCTCCATCCCATCGAGCCAGGACGCATAGAGCGCTGCTCCCGCCGGGATCTTTGCCGGGTCTATGAATAGAAAGCCGCGATAGATGCCATAGGTCGACATAACGAAGGGCTTGCCCTGCTCGATCATCCGGCGGCGCAGATCCGCGAGGCAATTATCGGGAGTGATGAAGGCAAAGGACGAGGCCTTATAGGCCGGTTCGGCCACAAGCCGGTCCGTTGCGATCTGAGAGCCGTCGAAATCCGGAATGACCTCGGCAAAATTCATGTGGAACCGCGTGTCCGGCTTCGCGACGTCCTGCAATTTGGTCCAGATACGCTCACGCACCACCTTAGAAGTCGACATCCCGATTCCCCGCCAGTTTCACTGTTTCAATTTAATGAAACACAGGTTTCAAACGTCAAGTTGAAATTTGGCGCAGCACGCGATAGGGGTGGAAAATGGCTTCGAGATTGATCCTTCGCATTCAGGAAAAACAGGCCCGACTGACGGGTAGCGAGAAGAAGATCGCCGAAGTTCTAGTGAACAATCAGGGCCTTATCGAGACGCACACGGCCACGGAACTGGCCAAGCTCGCCGGAGTGTCCAAGGCGACAACTGCCCGTTTTTTCCGCAGCCTCGGATATGTGGACTTCGAGGAGGTGCGCCTGCAGGCCCGGGAAGAACGGGATCGCACCCAGCCCTACACCCAAAAACGTGCCGCGCAGGCACCCGTCATTCTCGGTCGGTCCATGGGGGATCATCTGGAGCTTGAGCTGCGCAATCTGACCCGCACCTTCGAAGAGCTGCGCTCAGACAAGCTGCCTGAGATCGCCGAAATCCTGTCCTCAGCCCCGCGGGTCTGGTTCATCGGGTTCGGAGCGGATGACGGTGCGGCGCGGATTGGCAAGACTGTCTTCTCACGGCTGCGCCACGATGTGCACTACCTCGACGGCGCGGCGCAGGATTGGGCAAGCCAATTGGCCATGATGGGGCCGCGCGATGCGCTTGTTCTCGTCGCGCTAGAGGACCGTCCGAAGCTGCTGCGCTCTCTTCTGACCTATGCGCGAACCTCGCGGTTACGGATCATCACGATCACCGGCCACCTCTTTCAGGCACAAGCAGAGCGGTTTTCGGAGACCGTCCTGCCCTGCCATGTGGCCAGCTATGGCATGCTGACCACCCATGCGACGGTCGTCTCGATGCTGCGGCTGATCGCGATCGCCTATGCGGGCAAGAACCAGGACGCTGTGAAGCAACGCGCCGAAATGCTCGAGGCGATCACCGAGGAGCTGGACTTGCTCGAATAGCCCCCCGCCCTCGGCAACAATCGACACAAACCGAGACATCCTTCTGAAATCCGGCTCCTGTTTACTCGGGCGCGACGCCGCATTGATGGAGACCCCTATGCCAAGATCGCCCCGCAGTCGCCCGCATCGCCAGTCCGCCCGGGCCTTTTTCGACACGGTCATGCTGGCCGCAGCCCTCGGCTTCACAGGAGACCTTTGGTCCGCCTATGCGACTGAGGGTTTCACAGTCCCTCGGGGATCGTGGCGGCACGCGTGAAAAGGCCAATCCCTTCCCCGTCCATCCGCGTGGATCTGCACCGGGGCAACGAAACCCGTCCAAGGGGTAAGGCTCATATCTTGATCTGCGATGACGCGCCCGATCATGCGGAGATGCTCGCCTGCTATCTCAACCGTAGGGGCTATCATGCGCGCGTCGCTGGTGATCGGCGGAGCCTGGAGGGTTTGATCGATGCGGGTACACGCGTGGCTGTTGTTCTGCTTGGCATCGACAGCCCCGACAAGGACGGGTTGCCTGTCCTGCGGCGCTTGCGCGACCGGCCTGATGTTGCGGTTCTGATCCTCACCGGGGCAACACGAGTGGCTGACAGGGTCCTTGGTCTGGAGATGGGCGCGGATGCCTATCTCACCAAGCCAGCGGACCCGCGCGAGGTGGCAGCGCGGATCAGGGCGATCCTGCGTCGGACAGATCAGCAGGCCCGCCCCAGCGCCTAGCCTTTGGCGACACAGCGTTCCGAGCGGCGCAGAAGCCAGCCGGGCCCAATGGAACCGAAGGGGCGCGCAGCGCCCGGTGTTTCCATCGCCGCGCGTTGCCGTCCCCGCTGCGGGTGCGGATCCAGGACAAGGCACGGTTTCAACGGCCCTCCAAGCCACCAACCCATTGCGCCTGTAGGGCAAAAGGGAAATGGCACGGTAGAGCCGCAGGAGGAACCGACCCTCGCATCGGCTCGCCTTGGCATAAGGACCAACCGACAGCTCTGAGCGGCCTAGACCCGCCGCCTCAGCAAGCTGCCCTGATCCCCGGCGGCGACGAAGCCGCCCTCGGGTGTCGTGGCCACCGCACGCAGACCTAGCGCTGTGCCCGCGCTTTCTGGGGCCCAGCGCCGCCCGTCATGGCGGTAGACCGCGCCCGCCGCTCCGACCGCGATCACCTGCTCCGCGTCACCCGTCACCGCGAGCAGATCCGAGCGGGCCCGCGCCGGCGTGATTGTCCAGCGCTCCCCGTTGAAATGCCCGATCGTGCCCGAGAGGCCCACGACAAAGATATCGTTCAGGCCGCGCCCCCAGACATCAAAGAGGAAATACTCCGTTCCCGCATTGAACGCGTCCCAGCGCGTGCCGTTCCAACGCTGCACAAGTCCGAAATCACCAACCGCCAGCAGATGGTGGTCATCCAGCCCCCAGAGCCCATAGAGCGCGCTCTTTGTACCGCTGGCCATACGGGTCCAGTCAGTCGTCTCCGGGAGGTTCTGCAGCACCAGCCCTTCATCACCGGCCGCGATCAGTGTCGCGCCATCGGACCAGAGTGACAGAATCGTAATGTCCATATGCAGATCGAACACCTTCTCCCAGCGCGCGCCGTCAAAGGCGTGGATCTCGCCCATCTGACCAGCGGCCAGTAGCATGCCATCGGGTGCTCGGTGCAGAGCATGGATGCCCAGCTTGCCCACGGGGGGCAGCGCCTCCCACTGGTCGCGATCCTCCACCAGAACCGTGCCCTCCTCGCCGCAAGCAAAGAGCTCGCCACGTACCCGGTCATGCCAAAGTCCCCAGAGCTGTCGGTCCGTCCCACTGTCCATAACGTACCAGACTGGGTCTGCCGCGGAAGCCGCGACATAAGGCGTGAAATGCGAAAGCGCATCGGCCCGCCCCGCCAGAACCGTGCCGAAATCCCCCATGGCCAGCGCTTCGCCCGAAGGCAGTGTCACAATGCCAAGGATGTCATGGGCGATGCCCGTATCAACCCGGGTGATGCGCCCTTCATGGATCACATGGATCTGCCCTGCATCCCCCACGGCCACGACGCCGCGCTTGCAGGCTGCCAACGCGCGAAAGCGTGCAAAGTCCGCCCCCTCAAAGAGCTTTGTCATCCCCCTCTCGGTCCAGAGAACCAGATCCCCCCGAAACCCTCCGGCGCCGACGAAATACCGCCCTCCGGCCAACAGAACGCTGCCATCGGGCAAGGTCAGAGCGGCCGCGAAGTTGGAATGCACCGGACTGGTCTCGGTGCGCCAATCTCCATCGGCGTCGCGGATCAGGACCGTGCCATCCCCGCCTGCGGCGAGCATGCGCCCCTCCGGCAGGGCCGTGATGGCGCGGAGATGCGCGCGGGTGCCCGAGGGCTCGGGCAGCCATGTATCTCCGTTATAGTGCAGGATCGTGCCCCGATCCCCGACGGCCCAGGCGCGCCCATCTGCGAGCCCATCAATGGCAAAGAGCGGGGTATTGACGGGTGTACTGGCATACTTGCCTGCGGCATTCACCTCACAGCCCTGCACCGCCTGCCAACCAGCGCCGTCATAGCGCAGGATCTGCCCCATCCAGCCTACGGCCCAAAGCTCTGTGCGCGAACGGCCCCAGAGTGCATGGATGGGAACCGGCGCAGGAGCAGCCTGCCGTGTCCAGTCTTGGCCGTCGAAGTGAAACAGCACCCCGTCATCGCCTGCGACGAATACCCCGGCATCGTCGGCCCAGCCATCCCAGAACACGTCTCCCGAACCCGCCGCGAGGGCGGTCACGAGGTGCCAACCGCAGGCAGTCTCATCCTCGGCGGCGAATGCCCCGCGCAGCAGCGCGCGGCGTGACGGGTCCGGTAGGGTTCCGTCCATCATGGCCGGCTCTCCCCTTCGCTGGCGTTGCGCAACCGTCCGGCCTCCTGACCCAGAAGTGCGGCGATCTCCTCGCCGAGCTCCGCGCCCTCGGGCAGGACCGCCAGCGCCGCGTTCAACTCGCGATCCGCCAGGTTGTCCTGAAACACGTCCCCGAGTGTTGCAGCAACAGCCTTGGAGAAGTCTTTGCGCCCAAGCGCCGCGACCGCCGAAATCAGCGGCCCGAAGGCCGTCGCTGCAACACTGTCCGGATGGGCGCAGACAACCGGCGCGCCTGTGTCCGAGCCCATGGCAATCTGCGGGGCAAGCGGCACTGCCGCCACGCGCGGGATCTCCAGCGCTGCGAGCGCCGCATCGAGCCCGGCCTCGGGAAAAAGGTGAAACTCTTCGCTGCAATGGGGACAGACCACACCGGCCATATTCTCGACCGCGCCGATCACCGGCAGGCCCCGCTCCTTGCAGAACCGCCCGGCCTTGAGGCTATCCATCTGCGCCACGGCCTGCGGGGTCGAGACAAGCACCGCCGAGACATTGCAGCCCTCCAGCATGTCGCAGAGCGTGATCAGCTCGTTGCCCGTGCCCGGGGGCATGTCCACGATCAGGTAATCGAGCGAGCCCCAGTCGAAGCTGCCGATCAGGTGGTGGATGAAGTCATGCTTGTAGGCATCGCGCCAGACGATTGGGGTCGTGTCATCCTCCAGCATGAAGGCCAGAGAGCCGACCTTCACCGGGTGCGCGATGCCATCCGCTTGAAACCCATGAGTTTTCAGACCGTTATAGGTGGTGCGCGTCTTGGCCACGGCAAAGCCGAAGAACCGGCTCTGATTGGGGCCATGGATATCCGCATCGGCGACACCGACCCGGAACCCGTCCTGCGCCAGCCCGGCAGCGAGATTGGCCGAGACCGTGCTCTTGCCGACGCCGCCCTTATTGGCGAGCACCACTATGATCTGGTCGATCTCTTCCAGCCGGGCTTCGATCAGGCGCGTGTTGTGATGCGGTTTGTCGAGCACGCAGCTGTCTTCCTGCGGACAGAACTGACAGGCATGGCCGAGGGTGCAGTCGAGTTTGGCGAGCTTTTCTCCGAATTCCATGTCTCAGCTCTCCTCCAGGCTCAGGAGGATCCAGCCATCCGAGACGCTCTTGAGCCCGTCGCGCTGATCATCTGCGCCCTGCCAGATGGCAAAAGCCATGGGGACCTCGCCGCGCCGGAAAGAGACCTCGTAGTCGCCGGTGGTCGGGATCGGGCGGGACATGACCACAGCCCATTCATTCGCGGCAGCACTCCCCTTGTCGAAGAACTGCGCCGCACCGCTCACGGGCTGGTTGTCGAGCATGGTGGTGCTGCCCGGTCCGCCGGCGGCGAGGTTCTGCACCTCGCCGCGATCCGAGCGCCAGTACCAGATATTCACCGGCGCTTCGGGCCCGTCGCCCATCACGTAGGAGGTCGCATCATCGCTAAGCGAAAACTGCACCGCTGCCGCATCCCGGAACCGGTTGGAGCTGGTGGTGAGATCCGGCTCGGCATCACGCCAGCGCATCCGCACATAAAATCGCTCGGAGGTCCGGGCCATGGTCAGGTACACATCCTGTCCCTCGTCATCATAGTCAATGCGTAGGTCGACGGACTCGTGCACCGAGGGCGCCGGGGCCACATGCACGCGGTACTCGGGCAAACGCTCCCAGATGATGTCATCCGGGTCGTTGACCGAGCGCAGGTAAACGCCATCGGGAATCTTGGCCGCGGCGACCGTATCCCCGGCCTCCAGCAGTTTGATATTCGCCTCGATGATCGAGCTTCCCTCGGCGAAGACCGGCGGCGCGAGCGCCAGAAGGGCGGTGGCGGCGAGGGTTTGGGACAGATGTCGCATCATGTGGATCTCCTTATCCCCAAAGGTTCTGCGTGGCGGGCGCGGGCTGCGCCGCAGCCAGTGCGGGTTTCGGTGCGTCCGGGTCGCGAAACGGGCCGACCCGGGCTTCGAGCTCGGCGATCTGGCTCTCGGCCCAGGTCGCCATGTCCTGCACCAACTGCATCACGGTCGGGTCGAGATCCGCGACCGGATCCCGGCGCAACAAGCCAGCAATGGCCGCAAGAGACGGCTGCAGGTAGCGGCAGAGAAAGTCCCTTTGCGCCCGACGGGTCGGGTCCGGATCGCGGCCTTGGGCCAGAGCCCGCGCCTCGAGATGGCAGAGCACGGCCATGAACTCGGTCATGCTGGCCAGATGATCCGGCTCATCCTGACGCCCCTCATCCTCCGTCGCGGCGCGCAGGCCGAAATGCTTGTAGAAGCTCGTGAGGTTGAGCATGAAGACCGGCCGGGTCAGCCCGGCAAGGATCGCGTCGTGATCGCCAGCCAGAAGCGGAGCCACGGGCTTGCCCTTGCGGCCATGGAGGAAGGCGGTGATGAACCCCGCCTCATAGCCAGCAAAATCCGCGCAGGTCTCGGCCCGGGGCCAATCCCGCCCGGTGAGCTGCGCCCAGGCAGTGCTGAACGCCACCTGGAAGTCGCCCGAGGCGATGGCCGCGTGAAACTCCGGCGCGGGATGGGACAGGGTCAGGGCAGTCAGCCGCCAGAGGGTTTCCTTGGCCGCCGCCCGCGCGGGGGCATTGCCCATGGGCATGTGATTTGGAGAACGCATGGACATGGGCGTCAACTCAGCTTGAACATTTCGGCGTGGCGGTAGCCGATCAGGGTGTCCATGAGCGCGCTCTCGCCGCCCTCCTGTTTCTTGCGCCGCTCCGCGCTCAGCGTGTCGAGCGCGGCCCGAACCCCGTCGCCAAAGAGGCTCTCGAGATAGTCGATCGGAACCCGCGCCTCGTCGATCGCGCCGCCTTCGGCATCGATCTTGGGGGGCGACATGGGCGGGACGTAGAAGACATTCGGCTTCGTGCCCATCTCTGGATAGAGCGGCAGGGCGACCTTGTACTTTTCGACCAGCTGGTGGATCGGACCGGCCTCGTCATCGCGGTAGCCGATCCAGCGGATCCGCCCGACGCATTGCTTGGCGCAGGCCGTGGGCAGGCCCTTTTCGATCCGGGGATAGCAGAAGATGCATTTCTCGGATTTCGAGATCTCCTCATTGAAATAGACCTTCTTATAGGGGCAGGCGCTGACGCAATAGCGGTAGCCCCGGCAGCGCTCCTGATCAATCAAGACGATCCCGTCCTCTTGACGCTTGTAGATCGCGTTGCGCGAGCAGGCAGCGAGGCAGGCCGGGTTCTCGCAATGGTTACAGAGCCTTGGCAGGTAGAAATAGTAGGAGTTCGGATACTCCCCCTCGCCCTCATCCTCGTCCCAATTGGCGCCCCAGGTGGGTTTCACATTCGGACGCAACCAGGGATCGGTGCCCGTCATCAGGGCCTCTTCGTAGTTATACTCCCACGGCACCCCGTAATCCTCGGGCGCGGGCTCCTGCCCCATGCGCAGGGCGCCATCCCCGTCGAACCCGCCGCCCATATCGGCGTAGTTCTTGGGATAGCCCGTGCCGGGCATGGTCTCTACGTTGTTCCAGTACATGTATTCCCGCCCGTTGCGGTTGGTCCACTGGAGCTTGCAGGCGGATGTGCAGGTGTGGCACCCGATGCATTTGTTCAGGTCCAGAACCATGCTGAGCTGACGTTTCACGGCCATGTCTTAATCCTCCCTCGCGGCTCGGCTTACGCCGGCTCCACGTCGACGCTGCTCTCATGCGCCAGCTGGTTTGCGTTCCATTTGAAGAGCTTGAAGCCCAGATGCCCCCAGCCGCCCGCCAGCTCGAGCGGCTGGATCAGCGTGGCCATGGTGTTGTTCATGGGCTTCATCTGCTCGTATTGGTGCGGCTCCCAGCCATGCTCCATCATGATCGCGCCCTCGGGCATGGACGGATAGAACTTGGCCTGGGCAAAGAACTCGCCCGCGCTGTTGAAGATCCGCACCCGGGAGCCGTCCGTGATGCCCTTCTGGGCGGCCAGGATCGGGCTGATATAGATGTTCGGCTCGCCGCGCTGGAGGCGCAGCATGAACTTGTTCGAGCGCCAGTTCGAGTGGATGCCCCAGCGTGTGTGCGGCGAGTAGAAGGACAGCGGATAGTTCGACGCCCCGCTCCCCGCATGGTGCCGCGCCGTGGGGACAACCGCCCCCATCCGCTCAAAGGTCGGGTGGTCGCAGTAGAAGGTCACGCGGCCTGTCAATGTCTCATAGGGCTTCTTGTCCTGGGTCTGGGCGACAAAGGGATTATAGGGCTCATCCGACGGGATGGGCTGGTTATTGCCCCCTTCGGCATTCATCACGATGAAGCCCTTCTCGGCGGCCTCTTCGAGGGTTACACCGCCCATTTCCGGACTATTTTCCACGAGCCAATTGGTGGCGTCGTAGTCGGTCATGATCGTGCCGTTCATGGTGAAGTCATCATGGATCGTGTGCAGATCCCGGCTGACATCCCCGTCCTGATAGCCGCTGACCCCGCGCGCTAGGGCGCGTTCCTGGATCTTCTGGGTCAGCAGAACCATTATATCCCAATCGGGCTTGGCTTCACCTATTGGATCAACTGGGCGTGAGAACACATTGATAAATCTGTGAAACCCGACCGATCTTAGATCCCAGGCCTCATAGTGGCTGGCCGCGGGCAGCAGGTAGTCAGCCCACTGGGCGGTGCTGTCCATGCGAACATTGATGTCGACGAAAAGCTCCTCGACCTCCTCCAGGATCCGGTCGCGATAGCGGTCGGCGAACTTGTTGCGACGGAACTTGTTGTCGGCGATCGAGATCAGCCCTTTCATGTCGCCGTGATAGGGCATCCAGCCTTCGCCGATGCTCTCGTTGATCATCTCCTCCATCTCATCGACGTTGAATCCGACCCGCTCCTTCAGCTTGTCCGCGTCGAAGTATTCGCGGGCATGCTCGATCATATGGCCGCGCTGGAACTCGCCGAGGCCACCAGGTTCCAGCCGTGGGAACTTCTCGAAGCCAAACAGCGCGAGCTGCAGCCAGGGGATGTGCTTCCAGTCGATCCAGGAGGTGTCGAGCCCTCCGGTCTTGCCCCCATGCCCGGTGAGCGCCAGCATCAGGGATTGCGCCCAGCCCGTGTAGATCCCGTTGGAATAGCGGCCCACATTGAAGCCGAGCATCAGGATCGCCTTCTTGGCCTCGGCAAAGCGCTTGGCCTCTTCGCGGACGGTCCGCGCGGCGATGCCGGTTTCCTCGGCCATGGCCTCCGGCGAATATTTGGCGGCCTCTGCCTTCACCTTCTCGAAGACCGTGGTGACTTCGATCCCCTCGACCGTGAAGGTCCCCTCCAGCGCCGGGTCGATCCCGTCCAGAACCAGCGTCTTTTCCTCGGATCCCATCGAACCCTTGAGCATGACCGGCCCGCCCGAGATCGTATCCCAGTGATAGAAGTTCTGGTCCGAGCCGCCATCGACCAGATCCGCCTCGCGCAGCATCTTGCCCGTATCGAGCCGCACCAGCACCGGCAGGTCGGTTTGCTCCTTCATGAAGTCCGGCTTGTAGAGCTTGTCCTCGATGATCACGTGGACAAAGGACATGGCCAGATGCGGGTCGGCGCCCTGCTTGATCGGCATCCAGAGATCCGCGTGGATCGAGGACGGATTGTAGTCCGGCGCCACCGAAACCACGCGAGCGCCATTATACTTGGCCTCCCACAGGTAATGGGCGTCGGGGATCCGGGTCGCGTTCGGATTGAAGAGCGACATCATGATGTAATCGGCGTCGAACCACGCATCCGACGTGAAGCTCTCCAGCGGGTTGCCATAGGCCAGATGAGCGCCGGTGTTCAGGTCGCCCACATCCGTGAAGATGTCGAGCTGCACCCCGCCCACCAGCGACGCGAACCGGTAAGGCGCCGCGAAACGCACCATGGAGAGGTTGCCAGAGCCCGTATGGGTCATCATCTTGCCCGGCCCGTGCTTCTCAAAGATGTCGATGATCTTGTCGGCGATCTCCTCTGTGATCTCGTCCCATTCCATGCGCTGCCACTTGCCCTCGCCGCGCGCGCCCACGCGCTTGAGCGGATAGCGCAGCCGGTCGCCCTCATACATGGCCGCCGAGTGGATCGAGCCTTTCTGGCAGCCACGCGGATTTGCGTCGGGCACGTTCGGGTTGATCTGGGGATACTTGGCGAGTTGCTCTTCACGCAGCACGATCCCGTCCTTGACATAGACGTCAAAGGCGCAGTTCCCGACGCAATTGATGCAATGGGCCGCCTTGCCGATCTTGTCCCAGGTGAACTCGCGCCGGTAGAGATCCTCCCAGTCGCGATAGGGGTATTCCTCGTTCAAGGTGTCCTCGATGGGTGCCAGCCGATTGAGTGACCAAGCCTTGTCGGCTGCCAGTACACCGGCCCCGACCAGCGTTGAATTCTTCAGGAAATCCCGACGCTTCATGCGCAGCATGTTGTCCCTCCCGTCTGCCGCAGCCCTGACCGGAGCTTTGTCCGGGTAGGCTGATTTTCGTTGTCATCAGGATAGCGAGGCGGGCGCATTCAAAGGCTGCGAAGTTGTTAAGAGATGTAAACGAGTTGTAAACAACCCCGCTGACGGGTTTCTTCATCACCGGTTTGCTGCTGTAGTGTGGGGCGAGGCATGGCATGGGAGGACGGCCCCCACGGGCCGCTATGCAGATGAACCCGAAGGATCTTGCCACCGAACCGGCAGCAACAGATCACGCAGGCAGCATGGCGGCTGTGACGCGCTTTCTCGAAAGCCGTCTCGAGACGCTGGTCGATCAGTCCATCGAGATTGCCAAGTTGAACGGCTATGCGCCCTTCACGACGACGATCCGGGCGGCTTGGGTCGAGGCCATCTTGAGCGTGACCGAGAGTCTGGGCACCTATCTCCGCGACCGACCCGGTGCTGCGCCGGGTCCTCAGGCGGCGCTGGACTACCGGACAGATCCGCGCTTTGCCCGGATGCGCCGGATCGCGCGGCGGCATCGCTCGCTGGGGATCACGATGCCGATGTATGTGGGGCTCTTTAAGCATTTCCGCAATCTCTACATCCGCGAACTGACCGACCTGCCCGACCCCATCCCGGAGGGCTTGACCGACCGGGTGCGGGATTTCTTTGACGAGACCGAGCTCAGCATTTCCGCCGACTGGCACAACTCGGACGACAATGTCCGCCTGCGCGAATTGCAGGAGCGCGCCCGGGCGATCACTCTCGACAAGGACCGGTATTTCGCGATCTTCGAGAGCCTGCGCACACCGGCCTTCCTGCTCGACAAGTCGTTCAACCTGCTCAACGCCAACGAGGCTGCGGCGGAAACCTTTCTGGGTGAGATGGAGGCGGGAGAGATCATCTACCTGCGCCTGATGCGCCAGAAGAAGAACGCTCTGCAGGAGGTGATCGACCAGACCATCGAGGCCATGACCGAGACCGATCGCTCTGTCTGGCTCAGCACACTGACCGGCGCGCGCTGTTTCGACGTGCGCATGCGCGGGCTGCATGATGCGGTCGACAATACCTCGATCGGCCATGTGATGCTGCTCAGCGATGTCACCGAACATCGCCGCGCCGCCGAGCGGGCCGAACAGTCCGAGCGGGGCATGTCGCGGTTCCTGGCGACCATGAGCCACGAGATCCGAACGCCGCTCCACTCGGTGCTGGGCGCGACAGAGCTTCTTCGGACGGCGGACACCGCAACGGCGCAGAGCTATCTCGACCTGATCGAAACCGCCGGGCAGACCCTGCTGCAGACGCTGAGCAATGTGCTTGACTACTCAAAGCTGGCCAATGATCCGCCGGAGCCACGGGTGACGACCCTCGATCTCGCACAGGTGCTCACCACCTATGAGCGGATTGCGACGGTCGGACAGGGCCGCGAGAGCGCCAATCTCAGCCTCGAGATCGCGGGCGACCTGCCGCGCTGGGTGCGGATTGACTGGGCCATGGTGCAGCAAGTGCTGAGCAACCTGATCTCCAACGCGATCCGGGTCGATAACGGGCGCGGCGTGGTCGTCTCGATTCAGCGCTGCAGCAGCGACGCCCCCGCCCTGCGGTTCGAGGTGCGCGACCATGGGCCTGGCTTGCCGCAAGCGGATGCCGAAGCCCTGTTAAAACCCTGGGAAAACACCAGTGCCCGAGAAACCGGCAGCGGTGGTGCGGGGCTCGGACTGGCCATCGCGCACCATCTGGTGGACGCAATGCACGGACGGATCGGCTATCGCAACCGCGAGCGCGGCGCGGTGGTCTGGTTCGAGATCCCCTTTGATCCGGCGCAAGCCCCCGGCCCGGACCCGGTTCGCACAACGCCAGGCCCGACAGGCCAGAGCGCAATGCGCCAGCACTGCCTGCTGGTGGATGACGACCCGATCGGCAGCACGGTTACAACTCGCCAGCTGGAGCGTCTGGGATTTGCCGTTACCCACGCGGCATCGCTCACGGCGGCGCGGGCGGCAAGCGCGCGAGGCCGTTTTGATGTGTATGTGGTCGACTACACCCTGCCTGATGGCGATGGGCCGAGCCTCGTGCGGGATCTGCGCGCCCGGTTGCCGGCGGGCGTGCGCTACGTCGCGCTCACAGCGAATGTCGAGGCTCTGGAACGGAGCGAAGCTCTCAGCCATCTCTTTGACGAGATCCTCGCCAAGCCGGTGGATCAGGCGACGCTGGCCAGCGCCCTGAACACCCCGTCGCAACTCTGCACCTCGCCCGCAGCAGTGGCGGCTCAGGCCAGTCTGGCGGGTCTGTCTCCGGAGACCGTCACTGCCATGCTTCAGGCCTTTGAAAGCGCATGGTGCGCCTTTCGCATGGATCTGCAGGCCGCGCGGGCGGGTCACGCGGGTCCTGACCTCGCCCTTCAAGCCCACCGGCTGGCGGGCAGCACGGCGATCCTTGGCCTCTGCGAGTTAGAGGCTCCTCTGCGGGAACTGGAGCGGCGCTGGCCCGACCGCGACACACTGGAAGAGGTTGCGCCGATGCTCACGACGCTGGACCGGGATCTCGCGCAGGTCCCTTCCTGGTTGGCCCTGACTGCGCTGGCGGAGGCACAGTGAGCCGCGTGGCCTCCCCCGCACGGCAAGCGGCGAAGTTCGGCGCGGTGCTCTGCGTCGATGATGACCCCGTAGTGCAATTGATGCTGGGGGATATCGTGCGCATGGCCGGGGGCAGCTACATGTCTGCCACCTCGGCGCGGGAGGCGGAAGCCCAGCTTGCACAGACGGATTTCGATCTCATCCTGCTGGATCGCAAACTCCCAGACAGCGACGGGTTGCTGTTGTTGCAAACGATCAAACAGGGCTGCGATTGCCCGGTGATTGTGCTGAGTGCGATGGACGAAACCCGCGACAAGATCCTCGGGTTGGGGCTGGGCGCGGCGGAGTATGTCACCAAACCATTTGACCCCGCCGAGCTTTCGGGCCGGGTGCGTGCCGTTCTGCAGGACCGTGCCGCCTCCCGTGCCGAGACGGATCGCGCACCGATCTCCTGCGGCCCTCTGGAGTTCGAACCGGGCACACGTGCCTTGCGGATCGGGCTTCAGGAGGACTTTCTGCCCCCCGCAGAGGCGCGGTTACTCCATGCCTTCCTGCTTGGCCAGGGCGAGCCGCAGAGCCGGGATGCCCTGACACGCATGACCTGCGGACGCGACTGGACCCCGGGGGACCGGACCGTGGATGTCCTGATCACGCGGCTGCGCCGACGCATCCCGAAGGACGTCGCGCGGATCGTCACAATCCACCGGTTCGGCTATGTGTTCACGCCCGAAAGCTGACGCCCGAACCGGGAGGCCTACTGGAAGATATAGCCCAGCCCCCGCACCGTGCGGATCACCTCGGGCTTGCTTGGGTCGCGTTCGACCTTGCGGCGGATCCGCGAAATCCGCAGGTCGATGGAACGATCATAGGGCTCCCAAGAGCGGTCATGGGCCTGGTCCAGCAACTGGTCACGGTTCAGCACCCGCCCCCGGTTCTGGGCAAAGACCCGTAGCAGGCTGAACTCCATCGTAGTGATCGCGATCTCCTGCCCATCCCCGCCATAAAGCCGAGCACCATCCAGATCGAGACGGCAGCCCCCGAATTCCACCGTCCCAGCAGATGCGGCGGCTGGCGCCAGGCTGTTATCGGGCACATGGTTCCGGCGCAGGACGGATTTCACGCGCGCCTGCAACTCGCGCAGATCGACCGGTTTGACGAGGTAGTCATCGGCGCCGAACTCGAGCCCCAGTACCTTATCAACCACATCGCTTGCAGCGGTCAGCATCATCACCGCCACGGTGGAATGCTCGCGGATCTCGCGCAGGGCCGTCAGCCCGTCCTTGCCCGGCATCCGAATGTCCAGCAGGATGAGATCCGGCTCACCAACCCGCAGCAGGTCGAGCATCTCCGTCGCATCGCAGGCCTGCACGACCGCATAACCGCACTCGGTCAGATGATCCGCCAGCATCCGGCGCAGGTTGTCCTCATCATCGCAAATCAGGATCCGTTCGGACATCAGTCTTCCTTTCCGGAGGCCCGGCCGATCAGGGCCAGAAGCTCCGGTTTCACAATCGGTTTTTCAATATGGGGGCGCTTGGTCCGCTCCAGAAACAGGACGACCTGCGCGCTCAGGGCGTCGCCGGTTATGAATCCGGTGCGTCGGGCGTTTTCCGGTGCAATCGCCTCCAACGCGCGGAAGAAGGTCTCGCCGTTCATCTCGGGCATCTTGAAATCGCTCAGGATCGCGTCGAACGGTTCCGCCTCGGCCATGCGCAACGCAGCGCGCGGATCCGTGGTGGTGGTCACCGAGAACCCCTCTTCGGTGAGCATGTCGCCAATGAGCTGGGCCACGACATCCTCGTCATCCACCACGAGGATACGACGCACTCCGATAACGGACGGCGCCACGGGCATCGGGCGTGGCACGACCCGGCTGCACGGCAAGGTCACGAAGAACTGCGTTCCCTTGCCGATCTTGGAGCGCACCGTCAAGGCGCCCTCATGGCTCTGAACGATCCGATGGCTGAAGGCGAGGCCGATCCCGGTCCCCTCGCCCACATCCTTGGTGGTGAAGAAGGGCTCGAAGATCCGCGACTGGATCTCGTCGGGGATGCCATGGCCATTATCGGCGATCTCGATCCGGACCTTGGCGCCCAGAACCCGGCTGCGCAGGGTGATACGTCCATCGCTCCCTTTGCTGCGCACCGCGTGTCCGGCATTCACCACGAGGTTGCTGAAGACCTGAGCGAGTTGGTCGAAATCGCCTTTGACCCTTGGGGCGCTGGGATCGAGATCAACCTCCACCACGGTGCCACTGGTCTTGAGCGAATAGCTCGACACCTCGAGCGCGGTTTCCACGATGTCGTTCAGACTGCAGATCTCGGTCTTGGCGGGGCGCTGTCTGGCCATGGCGAGGAACGTGCGCACGATCTTGGCCGCACGTTCCGAGGATTGACAGATCAGGTCCATGCGCTCCGACAGGACCGGATCCTCGATCTTGCCCTGCAACATCTGGGAATAGCCGAACACCACCGAGAGCGGGTTGTTCAACTCATGGGCCACCCCGGCCAGAAGCTCGCCAAGGGCGGACAGTTTCTCGGTCTGGTGTGCGGTCTCGCGCTGCTGAGAGAGTTCATCCTCCAGCGCGAGCTGATCGGTCATGTCCTGGATCTGGATCAGAGAGCCGCCAAAGGCCGTGGCATGGGCGGTCCCGATGAATTGTCGGCCCGCGGCAGTAGAAAAATGCACTTCTGGCCCGGGGCGCGTGAACCCGTCGATCATCCAGTCGCCATAGGCGCCCTGTGACTGGTGTTCCGGGATCGCGAAGAAGCCTGCAGCGATCTGGGCCCGCAAGGCTCCGGACAGATCCTCGCCGGGCGCGAGCAGCGCCGCGGGCTGCGTCTCGCCCATCATCCGGATCCATGCCGAATTGGCGAAGACAAACCGCATCCGCTCGTCACACAGGACAAACCCCTCTTCCAGTGCCTCGATCGCATCGCTTAGCATGTCCCTCGCCCGGGACAGGGAATTCCGCTCTTCGGTGATGTCGAGCGCGGTGACCAGGAACCCGCCGAGATTGGTCGGCTTGGTATTCGTCATAATCGTGCGTCCATCCGTGAACAGGAACTCACGCCCCTCCCCGAAGGTGCGGACCCAATGTTCAATCTCGGCGACGATCATTTCCTCGGTGACTTCGGACGGAAGCTGAACCACACCCGCACGGTAAATCTCGCGCACGCAATCGGCCACAGAGGTCCCTACTTCGAACGGGGCGCCGCGATAGCTCAGGATCATGTCCACATAGCGCTGGTTGCAGGTCAGGAACTTCATGTCGCTGTCCCAGATCGCGAAGCCTTCTTCGAGAGATTCCATGGCGTCGAACAGCATTTGCAGCGCGCGCGCCTCGGAATTGCGCTCTTCGGTGACATCGAGCGCTGTGACGAGCACCCCACCAAGGTTTGTCGGCTTGGCCGATGCGACCACCGTGCGCCCATCCTTGAACTGGACCTCGGTCGATCCGCCGAAATTGCGCGCCCAGGACATGTAGCCCGCAACCCACTCTTCCTCGTCCATTCCGTCCGGGATCTCGAACGTGTCCGACCGATACGCATCGCTCAGGCAGATTTCGGCAGGCAGTCCGACCTCCCATGGCGCGTCCCGAAAGGGCACAACCATGCGCATGTATTTGTCATTGCACATCAAGAACCGAAAATCCGCATCCCAAAGCGCGACCCCCTCCTCCAGAGCATCGAAGGCCGAGATCAATTCCCGGCGGCGTGCTTCCTCGGTTTCCTCGGCCTCCACACGGACCGTGACATCCTCAATCGACAAGAGGTATCCGCCTAGTGCGGTGCGCTTGGACGAGGCCATCAGCGTCCGTCCATCTGTCAGGGGCAGCATGATTTCCGACTGGCAGCCCTTTACTGCGGCGATCAACCCGGCGGTCATATCCTCGGGGGTGAAATCCTCGGGCACGACATAGCTCCCGGTGGCGAGCTGCTGCACCGCCAGATCACCGGCATTGTCCCCAACCTTGGGCACGAGCCCGTCAAAGAATGCAGTCTCGACGTATTTCTCGTTGAAGAGCACGAAGTTCATGTCCTCATCGAGCAGCGCGATACCGTAGTCGATGCCAGAGAACGTATCCTCCAGCAGCGCCAATGCTGCATCGCCATCGACATCCAGCCGGGTTTCAGACATGCGCCTCGCCTTGTGCCACTCAGGCTTAGACCAATCATGACCAGATATCCCCAGCATGTCACTGAGCGTATCAATTGTATCAGGCCCACCCTGCACGGGAAAACGGGAGGCTGCCATGGCCGCCCCCCGTCCCTGCTCCCGCGTCGCTATCCGTGAGTGGTCGCGCGCTGGCATGCTCAGCCCGCAGCCGGCTTGCGCCGCCGACGCAGCGCGGCCAGAGCCAAACCGCTCGCCCCCAGGAGCAGAGCCGGGGCCGGCAGCGGAACCGGAGCCGGCGCGCCATCGCCGCGCTGGATCGAGAAGAGAACATTATCGATGCCGAACGCCTCGAGATTGGTCAAACCGTCGAGAAAGGCGATCTCGAGATAAGAGGCTTGTTCCCCAGCGAAATCCCAGCCGATGAATTGCTGCGTCTGGTCGGGCGCATCCGCAATCTCCAGACTGGCGATCAGAGTGTCGGTCGCGTCATAGACATTGACCGCAACCTCCCGCCCGCCATCGGCAAGATCGCTGAACTCCGCGCCCCAGGCGAGCATCGGCGTGTCGAAGTCGATCCGCATCGCCTCGTCCAGCGTCGAAGCGCCCAGTATGAAGGTCGTCCCATCCAGGTGAAACCCGGAGAAATCCGGCCCCACTTCGGTGCGGTTATAGGCCCCCGGCAAATTCGGCACATCCGGCCCCGAGAAGGTCAGTTTGCCAACAGTCAGCGAACTGTCTCCAAAGTTCTGATCCGGGACCTGATCGTTGAAATCAACGCTGAACTGGGGACCGGTCTCCTGCACGAATGTGGTGCGGTCTTCATAGATCACAGGGGCGGCAACCGCAGAGCAAGCCAGGGTCATGGCAACCGCAAGCGGGGCGGAGAAGTGAAATGCTTTCATAATATGAGGTCTCATTTTTAGCAGGAGATCAAAAGAGAAAATCGTCGAGGATGATGTGCGGCGTAAGACCCGCGCCATCCGGCAGCCAAGCGGAGGCCAGATCCCCCGCCGGCTGGGGCAACTCCGTCCGGGCAGCGCTGTCTTCCGTCAGCTGCAAGGTCTCTGGCTCGATTTTGGCCTTGCCACGCACCAGCGCGACGGGGGGCTCGTTAAACTCAAAAAACACAACCCAACTCCTTCTTGTCTTGGGCGCGGCGCGGCCGCGTGAACACCGCAGGGATGCCTGCCGCATGTGTCTGTCGAATTTCGCAAAACGTCAGATTTGTCAGAGAGTTGTACCGATTGTATCCGCGCAATCCGGGCTCAAAAAAACCTCCGGAGTCTGGAACCCTCCGGAGGTGCACTGGTTACACGAGGAACAGTCTGTTCAGCCAAGGCGACGGCGGAAACCCAAACCACCGAGGGCCGTGGCCAACAGGACAAACCCGGCCGGCAAAGGCACGGGTGTCGGGGGTGGGACCGTCGGGTCCCGGTTCAGATCAAAGGTAATCTCTTCGAAGAAGGCGGAGTTGTCGCCAGCATCTTCGAAGGTGCCGGGCCCGACCCCACCAATGCGAAACAGGTCAAACTCGGGAGTGTCGAACCCACCGATCAGCAACGGCCCGGCCCCGACCTCATCTGTGAAATCATAGAGCCCGCCTTCCCAGACAAGCTCCCCCTCGAAATACCCTTCGAGCGTGAAGATGTTTGTGACGTCAGGGCGGCGGTCGATCTCGAAGGAAATCAGTGAGAACACGCCTGACTCGTGGGTGAGCGAGATGCTCTTGCTCTCGTCAAAGAAATTCGTGCCGAGGCCATTCTCGATCACGGCGCCAAAGCCGCTTACCTCGAACCCCTTCTCGGAATAGGGCAAATCAACGAGCGCCTGTTCGAACTCCAGGGTGACAGGGGTTGCGCCAGCGGCGGGCGCGAGGGCCAGCAAGCCAAAGGCGACGGCGAAGCTCTTCATGGGGATCTCCGGTTTGCGTGAGGCCTGTGCCCCAGTTCGCGGGCACCCTGACCGGCAACTGTATCCCGGTGACGTCGCGCCATGTTTCAATTGTATCACTCTCTCGCGCGCTCCGCCGACTGCGGGGCCCAAACGAAAAACCCTCCGGAGCCTCGGGCATCCGGAGGGGCACTCGTTACGCAGGGCGCGGAGGTGTCAGGTACGACGCCGCCGAAGCCCCAGCCCCGCCAAGGCGGAGCCCAGTAGGAACAGGCTCGCCGGCAGCGGCACGGGCGCTGGCGCGTCCCGCTGCAGGTCAAAGGTGATATCGTTAAAGAAGATCAGGTTATCGAGCGCGTCATCATCGGTGACCGGCCCGGACCCCACGATCAGGAACGTATCGAAATAGGGGGTGTCAAACCCGCCGATTTCGAGCGCGCCCGCGCCCTGCTGATCATCGTAATCATAGGCGCCGCTTTCCCAGACAAGCTCGCCGCCCAAGTAGCCTTCGAGCGAGAAGGCGTTCTGCACATCCGGGCGGCGGTCAATCTCGAGACTCAGCAGAGAAAACACCCCGGCCTGGCGAGAAATCTCAATACTGCGGGAGGCGTCGAAGAACTCCGATGCCAGCCCATCCTCGACCAGCGCCCCATGCCCCGAGATCTCGAACCCTTTTTCGGTCTGGGGCAGAAACTCGAAATCCGCAGCGAACTCGAGGGTGACAGGCGTCGCATTGGCGATGGGGGCCACCAGCGCGATGCCCGCTGCGATCAAAAGGGGCTTCATACTCACTACTCTCCTCAAGGACCGAGCGGCTGCGCTCGGCTCATGCGGGGGTTGTGACGCCTTTCTGTATCCGCGTTACGTCGCCAGATGTTTCAATTGTATCACCGGGCAGATCAGTGGCTGAGCACCTGATCCAGGAAGGTCCGGGTCCGGTCGCTTTGCGGGTTGGTGAAGAAGCTCTCGGGGTCGTTTTCTTCAATGATTTCGCCCGCATCCATGAAGATCACGCGGTCGGCGACCTTGCGGGCAAAGCCCATCTCATGGGTCACGCAGATCATCGTCATCCCCTCTTCGGCCAGGGTCACCATCACGTCGAGCACTTCGCCGATCATCTCGGGATCCAGCGCCGAGGTCGGCTCATCGAACAGCAGGATCTCGGGCTTCATGCAGAGCGCCCGGGCAATCGCCACGCGCTGCTGCTGCCCACCGGAGAGCTGGCCGGGATATTTGGGCGCCTGGTTCGCGATCTGCACCTTCTCGAGATACATCATCGCGGTGGCCTCGGCCTCCTCCTGCGGGATCTTGCGTGCGAGCATCGGCGCCAGCGTGCAGTTTTCAAGAATGGTCAGATGCGGAAAGAGGTTGAAGTGCTGAAAGCACATGCCGACATCCTGGCGGAGCTGGTCGATCTTGGGATCATCGGCGGCAATCGGGTGACCGTTGATTTCAATGACCCCGGACTGATGCTCTTCGAGCTGGTTGATCGTGCGGATCATGGTGGACTTGCCCGACCCCGAGGGGCCGCAGACGACGATCTTTTCGCCTTTCGTGACGGTCAGGTTGATCGCCTTCAGAGCATGAAAGGTTCCGTAATACTTGTTCACATCGGTGAGCTGTACGGCGGGGATCGTCGTCATGGCATGTCCTCTCGACTGTCTAGCGGCGCACCGCTGCGGTTATGATGATTTCAACTTTCAAGACATCGCGGGCGAGCCGCGCCTCGCCGCAGGCACGCGCGGGGGCATGGCCCTCGGGCACCCAGGCATCCCAGACCGCGTTCATCTCGGCGAAATCCGCCATGTCGCGGAGCCAGACGATCGCCTGCAGGATGTGTTCGCGGTCTGAGCCCGCTTGCACCAGCAGCGCATCGATGCGCGACAGGCAATCTGCGGTCTGCTCGGCCACCGTCTCACCCGCGCCGACCTGGCCGCAGAGATAGGCCACGTCGTTGTGGATGACGATCTTGCTCATCCGTTGGCCGGTTTCCAGTCTCGTGATCATCTGAGGATTCCCCGTGCTTTCAATGCGCCTGCAATCTCGTCGAGGATCGTCGGATCGTCGATAGCCGCTGGCATCTTGAAGTCGGTTTTGCCCGCAATTTTCTGCATGGTCCCGCGCAGAACCTTACCGGAACGGGTCTTGGGCAGGCGCGGCACATGGACGGCGGTTTTGAAGGCCGCCACGGCGCCGATCTGAGCGCGCACGAGCTGCACCAGCTCACGCTCCAGCTCCCGCGGGTCGCGTGCGACACCGGCATTGGTGACATAGAAGCCCAGGGGCATCTGGCCCTTGAGCGCATCCGCCTGCCCCACCACGGCGCATTCGGCGATGTCGGGATGGTGGGCCAGCACCTCCTCCATGGCGCCGGTGCTCAGCCGGTGGCCCGCCACATTGATGATGTCATCGGTGCGCGCCATGATGAAGACATAGCCATCCTCATCCATGATCCCCGCATCAGACGTCGCGTAGTAGCCCGGGAAGTCCTCGAGATAGCTTTTCCGGAACCGCGCCTCGGCATTCCAGAGCGTCGGAAAGCCCGAGGGCGGCAGGGGCAGTTTCACCACGATATTGCCCAGCACGCCCGGCGCCACGGGCTGGCCCGCATCATCCAGCACGCGGATGTCATAGCCCGGCATCGGCACGCCGGGGGAGCCATGCTTGACCGGCACCTGCCCCAGCCCCACCGGATTGCCGGACATGGGCCAGCCGGTCTCGGTCTGCCACCAATGGTCGATCACCGGGCGCTGCAGCTTGGCCTCGGCCCATTGCACGGTTGCCGGGTCAGAGCGCTCGCCCGCGAGAAACAGTGTGCGGAAGGCGCTCAGGTCGTATTGGCCGATCAAGGCCCCCTCGGGGTCTTCCTTCTTGATCGCGCGGAAGGCCGTCGGTGCGGTGAAGAGCGCGGCCACCTTGTGATCCTGGATCACCCGCCAGAACGCGCCCGCATCCGGGGTGCCCACGGGCTTGCCCTCATAGACCACGGTCGCGCAGCCATGGAGGAGCGGCGCATAGCAGATATAGGAATGCCCCACGACCCAGCCCACATCGGAGGCCGCCCAGAAGATCTCGCCCGGCGCGATCCCGTAGTGGTGCGCCATGGTCCATTTCAGCGCCACCATATGGCCGCCCGTGTCGCGCACGACCCCCTTGGGCTGCCCGGTCGTGCCAGAGGTGTAGAGGATATAGAGCGGATCGGTCGCGACCACGGGCATGCACTCGGCCAGGCGGCCTGCGGATTTCGCGGCCCAGACGGCCTCGGCATAATCCACATCCCGGCCCGCCTGCATCGCGGCCAGCTCCATCTCCCGTTGCAGGATCAGGCAATGCGCGGGCTTGGAGGTTGCCTCAGCAATCGCCGCATCCAGCAGCGGTTTATAGGCCACGATCCGCCCAGGCTCGATCCCGCAGGAGGCGGAGATGATGAGCTTGGGCGCCGCATCATCGATCCGCGTGGCCAGCTCATGGGCGGCGAACCCGCCAAAGACCACGGAATGCACCGCGCCGAGCCGTGCACAGGCCAGCATTGCAAAGATCGCCTCGGGCACCATGGGCATGTAGATCACAACCCGGTCGCCCTTGGTGACCCCGTGGTCCTGCATCACCGTGGCCAGCGCGGCGACTTCGGTCTGCAGCTCGGCAAAGGAGAAGCGTCGCACGGTCTCGGTCACCGGACTGTCATAGATCAGCGCCTGCCGCTCTCCATGGCCTGCCGCCACATGGCGATCCACCGCGTTCCAGCAGGTGTTGCAGACGCCATCGGGAAACCAGCGCCCATAGGCGCCCTGCTCCGGATCAAAGGCGCGGCTGGGCGGCGTGATCCAGTCGATCTCCTGCGCCGCCTCGGCCCAGAACCCCTCCGGATCGGCCTGCCAATGTGCATAGGCCTCGGCGTAGCTCATGACATCACGTAGTTGAGGCCAAGCCGCCCGCCATCCACATAGATGGTCTCGCCTGTGATATAGCTGGCCTTTTTCGAACAGAGGAACGCGACCACATCGCCAATCTCCCGCGCCGAGCCCGCGCGCCCCAGGGGTGTGCGCGACATCGCCATGGCAAAAGCCTCGGGATTGGCATTCACGCCCGCCATCATGGCCGTATCGATAGAGCCCGGACCCACCGCGTTCACGCGGATATTCTTCGGCGCCAGCGCCAGAGCCGCCACCTTGGTCAGCTGCATCAGCCCGCCCTTGGAGGCGCAATAGGCCGGGATCGCAGGGATCGCGACCTGGGCATTGATCGAGGACATATTGACGATGGACCCTTCGATCCCTTCCGCCACCATGGCCTTCGCCACCCGCTGGGTCGCCACGAAGACGCCGCGCAGGTTGATGTTCATCACCCGGTCAAAATCCTCGAGCGCGTAGTCCAGGAAATCCCCGGGCATGGCGATGCCCGCATTGTTCACCAGCGCCGAGATCGGGCCATGCTCCGCCGCGATCTGGTCGAGCATGGCGTGGATCGCCGCCACATCGCCCATGTCGCAGGCCATCGCGGCCTCAGCCCCGAGGGTCGCTGCGGCCTCGGCCACACCATCGGCGTTCACATCCGACAGGATCACCCGGTACCCGTCTTCCTTCAGGGCTTCTGCGCAAGCGTATCCGATGCCCTGCGCGGCCCCGGTCACCAGTGCCAAAGGAGCTTTGCTCATCTATTCGTCCTCGTCTGTGTATCCATAGGCCTCGCGGGCCTCCGCCGCCGAGATGAACCCGGAAGCAATGTCCTCGGCAACCGCCGCGCGCGGACGCAGCAGCGGATCGCCATAACCGCCGCCGCCCGGCAGACTCAGGCGCAGGCGTTGCCCATTGGCGACCTTCTGGCGCCCCTTGGACTGCAGCGCCGTGCCATCGGTGAGGGCCACCGCGCCGGGCGCGCCCGGACCGCCGCCCTCGCGCCCCCGGGCCGGGTTCTGCACCCGGTCAAACATGGCGTTGAAGTAGAAGTCATAGCCCGCACGCGCCTCGATCTCGATCACCTGACCCAGACCGCCGCGCTGCGCCCCGGCCCCACCGGAGCCTGCGCGCAGGTCCTTGCGCCAGACGGTGATCGGACCCACATGCTCGGTCGCCTCGACGCTCATAGTCGATACGCCTGAGGGGAAGGCCGTGGCCGAGAGGCCGTCGACCGACGGGCGCGCGCCGGTCCCGCCGGAGTTGAACATGAGGATCTCACGATTGGGCAGCCCGCTTTCAGGGTCCGACGCCCGCGCCGAGATCTGGATGTTCCAAAGCGAGGAGGCCCCTTCGGCAGGCACCACCCCCGGCAGCGCCTTATGGAGCGCGCCGAGCACCACATCCGGCACCAGATGGCCCAGCACATGCCGGGTTGAGACCGGCGCAGGGCGCTTGGCCGCGAGGATGCAGCCCTCGGGCGCGGTGATCTCGAAGGGCTCCAGCGAGCCAGTATTGTTCGGCACTTGCGGCGCGATAGCGCATTTCAGACCGTAGCAGGCATAGGCGCGGGTATAGACCTCGGGCACGTTCACGCCAAAGCGTGACGGCCCGGAGGTGCCGGCGAAATCCGCGCGCAGTCGGTCGCCCGCCACATCGAGCGTGACCTCCATATGCACGGGCACGTCATAGCCATCCACCTGCATGGTCTGCTGGTAGCGCCCATCAGGCACCTCGGCGATGGCCGCATGGGTCGCGGCGCGCGAGGTGTCGATGATAAAGGCCGAGAGTCCTTTCAGATCGTCGATGCGGAACTCATCCATCATCGCCTGAAGTCGCCGCTCCCCCGCCTCGTTGCAGGCGGCGAGCGAATACATGTCGCCCACAGTCTGGTCCGGCGTGCGCACATTGGCGCGCACCAACTCGATCAGGAGGGATTGCACTTCGCCGCGCTCGGCAAGTTTTGTGATCGGGATCAGCAGACCTTCTTCAAAAACCTCCTGCCCGTCGGGGCCAAAGCCCCGCCCGCCGATATCGACCACATGGGCCGTGCAGGCGAAGTAGCCGATATGCGCGCCTTTGCGGAAGACCGGCGTGACCACGGTGATGTCATGCAGATGCCCGGTCCCCAGCCAGGGATCGTTGGTGATGAAGACATCGCCTTCAAAAGTGTTCTGCGGCCCGATCTGGGCGGCGAAATGGGTGACGCTCTCGGCCATGGCGTTCACATGGCCCGGCGTGCCGGTGACCGCTTGGGCGATCATACGCCCCGCCTGATCAAAGAGCCCTGCCGAGAGGTCCCCCGCCTCGCGCACGGAGGTCGAGAAGGCCGTGCGGATCAGGGTCGTCGCCTGTTCCTCCACCACGGCGATCAGGCGGTTCCACATGATCTGATAGTCGATGCTGCTGGGCTGGGTCATGCTGCGCGCTCCTTGCGGATCAGGCGGAGGGAGCCATCGCCCTGCCCCACCACGACAAACCCTGCGGTCACGATGGTGCAGGTGTTGGTTTCAACCACGATGGCCGGGCCTTCGACCATCTTGCCCGCGCTCAGGGCGCTGCGCGCAACCTCGTGGGCCTCGACGGTTTCGCGCATGGCGGCGTCAAAGACCGGGCGGGTGCGCAGGGTCCCGGCGGGCGATCCGGCGCTGTGGCGGGTGGCGGGGGCGACGTCGGGCAAGACGGTCGAGACCGTGAGCAGCCAGTTCGTCACTTCCACCGCGAGCCCCTCGATGATCCGCCCGAAGAGGGTCCGGTAGGCCTCCTCGAAGGCGCTTTGCAGCATGGGCAGATCCCCGGCCTCCAGCGCCCGGTGGGGCACGATCACCGGGATCTCCCAGCCTTGCCCGGCATAGCGCATCATCGCTGTCAGGCGCGTGGTGCGCGGGGCATCCTTGGCGCCCTCGTCGACAAAGCTGTGGGCCTCGGCCTCCATTTCCGTCAGGGCGGCGTTGACCGCGTCCGGGTCGAACCCGTCGAGCCGCTGGAAGAGACCACGCGAGGCCTCGAAGCTGAACGGCGCCTTGAGGAACCCGATGGCCGAGCCGACCCCGGCCCCGGGCGGGATGATCAGCTCATCAATCCCCAGCTTCTCACATAGACGGCAGGCATGAAGCGGCGCGCCGCCGCCAAAGGCGATCATGGTGAAATGCTCGATATCGCGGCCATTCTCGACCGTGTGAACCCGGGCCGCATTGGCCATGTTTTCATCCACCAGCTCAGTGATCCCGAAGGCCGCATCATGGGCAGATAGCTTCAGGCGGTCCGCAGCCTTGGCCGAGGCCTCCGGATGCAGGGTGATCGAGCCGCCAGCGAAGTTCTCTGGATCAAGCCGCCCGAGGAGCAGGTTCGCATCCGTGACCGTCGGCTCTTCGCCGCCGCGCCCGTAGCAGGCCGGTCCGGGCTCGGACGCGGCGGAGCGTGGCCCCACCTGCAGCCGCCCCATCTGGTCGATGGAGGCGATGGAGCCGCCTCCGGCCCCGATCTCCACCATCTCGACCACGGGGGTTGAGACCGTCATGCCGGAGCCCTTCTTGAACCGGTAGGTGCGCGCGACCTCGAACGTGTTCGCGGTCTTGGGTGTCCCGTCCTCGATGAGGCAGATCTTGGCGGTGGTGCCGCCCATATCGAAGCTCAGCACCTTGTCGAGCCCATGGGCCCGGGCGAAATCAGCGGCAAAGATCGCACCACCCGCGGGGCCGGATTCCAGCAGACGCACCGGTTGCTCCGAAGCCGTTTCGACCGAGATCAACCCGCCCCCGGAATGCAGCATGAAGACCGGCGCCCCAACCCCTGTCTCGCGCAGGCGCGCGACAAGCCGCCCGAGATAATCCGAGACCTGCGGCTGGACATAAGCATTAGCGATCACCGTGTTGAACCGGGGCAACTCGCGCATCTGGGGCGAGATCACCGAGGAGATCGAGATCGCCAGATCCGGGGCCGCTGCGCGCAAGGCTGCCTCCATCATCCGCTCATGCTCCGGGTTGGCGTAGGCGTGCATCAGGCCGATGGCCACCGCCTCAAACCCACCCGAGACGACATGCGCCGCCATCTCTGCGACCTCCGCCGGATCGAGCGGCAGCAGGACCTCGCCATCGGGCCCCAGCCGCTCGTTCAGGGTGAAGCGATGGGCGCGCGGCACCAGCGGTGTCGGCAACACGAGGTTCAGGTCATATTGCTCGAACCGGTTCTCGGACCGCATCTCGATCACATCCCGGAAGCCCTCGGTGGTGATGAAGGCGGTCTTGGCCCCGCGCCGCTCGATCAGCGCATTGGTGACCAATGTGGTGCCATGGATCACCTGTGCGATGTCGCCCAGCGCGACACCCGCCTCGGCTGCGGCGGTGGCGATCCCGTCGAGAATGGCCTGTTCCGGCGCGGTGTAGTCAGTCAGCACCTTGGCGGTGGCCAGTCCGCCGGGATGGGTCAGGGCGACGTCGGTAAACGTGCCGCCAATATCGACACCGACGCGAATATCGTCTGGGCTCATGGGTCAGAGGCTCTTGAAAATCTGGTTGGCAGTGAAGGCGGCCTGATAGAACCGCGACATGATCGGGGCGGAGGGCACGGTTTTGACATCCGTGATCGGCAGGGGCAGCTCGGTGGGATCCATCCCCGTCAGCAGACCCGACATGGCCTGCCCGAACAAGGTGCCCGTGGTGATCCCGCGCCCGTTATAGCCGATGGGGGTAAAGAGCCCCTCGGCCAGTTTGTAGATCCGCGGCAGGTGGTCCGGGGTCATGGCGATCTGACCATGCCAAGCCTCCTCAAAGGTGACGGGGCCGAGCTCCGGGAACATCCGGCGGAGCTGCTTGCGGGCCCAGCGCTGAGACAGGCCCTGGCCCTTGTCGCCCAGGACCGTTCCCATGGAGCCGATGATCAGCCGGTCGGTCATGTCCCGCCGCAGCGAGAACATGATCTGCCCTGTGTCCCAGAGGCCTTGCCGCCCGGGCAGAATATGCTGCACGCGCGCGCCCAGCGGGGTCGTCGCCAGCTGGAAGTAATGGATCTTGGTGAAGACCTTTTTCAGGTCCGGCCAGAGGTCATCCGTATAGGCATTCGTACCGAGCACCACCGAGGACGCGCGCACGGTCCCGCGATTTGTCTCGACGATCCAGCCTTGCCCCTCGCGGCGCAGACGCGTGGCGGTCACGCCCGTGCTGATCTCGGCCCCGGCGCCGCGCGCGGCACGCGCAAGACCTCGGACGTAGCCCATGGGGTTGATCGTGCCTGCGCGCCGGTCAAGCAGCCCGCCAAAAAACACGGAGGTTCCCGTGGCCGCAACCATGTCCTCGCGGCTGAGCAGATCCACCGGGGCCTCGAGCCGCTGCCATTCCTGATGGCGGGCGCGCAGATCCTCGAAGCCCGAGGGCGCGTGGGCCGCGTGGAGCGTGCCGGTTTTGGTGACTTCGCAGCGGATCTGGTGCCGCTCGATCAGGTTGAAGACCGTCTCCGGCCCCGCTCCGAACCGCGCCACAAAGCGCGGGCCATAGGTCTCGCCCAGTTTCTCGCGCACCTTGGCGGGCGGGTGCCAGACGCCGGCATTGACCAGCCCCACATTGCGGCCCGACCCGCCAAATCCGATTTGCCTGGCTTCCAGCACATGCGAGGAGAGCCCCGCCTCGGCGCAATGCAGGGCGGTGGACAGCCCCGTGAACCCGCCGCCGATGATCGCGACATCAACCTGTGTGTCCACTTCCATCGGCGCGGCATAGTCCGGCTCTGCGGCAGAGGCGTCCCAAAGGGAGATCGGCGTGTCCACTGTCATCCTTTGTCCGTGCCCCTGTGCTAACGCATCATCTGCGATCTGTGGAGGATGTTGCACCCCTCCCCCACAGGTGTCAATATACGAAATACATGTTCTAAATAACAGCACAAAGGTGACCCATGCCCAAACTCAAGATCTCTGCTCAGGATATGGTCGCGGCGGCCCGTGCCCGGATCGAGGAGATCGAAACCGCCGATCTGATCGCACGGCTCGATGATCCGGATCTGGTGGTGGTCGATATTCGTGACGTCCGCGAGCGTCAGCGCAGCGGGTTTATCCCCGGCAGCGTGCACGCGCCGCGCGGCATGATCGAGTTCTGGGTGGACCCGGACAGCCCCTACCACAAAGAGGTCTTTACCGACCCGACCAAGTCCTATGTCTTTCACTGCGCCTCTGGCTGGCGCTCAGCCCTGACAGTCGCGACTTTGCAGGATATGGGATTCGAGGCGGCGCATCTCAAAGAGGGATTCTCCACTTGGGAGGCTCAGGGCGGCCCGGTCGAAATGTCCGAAAAGAAAGGCTAGTGCCTATCCCCGACTGAGCTTGAGCGACACGCTGCTTGCGGCGTGCCGCACAAGATCGCCGATCCGGGTCTCGGCGTTTTCCGCCAGGTTGATATCCGGCAGCGAGACGCCGAGGGCCGCCACAGCGACCCCGTCCGGCAGAGTGATCGGCGCACCGAAACTCAAGATCCGGTCGCGAAACTCCCCGGTGTCAAAAGCATAGCCGCGCGCTTGCGTGGCGGCGACATCCGCATCCAGCTGCTCGAAGCTGGTGAGAGTTCGATCCGTATGCCGGGTCAGATTGCCCTGAAGCTGATCGCGCATCCGCTCGTAATTCGCGGCCAGAATGGCCTTGCCTGTCCCCACGCAATGGAGCGGCGCCGCCCCCCCGACCGCATTCCAGGACCGGATCGGCTTCTGGCTGTCGATCTTGTCGATATAGATCACGGTGAGGTTCTCGGGCACGGCCAGGTACACGGTCTCACCGGTTTCCTGACTGAGAAAGGACATCTCCGGCGCGGCAAGCTCCCGTAAATTCAAGTTGTCCACCAGGGCACGCCCGACCTGCCAGGTCTTGAGGGTCGCGCCATAGGTCTTGTCCTCGAAATGCTTCACATAGCCGAGCGTCGTCAGCGTTTGCAGCAGGCGAAACGTGTTCGACTTCGTTAGCTCCAGCTCCCGCGAGATCTGGGTAACGCCCTTGCCCTGCCGGGCACTGGCCAGGTTTTCGAGAATCGCGAGCCCCTTGGACAGGGTCGAGTCGACTTTCGGGGCCTTGGCGTCGTTCGGCATGGGACGTCTCCGTTGCGGGCGTTCCGAATATCAGAACGCTACCGCGGTTTGAAGGGGGGCGGCGCATGGGCTTCGACCGGCGGTGGGTCCCCCTCGAAGCGGGCCAGCTCGACCATGGCCGAATGGGCCGCAGGCCCCTGAGACAGCTGCGACGTCCGTTGATCATGGGTCAGCACATTCGGATTGCCATGGCGGTCCCGGTTTTGGGGAGCACTGTAATCCGGATCATACCACGCCCCCGTCCACAGGAACACGCAGCCCGGCCGGATCGCCTCGGTCACCCGCGCCCCGGCAAGGCAGCACCCGCGCGGGTTCGAGAGCTCCACGATGTCCCCGTCACTTATACCCCGGCTCGCCGCATCCTCGGGGTGGATGAGCACAGGCTCACGCCCGGCGATCTTGCGCCCGACGCTATAGGCGCCATTGTCGAGTTGCGAATGCAGCCGCGTCGCCGGTTGCCCCGACAACAGATAAAGCGGTCCCGTCCCAGCGACCGCGTCGCGCGGCGGGAGATAGCTGGCATGTCCCGGGCAATCCGGCAGGTCGAACCCGGCAATTCGCTCAGAAAACAGCTCGATCTTGCCCGAGGGCGTCGTCAGTGGATACGCCTGCGGATCGGCGCGGAACTCGGCCAGAAAGACCCGCTCCGGCGTGGGATCGGGCACCGCCACGATATTCCCTTGAATGAACTGCTCCCAATCCGGAAGGCTGGTGCCCCAGGCCTCCGCCGCGATCTGGGTATCGGCCCAGACCTGTCGGACGAGGCTGCCCGCGTCGTGCCCCTGAGTGAACCCGGAAGCATCCCCGAGGCGCGCAGCCAGCTCGGCATAGATCTCGAACTCGACCCGCGCCTCCCCCGGAGGAGAAGCCAGCTTCGGCATGGGCATCAGCGCATTGTCCGACTGCCCGCCCGCGAAATCCTCACGCTCCTGCGGGGCGGCAACGGGCAGGACGATATCCGCATGGCGCGCCGTCGCGGTCCAGTTGATCTCGTTCACGATGACCGTTTCAGGCCGTTGAAAGGCCCGGTGCAGCCGGTTCAGATCCTGGTGGTGATGGAACGGGTTGCCCCCCGCCCACCAGACCATGCGAATATCGGGAAAGACCCCTTCGCTCCCGTCATAGCGGTAGTGCTCGCCCGGATTGAGAAGCATATCGGCGATCATCGCCACGGGAATAAACCGATCGACAGGGTTTCGGCCTTGCTCCAGCGCGCCCCAGCGGAAGGGGCGGCCCACATTGCCGATATTGGCATTCACGCCATACCCGATCGTGTAGCCGCCGCCGGGCAATCCTATCTGGCCCAGCATGGCCGCGAGCGTCACGGTCATCCACAAGGGCTGCTCGCCGTAGTCGGCGCGCTGTAACCCCGCCGCGCAGGAAATCATGGTCCGGCCCGACGCCATCTCGCGCGCAAGGCTGCGGATCCGGTCCGCAGGCACGCCGGAGACCGCGCTGGCCCAGTCCGCATCCTTGACCACCCCGTCGGATTGCCCCGTAAGATAGGCCGCGACCCGCTCAAACCCGGTCGTGTAACGCGCCAGAAACGCTGCATCGTGGAGCCCCTCGATCAGCAGCGTATGGGCCAGCCCCATCATCACCGCCGTATCCGTGCCGGGCTTGGGCGGCAACCACTCGGCACCCAGGCTCTCGGCCACGTCATCGCGCAGGGGGCTGAAATTCACGAATTTCACCCCGGCCTCGGTACAGGTGCGCAGGTTCTCGGCCATCCGGTGCCGCGCCACGCCCCCATCGCTGACCTGCGTGTTGCGCATGGCCATACCGCCGAACATCACCACCAGCTTGCTGTGCCGCGCGACCACCGGCCAGCGCGTGGTCTGGATCACATGGTCTCGGTAGGAGCCGACGATATAGGGCATCAGCACAAGTGCTGCGTTGTAACTGTAATTCCCCTTAGAGCGGACAAACCCGCCCTGAGTATTCAAGAACCGCTTGAGCTGGCTCTGGGCGTGATGAACCCGGCCGGCGCTGGACCAGCCATAGGTCCCGGCAAAGATCGCCTCATTTCCATGGGTCGCCCGCATGCGGGTGATCTCGGCCGCAAGGAGATCCAGCATCTCGTCCCAGCTAAGCTCGACAAAGGCATCGCGGCCGCGCTGGCCACTGCCGGCATCACCTGCGCGGCCTGCGGCGACCGCATCGAGCCAGCCTGCCCGGACCGCCGGGCGCAAGACCCGTGCGCGGCCATTGAGGCTGCTGGCAATATTGTCGTTGATCGGAGACGGAGACGGATCCTCCGGGTGCGGATCCACACGCACGAGACGTGCGCCTTCGGTGACTGCGAGACCGGGGCCCCAATGGCTCGCCGTGACTCTGGTTTTTTGTGTGCTCATCGCCCTACTGTTTCGCTATACGATACGCGCATGCCACATATTGACACTATACATCCCTAGTGCCATCCTCCGCCTGTCATGAAAAGGGATCAATTGCCGTGACCAATCCTCCCCCCGCGCTGAGCGATATTCTGGTTCAGGATGGCCGTCCCGACACAGTTGAAGGTCGACATGTGAATATGCCGGTCGAACTGGGCTCGACCATGGTGTTCGACCGGCTGGCCCAGTTCGAAACCGCCCGCGCGAATCGGTACGAGAGCGGCACGATGTATTACGGGCGCTACGGCAACGCGGCGGTCTACAAACTGGAGGAGATGCTCGCCCGGCTGGAGCAGGCCGAGGCGGTCACACTGACTTCCTCCGGTGTCGCCGCGATCAGTTGCGCGCTCATGACCTTTGCACGTCCGGGCGCGCATCTACTGGTGGCGGATAACGTCTATGGCAACACAAGAGCGTTCTGCGACGGTTTGCTGACGCAGATGGGCGTGGAAATCGCCTATTTCGACCCGATGATCGGCGCCGGGATCGCCGATCTGATGTCGCCCGAGACCTGTGCCGTGATGTTCGAAGCCCCCGGCTCCGGAACGTTCGAAATGCCGGACATCCCGGCCATCGCCGGGGCCGCGCAGGTGGCGGGCGTGCCGACGATCCTTGATACGACATGGGGGACGCCAGTTTTCTGCCAGGCGCTGACGCTCGGCGTGGACGTGCTCGCCTATTCCGGGAGCAAGTATCTCTGCGGGCATTCGGACGCCATGCTGGGCGTCATCGCCTCGACTGCCGCCCACGGTCCAGCTCTGCGCAAGACCGTGATGCAGATCGGGGACAAAACCGGCGGGCAGGAAGTGATGCTTGCCCTGCGCGGCCTGCGCACCTTGCAGATGCGCATGGCCCATGTGGACAAGGCCGGGCACACCATGGCCGCATGGTTCGCAGCTCAACCGCAGGTCAAGCGCGTACTGCATCCGGCTTTTTCCAGCTGCCCCGGACACGCCCATTGGGCACGCGATTTCTCCGGCGCGGCGGGGCTGTTTTCCGTGGTGTTCCACCCTTGCGAGAGCGCACAGGTTGAGCGCTTCGTGGACGCGTTGCACCATTTCGGGGTCGGCGTCTCCTGGGGCGGGTTCGAAAGCCTCGTTCTCCCGGTCACGCCAGAGCGTTCGGCGACATCCTGGGACGAGCCCGGTGCGCTGATCCGTTTCAATATCGGCTTTGACGATCTGGACACGCTCCAGCGCGACCTGGCCGCCGCCCTCCCTCATCTGAACACCCAATGAGATCTCAGTAATGCAGAACAAGATTGACCATATGGCCATCGGAGCCGCGGATCTGGCGCAAGGTGTCGCGGCGATGGAGGAAGCCCTCGGCGTGACCGTGCCCGCAGGGTCCAAGCATGACGCGATGAGCACCCATAACTGCGTGATGCAGGCCGGAAATGAGAGTTTCTTTGAGCTGATCGCTGTTGACCCCGAGGCCCCGGATCCCGGGCGCGTGCGCTGGTTCACACTGGATGATCCCGTGACCACCGCGCGACTGGCGGAACGGCCCCGGGCGCTCTGCTGGGTGGTGAATACTAACGACCTGGATGGCGTGATTGCCGCGAGCTCGGTGGATCTGGGCGAAGTGGTCCATTTCCAGCGTGGCGATCGCAGTTGGCGGCTGACCGTGCCACAGGATGGGCACCTGCCGGAGGGTGGGCTGCTGCCGGCGTTCATCGAATGGTCGCCGGGCCCCCACCCCTCTACTGGGCAGCAGGATCTGGGCGTGCGCCTGACCAAGGTCGCGATAACCCATCCCGATCCTGCGCAGCTGAGGACTCTATTCGAGACGCTGCAGATCGCCGATCTGGCCGAGATCACCGAAGGCCCAAACGCCCTTGCGTTTGAATTTGACACACCGAAAGGCCACGTCACTATAGACTGACATCTGAACGGGAGGAGTGCAGATGGAACTTGAGATCGATCTGAGCACGCGGCCGAAGGTCACGCCTTTCTTCGACCCGCAATCCAACACCATCTCCTATGTGGTGCGCGAGCCGGGTGGTCCCGCCTGTGCGATCATCGACCCGGTGATGGAGTTTGACCCCGCCGCCGGACGTCTGACCTATGACAGCGCCGACCAGATGATCGCGTTCATCCGAGAGCACGAGCTGGCGCTGGAATGGATCATCGAGACCCATGTCCATGCGGATCATCTCTCCGGCGCGCCCTACATCCAGGAGCAGCTCGGTGGCAAGATCGGCATTGGCGAGCATGTGCAGGAAGTGCAGGACGTCTTCGGCAAGATCTTCAACGAGGGCACCGAGTTCCAGCGCGATGGCTCGCAATTCGACAAGCTCTTCTCCGATGGCGACAGCTACACGGTCGGCGGCATGGTGGGCCATGCGCTCCACACGCCAGGGCATACGCCCGCCTGCATGGTCCATGTGATCGGCGATGCCTGCTTTGTCGGGGACACGCTCTTCATGCCCGATGGCGGCTCGGCCCGCGCGGATTTCCCGGGCGGGGATGCGGGGCAGCTTTACGACTCGATCCAGCGGGTGCTGAGCCTGCCCGATGCGACGCGGCTCTTCATCTGTCACGATTACGGGCCCGGCGGGCGCGCCATTTCTTGGGAGACGACTGTGGCCGCACAGAAGGCAGAGAACATCCATGTGGGCGGCGGCAAGACCCGGGAGGAGTTCGTCGCGTTCCGCACAGCGCGTGATGCGGAGCTGAAAGTGCCGAGCCTGATCCTGCCGTCGTTGCAAGTGAATATGCGGGCGGGCGATGTGCCCGAGGATGAGGACGGGAATATGGTCCTTAAGATGCCGCTGAACAAACTCTGATCTACGATCTTTGCGAAAATCAAACCGCCCCGTGGCTCATGCCCGGGGCGGTTTCGCGTTCAGCGTTCCTGCACCTTCATCCGCTTCTTCAGGTACTCGCCATACTGGCCGAGGGAGAAGAGGAAGACCCAGTAGATTGCGCCGACAAAGACCCAGACCTCCAGGTAATACGGCGCCCAATCCACGGTGCCGAAGGCCGCCTTGGCCGAGGCGAGGATGTCGAAGAAACCGATGATGATCACGATCGCGGTCTCCTTGAAGGTGACCACCACCATGTTGATCGTCGAGGGCAGCGCGTGGCGGAAAACCTGCGGCAGCACGATCCGCGACAGGATCTGCCAATAACTCAGCCCGAGCGCCTTGCCCGCCTCGAACTGCCCTTTGGGGATCGCCTGAAACCCGCCGCGGAAGACCTCCGCTTGATAGCAGGCGAAAAAGAGCGCGAAGGCCACGATCACCCGCCAAATCTTGTCCCCCTCCAGCCAGGAGGGCAGCAGGATCGGTACCACCACCGCTGCGGTGAAGAGCGTCGTCAAGAGCGGCAGGGACCGGATGAAGTCGATCAGCACCATGGCGAAATACTTCACCACTGGCATCTCTGAGCGCCGCATGAGCGCAAGGCCCAGCCCCATGGGCATGCCGAGAATGACCACCGACGCAAAGAGGAACAGGGTCAGGGACAGCCCACCCCAGCCATCGGTCGTCACCTGCTGGAGGCCGAGCAGGCTCCCCTCCATCAGCAGATAATAGATGGCAAACCCCGCGATCCAGAGCCCGACGAGGCGCTTGCCGCTCCAGGCCCAGGGCAGGCAGGAGGCCACCACCGTCAGGATGATCGTCAGGCAAGCCAGGGTCGAGCGCCAGTGCTGATCAAACGGATAGAGCCCAAACAGGATCAGCCGGTGGCGCGCATCGATCACCGCCCAGCAGGCCCCTGCCCCGGCATCCTGACAGGCGGCGACGTTTTCTTCGCTCCATACCGCGCGCAGAAGGCCCCAATCCATTACGAGCCAGGCGAGATAGGCCAGGGCCGCGAAGACAAGGATCGAGATCACTCCATCCGAAGGCGTGTGAAACGCACGGCGCTTGAGCATCTGCCACGTGGCGTCGAACCGCGACGAGCGGGCGGGAATATCGGAGAGCGTTGCCATATCAATGCGCCTTCAACTGAAGCCGCGCATTCAACCAGTTGGTGAAGAGCGCGATAGAGAAATTCACAAGCAGGAAGGCCCCCATGAGGATCGCGATCAGCTCCAGCGTCTGACCCGATTGGGTGATCGAGTTCGACACAATGTAGAACAGATCCGCGAACCCGATGGCGATCCCGATGGTCGTGGCCTTCATGATGAAGATCCACTGATTGCCAAGCGGTGGCACGATAGAGCGGAGCGCCATGGGTACCTTGATACGGCTCCAGATCGCGCCGGGCGCAAGGCCCAGTGCCTGGCCCGCCTCGATCAACCCGCGCGGCACTTCGTTGAGCCCGCCTCGGACGACCTCGGCGATATAGGCGCTGCCATACACGGTGATGGCGACGATCATTGCCCAGAGCTCGACCGAAACCGTGATCCCACCGCGGAACCGCAGCCCTTGCAGCGCGGGGATGGACAAGAGGCTCTCGCCCTCGGGTCGGAATATCAGCGCCGCGAAGAACGCAACCATAAGGGTGCCGCCGAACCAGATCCCCACGCCCTTGATCAGGCTGAAGCGCTTCCACAGAACGAGCGCGATCAGCAAGGCGAGAGAGACCAGGAGGATGCCGATGGCGACACTGGGCGAGACGTTCAGCCCAGGCAGTTTCATGCCCCGGTTCGACAGAAAGATCGCCTCTCCGATGGAGTATGCCTGCCGGGGCCCCGGCAGATGGATCAGGATCGCGTATAGGAAAATTGCTTGCAGGATCAGAGGGATGTTCCGGAAGATCTGGACATAGACCGTGGCCGCCGTCTTGATCGCGATGTTCGAGGCATCCCGCGCGGTTCCGATCAGAAATCCAAACACGGTCGACAGGAAGATGCATAGAAAGCCCACGAACATCGTGTTCATCAACCCGATCAGCAGGGTCCGGCTATAGGGGTCGTTAATCGAGCGCTCGATCAGGGAGAACGAGTAGTCCCAGCCCGTGGAGCGTTCGAGGAACCCAAAGCCGCTGGTGATGCCCAGAGCGGTCAGATTGACCTGCGCGCTGCGCACCGCGCCCCAGATCACCAACAAGGCGATCCCCAGCAACAGGGTTTGAATGATGATACGGCGCGTCTTGGCGCGGGCGCGCAGCTCTTCGGCGCTGGCGGCGGTGGCGGTAACAGCGGTCATGGCAAGCCCCGAACTGGAGAAATCAGGCCGCGCGCTCGGTGTCGCGCGGCCCGCTGGGAGGCGTCTGTGGGATCAGTCGAGGATCGGCGCGTAAAGCACGCCCCCGTGGCTCCACAGGTTGTTGAGCCCGCGATCCAGATTGTAGGGGCTCTCAGACCCAAGATTGCGGTCATAGATCTCGGCGAAGTTGCCCACTTCGGCGATCATCTCACGCGCCCAGGTGTCGCGCAGGCCAAGGCGCTCACCCATGCCCGGCTCGGCCCCGAGCAGGCGGGAGATACGCGGGTTCGCAGGATTGGCCGCCATCTCAGCGACATTGGCCTTGGTGATCCCCTCTTCCTCGGCGATCAGCAGCGCGGCAAGCATCCAGTTCACCACGTCGACGAAATCCTCATCCCCCTGGCGCATGGCCGCCGAGATCGGCTCGGAGGAGAGCTGATCACTCAGGATGATATGGGCGTCCGGATTGTCGATCTCGGTTGCGCGCAGCACGGCAAGGTTCGGCCCCCAACCCGCGAACGCATCGCAGCGATTGGCGAGATAGGCTGCGCGCAGCTCGGCAGCGCTTTCATAGGAGACCATCGTGTGCTCGACCCCGATGGTCGACAGGTAGTTGGCCGAGATCCGCTCGATCGTGGTGCCCGCCTCGACACAGATCGTGCCGCCATCGAGCCCGGTCGCATCCTCGATGCCCAGATCGCCATGGGCCATGAACTGCGTACCGCCAAAGAAATACGGCAGGCTGAATTGCAGGCCGAGCTCGGTGTCGCGGCCCATGGTCCAGCCAGTGGCCTTGATGATCACATCCACATCGCCCGATTGCAGGGCTGGGAATCGTTGCGCCCAGGACAGGGGCACGATCTGCACCGCGGTCGGATCTCCAAGGATTGCCGTCGTGAGCGCGCGGCAGAGATCGATATCGAGCCCGCGCCACTCGTTCTGATCGTTCACTTCGACGAAGCCAAAGTAGCTGCCGTTATGACCGGAGCAGAGCAGCGTGCCGCGCTCGACAATCTGCTGAACCGTGGCGCTTTCGGCCTGCGCGCCGGTGGCAGGCAAGACCGTCAGTGCGGCGGCCGCGAGGGCGGCAGCAGTGGGTTTCTGGAACATGTGACCTCCATCTGTTGTGCTGTATTTTGGCACATTTGTATTGTTATACAGCATGCATATGCTGAAATACGGAGTCAACACCCAGCTTCAGACGACAGGCGTCCGACGCGGGTTGCGGACTGACTGTCTCCGGAGCGGAGCGTCTGATGCTGCGGATTTGAGCAGAACTGGCGCGGAATTGAGCCAACCGGGGCCGCCGCCCCGTCCGCGCGCTCGCAAACGCAAAACCCCGACGCCACGTGGCGCCGGGGGACTATGTCAAACCATCGAAGTTACGGGAGGTGGCGGGCTGCTATTCCGCCCAGAGCACGGTCTCGGGATGGAACTGGGACCACGCGAACCAGAAGGCCTGATGGCTGCCAAGGTCGGCGCCGGAGGCATCCACTGCACGCAGCCCACCCGCATCGAGCGTCAACCGCACCTCTTCGAAGGCGACCTCCTCACCCCGGGTCAGCGCGGCAACCGCCTGGCTGCGCTGGAAGGCGACGGGCGTGCCCGAGGCGGTGACAATCCCTACGACATCCTCATGGACCGGCAGGCGCGGATCCACATCGCCCACGGGAAAGATAGGTCCATCAGCGTCGCGCCCGTTGCGGAAATCGAAATCCCGCCCCAGTGCCAGATCCTCGATCAACACGGTCGTCTCCGGATGCGCGGCCTTCCAGGTGCCCCAATCGGTGGTCACGACCGAGGCCTGTGGCAGCACGATCCCCTTCTCGGCCAAGGGACCGGTCACGGCCGTGCCCAGGAACGTGTCGAAGACCGAGTAGCTGTTCACATCATACATGACCTTGTTCGACCGTATCAGCAGGCCCGAAGTGCGCAGAACGGGCCGCTCGATCCCGGCCGGTAGCTGGTCGGTGAAATAGGCCTGGGCCGCCCCGCAGAGTGTGCAATAGGGAATACCCAAATCGCGCCCGCCCAGCGTGTCATTCACCATCTCGCGTACTTCCATGATGCGGCGGGGATAGGCGCGATACTCACCATTCACTTCGACCCCAAAAACGATGGAGTCATCTCTGAGCCATGTGGCCTCCTCTGCCGTGCTGACCGGAGGGTTATCGGCGGCAGGGATGCAGTTGCAGGGGGCATCGGTGGTCCCGAAGGGCCGATCGTCGATCAAGACGCCGCCCCAGGAGACATGTCGCCAGTCGATATCCCCCTCGACAAAAATCTTGTCCCAACCAGGCACGACTGTCGTGAAAATCGCGCGCTTCGTGGCGAGGTAGCCCGGCGGTGCGGGGATATCCCAGGCGATCAGGTGATCGGTGACATTGCCCCAGCCGTTCTCGCGCGGCAGGCGTTTGCCGAGCAGCACCGAGGAGGCCTCGGTCAGCGCAACCGAAAGTTGCGGGCCCGAGGCAAAACGCATCAGATCGCTGATCAGCCAAACGAGACGCGGGTCCCCGGCATCAACGATCTCGGCCAGAGCGGTGTTCTGGTCCCGCCCCCAAGTTGCCTCGGCAACGCTGTCCACGAAGGCCATCTTGACCGCGCGTTTCAGATCATCGGAGAGCGGCCCTTCGGGGATCTCGGGCGGGGCGCCGAACGCCTCAAGCACATAGTCCGGCAGAGCCTCGCCCTGCTGTGCGGCGAGCGCGCCGGGCCAAAGCAGCGACAGTGCGGTCAATCCCGCCACGGTCCAACTGCGCATGCGGGTCACCTGAAAAGCTGCCATGGGATCTGTCCTTGCCTTGCATCGAGCCAAGGGCGCGGCGCGCCCGGATGGCGTTCATGTTCGGTGCAAATCGCAAAGCCCGCCAATCACGTTTCAATCAGAAAACGGTGAGAGCTTCGTCCTGAGGCTTTGGCAACAGGGGTCGATCCTGTTCGTTGCGCCCCAGCGCAGGTGGCTCTAGTCACATAAAAAGAGCACCATAAGGCGCTATATTTGATGCTTTTTTCGACTTACAGGTAACGGGCGACCAGCGCCTCGAGACGCTCCTGTTGACCCGAGCGTGGCTCGGGATTGAGGTCATTCGCGACCACATGATCGTGGCACGCCTCGAGGGAGCTGCGAAACAGCAGATCCTCCCCCATCGGCCCGGCCCACCCCATGTAACGCGCGTCCCGGCGCCGCTCGAGTTCGCCGTCTTCGAGCATTTTAGCGGCTACTTTCAGGCCTGCCGCGCAGACATCCATCGCCGCCACATGGCCCGCAATCAGATCCTCGGGGTCAAGGGACTGGCGACGCAGCTTGGCATCGAAATTGGTGCCCCCGGTGGTGAAACCGCCCGCACGCAGCACCTCATAATAGGCAAGCGCGACCTCGGGCACATTGTTGGGGAACTGATCCGTATCCCAGCCCGACTGGTAATCGTTGCGGTTCATGTCGATGGAGCCAAGGATCTCGAACTCCCGGGCCAGCGCCAGCTCATGCTCGAACGAATGCCCGGCAAGGATCGCGTGCCCCTGCTCGATGTTCATCTTCACCTCGTCCAGAAGTCCGAACTCGCTCAGGAAGCCGTACACGGTCGCGACATCATAGTCATACTGGTGCTTCGTGGGCTCCTGTGGTTTGGGCTCCAGCAAGATCGCGCCCTCGAACCCAATCTTGTGCTTATAGTCCACGACCATCTGCAGCATGCGGCCCGCCTGCTCGCGCTCGCGCCCGAGATCGGTGTTCAGCAGGGTCTCATACCCCTCGCGACCGCCCCAGAGAACATAGTTCGCGCCGCCCAGCTTGTGGGTCGCATCCATGCAGGTCTTGATGGTGGCCGCCGCGTAGGCAAAGACCTCCGGGTCCGGATTGGTCGCCGCCCCGGACATGTAGCGCCGATGGGAAAAAAGGTTGGCCGTCCCCCAGAGGAGCTTGGTGTTCGCCCCCTCCATCTTGGCGCCAAGATAATCGACCATTGCTTCGAGATTGGCCGTGGTCTCGGCGAAACTGTCGCCCTCGGGCCGCATATCCGCATCGTGAAAGCAATAGAAAGGCGCGTTCAGGATGCGGAACATCTCGAAAGCCGCGTCGGCCTTGATCTTGGCGTGATCCAGGGTCGGACCGAACCACGGGCGCTCGAAGGTCTGCCCACCGAACGGGTCACCGCCTTCCCATGCGAAGCTGTGCCACCAGGCGATGGCGAAGCGCAGATGATCCTCCATCCGCTTGCCCATGACAACTTCGTCGGGGTTGTAGTGGCGAAAGGCGAAGTCGCTGGTGCTGTCGGGCCCTTCATAGGTGACGGCGGGAATGCCCGCGAAGAAATCGCTCATGTGTCCAATCCTTTCAGAGCCGTGTAGGTGGCACGGTAGGTGCCATGCGCCGCGTCGAACGCGTCCGCGAGGTCGGGAAGAGGGTCAATGCTGCGGGCGATGGGTGGGCGCGTGGCCAAGGACGCCCCCTGCCCGTTCGCAGCCATCATGCCGAGGCGCGCCGCCCCGAATGCCCCGCCAAAATCGCCCGCCACAGGCAGGTCGATGGGCAGACCCAGCAAGGTTGCAATGGTCTGCACCCAGTAGTCCGAGCGCGCCCCCCCACCGACTGCCGTGAGCCGCTCAAGCTTGGTGCCCGTGGCCGAGAGTGCATCGAAACAATCCCGCACCGCGAAAGCCACCCCTTCGAGCACGGCGCGGGTCATCGCATCGCGATCGGCCGAATGGTCGATCCGGGCAAAGGCACCGCGAATGGCAGCGTCGTTATGCGGGGTCCTTTCGCCGCCAAGATAGGGCAGAAAAACGGTCCGCCCGGGGGCCTGAACGGGACCAAGACTGCCTGTCAGCGACACCGCGTCCGTGCCACATGCCTGTGCGAACCAGTTCAGGGAATCCGTGGCCGACAGGATCACCCCCATCTGGTGCCAGGTGTCCGGCAACGCATGACAAAAGGTGTGTACCGCCGTCGCCGGGTCCGGCGCATAGGCATCGCAGGCCGCAAAGAGCACCCCGGAAGTGCCGAGGGAAACGAAACCGTCCCCGGCCCGTACCACGCCCATCCCGATGCCCGAGGCGGCATTGTCGCCGCCCCCACCGGCCACGGGAATGCCCTTGGGCAAGCCCCAGGCCTCGGCGAGGCTGTCACGCAAGGTACCGGAGACCTCAGAGCCCTCGACCAGCCGAGGCATTTGATCCCGGCTAAGATCGGTGGCGGCCAGCAAGCTGTCCGACCAGTCCCGGGCACCTGTATCGAGCCAGGAGGTGCCGGCGGCATCAGACATCTCGGCCACCGCCTCCCCCGTCAGCCAGAGACGCAGATAGTCCTTGGGCAAGAGGACGAGCGCCGTTCTGGCAAAGACCTCCGGCTCATGGGCCTTCACCCAGGCCAGCTTTGGCGCAGTGAAGCCGGGAAAGACGATGTTGCCTGTCAGGTTGCGAAAGGCCGGGTCGGCATCCATCCCCGCGGCCTCCGCCGCTGCGCGCGTATCGTTCCAGAGGATGCAGGGGCGCAGCACCTCATGGGCCGCATCGAGCAGAGTCGCCCCGTGCATCTGCCCCGAGAGCCCGATGGCCTTGACGGCAGACAAATCCGCCTGCCCCGCAAGGGCCGCCATCGCCTCCTCGGTGGCTTTTAACCAGTCACAGGGCAGCTGCTCGGACCAACCCGGATGGGGCCGCGAGACGGTCAGGGCGGCGGTGGCTTCCGCCACCACCGCCTGCGCCTCGTCGATCAGCAGCGCCTTGAGGCCGGAGGTTCCGAGATCAAGGCCGAGATACATCAGGCCGCCGCCTCCCTCGGGTTCTTGCCAAGGATGATCATCGACAGGATGTCATCCTCGGTCACATCCTCAACCCGTTCGGTGCCGACGAGCTTGCCGTTCTTCATGACCGAGACCCGGTCACAGAGCTCGAGCATCTCGCGCGTATCGTGGGAGATCAGGAAGATGCCGAGGCCCTGGGCTTTCAACTCCTTGATCAGGTCCGCAACCATCTGCGTTTCATGCACACCGAGGGCCGCAGTGGGCTCGTCCATGATCAGGATCTTGGCGTTGAAATAGACCGCCCGGGCGATGGCCACCGATTGCCGCTGACCACCCGAAAGCGCCGAGACCGGCTCATTATGCTTCTGGAAGTTGGGGGTCAGACGCTTCATGATCTTGCGCGTCTCAGCCTCCATCTTCGTGTCATCCACAAAGCCCAGCGGCGTGGTCAGCTCGCGCCCGAGAAAGAGGTTCGAGGCCGCATCGAGATTATCGGCCAGCGCCAGCGTCTGGTAAATCGTCTCGATATTGTAGCGCCGCGCATCCCGGGGGGAGTTGATCTCGGCCACCTCGCCATTGATCCGAATCTCGCCGCCGCTCTTCTTGTAAGCGCCCGCCAGGATCTTGATCAGGGTCGATTTGCCCGCGCCGTTATGGCCCAGAAGCCCCACCACTTCGCCCGGATGCAGGTCCAGCGAGACGCCGTCCACGGCGCGGATGCCGCCAAAGGCAATGGAAATATTGTCCAGTTCTACCAGAGGAGTTGTCATCACTTGGCTCCAATCCGCTTGCGATAGATGATGTCGATGAGGACTGCGGCCACGAGAACCGTGCCCACGACGATGTTCTGCAGAGGCGCGTCCACGCCGACCATGGCCATGCCCGATTGCAGGGACTGCATGATCAGCGCCCCGAGGATTGCGCCATAGATGGTGCCGATCCCGCCTGCGAGAGCCGTGCCGCCGATCACCGCCGCTGCGATCACCCGCAGCTCATCGAGCGTGCCGATATCGTTGGAATGGTTGGTCAGCCGAGCCGAAGCCACGATGGCCGAGATCGCACAGAGCGCGCCCATCAGAGCAAAGACCTTCACGGTCAGCATCCGGGTGTTCACGCCCGAAAGCTCCGCCGCGTCCGGGTTGCCCCCGGTTGCGAAGATATAGCGTCCGAAGCGGGTCTTCTTGGCGATAATGGTCATGGCGACAGCGACAGCGATCAGCAAGAGCACCGAGAGCGGGATGCCATAGACGGCGGTGAACCCTTCGGGCATTTCCTCACCAGCAGCAGCGAACTGGCGGCGCAGACGCGCGGCGGGGATCTGATAGCTGTTCAGGATCGCCACGAAGCCGAGGATCACGGCCGAGACCACCCCCATTACCGTGTACTCCGCCCAGACCGGCTTGACCGGTGCTCCATGGGCGATCTTGTTGCGCCGCGCGGACCATAGGCCCCAACAGGCGGCGGCCACGGCCAGAACGCCGACGATCCAGCTCATGGTTGCGCCAAGCGTGCCGTTGATACCCCCGAGCGTCATGAAGGTCGGGTCGAGCGGACCAATCGTCTGACCAGAGGTCATATACCACGCCACGTTGCGCCAGATCAGCAGCCCACCAAGCGTGACAATGAAGGCCGGGATCATCAGATAGCCCACAAGGTAGCCCTGAAACGCACCGATCGCAGTGCCCACGGCAATACCGACCAGCATGGCGATCCACGGGATCAGCGGGTGGCCAAGTTCCAGCCCGAACACCTCGGGCAGAATGGCGGTCTGGGTCATGGCCATGGCCGCTGAACAGGTGGCCAGAAGCGCCCCGACCGCGAGGTCGATATGGCGGGTGACGATGATGAAGACCATGCCCGTGGCCATGATCGCCACACTCACCGTCTGGATCGAGAGGTTGAAAATGTTCCGGGCTGTCAGAAAACGCCCGTCAGTCAATACATTGAAAACAAGGCAGACCACGACGAAGGCACCGATCATCCCGAGCAAGCGGGTATCGACCTCGAGGGTTTGGATAAAGTTACGTTTTTCTTGGGTGGGGAGTCCGTCGGTCTTGGACGAGGTGGCGTCAGACATGGCTCAAGATCCCTCTCTCCCGCAGGACACGGGGTTGGATGACGTCGCAATTCGAAAAAGTGGGTAGGTCGTGAGGTGACCCCGATGCGTCTGGTGCATCGGGGCCGGATCGCGATGCGATCAGTTGCAGGGCGCAGGACCGTTGGTCACGCCTTGGCAAAGCTTGTCCTGGGCAATCCAGCCCGCATCCACAACAGCGGAAAGGTTAGCGGCCGTGACCGGCACGGGCGCGAGGAAGCGCGCGGTCAGCTCGGTCCCACCAGGGGAAGTCCAGGACTGCGCATCGTCAACATCGCCCATGGCAGCGCCACCGGCCAGAGCCACCGCGATCTCACCAGCAGCCCGGCCCAGATCGCGCGCATCTTTCCAGACGGAAACGGTCTGAGTGCCCAGCGCCACACGGTTCAGCGCGGCGTGGTCGCCATCCTGACCGGAGACCGGGATACCTTCCATGCCTTGCGCCGTCAGGGCGGCAACGACACCGCCGGCAGTGCCGTCATTGGAGGCGATGACCGCATCGACTTTGTTGTCCTGCGCGGTCAGGATTTGCTCCATGTTGCGCTGTGCGTTCGCAGGCAGCCAGCCATCGGTATAGGCCTCGCCCACGATGGTGATCTTACCCGCATCCACGGCCTCCTGAATGATCTCTTGCTGACCGCCGCGCAGGAAGTCCGCATTGGGGTCCGTGGGGGAGCCCTTGATCATCACATAGTTGCCCATGGGCTGCGCTTCGAGCACGGCACGCGCCTGCATCCGACCCACTTCGACATTATCAAAGGTCAGGTAGAAGGCGCGCGGATCCTCGATCAGGCGGTCATAGCCGACCACCGGGATGCCCTCATCCGCCGCAGCCTGCACGGCCGGGCCAATCGCCTGACTGTCCTGGGCGAGAATGATCAGGGCATCGACGCCCTGCGCGATCAGGCTTTCCACATCCGACAGCTGCTTGGCCGAGGAAGATTGCGCATCAGACGACACATAGGTCGCCCCTGCCGCGTCCAGCGCGCCCTTGATGGCGGCTTCATCGGTCTTCCACCGCTCTTCCTGGAAATTGGACCAGCTCACGCCGACGGTGATGCTGTGGCTGCCCGCATAGACAGTTGTAGTGAAGCCGGCTGCCAGCACGGCAGCCGCGAGAAATGCTTTGCGCATTCAATCCTCCCAAGTTGATCATGCCTGAAATCAGGCACCGGGGTCCTTTGCCCCTCACATCTACAACCATGCAAAATTTATTTCGGTTGTCAAAATAAATTTGACTTCAGGAGCAAAAAAACGTGTCATACACCCAAGAATATCGCCAGCTTTCCACTCTTAGTCAGAAATTGAGGGGGTTTGGCCGATTATAAAATTCAAGGAGAAAAATAATGCGGGATGATGCGGGGCTGACCGAGTCTTCGGGGTGCGGACCGAGCTTTCCCGACACAGGACAGCACGCTAAACCCTTGCGCCAGCAGGTTTTTGAGCATGTGCGAGCCGCCGGGCATGCGTCTCGCGTGGATGTCGCGCGATCCCTTGGAATCAGTCCGGGATCGGTCACGACCCTGACGTCTGACCTGATTGAAGCCGGTTTTCTCACAGAAGTCGCAGCACCCGCGCGCGAGAGCGGTCGCGGCCGTCCGCCTGTCTCCCTCGCCGTGGTGCCCGAGGCGCGCCATGTTCTGGGCCTGCGCCTCTCGGATGAGTTGCACACGATCAGCCTATCCGATTTTGCAGGCACGGAACTGGCGACTGCCAGCCGTCCGAGCCAACCGACCCGCTATGATACCGATGGGCTGCTCGACGAGATCGGCGCGCTCATCGACATGGTGATGGAAGAAACCACTTTGGATCGCAGCAACATCTCCGCCCTCGGGATCGGCCTGCCCGGCGCGGTTCACCATGAGACCGGGATCGTCAGCTGGAGCCCCCTTCTGACAGGGCAAGATCATGGCCTGCAGACACTGGTCGAGGCACGCTTCGGCCTGTCCACCTATCTGGAGAACGACGCGAATGTCCTGACCCTTGCCGAGCTCTGGTTCGGTTCGGGCCGCACTCGACAGGACTTTGCCGTCGTCACGATCGAACAGGGCGTCGGCATGGGGCTTGTCCTGAACAACCGGCTGTTTCGTGGCGCTCAGGGGCTTGGGTTGGAGCTGGGCCATATGAAGGTGCAGCTCGATGGTGCGCTCTGCCGTTGTGGGCAGCGCGGCTGCCTTGAGGCCTATCTCGCTGACTATGCCCTGGTGCGCGAGGCATCCACCGCACTCGACCGAAACCCGCGCAGCGCCCAAACCACGGCGGCGATGCTCGAGAGCCTTTTCGATCAGGCCAAGGCCGGCAACGGAGCCGCGCGCGCGATCTTTCAGCGCGCCGGGCGCTTTCTGTCTGTCGGGCTGGCGAACGTGGTGCAACTCTTTGATCCGGCACTGATTATCCTCAGCGGTGCGCGCATGCGCTATGACTATCTTTATGCTGAAGAGGTGCTCGCTGAGATGCAAAACATGACCCTGAACCCCGATGCCACCCGCACCCGGGTCGAGATCCATGCCTGGGGCGATCAGGTCTGGGCGCGCGGGGCGACCGCGCTGGCACTGGGCGCGGTGACCGACGCGCTGCTGGGGGACAAATGAGACAGGCGGTTCTTGCCTCAGCCTTGCTGCTCCCCGGGGTTGCGACCGCACAGGTGGCATTCGAGGATCACAGTGCTGCCCTGCCCTCGCATATCTATTCTGGCGGATGGGAGCACTTCGTCGGTGGCGGTGTGGCGGTGTTCGATTGCAACCGGGATGGTTTGCCTGAGATCTTTGCCGCAGGCGGAACGGCCACTGCTCGGCTCTTTCGCAATCGCGGCGGCATGACTTTCGAACCCGGTGAGCTGCCGGAGTTGACCGGAGTGACCGGGGCCTATGCGCTCGACATCGATGGCGATGGCTGGCGCGACCTGTTCGTGCTGCGGGTCGGACCGAACGAAGTGCTACGCGGAGGGCCGGATTGCGCGTTTTCAGAGGCCACCGAAGCCTTCGGAATCGACCCGGGCGATGCCTGGAGCACCGCCTTTACCGCCTGGTGGCCCGAGGGTGCAGCGCGCCCGAGCCTTCTTGTCGGCAACTATGTGGACCGAAGCGATCCCGAAGGCCCCTTCGAGGCCTGCGACACGCATCAGCTTCTGGTACCACGTCCGACAGGCGGCTATGACAGCGCGCCCTTCGGTCCGGGGTTCTGCACGCTTTCGGCGCTCGCCGCACGGGATGCGCGCGGACGGATGACCCTGCGCCTGTCGAATGACAGGCACTACTATGTGCGGGGCGGGTTCGAACAGATGTTCGATCTGGGCGAAAACCGGTTTCTGGGCGCAGAGGATGGCTGGCCGCAGGTCTCGCTCTGGGGGATGGGGATCGCGAGTCGGGACCTGAACGGGGATGGGCGCGATGAGGTAATGCTGACCTCCATGGGCGACCAGCTCCTGCAGATCGCGCAAGCGGAAGGAACCTATGCCGCGGCGCCCTTTTCCCAGGGCACCTATGCGCAGCGCCCGCATCTGGGCGATGACGGACGCCCTTCCACAGGTTGGCATGCGGAGTTTGGCGATGTGGATAATGACGGACGCGCCGATCTCTTCATGGCCAAAGGCAACGTGGACCAGATGCCCGGAAATGCCATGAAGGATCCCAATAATCTTTTGAGGCAGCAAAAGAACGGGCGTTTTGCCGAAGTCTCCGAAACCGCGGGCGTGGCAACGACGGCCCGGTCGCGCGGAGCGGCCTTCGCGGATTTTGACGGCGATGGGCGGCTCGATCTGGTTGTGGTGAACCGGCGCGCGCCGATGGAGCTCTATCGAAATATGACCCCGGAGACCGGCGCCTGGCTGGCAATCGATCCGCGAGACAAGCTGCGGCCCTTCGCGGTCGGTGCGGAGGTGACCGTGATCACGCCTGCCGGACGGCAGGTCCAGCAACGCGTGGTCGGCGGTGGGCATGCGGGCGGCAGTGCTGTTCCCCTGCATTTCGGCCTCGGCGACGCGAAACAGGCTACGGTCGAAATCCGTGACGCGTCAGGAGTGCTGCGCGTCACACGCGATGTCGCCGTGAACCAGAGCTTACAGATCGACCTCCACCCTTCGCAGTAGCGTCATGGCTCAGGGCTGCACCACGGGCAATCCGCTTGGCACCGTGTCCGGCACGCCGAGCCGCCCGCTTACGGCAACCGGATCCTCGAGCGCGGTGAGGAAGGCAAGCAATTGGTCGATCTCACCCGAACTCAGCGGGACCTCTGCCACCTGCCGGGCTGCAAGGATATCGGCGAAATCGCCGTCCTCTGCAAAAGCGCGGAAATCCGAGACCGCAAGCTCTGGCAGGACGGTGCCGGATGGGTCGTAGCCCACGAGCCCTCCGTCCGCAGCGACGTGATCACGGAGAAACGCACCCAGATCGCGATGTGCGCCCGCATGCCCGTAAGGGCCGGTGAGGGTCACGTTGCGCAGTGAGGGCGTGCGGAAGGCATAGGCATCCTCAGCGCGACCGGTCACGCGCATCCGCCCCTCATCCCGCGCATGGCTTTCGAACCGCGCGGCCTTGCCGGGCCCGATCTGCGGCGCGGCCATGGCATGAAATCCGTGGTCGGTCTGGAACGGCCCCGCATGGCAGGTCGCGCAGCCCGCCTCGCCGTAAAACAGGGCCATACCCTCGGCCTGTGCCAGCGAGAGCCCGCCCCCGTCACGAAGATAGGCATCAAACGGGCTGGTATCCGAGCGCCACTCGAACGCCATGAACGCCGCCACCGCGTTGGAGATATCTGTGAATCCGATCTGCTCCGGCGTGTCGATCTCGGGGTAGGTCGCGGTGAAGGCCTCGGCATAGTCGGCGATCCGCGCCACCCGGCGCGAGATCAGATCCCAGGCCCCATCGGGACCGGTCAGACGCCCCTGACGCACGGCTTTGCTGATCTCGTTCTCGCCATAATGACCCGCCATCTCGTCGGGGCTGAGAACTGGGAACATGGTCTGCGCGGACAGAAGCGACGCGAACCCGGCCACCATATCCTCGTCGAGCGGTGTGCGCAGGCCACCGGGGCGTTCTGGATCCGCCTCAATCCGGCCATCGTGAAAGAGAACCGTGAACTCATGGGCGCCAAGGTTGAACAAGGCGGGTGCATTGCGCGGTATGCGCTGCTCGGGCAGGTTCGCAGGATCGGCGCGCCGCTTGGGGCCAAGGCCAATCCCACCATCGCCGATCCCTAGCGACAGCCCATCGGAGGTACCATGGGCCGGGTGGTGACAGGTGGCGCAGGAAACCTCGCGATTGCCGGACAGGATCGGGTCGTAGAACAGAAGCTGCCCCAGTCGCGCTTCCGCCGGGTTGACCGACGCATAGTCCGCATGACTCACCGGGCGCGGCAGGTCAATCGCATCCGATGCCGTCGCGCAAACGCCCATAGACAGGGCAAGACCCGTGGCCCGCAAAACTGTCAAACCGTGTCCTCCCGTTCCGATTGCAAAGCCACCCTGCCGCGCAGGTCACAAGAGGACAAGGGCCTGTGGCATTCATGCTGAGCGCTCACCGCAATCCGCTCCAATGCGCGCGCATTGTGTCCAAGTCCAGTGTTGCGCCGCGCAGGAACTAGCGCACGCAGGTCTCGGGAGATCTTCAGACTTCTCTGCGCCTATAGGCAGAAGTTTTCCTTGGAGCAGACACATGATCGACGATTACAAAGGCCATCAAAGCAGCCTGACCGGCCCGGCAACCGCCGGTGAGGCCATAACGCCCAGCAACTCCAACAACCTGCCCTTCGTCACCCGCGCCATTTATGTCGGGCAAGCGGGCGATATCTCGGTAGAGCTGATTTCCGGCAACATCGTGAAACTGACCAATGTCGTCCCCGGCACGATTTACCCGCTTCGGGTCAAGCGCGTGCGGTCTTCCGGGACCACCGCGGGCGGCCTGGTCGGTCTGCGATAAGGCGCTTCGGTGCCTCTGGCTCTGGACGGAGCCCGCGACCACGGCTTTCCCACTGAGCCGTGGTCGGCCCCTGACCTCATAGCCCGGAAATCGGGACCTTGAGCATTGGGCGCCCGGTCGGATCCTTGGGGATCTCACCCGCCCGCATATTCACCTGAAGTGAGGGCAACAAAAGCGTCGGCGCAGCGAGCGTCGCGTCCCGCGCGGTACGCAGGGCGATATACGCCTCGCGCGACTGGCCCTGTCCCACATGGACATTGCGCTGTTTTTCCTCTGCGACCGTGGTCTCCCATCGGATCTCGCGCCCTTCGGGTCCATAGTCATGACACATGAAGAGCCGCATCTCGTCAGGCAGCGAAAGGACGCGCCAGATCGAATCGTAAAGCTGTCCGGCATCTCCGCCCGGGAAATCGGCCCTGGCCGACCCTCCATCGGGCATGAAGAGCGTATCTCCCACAAAGGTCGCGTTCCCGATCACATGCGTCATGCAGGCCGGCGTATGCCCCGGCGTGGCGAGCGCGCGCCCGGGGATGTTACCAATCTGGTAGAAATCGCCATCCCGAAACAGGTGATCGAATTGGCTGCCGTCACGCTGACACTCCGTCCCCTCATTGAAGACCTTGCCGAACGTCTCCTGCACCGTGAGGATCTCGGCCCCGATCCCAATGCGCCCGCCAAGGCGCGCCTGTAGATAAGGCGCGGCCGACAGGTGATCGGCATGAACATGGGTCTCGATGATCCAATCCAAGGTCAGCCCTGCCGTCTCGATGAAGGCGATCAGCTTGTCCGCGTGGTCATGGGCGATCCGGCCAGCGGCGTAGTCGAGGTCCAGCACGCTGTCGATCACCGCACAGATCCGGGCATCCGGATCGGCGACAACATAGCTGATCGTGTGGGTGGCCGGGTCGAAAAACGCGGTAACCTCCGGAACCGCATCGAGGTGAACGGGGATCTCGGACATTTGTTTGCCTCCTCCTTCGGGCCCGGCTAGCGCGCGCCGGTCTCGAGCGCCGCAGGGCGGCTTCGCCGATCCAGAAGAAACCGGGTTGCCACAATGCCGAGGATTAGGGCGGAAACGAACCAGATTACCTCGACCCGACCCGTCCCCAGGGCAGGCAATGCGCCGCCCGGGCAGAACCCAGCGATCCCCCAGCCGATCCCGAAGATCGCGGCCCCTCCGAGGAGGCCTGCGTCCAGACCAGTCTTGGTGGGAACCTGAAAGCTGAGCGCGAGGGTCGGTGTCGCCCGGCGCCAGGCCAGTCGATAGCCGAACCCTGTTATGATCAACGCGCCCCCCATAACAAAGGCTAGGCTCGGATCCCAGCTGCCTGCGACGTCAAAGAAGTTGAGCACCTTGGCCGGGTTCGCCATGCCCGACAGCGAGATGCCAACTCCGAAGACAAGACCAATGAGATAGAAACTGAGTATCCGCATGGCCTAGCCCCCTATCCCGTGGCGGATCAGGAAGACTGTGGCGCCACAAGTGGCCATGAAGACCAGCGTCGCGACGATCGAACGGCGCGAGAGGCGCGCCATTCCGCAGACGCCGTGGCCGGAGGTGCAGCCCGAGCCCAGAGTGACCCCGATGCCAACGAGGATACCGCCGATGAGCAGCGCGGGCAGGCTGACCGGGACCTGAACGTCAGGCATAGCGCCGCTGATCAGCCAAACGAGGATGGGACCGGAAACCATGCCGGCGAGCAGGGCCAGGCGCCAGGATCGATCGCCCGGATCCGACGGCAACAAAGCCCCTGCCAGAATGCCCGTGGCGCCAAAGATCCGACCGTGGAGCGCCATCAGCGCCACAGCGGCCAAGCCGATCAGGCTGCCGCCCAAGAGCGACATCCCGGGTGTGAAAACGGTTTCCATCCGATCCTCCTGCAACTGATCTTTCGGGCAGGTTAGCCCGATCGGATCAGAAATACATTCAAGAACCGGAATGGATCTGTGACCAAGTCACCGAAGGGCCGCCGCGCATCGCTGCGCGGCAGGTTGCGCGTCAGCGCCGGCGGCGCCGCGACACCATCAGCAGAGCACCAAGCCCGGCTCCAAGAAGCGGGATGGAGGCTGGCAGGGGAATGGGCGCCACGGGCTGGGCGAAAAACGCCATGTCGAACCCGTCCCCCGCTGGGCCAGGCAGGTTCACGACCTGCGTCACCGGGCTCGCGAATTCATAGAGCACCCAAGTCGCGGTGTTCGCGGTCGTGATCGAATAGCCCGTGCCAATGGGGAGCAGGACACCCTGCGCATCCTCGGCCGCAAAACCCAGATCGAGAAGGACTCCGTTCAACACATTGCCGTTGTCGTTTTCGACCACGAAAAGGATCTCGCTGATCGCCTTGTCAAAGGTGATCGTGAAGCCGTGAACATGGACATGCTCATAGTTTTGGGCCGGGACGCTGCCAAATCCAGAGAAGCTTTGCTGGGTGGTCGTATCGCTCAGAGGCGAGAAGGCGTTGACAGTCCAACCCACCGTATCGCCCGGAGCGAATCCGGAGACCCCCGTATAGGTCGCCACATCGGCGAGCACCGGGGTTTCAGTCTGGATGTCGAAGGTCAGGTCGGAAATGGCAAGGGAAGCAATCGAACTGGCTTGCGCGGATGTCGCCACGGCGAGGCTCGCCGCAAGGATAGCAAATTTGAGCATGAAGCACCTTTTTCCAAATCGTGAAAAACAGTCCATGTTTACCATAAAACGCCGCAAATTGCGAAGATCCCCGCTGACCACCCCCAAGAGAGACACGTTTCACGCAACAAACAAGGCGCGCTACGAGGATTGCAGCGCGCCAGGTCAAAAGGTTGCGGCAGCTCTCAGGTGCCTTTGCGCATATCCGTGGGCGCAAAGCTGCTGGCATCGGCCCGACGCCAGCGGCGCAGATACCCGAACTCATCCGCTTCCTGCTCAACCAGAAACCCTTCGGGCAGGTAGGGATACACCTCGTCTCCCGTCATCATGCCCCGATCCGTTTCGCGCACGATCAGGTGGTAGGGCAGGAAGTCGCGCGGGTGCTCGAGCCCCGCGGCCCCCGTCATCTCCGCCAGAGACTTCAGCGTGTTGCGATGGAACGTCGCCACGCGGACGGATTTGCTGTCCACGTTGAGCGCATGGGCCCGCAGGGGATCCTGGGTGGCCACGCCCACCGGGCATTGGTTGGTGTGACAGGCCTGGGCCTGAATACATCCGATAGCGAACATGAAGCCCCGGGCCGAGTTTGCCCAATCGGCCCCGAGCGCCAAGACCTTGGCCAGATCGAACGCGGTCACGATCTTGCCCGACGCACCGATCTTGATTTGGTCGCGCAGCCCAGCGCCCCGCAGGGTGTTATGGGCAAATGTCAGCCCCTCGACCAACGGCATCCCCATATGGTCCGCGAATTCTAACGGAGCAGCCCCGGTGCCGCCTTCCTTGCCATCAATAACGATGAAATCCGGCACGATCCCGGTCTCCAACATCGCCTTGACGATGCACATGAACTCGCGCCGGTGGCCGATGCACATCTTGAAACCGACGGGCTTGCCCCCTGACAAGTCGCGCAATTGCCCGAGAAAGGCCATCATCTCGAGCGGCGTTGAGAACGCGCCATGGGCGGCCGGCGAGACACAATCCCGCCCCATGGGCACGCCGCGCGCCTCGGCAATTTCGGGCGTGATCTTGGAGGCCGGCAACACACCGCCATGGCCCGGTTTGGCCCCTTGCGAGAGTTTCACCTCGATCAACTTGATCTGCGGATTCTTGGCTGTTTCCTTGAATTTCTCGGGGTCAAAGACCCCGTCCTCGGTGCGGCAACCGAAATAGCCCGAGCCCACCTGGTAGATCAGGTCGCCGCCGCCGTTGCGGTGATGCACGCTGACCCCGCCCTCACCCGTGTCATGGGCAAAGCCACCCTCCTTCGCGCCGGTATTCAATGCCCGGATCGCATTTCCGGACAAAGCACCAAAGCTCATGGCAGAAATGTTGTAGATCGACGCATCATAGGGCTGCGCGCAATCGGGTCCGCCGATCCGAACACGAAAGTCCGGATCATCGATATGCACGGGGCGCACAGAATGGGTCAGCCACTGATAGCCGGAATCGTAGACCCGCATCCGGGTTCCAAAGGGGCGCTTGTCTTCCACCCCCTTGGCGCGCTGGTAGATGATCGAGCGCGTGTCGCGCGAAAACGGTTCTTCGTCCTGATCGCTCTCGATCAGGTATTGCCGGATCTCCGGGCGGATGCCTTCGAACAGGAAGCGCATATGACCGATCACCGGGTAGTTCCGCAGGATCGAATGACGCTTCTGCAACAGGTCATAGAGACCAAGCGCAGACAGCGCCCCGAAGATCCCCAGAGGTATGAGGAACCAGATGCTCCACGCCAAGGCAATGAGCGACGCAACCGTCGCCCAGGCCACAATGAAAAAGATCGCGTAACGGCTCATGCGGGACCTCCCAATTTCGGCAGCATGCGCCGCCGTCCCTTGAGAAACCCTAAACCCGGAAAGACCTTTCTGTGAACCGCTTGAAACGGGTTTTGCTCAGGTGATCACATCCGGTGCGTCACGGCCCGTGCGCGCGGCGATGCCCGCCAGCGCATCGGCGGCGGAAATGATCTCCGCCAATGCCTCCTGCGGATTCCGGTCGAGTCCCTCAGGTCCGGCAGCATAGCCTTCGAGATAAACCCGCAAGGTCGCCCCGACGGTGCCCGTCCCCGACAAACGGATCACGATCCGCGCACCGCTCTCGAAGCCGATGCGGAGGCCCTGCCCCGCGCTGTGAGAGTTATCCACCGGATCATCATAGCTGAACTCGTCGGCAAAGCTCACGGTCTGGCCCGCAACCTTGGTCCCCGGCAGGTCCGCCAAACGGCCCCGCAGATCCTCCATCAGGGCATTCGCCGCTGCGGCATCCACCGCCTCGTAATCATGGCGCGAGTAGTAGTTCCGGCCATAGCGCGCCCAGTGATCCGCCATCAGGTCGGCCACGGAACTGCGTGTCTCAGCCAGGATGTTCAACCAGAAGAGCACCGCCCAAAGGCCGTCCTTCTCGCGCACATGGTCAGACCCGGTCCCGGCGCTTTCTTCCCCGCAAAGCGTTGCGCGCCCGGCATCAAGCAGATTGCCAAAAAATTTCCAGCCCGTGGGTGTCTCGTAGCAATCGATCCCCAGCGCTTCGGCCACGCGGTCCAGCGCCTTGGAGGTCGGCATGGAGCGCGCCACCCCGGCGAGCCCACCCGCATAGGCCGGAACGCGCGTTGCATTCGCCGCAAGCGCGGCCAGACTGTCGGAGGGGGTCACATAGATGCCGCGCCCCATGATCATGTTCCGGTCGCCATCCCCGTCCGAAGCTGCGCCGAAATCCGGGGCATTGTCGCCCATCATGGTCTCCACCAGTTCCTTGGCCCAGATCGGGTTCGGGTCCGGATGACCGCCGCCAAAATCGGGGCTGGGCACACCATTGACGACGCTGCCCTTGGGCGCGCCAAGCGTGTCCTCGAGGATCGCGGTGGCATAGGGTCCCGTGATCGCGTGCATGGCATCGAAATGGATCTGGAACCCGCTGGCAAAAAGCGCACGGAGCCCGTCAAAGTCGAAAATCTCGGCCATCAGTTCGGCGTAGTCCGCGACCGGGTCCACAACCTCGACCACCATATCGCCCATCGCGGTTTCGCCGAGCACGGATAGGTCCACATCCTGCGCATCGAGGATCGCGTATTCGGTGAGGGTCTTAGTGGCCGCGAAGATCCTGTCGGTCACTTCCTCGGTCGCCGGGCCACCATTGGGGCCGTTATACTTCACGCCGAAATCGCCCTTCGGCCCGCCGGGATTGTGGCTGGCGGAGAGGATGATGCCGCCATCGGTGCCACGCTTGCGGATCAGGTTCGAGGCGGCGGGCGTCGACAAAAGTGCGCCCTGCCCGACCACCACGCGGACCGCGCCCCCTGCAGCGGCCATACGCAGCACAACCTGCGCGGCTTCTGCGTTGAAATACCGCCCGTCTCCGCCGAGCACGAGGGTCTTGCCTGCAACGCCGCCGATGCCATTCCAGATGGCCTGAATATAGTTCTCCAGAAAATGCGGTTCCTGAAAGGTGGGTGTGGTCTTGCGCAGGCCGGAGGTCCCGGGCTTCTGACCATCAATGGGCTGCGTCTGGACCTTATGGATGGACATGGCGCGCTCCTGATCTGTTGAAAGGTTTGTCCTGTTGTTTCGGATGCGCGCGCGCGCCGCAAGGGGCTTGACCGGGGTCAATCGCGCCTGTGGCTTGGGAGAAACGGCACCAAGCACGGCTTGGCACGCGTTTCTGACAAAAAGAGTCGAATTGCCCTTGATACCAGCGACGACCCTGATATCTGATGAAATCTATCGGGAATAAACGTCCATCAGGAGTTACTATGTCCACCACTTTTAAGATGACCGTAAGCGCGATGACCGCAGCGGCGACATTGCTCGGTTCTGCGGCCTACGCGGCCGGTGAGCTGAACTTGTATTCTTCGCGTCACTACGATACCGATGAGCGCTTGTATTCTGACTTTGAAGAATTGACCGGCATCACGATCAACCGCATCGAAGGCAATGCCGACGAGCTGATCGCCCGTATGGAAGCCGAAGGTGCCAACAGCCCGGCAGACGTGTTTCTGACCGTTGACACCGTGCGCCTGACCCGCGCCAAGAACCTTGGCCTGCTGCAATCCGTGGAGAGCCCGGTGCTCGAAGGCCGGATCCCGGAATACCTGCAGGACGACGATAACCAGTGGTTCGGCTTCTCGCAGCGCGCACGGATCCTGTTCTACGACAAAACCGATGTGGCAAACCCGCCGACCACCTACCAGGATCTGGCAAAGCCGGAATATGCGGGCAAAGTCTGCATCCGTTCGTCGACCAACGTTTACACCCAGAACATTGTGGCCGCACTGGTTGACCATCTGGGCGAAGAAGCCGCCACCGACTGGGCCAAGGCCGTCGTTGGGAACTTCGCGCGTTCGCCCCAGGGTGGTGACACCGACCAGCTGCGCGGCATTGCGTCGGGCGAATGTGACATCGCCATGTCCAACACCTATTACTACGCGCGTGCCACCCGGAAAGGCGACAGCACCATGTCCGCCGACGATCTGGCCAATATCGGCTGGGTGTTCCCGAACCAGAACAGCATCGGCGCGCATATGAACATCTCCGGTGGCGGTGTCGCGGCAAACGCTCCGAACAAAGACAACGCGATGAAGTTCCTGGAGTATCTCTCCTCCGTGCAAGCGCAACAGTACTTCTCGGCGGGCAATGACGAATACCCTGCGGTCCCGGGCGTGGGTCTGTCGGAATCGGTTGCCAAGCTGGGTATCTTCCGTCCTGACACGATTGATCTCTCTGCCATCGGCGCCAATGTCGACGCAGCGCAGCGTGTTCTGAGCGCCGCCGAGTGGGAATAATCCCCGGCGAATAACCTGCTACGAAGGCGCGGTTTGTCGACCGCGCCTTTTTTATGTTCTGACCCTCGGGAGAGCTCAAATGGTCCGCATCACTGCCGCTTCACTTGCCGTTCTCGTCTCAACCCCTGGCCTTGCCACAGCCTCCGAGATGGAGCTGACGCTCGGAGAGATCGGCCTGCGGGAGTACTATTGTACCGCCGAGATGACCCTCAGCAACCGCAGCGACCGCCCGGTCATGGAGGTCACGGGTCATTTCTTTCTTTATGTCGGGGCGGATCAGGTCGGGCGCAGTAAGGGCACATGGTTCATGAACATCGCTCCGGGGGAAAGCGTCACCGCCGTCTTCGAGACACCGAACGCCCCTTGCGATCAGGTCGAGCGCTATGAATTCGTTGTCGGCGCCTGCAGGCTGAAGGGACCCGGCTTTGATCCCACCGCCGCCTGTGCGCAGCTGATTTCAGGAACCGGCCCGATAGACGTCCATCAGCCCTGAACCTGACGGTCCGCGTCAGCGCACCTGTCGGCTGATCTGACGACAGAGCAGAATGACCGGCAGCAGGCCGACCGCGACAATCACAAGGCTCGGGACGGCAGCGCCTTCCAGTCGTTCATCCGAGGCCAGCCGATACGCTTGCACCGCGAGCGTGTCATAGTTGAAAGGGCGCATGATCAGCGTCGCTGGCAACTCTTTCATAACGTCCACAAACACGATCAGCAGCGCGGTCAACAGGCTCGGCGTCAGGATCGGCAGATGCACCCGGCGCAACGTGCCATAGGCCGTCTGCCCCAACACGCGCGCCGCGTAGTCTAGGTTGAGGTTGATCGTTGCCTGCCCACCCTCATATGCCCCGATGGCCGCGGCAAGAAAGCGGATGACATAGGCTCCCACCAGCAGCCAGATCGATCCGGTCAGCAACAGCCCCGTCGAATAGTCGAACGTTGACCGCATCCAGGCGTCGAGAGTGTTATCGAAAAGTGCAAAGGGCACCAGCAGGCCAACTGCGATAACCCCGCCCGGCACCGCATAGCCCAGTCGCGCTACGTAGACTGCGAATGCCGATTGGCGGCCAGGCCGGATTCTTTGAAAGTATCCCAGAATAACCGCTGCAAGCACCGTCAACACTCCTGCGGATGAAGCGAGGATCAGAGAGTTCCGGATAAAGCGGATATAGCGCCGGCTCAAAAGATCCTGCTCGGATCCGATCCCCATGACCAACAGCGCGACAATCGGGAGGATTACGCCCAACAAGACAGGCGTTGCGCAGAGCGCCAGCGCGCCCCATTTGCGCCCGCCCTGCAAATGCGTGCGCGGCATGCTCTCTTGCCGTTTGCCCCCGTGGTACTTGGCGCTGCCCCGGCTCTGACGCTCAAGCACGGTCAGCATCAGCGCAAAAGCCAGCAGGCCCATCGCGAGTTGTGACGCCGCGACCCGGTCGCCCATGTTGAACCAACTCGTGTAAATGCCCGTGGCAAAGGTCTGTACGCCGAAATAGGAGACGGTGCCGAAATCCGCGATCGTCTCCATCGTGGCCAGCAAAACACCCGCAGCAATCGCCGGTCGCGCCATGGGAAGCGAGACCTCGCGAAACGCCTGGAACGGCGAACGTCCCAGCGCCCGGGCCGCAAAAAAAGTCGTGGCGCTTTGCTGCAGAAAGGCCGCCCGCGCCAGCAAATAGACGTAAGGATAGAGCACAAGGATCAGCATGGCCGCGGCCCCGCCAAGGGATCTGATCTCAGGAAACCAGTAATCTCGTGGTCCCCAGCCCATCACATCGCGCAAGGTCGCCTGCACGATCCCGGGATGGTCAAGAACATGGGTATAGGCATAGGCCATCACATAGGCCGGAAAGGCCAGCGGCAGGACCAGCACAACCTCAAGCAGGCGCCGCCCTGGAAACTCGGTCATCGACACAAGCCACGCGGTTGATGTTCCGATCAGAAATGTCCCCAGCGCCACAATCGCAACCAGAGCGATCGTCGTCCGCGTGTAGCGCGGCAAAACCGTATCCCAGAGTGCGGACAAGGTTTCAAACCCACCCGAGAGAGACGTGATCAGCACCGCGACCATGGGCAAAAGGCACAAAATGGCGAGGCCCATGGCCCCGATCCCCATGAGACGCGCTTCACGCCCGGCAGGTTTGGCTTTGCGCGGCGTGCTGGGCTCAGCACCAGAGGTTGGGTCAGTCAGGCTGCTCATAAGGGGCATCTAGCGCTGGTTGCGAACCAGAGGCAAGGCGGCAGGCGCTCACAAGCGCCAGCGGCCCAAGGTCGCGACGCTCCTGACACAGAGGTGACTGCCCGCGTCCCCGAATTTTTCGCACCGGGGGTTCAAAAGCGGCACGATCCTGCGCAAGCTGGCCCTTGGGGAGCGCGCTGCAAAGCCAGGAGATCCCGAGGACACAAGACCCCGAAGACAGAGGGTCCGGAGATCCCGACTGCATTGCGCTCAGGACATCAGGGAGGATGCACCGTGAAATCACTATTTGCTCTGGCTGCTGCGGCGGCCCTGTCACTGGGCGCGCAGGGCGCGTCCGCCAAGGATCTGGCGCTGGCCTATTTCATGGGGCCGACCCATCCGATGAACAAGGCCGTGTTCACGCCCTTTGCCGAGAAGCTGGCCGAGGTGTCGGGCGGGGCGCTGACTGTGTCGATGTTCCCCGGTGGCGCGCTGAATTCGGCCCCGCCCAAGCAGTATTCGATCCTGCTCGATGGGGTGGCGGATGTAGCGTTCCACCTGCCGGGCTACACCGCACAGCTGTTCCCGGTGGCCACTTCTGTAACGACCCCGGGCATGTGCGCCGACGCGGTGGAATGCACCGAGGCCATGTGGCGCGCCTATGACCTGATCGAGAAGGAGTTCGACGCCGAAATTCTGGCGTTGTGGGCCAATGATCCTCAGGTCCTCTATACCAAGGACGCGCCGGTCCGGACGCTGGAAGATATGAATGGGCTCGTGGTCCGCGTGACCTCCGCCCAGGATATTCCCTTCACCGAGGCTCTGGGGGCGAGCGCCGTTTCGCAGCCCGTTAGCGTGATCAACCAGAACCTCGCCAATGGCGTGGTGGATGCGGTCTCGATCGACCCTTCGGCGACCATGTCTTTCAAGATGCATGAGCCCGCCAATTATATGACCACGAACATCCCAGGTGCGGGTTCAGCCTTCGTGCTCTTGATGAATAAGGCCGTCTATAGCGCTCTTTCTGATGAAGAAAAAGGCTGGGTGGATCAAGCTTCAGGCAAATGGCTGAGCCTTGAGGGCGGCAAGATGTACAAAGCTATTGCCCAGCGCGGCATCGATGTGGCGCGCGAGAACGGCGTCGAGATCATCGAGCTTAGCGACGCAGAGCGCGCCCGCTGGGACGCCACGATCCAACCTGCCATGGACGCGTGGCTTGCCAGCGATGTCGGACAAGGCAAGACCGGTGCAGAGATCACCGCGATCATGAAGGGCAATGACGGGTGAGCGCGCTTCCGGCCCCGCTCGGCACGATTGAGCGGGGTCTGCACTGGATTGCGGGGCTCTTCGCCTTGTTAGGAGGGCTTGCGCTCGGGGTGCTGGGCGCGGTGACCGGGGTGTCGGTCTTCTGGCGCTATGTTCTGAACGACCCGATCTTTGGCATCGAGGATGTCTCGACCATGGCCCTAACCGTGGTGGTGGCCGGGGCCGTGGCCTATGGCGCGGTGCATCAGTCCCATGTGAGCGTGAATGTCATCAAGTATGCTGGTGGGCGGGAGCTTACGAGGGTCACCGATCTCGCCGCACGGCTGGGCGGGATCGCGATCTGCAGCTTTGCCGCCTACGGCCTGCTGACCAAGGGGAGCTGCGGTCTGCCCTGCGGGGCGATGACCTCCAATCTGGGGATCATCCACACGCCTTTCTATTACGGGCTCGCGGCGGCCATGGGCTTTTACGCCGCCCTGCTCGCGCTGCATCTGGTGATCGGCCTGCTGCATTGGTCCGGCGCGGACCCGAACGAGACGCTGGACTGAGGCCGCCCCATGGACACGACCACCATCGCCATTCTCGGCTTTGCTGCCCTTTTCCTGTTGCTCTTCATCCGAATGCCCGTGGGCACGGCGATGATGCTTGTGGGCGCAGGCGGGATCTATGCGATCCGGCCCCAGGCGAGCTTGCCCGTGGTCGCTGGAGAGATCTTTTCCGAGGCCTCGAACTACCCCCTGACGATCCTGCCGCTCTTCATCCTCATGGGAAATCTCGCCGGGGTGTCGGGCATGTCGCGGGACCTCTACACCGCCGCCCATAGCTGGCTTGGCCATATGCGCGGCGGGCTGGCCTCGGCCACCATCGTGGGCTGCGCGGGGTTCTCGGCGCTCTCGGGCTCGTCCCTGGCCGCCGCGGTCACAATGGGGCGCGTGAGCCTGCCGGAGATGCAGCGCTATCGCTACGACAACGGGCTCGCCACGGGCGCAATTGCCGCTGGCGGTACGCTGGGCATCCTGATCCCGCCCTCGGCGGGCTTTGTGGTCTATGCGATCCTGACCGAGGAGAGCGTCGGGCGGCTTTTCATGGCGGGTGTGCTACCGGGCTTGATGCTGACCGGGCTTTTCATCCTCGCGATCTGGCTCGTGGTCCTGCGTGACCCCAGCAAGGCCCCGCAATCGGCGGAGGCCGAACCCATGGAGGCGCGCATCGCCGCCCTTGGGCGGGCAAGCTGGATCGTCGGGATCATCCTTCTGACCATTGGCGGGATTTATACCGGCGCTTTCTCGGCGGTGGAGGCGGCAGGGATCGGCGCTCTGCTGGCGCTCGGGGTCACCATCCTGCGCGGGCAACTCACCTGGCCCAACCTGCGCGACGTGGTCACGAACACTCTGAAATCCACGGGAACCGTGTTCCTGATCCTCTTCGGAGCCTTTGTGTTCAAAACCTTCGTGGGCTTCACCGGGGTCACCTACGCTCTGACCCAATGGGTCGGCGCGCAGGGGTTCACGGCGATGCAGGTGGTGGTCGCGATCCTGCTGGCGTTCATCGTGCTCGGCACTTTCCTTGAGGGCTTCGCGATCCTTGTGCTGACCATTCCGCTGGTGCAGCCGATCCTGCAGAGCCTCGGGGTCGATCTGATCTGGTTCGGGGTACTGATGGTCATCGTCCTGGAGATGGCGCTGATTTCGCCCCCGGTGGGGATCAATGTCTTTGTGGTCAAAGGCATCGCGCGAGAGGTGCCGCTGGGTACGATCTTCCGGGGGATCTGGCCGTTCTGGTTTGCGATGCTGGCCGCGGTGATCCTCGTGCTGTTGATCCCGGATCTGGCGCTCCTGCTGCCCGATACGATGTTCGGCTAGCCGGTGAAGGCCACGTAAAAGAGCCGCAGCGCAACCGCACCGAGCATGCACAGCACCAGGCGGTCGAACCCTTCGGGCGAGAGCGCGCGGGCAAGCCACGCCCCGAGCGGCATGAAGCCAAGGATCGGCAGCAGGGCCAGAACGCTCACCGCAAGAAGCGGCCAGCTCAGCAGCCCCGTGGCAAAGAGCATGGGCACCTGTACCGCCGCCATGGCGATGAAACAGGCCGAGATCGTCGCGATGAAGACCGGGCGCGCGAGGCGCATGGCGTTTAGATAGCTGACGGAGACCGGGGCGGAGATCCCCGCCGCCCCCTGCAGCACGCCCGAGACCAGGGCCACGGGCCAGACGATCCGCTCCGCCGTAGCAAAGGCCAGTCGGAACTCCGGCCGCAGGAACCGCAGGCCGATATAGGCCGCCACGCTGAGCGCCACGGTCAGAACGAGCCAGCGCTCCGGCAGGCTCGCCAGCAGCACCGTTCCCGCAATGCAGCCCAGCGCCCCGCCCCCGGCAAAGATCCAGGGGAAACGGCCCGGCAGGGCGTGGGCGCGGAACTGCCAGAGCTGCCAGCAATTGGACAAGAAGTTCGGCGCGGCCATGACCATCACCGCGAGGCGCACATCGAAGAAGGCGGCGATCACCGGGATTGCGGCCAAAGGCGCACCGGCCCCGGTGGCCCCTTTGACGATCCCGCCCATGGCCAACGCGGTGAAGATGGCCAGAAAGGCCAGCGGATCCACCGCGCTCAAGGGAGGTCAGCCTTGCCGGAAGCGCGCGGCGTAGTCGCTCACCAGCAGATGGGAGGGCGCCTCATCCTCCTCGATCTCGGCAAAGCGCCCGATGGGCTCACGGAAGATGTTGTCAGTCTCGTCGTCATTGACGGTGGAGACCTCGCCGATCAGCACATCGCCCCCCTCGCCCCAGAAAGCGTGCCAGTCGCCGGGCATGAGGGTGACACTCTCACCGGGGGCGAGTTTCAGTTTCTCGCCCGGCGCAAAGCTGCGCATCACGCCGTCGCAGGCCACCTGCCCGCCGCGATCCTCGGCAAACCCGCCCGCATCATCCGAGCCAAAGAGCTCCACCACAAGCATCGCCCCTCCGCGGTTGATGATATCCTCGGCCTTGAGCACATGAGTGTGCATGGGCGAGAGCTGGTCCTGCTGCGAGATCAGGAGCTTCTCGGCATAACACATGCCGCCCCCGCCCTGCAGATCCGTGAGACGCCCATTGCGCAGGGTGAAGAGGAACAGGCCCATCTCATCGAAGCGACCGTCGCCATAGTCGGTGATGTCCCAACCGCAACGGGCATCAATCACATGGGCGGCGGCCTGCGCGTTGGCGGTGAACTCCTCCGGGGTCCAATAGGCAAAGGGCGGCAGGACAAAGCCGTGGCGCCGGATGAAGGCATCCGCCTCTGCCATGATCTCATTGATGCGCGACCGTTTCATGGGCTCCTCCTTCACGCGGCTCGTGGTGGTCTCGCGCGGACCATGCGCGGCAGGGCGTAGGCTGTAAAGGGCTCAGCGCCGTCCCGGAAACACCCCAAGGGTGATGCCTGCCGCCTCGAGCGCGGCGCGGGTGGCGCGGGCGATGCCCACAGCCTCAGCAGTGTCCCCATGGAGGCAGATCGTGTCGATGGGCGTCGGGATCTGGGCGCCGCTGGCAGTGATGATCGCGCCGGCCTGCACCATTTCGACCATGCGCGCGCCAGCCTCCTCGGCATCGTGGATCACGGCCCCGGGCATGCGACGATCCACGAGGGTCGCATCATCATTATAGGCCCGGTCGGCAAAGATCTCCGCCGCCCAGCGGCAGCCCAGCGCCTGCGCCGCCTCCTGCTGGGCCGTGGCGGCGAGCACCATGATGATCACGTCGGGATCCACCGAGAGCGCGCCTTCGTAGCAAGCCCGGGCCATGACCGCATCCTCGGAGGCCATATTGGCGAGCGCGCCGTGGAGCTTCACATGGCGCACGGTGCCGCCGACGCTCGCGGCCATACCGCGCGCCGCGCCCACCTGATAGGCCACGAGGTTGCGCAGGCTGTCATGGGGCATCTGCATGCGCCGCCGCCCGAACCCCTGCAGATCCGGAAAGCCCGGATGCGCGCCGATCCCGACCCCGCGCTCGGCGGCCATTGCCATGGTCTTGGCCATCACATCCCAGTCCCCCGCATGGGCCCCGCAGGCGATATTGGCGGAGGTGATCGTCTCGAGCAGGGCGGCATCCTCGCCCATGGGCCAGGGGCCGAACCCCTCCCCCATATCCGCGTTGAGATCGACAGTCTGGGTCATGAGACCTCCCCGGCGGTGACGCCGCTGATGAGCTGGTAGGACAAAAGATCGGTCATTTGCGCCGGGTCCCGCAGGATCGGGCGGAGACTGCGGGGCAGATCGCGCAGGCGGGCGGTCTCGGCCCGCTCGATGGCGACGGCTTCGGCCCGGGTGATCAGGCTCAGCCGCAGAGGCGCGCCGGGCGGGGCTTGCATCGCGCGGGGCAGATCGGCGGGGATCACCGTGGCGATCCGGGGATAGCCGCCCGTGGTCTGGGATTCGACGCCAAGGATATAGGGCGCGCCCTCGCCGGTGACCTGGATGTCGCCGGGCACGACGATCTCTGACAGGGCCGTGAGCCCGCCCTGGGCGAAAAAGCCCGGACCCGCATGGTCGAGCCGGAAGCCCATGCGGTTTCCGCGCATGTCCCGGGTGAAAGCGGTCTCGGAGAGACGGGCGAGGTCCTCCTCCGCGAAGCGGTTCGATTGAAAGCTGCGCACGATCGGGAGGCTGCCCCCCACGAACCGGTCCGGATCCGGCAGTTTCAGCCCGGTCTCGCCCACCGGATCTGCGCCAAGCGGCAAGGCATCGCCCGCCGCACAAAGCCGCCCGAGACCCGCCACCAGATGGGTTGCGCGGGAGCCGAGGCGACGCGGGCTGTCGATCCCGCCGCCCAGATGGAGGTAACCATAGACCCCACTCTGCGCGGCACCAATGCGCAGTTCCACCCCTGCAGGCAAATGATGGCTGGCATGCCAAAGGAGCGACACACCATCGAGCGTGGCCTGCATCGGCGCGCCGGTCAGCGCAATGCGGCAGTCTTCGGTCGCGCGAAACCGCCCGCCCCGTCCGGCCATCTCCAGCGCAGCGCAACCCTGGGCCTGCCCCAGCAGGACCGCGCCCTCGATCAATGCGCGCGGGTCCGCAGCCCCGCCGGGGGATAGCCCTTGGCCCACATAGCCGCGCCAGCCCGTATCCTGCACGCTCAGCCCGGGTCCGGCCTCGAGGATCTCAAGCGACGCTGTCATGAGAGCGGCTCGCTCGTGGCGCCCCCCAGGCCGCTCGGATCAGCTTCGCATCGGCTCAGATAGGTTGCCTCATCCACCGCCGGGAAGACGATCTCGTCGCCGGGGCGCAGGGCGAACGGCGTTTCCGCCTCCGGGCGGTAGCCGCGAAAGGCCGTCTGGCCCACATGCCGCCACCCCGTAGGGGCAGAAGTCGCAAACAGAACGAATTGTCGGATCGCGAGGACCAACGCGCCTTCGGGGACCTTTGGCGTCAGGCCTGTCTGACGCGGCAAATCCCAAGCCTCGGGCAGTGTTCCGAGATATGGCTGACCCGGGGCGAAGCCGAGGGTCAGCACGCGGACGCGGGTGGTGCTGAGCTGGGTGATCGCGTCCGGCAGCGACAGGCCTGCCTGCTCCGCCGCCTCGGCCAGCTGGGGCGCCCGCGCGCCGCCAAATGTGCAAGGAATCCGCCAGAGCTTGCGCCCCTCGGGTGGGGCGGCGCCATACCAGTCCCGCGCCCCGAGCAGCCCCGCGAGCCGCGCCTCCAGCGCTTCGGGATCGGTTGTGACGGGATCGAACCGCACAAAGCAGGAGGCCAGGGTGCTGGAGGTTTCGGCGACCTCGGCCCAGCGCTCCGCCTCAAGGCTCGCGCGAAAGGCCAGTGCTGCGCGGTTTGCGCGGTCCGTCAGACTGTCGCCGAAGCTGACCAGCAACCCGGTGACCCCCACCGGCCGGATCTGTGGCCATTGGCTCATGCGCTCCGCTCCAACAGGGCTTTCGCCGCGGCCAAAATGCTGTCACGGCTGGGCAAGGTCGCGCCATAGGCGCGTCCGGTGGCGATAAAGCTGTCCGTGGCGGTCTCGCGGGCGATCCGCGCATCGCTGCGCTCGGAAAAGAGCGTCATGAGCGCCTCGGCCTGCCCGCCCGTGCGGCGGCATTCATCGACTATCAGGACATGGGCGCAGCCTTCGGTCGCCGCCAAAAGCGCCTCTTCGGGCAGCGGCGCTAGCCAGCGCAGATCGATGATCCGGGTGGTGATCCCGGCGGCCTCAAGCTCCGGGCGGGCCTGTTGCGACAGGTAATGCCCATTGCCATAGGTCACGATGGCCAGATCGCGCCCGGTCCCGGTCACGCCGATCTCGCCCAGGGGGATTCGCTCGCCCGGGTCCGGATAGCGGCGCATCCAACCGCCATCGGCGGGTGCGTGGAGATCGCGCATCGGATAAAGCGCGATGGGCTCGAGGAAGACCACCACGCGCTGTTCCTGCCGCGCGAGACGCACGCATTCCCGCAGCATCCGTGCCGCATCATCGCCCGCCGAGGGACAGGCAATCACGATACCCGGAATGTCGCGCAACACCGCCAACGAGTTGTCGTTGTGGAAGTGGCCGCCGAACCCTTTCTGATAGCCGAGCCCGGCAATCCTCAGCACCATCGGGTTGGTGAACAGGCCCTGGCTGAAGAAGGGCAAGGTCGCCGCTTCACCGCGCAGCTGATCCTCGGCATTGTGGAGATAGGCCAGGAACTGGATCTCGGCGATCGGCGTGAACCCGGTCTGACCGAGGCCGATCGCCAGCCCGAGGATCGATTGCTCATCGAGCAAGGTGTCAATCACCCGATCCTGCCCGAACCGCGCCTGCAGCTTCTGCGTAACGCCATAGACCCCGCCCTTGCGCCCCACATCCTCGCCCATCACCAGCGTTTCGGGATGGCTCAGCATCAGATCCGTGAGCGCCCAGTTGATCAGGCGCGACATGGGCTGCGGGGCGTCTTGCGCCTTGAGGTCACTGCCGAAACAGCTTGCCCGCGCATCTGTGCTCGGGGTGACGCGCGGCGGCGCCTCCCGGCGCGGTGGGACGAGCGTGGCCGCGACCTCCGCCGCATCCTGAAGGCTCGGTTCCTGCGCCACCTCTCGGCTCAGCGCCGAAACCTCCGCATTGATCTGGTCATAGCGGGCCAGCGCCTCACCCGGGCTGAGCGCGCCCATGTCGCGCAGGAGGCGCACGGAATGCAGCAGTGGATCCTGCGCCTCCTCAGCTTCGACCTGGGCTTGCGGCAAGTAGGTCGTGGGCAGGTCCGCCCCCGCATGGCCGTAGAGCCGCACCATAGTCAGATGCAGCACGGCCGGTTTCCGCGTGCGCCGGGCCCAGTCCGCCGCCTCAGATGCAACCGCCGCAGTCTCGCACAGATCCAGCCCATTGGCGGTGAAATACTTCAGGCCGGGCCGGGCCGAGAGGTTCGCCGCAATCCAGCCCTTGGGCGTGGGGGTCGAGATCCCGATCCCGTTGTCCTCACAAACAAAAAGCAGCGGCAGCGGCACGGACTGGATCGCAGCCCACCCGGCGGTGTTGAGCGCCCCTTGGGCCGTGGAGTGGTTCACCGAGGCATCCCCGAAGGAGCACATCGCGATCCCTGTGTCGCGCACCAGTGGCCAGGCTGGCGGGCGCCGCCGCGAGAGCCCGATCCCATAGGCTGCTCCCACGGCCTTGGGCAGGTGGCTCGCAATGGTCGAGGTCTGGGGCGGGATCATCAGAGGGCGGGAGCCCAGCACCTTGTGCCGCCCGCCACTGATCGGATCCGCTGCCGCACAGGCAAAGCTCAGCAGCATGTCCCGCGCGATCTCCGCTCGTGGCTTGCCCGCCTGCAGCCCCCGGGCGGTCTGAAATGCCCCATCGCGATAATGGAGAAAGGCAATGTCATCAGGGCGCAGGGCATGGGCCACCGCCGCCATTCCCTCATGCCCGGAAGAACCGATCGTGTAGAACCCCTGCCCGGCCTTCTGCATTGCCCGGCTCGTGCGGTCGAGCGCGCGACTCAGGAGCTGCGCATCAAAAAGAGCGCGCGCGGGTTCAGCGTCCAAACCCGCCGGATCTGCCCCGGCGGGCAAATCGTCCGCCGCCACACGGCGACGGAAATTCTCATCTACGTTCTCTGCCCGGTCCATGGCGTGGCCTGCTCCGCGCCGTGGCGCGGCCCCTCTCCTGCCGGGCTAGACTGCCTGCCTCTGCGGGCAAGTGCAATTGCCGTTCAGAGCGCGCCCTTGGCCAAACGCTCCGAGAGGACATCGCGCAGGTCGATCATCTCCTTGCGGTGGATCGAGACATAGACGAAGCCGAGATTGGAGCGCGGCTCGATCATGTCGCCGGGAAAGGGCAGATAGGTGAGCTCGCGCGACCCGAAGGAGGGCGAGGCCGTGCCCACCTGCCACTCGGTGGTGAGCTGCACATCCACCAGCTTGAGCGGCGCGCCCCCGTCGCGATCCGGGATCTCGCGGGGGATGCCGTTCAGGGTGAGATAGGCCGCCTTGTCCTGAGCGGCCTGAAAGCTGCTGATGAATTCGGTGGCCAGCGCCTGAATGTCCTCCTCGGGGCGGTCCTCATGGGGATGGCTGTGCAGATGCCGCGCGGGGCGCGCGTTGTGATCGCCCCGCACATGGTCGTGATCGTGGTGGTGATGCCCGTGGCCATGGCTGTGCCCGTGATCATGTGGCATTAGACCACCGCTTTCCTTCGAACTCGCCTGCAGGGATGGTAACGGGCTTGTCGATATGGCGCTTATGCTTGCCCAGCGTGCCTGCCGAGACCATGGCCCCCAGCACATCGACGATCACCCGCGTGCCCATCAGGGCCGTGATATCGGAGGTGTCATAGGGCGGGCTGACCTCCACAAGTTCCATCCCGCAGATACCCTCGGCCGCCACTTTGGAGGCCAGCGCCAACGCCTCCCGCGGCAGGAACCCGCCCGGCTCGGGCCAGCCGGTACCGGGCACGAAGCCACAATCGATGCTGTCGATATCGAAGGACATATAGACCATGTCCACCCCGTCCCAGGCCATCTCGAGCGCCATCTCGGCGGTCTTGTCGACGCCCATCCGCTCCATATCCGACATGGTGATGATGTTGGTCTCGCGCTCCCGGGCGACCTTCACCGCCTCGCGCGGCACCTGCCAGCCGCCAATGCCCACTTGCACGAGGTTCTTGGCCGGAACATTGGGCATGTTGGTGGCGTGGAACCACGGTGTGGTGTGCATCCGCTCGTCGAGGTCCTTCTCCTGGATGTCCGCGTGGCGGTCGAAATGGACGATCCCGATCTTCTTGGAGGTGCAATCCGCAATCCCCCGCACGCAGGGAAAGCCGATGGAATGGTCCCCGCCAATCATGATCGGCAGCGAACCGGAGGAGGCCACATGGCTCACCGCCCGGGTGATCTGGTCGAAAGACTTCTCCAGATTGGCCGGGATGGTGAAGACATCCCCCGCATCGCACAGAGTCATCTGCTCACGCAGATCAACCCCCAGCTCGTAGTTATAGGGCGTATAGAGCGCCGAGATCTTGCGCACGCCTTGGGGCCCGAACCGGGTGCCGGGCCGGTAGGTGGTGCCGCCGTCAAAGGGGATCCCCAGAACGGTGGCATCGTAATGCTGCACCTCCGAGACATCCTCGGCATAGGGCGCCTTGAGAAACGTGTTGATGCCGGCGTAATGGGGCAGCTCGCCCCGCGCAAAGGTCGGGATCGACTTGTCTTCGATGCTGTCCGCGCCCGTGAGCCCCATCTTCAGAGCCCAGCGCCGCTCCTCATCCCAACGCCCCTCGGGCAGGTCCGCCTCGGCTTTCATCGCCTTCCAGCCCTGGAGCTTGCTCAGATCCGGGTGGTGAAAGCGTCGCGCGTCGTGACGCTGATCCGCCGGGTGGTGAGAGCGCGTGCGCGCCTCATGTGCGATGAACATGGGATCCTCCATCCTCGGTGTCCGAGATGTCTTGTCTTTGTGGTTAGGTCGTTGGGTCCGCAGCGCCCGGATTGGACGGCGCGGGG
>JBCDKN010000002.1:0-324045 GCA_038746545.1 Pseudomonadota bacterium
CTGGCGTGATCGAGCCGCCCCGGAATTCATGGAAGATCTGATGATAGGGCTTGCCCATCACGGCGGAGAGCACGTTCAGGCGGCCGCGGTGCGGCATCCCGAGGATGATCTCTTTGACGCCCAGATTGCCGCCGCGCTTGATGATCTGTTCCATGGCAGGGACGAGGGACTCACCGCCGTCCAGTCCAAACCGCTTGGTGCCCATGTATTTCACATGCAGGAACTTTTCGAAGCCCTCGGCCTCAACCAGCTTGTTCAGAATGGCCTTGCGGCCCTCTCGGGTGAACTGCACCTCTTTGCCCAGACCCTCGATCCGCTCTTTCAGGAAGGCGGCCTCTTCGGGGTTGGAAATGTGCATGTATTGCAGAGCGAAGGTGCCACAATAGGTGCGCTTCACGATCTCGATGATCTGGCGCATGGAGGCGATCTGCAGGCCCAGCACGTTGTCGATGAAGATCGGGCGATCCATATCCGCCTCGGCAAAGCCGTAGGTCTTGGGATCAAGCTCCGGATGCGGTGTCTGGTTGCGCATTTTCAGCGGATCGAGATCGGCCACAAGGTGACCCCGGATCCGGTAGGCGCGAATGATCATCAGGGCGCGGATACTGTCGAGAACCGCGCGCTTGATCTGCTCATCGGTGACCTCGACGCCCTTCTCGGCGGCCTTGGCGGCAATCTTCTTGCCCGCAGCCTTGGCCTCGGTCGGAGCGGGCGCAGGCCATTCACCGGTCAGCGCCCCGGTCAGGTCATCGCTGGGCGCGGGCGGCCAGTCGCCGCGCGCCCAGGACGGGCCAGCGGCCTCGGCTTTGACATCCAGTTCGGCATCCCCAAGCGCCCGAAAGAACTCGGCCCAGGCCGCGTCGACCGCGTTGGGGTCATTGGCATACTGGGCATAAAGCTGCTCCAGATACTCGGCATTGTGCCCCTGCATAAACGAGGAGGCATGAAATACATCGTTCGGGCTTTGGTCGGTCATGGGATCCCCCCTCGAAATGTGTTGGACGTCGTTGGTCCCGGCGCGCTCTGCGGCGCTCCGCCGGGACCCAGTCGTATTCGGCTCAGCCGTTCTCGATGGCTTTGAGCACGGCTTCACCCAGACCTGCGGGGCTCTCGGCCACCACGATCCCGGCGCTTTGCATGGCTTCGATCTTGTCTTCGGCGCCGCCCTTGCCGCCAGCCACAATCGCACCGGCATGGCCCATGCGGCGGCCCGGAGGGGCGGTGCGGCCCGCGATGAAGCCTGCGGTCGGCTTCCAGCGGCCCTTCTTCTTTTCGTCGGCAAGGAACTGGGCGGCTTCTTCTTCAGCGGAGCCACCGATCTCACCGATCATGATGATGCTCTCGGTCTCGTCATCGGCCAGGAACCACTCAAGTACGTCCAGATGCTCAGTGCCTTTGATCGGGTCGCCGCCGATGCCCACGCAGGTGGACTGGCCGAGGCCCACATCGGTGGTCTGCTTGACCGCCTCATAGGTCAGGGTGCCAGAGCGGGAGACGACGCCCACGGAGCCGCGCTTGTGGATATGGCCGGGCATAATGCCGATCTTGCAGGCGTCAGGTGTGATCACGCCGGGGCAGTTCGGGCCGATAAGACGCGAAGAGGAGCCCTCAAGTGCGCGCTTGACCTTCATCATGTCGAGCACCGGGATGCCTTCGGTGATGCAGACGATCACCTCCATCTCAGCGTCGATGGCTTCTAGAATCGAGTCGGCGGCGAAGGGCGGCGGAACGTAGATAACGGTCGCATTGGCTTCGGTGACGTGCTTGGCCTCGTGGACCGAATTGAACACGGGCAGGTCGAGATGAGTCATCCCGCCTTTGCCGGGTGTCACACCGCCGACCATCTTCGTGCCGTAGGCAATGGCCTGCTCGGAGTGGAAGGTGCCTTGGCTGCCGGTGAAGCCCTGGCAAATGACTTTGGTGTTTTCGTCGATAAGTACGGCCATTGGGTGTCCTTCGGGTCGTTTATGTCATGTGTCGCGACATGGGCTGTCGCGTGATCGTGCGGGTCTGGCTCAGCGGATGAGCCTGAGATGCTTGGGGCGTGGAGGAGCGGCGGGTCATAAGCGGCTCCTCATTGCCTATAGGCGGAAAACAGAATGCTCGTGCCGTCATCGACACAGGCATCGCTCAGCGCGCTGCGGGTGCTGAAATAGCGCCCGATCGGATTGTCGGGATCCTCGAAATTCGCGCAGGCAATCTGCTCGCCGGTGACCGCAGAGAGGCCGCCGCGGGTCACCTTGCGGATGAACTCGGGGTAAAAACCGGGGATGATCTGGTCGAGAATGGCAGAGGCCTCCTGGACACCAACGGCCCGGGTCGCCACGGCGCAGCGGTCGGGCTTCTCGCCGGAATACACTTCGGCCACCACGGTCTCGGAGGGCGCGCTGAAGGTATAGGTCTTGCCGGTGTTGCGCGGGTCATTGCGTACAGTCTCGGCGTACCCGGCGGCGCGGAACTCCTCCACGATTGTGGAGCCGCGCGTCTCGGGGGCAAAGCAGATCTCAGCGGCTTCCTGGAGGTTGATCCGGGCTGCATCCTCAAAGGTCAGGGTGCGCGCAGGTATTTGCGGCGCCGCGAAGATCACGCCGGAAATCAGCGCAGATAGCGGAAAGAGGTAGGATGACGAAGTCATGCGCGCGCCCCTTCTGCGAGCGTGGCACTGCGATCCAGCCAATGTCCGGTGCCGCGAAACGGTTTAACAACCGTGTCGTGGCCAAAGCCGAAGAACTGGCTGGAAGAGATCATATCAGAGGCGTCGATCATCATCGGACGTGGTCCGTCTCGCAGCGTGGGTGCCACGCGCCCGGAGAGGCGCGCGGCGGAAATTGGGTCAGCCTTTGACGGCTGCCACGATCTTTTCCGCGCCGTCCTTGAGGTTCTCGGCGGCGATGACGTTAAGGCCAGAGGTGTTAATGATCTCCTTGCCCTGTTCGACATTCGTCCCCTCGAGCCGGACAACCAGCGGCACCTGCAGGCCCACTTCCTTGACCGCAGCGACAACGCCCTCGGCGATCACATCGCAGCGCATGATGCCGCCGAAGATGTTCACAAGGATGCCTTTGACCTGCTGGTCAGAGGTGATGATTTTGAAGGCCTCGGTCACCTTCTCCTTGGTTGCGCCACCGCCCACATCGAGGAAGTTCGCAGGCTCGGAGCCATAGAGTTTGATGATATCCATGGTCGCCATGGCGAGGCCCGCACCGTTGACCATGCAGCCGATCTCGCCGTCCAGCGCGATGTAGTTCAGGTCATACTTGGAGGCCGCGAGTTCCTTCGGGTCTTCCTCGGTCTCGTCGCGCAGCTCGGCGATGTCCGGGTGGCGGTAAACCGCGTTCCCATCAAAGCCCATTTTGGCGTCGAGGCATTTCAGGTCACCGCCGTCGGTCACGATCAGCGGGTTGATTTCAAGCATCTCCATGTCCTTCTCGACGAAGCACTTGTAGAGCTGGCCCATCAGTTTGACACATTGCTTGACCTGCGCGCCCGTGAGGCCGAGGGCAAAGGCGATGCGGCGGCCATGGTAGGCCTGATAACCGGTGGCGGGATCCACGGCGAAAGACAGGATCTTCTCAGGGGTGGAGGCGGCCACTTCCTCGATGTCCATGCCTCCTTCGGTGGAGCAGACAAAGGAGATACGGGAGGTACCACGATCCACGAGCAGCGCGAGATAGAGCTCGGTCTCAATGCCGGAGCCGTCTTCGATGTAGATCCGGTTGACCGTCTTGCCGACCGGGCCGGTCTGGTGTGTCACCAGCGTGCGGCCCAGCATCTTCTTGGCTTCATCCGCGGCCTCTTCGACCGACTTGGCCAGGCGGACACCGCCTTTTTCGCCCGCATCCGCTTCCTTGAAGGACCCCTTGCCGCGGCCCCCGGCGTGGATCTGCGCCTTGACCACCCAAAGCGGCCCGTCCATCTCGCCAGCGGCTGTCTTGGCATCTTCGGCCTTCAAGACCACACGACCATCCGACACCGGAGCGCCGTAGCTGCGAAGGAGGGCTTTCGCCTGGTACTCATGAATGTTCATGAAACTGTCCCGTTCTGCTTGTATTTCTTCGGGTGTTACACAGGCGGCAGGGGCGGCAAAACGCCAATTCGCCGCATAGGGTCTTTTTTCGACATTTGTGATCACACCCTGAAAATGTGTGATCACAAATTATAAATCGTTAAGCAGATGATTGGCCGCAGGCGATTCGAAACAGGCTGTTCGCCCCTTGTGACCATGGACAAGCGTCTCGGAGCGCAGGGACGAAAAAGGCGACGCATGTTTCCATGCGTCGCCGGATCTTTGAATGCGCGTTGGCGTGATCAGGAGAGGCTGTCGTCGATGCCCTTGCAAGCTTCCATCAGACCTTTGACGGCGTTGACGGAGTTGTCGAACATCGCCTGCTCGTCTTTGCTGAGCTTGATGTCCACCACCTTCTCAATGCCATTGGCGCCGATCACGGTGGGCACGCCCACATACATCTTTTCGAGGCCGAACTCACCGTTGCAATAGGCCGCGCAGGGCAGAAGACGCTTCTGGTCCTTGAGATAGGCTTCCGCCATCTCGACTGCCGAGGCGGCGGGAGCGTAAAAGGCAGAGCCGGTTTTCAGCAGGCCAACGATCTCGGCACCGCCATCGCGCGTGCGCTGCACGATTGCATCGAGCTTCTCCTGACTGGTCCAGCCCATGCTCACCAGATCCGGGAGCGGGATGCCTGCCACGGTAGAGTAGCGGGTCAGGGGCACCATCGTGTCGCCATGGCCGCCCAGCACGAAAGCTGTGACGTCTTTCATGGACACATCGAACTCCACCGACAGGAAGTGCCGGAAACGGGCCGCGTCGAGCACGCCCGCCATACCGACGACTTTTTCCTTCGGCAAGCCGGAGAACTGTTGCAGCGCCCAGACCATCGCGTCGAGTGGGTTGGTGATGCAGATGACGAAGGCGTCCGGCGCGTTGGCGGCGATGCCTTCGCCTACGGATTTCATGACCTTGAGGTTGATGCCCAGCAAGTCGTCGCGGGACATGCCCGGTTTCCGCGGCACACCGGCGGTCACGATGCAGACATCAGCGCCCGCGATATCGGCGTAATCCGTGGTGCCTTTCAGCGCGGCATCGAACCCTTCGACCGGACCGCTCTCGGCAATATCGAGCGCCTTGCCCTGCGGGATGCCATCCGAGATGTCGAACAGAACGACGTCCCCGAGTTCCTTGAGTGCGACGAGGTGGGCAAGGGTGCCACCGATCTGACCAGCGCCGATGAGGGCGATCTTGGGTCGGGCCATGGATAAGTCTCCGGCTTTCGTTGATCTTCGCAGCGTGCCTAGCGGCTGCAGCATAGCCTTACAAGGGAAGTGCCGCGCGGCGGAACGCCCCAAGGCTGCCGCGATTTCGGCAGGTGCCGCTAAGAGTTGGAAAACTGGCGATTATCTCGCGAGAGCCGCAGGTGCGACCCATCGCGCATTTGGTGTGCCGTTGCATACAAAACGGGGGATTGGTCCTGAAATCAGGCCGAAATGAGCGATTCCCGCAGGGGCGGAGGTGGGATCAGCGATCCGAATGGGGCGTCGCGAGCCCCGAAAACAGGGCTACGAGGAAGAGAAATGAGGGTTTTAGGGGGCGATTTCCCGGGGGGCGCGCCGCTGAAACGCGGCGCGGACCCGAGATCAGACGTCGTCGCCGGGGGCGATCTTGTCCATTACGGACGCGCCTTCGAAGGCCTGACCGGAGGCGATGAGACAGGTCTGCCCGTTCGGCATCGTCACCGTGATCGTCCAAGTGCCGGTTTCGTCGGAGGCAAACACCTCCATCACGCCATTATTGGCACCAAGTCCCATGCTGCGCACTGTTTCGCCGTAATTGGAGGTCAGGCGGCTGACCACCTTGTCGCGTTCCGCACAAGGGGAGGGGGAGGATTGTGCCAAAGCCGCGCCGGTGAATACCAGGGTCGTCATCAGGCCAAGGGACAGCGTCTTCAGTTGGGTCTTCATGGGTCTACCTTTCCTTGCACTCCCCAGGTGACCCCGAGAAACGCCTTAGTTGGTTAAGCCATGCCGGACTACCCGCTTATTTTGTGCGATCCGGGCCGGATCGCGCATCCCTCCAAAGTCCGACGCATAGAGCTATCGTGCCCATAGAATACCTCAAAAGGAGTTAATGCAGCGTGCGACCTTTTCGCGCTTGCAGCAATTATGTCCAAGTTGTTGACCTTTCTGCATTTCTGCGGCGCAGAAGAAACTTTCTTGCAAAATTCCTCTCTCTGGGGTTCTTTCCGCGAAGTTTGTCTTTGGAGAGAATCATGGATCACCGTGCGCGCCCCTACCGTTCCGTTCTGTATATTCCCGCCTCCAAGGCGCGCGCGCTCGAAAAGGCCCAGACCCTTCCCGCGGACGCCATCATCTTCGATCTCGAGGATGCTGTGGCCGTCGAGGAGAAGGAAAATGCGCGGCATCTTCTCGCCGAGACGTTGGCCGAGAAAGACTATGGCACCCGGGCGAAAATCGTGCGTTTGAACGGGTTTGAAACGGAATGGGGACAGGCAGATCTCGATGTGATTGCGGCTGCGAAACCCGAGGCGGTGCTGTTGCCCAAGGTGAACTCCGCAGCGGATGTCGAAGCGCTGGCGGCCAAGCTCGACGCGCGTCCCGAGACGGCAGACACGACCATCTGGACCATGATGGAGACCCCTCTGGGGATGCTCAACGCGGCCGAGATTGCCGCGGCGCCGCGTATGGCGGGGTTTGTGATGGGCACCAACGATCTGGCCAAGGAACTCGACAGCCGCTTCCGCGCGGACCGGCTTCCGATGCAAGCGGGCCTCGGTCTCTGTCTGCTGGCGGCGCGCGCCTATGGGTTGGTCGCTGTGGACGGCGTGTATAATGCCTTCAAAGACGAAGACGGGCTCAAGGCAGAATGTGATCAGGGGCGCGACATGGGCTTTGATGGCAAGACCCTGATCCACCCGGCGCAAATTGCCGCGGCCAACAGCGCATTTGCACCATCCGATGCGGAACTGGACCTCGCAAATCGGCAAATCATCGCCTTTGAGGAGGCCGAAGCCAGCGGTCAGGGCGTGGCCGTGGTCGATGGCAAGATTGTCGAGAACCTCCACGTTGCCACCGCGCGGCAACTTCTGGCAAAAGCGGAGGCAATCCTAGCCATCGCCGCGGAGTAAGCCATGTCCCTCGCCCTTTTGATCGCCGGTCTCGTCCTCTGGACGGGGGCCCATTACTTCAAGCGATTGCTGCCTGAGCAGCGCGCCGCCATGGGCGACAAGGGAAAGGGGTTGGTCGCCGTCGCGATCGCAGCCGCTTTGGTGTTGATGATCCTCGGCTATCGCGGGGCGGAGTTTGTTTCCATCTGGTACCCGCCTGCGATTTTCACCCATGTGAACAGCGCGCTGATGCTGCTGGCGCTCTGGGTCTATGGCTCAAGCGCAGCGAAGGGGGCCAAGGCCTGGCCCGCCTATCGGACCCGGCATCCGCAGCTTCTGGCAGTGAAGATCTGGGCCTTTGCGCATTTGCTGGTGAACGGGGATCTCGCGTCGATCTTGCTCTTCGGCGGTGTCCTCGGATGGGCCGTCGGATCAGTCATTCTGATCAACAAGGCAGAGCCGGACTGGACCGCGCCCGAGAAAGCCGGGACCAAGACGACCATCCGCCTCGCTGTGATCACAGTGGTGCTCTATGTGCTGATCGCTGGCATCCATGCGTGGCTCGGCGTGTCACCTTTCGGAGCCTGAACCCATGAAAATCTATCGCTTCCTGACCGAGGATGACACCTCGGCCTTCTGTCACAAGGTCTCGGAGGCGCTGTCCAAGGGCTGGGACCTCCATGGTGATCCGACCTATGCCTTTGACGCCGCCCACGGTGTCATGCGCTGCGGTCAGGCGGTCACCAAGGAGATCGACGCCCCCTACAGCCCCGAGATGAAACTAGGAGACCAATGATGGCCAAAACCAATGCGGGCCGCTTTTTCGAAGATTATGCACTGGGTCAGGTGTTGACCCACGCGGTGCCGCGGACGGTCTCCGGTGGGGAGCGTGCACTCTACCATATGCTCTATCCTGCGCGCCACGCACTCTATTCTTCGGACGCCTTTGCGCAGGCTTCGGGACTGTCGGCGAGCCCGCTCGACGACATGGCGGCGTTTCATATCGTTTTTGGCAAGACTGTGCCCGATATCTCCCTCAACGCGGTGGCCAATCTGGGCTATGGTGAGGGGCGGTTCCTGAAGCCGGTCTATCCGGGGGACACCCTGCGTTCAGTCTCCGAGGTGATCGGGTTGAAGCAGAACTCGAACGGCAAATCTGGCGTGGTCTACGTCCGCACTCGCGGATTAAACCAGCGCGACGAGACCGTGCTGGAATATGTGCGCTGGGTGATGGTGCGGAAGAAGAACCTTGACGCCCCTGCGCCTGAGACGGTGATCCCGGATCTTGCCAAGACTGTGCCAGCAGCGGATCTGGTGATCCCTGATGGGCTCGATTTCACCGGGTACGATTTCGATCTGGCGGGGGAGGCCCATCGCTGGGGTGACTACGAGATTGGCGAGATCATCGATCACGTGGATGGCGTGACCATCGAAGAGGCTGAGCATATGCAGGCCACGCGCCTCTGGCAGAACACGGCCAAAGTCCATTTTGATGCCACCTTTCGGCCCGATGGGCAGCGGTTGATCTATGGCGGGCATGTGATCTCCATGGCGCGGACGCTGAGCTTCAATGGTCTGGCCAATGCGCAGATGGTTGTGGGCCTCAATGCAGGTGCCCATGCGAACCCCTGTTTCTCGGGCGATACGGTGAAATGCTGGTCCGAAGTTCTGGACAAGGCCGAGACCGCAGCACCCGGTGTGGGCGCGATCCGGATGCGCCTTGTCGCCACAAAGGATGGCTCGGTCGGGACGCTCAAAGGCGAGAACGGAAAGTACTTGCCTGGGGTTCTGCTGGATCTCGACTATTGGGCGCTCATGCCCCTTTGAGCATTGCGCCCCGCCCGGATCCCGGACGGGGCGTATGTCTCAGTCCAGAGCGGCGATCAGCAGCAGGAACCCAACCAGACCAGCCGCGCCGAACGCCCATGTGGGCAGCGTGACAGTCATCGGGGCTTTCAGCTTCGCCATCAGGTCCTGACCTTGTGCGGACGGGGTTTTTGCGGGATCGTTTGTTTCGTCGGACATTTGCGTTTTCCTTAGGCATGTCAGGGGGCCTCCTTCTCAGATGGGCGTGCCGCGCCTGGTCGCAAGTGTGTGCAGCCTCCTTTCGGCATGTCCCTGCCGGTTTGCGGATGCGACTGCCCTAGTCTCTTGCAGGGAGCCCCTTGACATAGGCGGCAATCGCGGCGCGATCCTCAGCCGTGAGCTGAGCCATATTTGTGATCACAGACGCCATGTGCCCACCAGCGGAGTCGAAATCCGGGGTGAAGCCGGTTTCCAGGTAATAGGCGATGTCGTCGGCGGACCAGTCGAGCTGAGCCGGCGTGATCCCGGGTATCTTGCCCTGACCGGACGGGTTCGGTGCTCCTGCCATCCAGTGTGCCCTGTCCAGACGCCCAAGGCTGTCGCGCGGAGTATGGCATTCAGCACAATGGGCCAGCGCTTCCACAAGATAGCGGCCCTGCTCGGTCACGCTCGGGGGCTGCACCCAATCGGGCGGGCCGTTTAACAGCTTCCAAACAGCGACGCTGCGCCGGATGCTGAAGGGAAAGCGCAACTCGTGCGGCGCGCTGGGCGCGGTGCTGGCGGGGAGGGTGGCCATATAGGCCCAGAGATCCGCCAGATCCTGTCGCGCCATCAGAGCGTAGGCAGTGTAGGGAAAGGCAGGGTAATAGTGCATCCCGTCGGGGGAGACCCCGCGCATCACGGCGGAGGCAAACTCGATCTCTGACCAGCTGCCGATTCCGTTTTCTGCATCTGTCGAGATGTTGGGGGCGATGAATGTCCCGAAGGGCGAAGCAAAGCGCTGCCCCCCGGCGAGGATTAGACGATCCTCGCCCTTTGCGCCGGGCGCTGCGTGGCAAGAGGCGCAGCCAGCTGCGTGAAACACCTGTGCGCCCGCGATGGGATCCCCGCTGAGACCGTCCAACGCGTCGTCATCCAACGGGGTGGCGCGGGTCAGGAAGAGGCCAAGGGAGATCCCGGCCGCGATCAGCAACACCGCCAGCCCGAGAAGACGTCCCATCTTCTGCGCTTAGCTTTCCGGCGCCCGGTGCGCCTCATGGCAGGATTTGCAGGTCGCACCCAAAGGCCCAAGCGCGGGGCCGAGTGCGGCTTGACCGTTGCTGGCGACGGCGGCGAGGCCACCCGCAGCCGTGGCTACGTCCTGCCACTTGGACAGGAAATCCGCGTTGTCTTCCCAGATGGAGGGCATGGCGCGGGTCCCGTCGATGCTCATATTGTCTGACCCTTCCGGCCACAGGGCACCTTGGTGGAGAGAGGCAACAGCAACAAGGTTGTCTGCAGCGGCCTGGGCCGTTTCGGCGTTATAGGGCACTTTCCCACGGGCCATCCCGCCGAGCACACCGATATTCAGCGCGATCAGGCGGAACTGGCCTTGCCGCGCCTTGAGTTGGTTTTCAAAGGATTGCGCAACCACAGGGGTCGGGGACATCGTGGCGAAGGCCGCTGCACCTGTAAGGGCGAGGGCGAAGCTGCGAAGGGTCGGCATCAGGGGCTCCTTATCCCAATTTTGATGCGACAGAATGTAGCACAGATTGCCGCTGCGCCGTTGGAATCTTCCTGAATGCGATGAAAAACGAAGGGAAAAACCGATTCTGTATGAGAGGTTAGGCGGCAAGACTGCTTTGTGATCACACTTTTGTGGCGCGTGATCACAAACCCGTAGAATCCGTCCGGTTGCGCCAAATAACCGCGCCGCAAACCCTATTCTGGCCAGTGTCAGGTCGTGACAGAGCCACAAAACTCTTTATGCATGACGACGAAAGATCCAATCGCCAGGACAAGCATGAGGTGCCGCAATGGCTGACGTGAACCGGGGGAGCCGTCCCCTGTCCCCGCATATCCAGATCTATCGGCCGCAGCTGACGTCGGTCTCGTCCATCATGGTGCGTATTACAGGGATAGGACTGCTGTTTGTCGCAGCACTCATCGTGGCCTGGTTAATTGCTGCCGCAACATCCGAGCCTGCGTTCACGTTTGTAGACGGTGTCCTGCGCAGCTGGTTCGGTGACATCGTTTTACTCGCGGCGGTCTGGGCGTTTGTTTACCACATGCTTGGACGTTTGCGGCATGTGTTGTGGGACTTTGGCTACTGCTTCGAGGTGCCCGTGGCTGAGCGCCTTGCGATTGGGATGTTCGGGGTGAGCACGGTTGTGACAGTTCTGGTGGCTCTCGCACGTTTTGGAGGACTTCTGTAATGGCATATCGCACAGACCGAAAAACCGCCGAAGGCCTGGGGTCCGGTCATGCCGGAACTCATCATCACTGGCAGATGATGATCAGTTCGATGGCGCTCGTTTTCGTTGTGCCGATTTTCCTTGTGACCTTCTCACTCGGTTTTGGCGGCTCCTACGAGGAAGTGATTGCCTATTTCGGGCACCCTCTTCCGGCCATTATCACGGCACTTTCCCTCATTGTCGTTGTTTTGCACGTCATGAATGAGGCACTCGTGGCCGTCGAAGACTATGTTCACGGCGTGCCGGGCTACCTCACTCAGGTGGCTGTGAAATGGTTAGCCTATATCTTGATTGCGGTTGGCCTCTTCGCCATCGCCCGCCTCGCTTTGTGACCCCAGGGAGCACCCAGATGTCTACATACGAATACGAGACGCATAACTATGACGTCGTGGTCGTCGGGGCCGGGGGCGCTGGCCTCCGCGCGACGCTCGGGATGGCCGAGCAGGGGCTGCGCACGGCGTGTATCTCCAAGGTGTTTCCGACCCGCTCCCACACGGTGGCAGCGCAGGGCGGGATCGCTGCGAGCTTGAGCAACATGGGCCCGGACCATTGGCAGTGGCACATGTATGACACGGTGAAAGGCTCCGACTGGCTCGGTGACACGGACGCGATGGAGTACCTCGCTCGCGAAGCCCCCAAGGCGGTCTATGAGCTGGAACATTACGGCGTGCCCTTCTCGCGCACCGAAGAGGGCAAGATCTATCAGCGTCCCTTTGGTGGCCATACCACCGAGTTCGGCGAAGGCCCCCCCGTGCAGCGCACCTGCGCCGCCGCGGACCGGACCGGGCACGCGATCCTGCACACGCTTTATGGGCAGTCTCTCAAGAATAATGCCGAGTTCTTCATCGAGTATTTCGCCATCGACTTGATCATGTCCGAGGATGGACAGTGCCAAGGCGTGGTCTGCTGGAAGCTCGATGACGGCTCGATCCACGTGTTCAACGCCAAGATGACCGTGCTGGCCACGGGCGGCTATGGCCGGGCCTATTTCTCTGCGACCTCGGCTCATACCTGCACGGGCGACGGAGGCGGCATGGTCGCGCGGCAGGGCCTGCCCCTGCAGGACATGGAATTCGTGCAGTTCCACCCGACGGGGATCTATGGCGCAGGCTGCCTGATCACCGAAGGCGCGCGCGGCGAAGGCGGCTATCTGACCAACTCCGAAGGCGAACGCTTCATGGAGCGCTATGCCCCGACCTACAAGGATCTCGCCTCCCGCGATGTGGTTTCGCGCTGCATGACCATGGAAATCCGAGAAGGTCGCGGTGTGGGTGCCGAAGGCGATCATATCCACCTGCACCTCAATCACCTGCCGCCTGAAACCCTGGCAGAGCGTTTGCCGGGCATCTCAGAGAGCGCGCGGATCTTTGCGGGCGTCGATGTGAACAAGGAGCCGATCCCGGTTCTGCCCACCGTCCACTACAATATGGGCGGCATCCCGACGAACTACTGGGGCGAAGTGCTGAACCCAACCGCCGAGGATCCTGACAAGATCGCGCCGGGCCTGATGGCTGTGGGCGAGGCGGGCTGTGCTTCTGTGCATGGGGCAAATCGCCTTGGCTCGAACTCCCTGATCGACCTTGTGGTCTTTGGCCGAGCGGCGGCGATCAAGGCGGGCCAGGTGGTGGATCCGAACTCTGCCAATCCCACTCTTAACCAGTCTTCCGTGGATGCGGCCCTCGGGCGTTTCGACGGTCTGCGTCACGCCAAGGGTACGGTCTCGACCGCCGAGCTGCGCCTCGAGATGCAGAAAACCATGCAGGCCGACGCGGCCGTCTTCCGCACGGATAAGACCCTCGCCGAGGGCGTCGAGAAGATGTACGGCGTGGCCGGCAAAGTCGATGACATTCAGGTCACCGACCGTTCGATGGTCTGGAACTCCGACCTGATGGAGACGCTTGAGCTGACCAACCTGATGCCGAACGCGCTGGCAACCATCGTCTCCGCCGAGGCCCGCAAGGAAAGCCGTGGTGCTCACGCCCATGAGGACTATGCGGATCGCGACGATGAAAACTGGCGCGTCCACTCTTTATCCTATGTGAACGGCAAAGTGGACCTGGACACACGTCCTGTGCATCTGAACCCGCTTCTGGGACACAACGAGGGTGGCATCGACCTCAAGAAAATCGCGCCCAAGGCGCGGGTCTACTAAGGAGCAGATGACATGGTACAACTGACCCTGCCAAAGAACTCGACGATCCGTGTGGGCAAGACCTGGCCCAAGCCCGATGGGGCCACGAACCTGCGCAAGTTTCAGATCTATCGCTATGATCCTGACAGCGGTGAGAATCCGCGCGTGGACACCTATTGGGTGGATATGGACACCTGCGGTCCGATGGTTCTGGACGCGCTGATCAAGATCAAGAATGAGATCGATCCGACCCTGACCTTCCGACGTTCCTGCCGCGAGGGGATCTGCGGGTCCTGCGCCATGAATATCGATGGGGGCAATACGCTCGCCTGCATCTATGGCATGGACGAGATCAAGGGCGACGTGAAGATCTATCCGCTGCCGCATATGCCCGTGGTCAAGGACCTCATCCCAGACCTAACGCATTTCTACGCCCAGCACGCCTCGATCATGCCTTGGCTCGAAACCAAGACCAACCGGCCGGCTACTGAATGGCGCCAGTCGATCGAGGATCGCAAGAAGCTCGACGGTCTTTATGAATGCGTCATGTGCGCGTCCTGCTCCACCTCCTGCCCGAGCTACTGGTGGAATGGTGACCGATATCTTGGACCGGCCGCGCTGCTCCATGCCTATCGCTGGATCATCGATAGCCGCGACGAGGCGACGGGCGAGCGACTGGATGACCTCGAGGATCCGTTCAAGCTCTATCGCTGCCACACAATCATGAATTGCGCCAAGACCTGCCCCAAGGGTCTGAACCCGGCCAAAGCGATCGGCGCGATCAAGAAGATGATGGTGGAGCGCCAGGTCTGAGCCACGCGCATCACTGAAAACGTTTGACAGGCAGGTCCCCAGGATCTGCCTGTTTGCGTTTCTGCCGCCTCCGCTGGAGCATGCTGCGTGGCGGGTTTGCGAAGAAACCCCGAGACCGGAGTCCCGTGCGACCCATGGCATTGTTTCCAGTTGCTGTCCTGATCGTGCTGCTTCTGATGTACCTGCTGCGCACCCGCCGCACGCGGATGTGCCGGTGGCGGCGTCGCGGGGAGACGGACTGGCGTTGCGCGGCGTGTGGTGCGGTGGCTGTGACCGGAGATCACAAGATGCCCCGGATTTGTCTTCGAAATCAGTGAGATCTTTGCAATTTGAAAAGATTGCTGGGGGAATTGTTGTCAATATGCTAAGATTGGAGTGCCTCGCGGACGTTTTCTGTGCTGCGGGCCTTGTTGTTTAATGGACGCTTTTTTCACGCGTCGAAGTTTTGAGGTTCAAAATGTTTCCTAAACTGAAGCCAATTGCACTCGCCGCCTTTCTGTCGGCACCTCTACCGGCTCTGGCTGTCCCATCGCTCAGTTTCCTGATTGATGGCGACACGTTTAGCCAACCCTTCGCTTTCACCAACACCTCCGATGCGGGGGAGATGATCACCGCGTTCAATATCGACCTCGCGGGGACCGGGCTGGTGTTTGACCCGGTCAATCAGGGCGCGCCGGGCAATGGGTCCGATGGCACTGCCTTTGCCGCGACCGCGGGTACGGATGTAACAACCGGGTTGACCGGCAACACGGTGGTTGATGGGGGCACCACACTCGACATCCTGTTCAACGATTTCGACCCGACGGAGACCTTCAGCTTCCTGCTCGACGTGGATCCGGCAGATCCGAATGCGGTGCCGACCGTGTTCGGCAACCAGATGATCGGAGCGACCGCGGCAATCAACTTCTCCGATGGCCAACAGCTTATCGGCGTCTTCGCGGCGGTGGTTGGCAATGACGATGCGGCGGCCTTCACGGCAACCGGCATCCAGCCGATCCCGCCTGTGCCGCTCCCGGCGCCCGCGCTGCTGACCCTGTCGGCCCTGGGCACACTCGGAGCACTCCAGATGCGGCGCCGCCGCAAGTCCAAGGCGGTCTGAGCCTCTCCCGGCTCCGGGCGAAGGCCCGGCGCAAATCAGCGTGCAGCTCTGCGGCCCCCGCAGAGCTGTTTTCTTTGGAGTACTGCGATTTATCCGGGATCAGGCGTCGTCAAACGCCGCATGAAGCGCGATCTCGACCATATCGCCAAAGCTCGATTGCCGCTCGGCGGAGGGAAGCGCCTCGCCGGTATTCAGGTGGTCCGACACGGTCAGCACGGCAAGCGCACGGCGGCCATAGCGGGCGGCGAGGGTGTAGAGTTCGGCGGCCTCCATCTCAACGGCAAGGACACCGTGGCGGGTCATCTCTGTGTTGAGATCTGGCCGCTCGTCATAGAAAACGTCCGAGGAATAGATCCCGCCCACATGGACCGTCGTGCCCTTGGTGCTGGCGGCCGCCTCGGCGGCGCGGAGCAGGCTCCAGTCGGCGCAGGGGGCGTAGTTCAGCTCACGGAAGATGCCGCTGGACGGGGTTGAGATCGACGAGCAGGTCATGGCGAGGATCACGTCGCGCAGGGCCACATGGTCCTGCATCGCCCCAGTGGAGCCGATGCGGATCAGTGTTTGTGCGCCGTAATCCTTGATCAACTCGTTGGCATAGATCGACAGGCTGGGCATCCCCATGCCTGAGCCGTGGATCGTGACGCGGTGGCCGCGCCAGGAGCCGGTGAAGCCCAGCATACCGCGTACCTCATTCACGCAGATCGGGTCATCGAGATAGGTCTCGGCGGCCCATTTCGCACGCAGCGGATCGCCGGGCATGAGGACGGTTTCGGCGATATCACCGGGTTTGGCTCCGATATGAACGGTCATGGATAGCTCCCTGTTTGGGGCAGAGTATAGCGGGTGCGGAGGCCGCGAAAAGCGCTGTCCGACGGGGTCGGCGACCTGTCGGCGGAGTGTCAGACATCTGTCGGGCAAGTGTCGGGCACGGGCGCACGCCGGGGTCAGATCCGGTTAACCTGTCTTTACTCAGCGAGGCTGGAGAACCGGCTTTCCTCCGGGGACCAGACCATCGCCTCGACGCAGGGGCGCAGATTGGTGCCGCCGCAATCATTGCCGTGGCGCTGGTTCAGCACGACGGTGAGCGGGCCGAACCGCTCGACGCTCCAACCTTTGGAGAGCCGCCGCGTCACCGTATCGCCCACCGCAAACAGGACCGAGCAGCCGCCCGTCCCGCAATAGAGGCTCGCTGCCGAGGAGCAGCGCAGTTTGCCCAGATCGAGCACCAGATCCATGGTCCCATCCCCGGTCAGGTCAGTGCGGGTCGTGGTCCCCCAAGGGACATCGAGCGTGCCGTTCTCGAAAGCCGCGCAATCGGCGCGGGCGGTGTCGATCTCCGCCTGCAGCGCGGCAGGCAGATCCTGGGCCAGGGCGGGGCCAGGGGCCAGCAGAGCGAGGGCAACGGGGAGGAAAGCAAAACGCATGGGAGATCCTTTGCGCGGCGCGCGTTGGGGGCTAGGCTGCCCCAGTGTTCATGGCGTGAGTATAGGGAGTGTCTGGTCCATGCCGAGAGATTTGTTCTGTGCTGTGGGGCTGGCGGCGGTGCTGGCTGCGCCCATAGCGGAGGCGCAGGCCGAGCGTGACGAGATCGCCTTCATGCGCGCGCTCTTCGCGGAGCTGCAGGTCAAGTCGATCCGCAAGAACCGCGAGTATTGCGGTTATGTGGGCTATACCGATGACGGGGATCTTGTGGCGACCGAGGCGCAGCGCGGCCGGTCGGACAGTTGCGCCCCGGACTGGCCCGACGATTTCGATCCGGTCGCCTCCTATCACACTCATGGGGGCTATGATCTGGATGCCTGGTCCGAGATCCCCAGTGGCGATGACATGGAGGCCGATGAGGCTGACGGCGTGGACGGCTATATCGCCACGCCGGGTGGGCGCATGTGGTATGTGGACAGCTCGGAGATGATCGCAAGCCAGATCTGCGGGGTCGGTTGTCTTCCCATGGATGGGGATTTCGAGCCGGAAACCGAGATCGTCGTACAGCAGAGCTATGCCTATGAAGAGCTGATCGAGATTCTAGAATGAGATGCGCACTGGAATTGAGACCCGCAGCACAACGCCGGTTCTTTTCGGGCAAATCTGCGCATCGAGTTTTGCGGTCTCGGTCAGAAGCAGTCGTGAGAAAAACACTCAGATGGTGGCTTCAAGTCCAGAGTGACCTTGTTCTGCGTCGTGGCGAAAGTCCGCTATCCGAATGGATCTGCTGAAAGACCGATACCTGTATCATCCGATTGATCAAACAAGCCGTAGAAGCAGTCCGAACCAACGATCCTATCTTCTCGCCACACAGTGGACAGGGTCACCTCGCAGAACCTGTCATCGACCGATGCTCGATAGAACCGCCTAATATATTCGTTTTGTTGGATTTCCTCAAAACCACTTACTGGAGCAACTTTTGACAGGCATTGGCTGAGTTGCACCCGAAAGCTTCCATTTTGGTTTAGCAGGTTGCGTTCGTTACTTGAAGGATAACACCATTTCGCCGGGCTTTCGATTTCGCGCAGAACTGATGCCATGCTTTCAATCCTCACGTGGGCGGAGCTTGGCCAGAACAAGCGGTCGTCCCCTCGACCGAGGATCACTAGCAGTCCCAGTATAGGAACTGAGGCCAAAACAAAGAAAAACCATTTTGACATCTAGACCACGCTTACCCAATGAAACCAGATGTTCAAGCTAATGTGGCTTGATCAGCTTCGTCCATTAGTGTGGGCGTTGCTTTGGCTCTAATGCGATCCATGCGCGATGATGAACACCCGAACTGACTGGAGCTTGGCTTAGAGCGCGCTGCAGCTCGGTTCTGCTCCCTTCACTCCGCCGCGACGGGTTGTGCGTCCACGAGCCCAACGATGTCGAACATGATCCGGTTCAGCTCGAAATCCTTGGGGGTATAGACCTTCGCCACGCCCATGGCGCGGAGCCGGTCCGCGTCGTCATCGGGGATGATCCCGCCCACGACCACGGGGATGTGGGTCAGCGCCTCGTCGCGCATCCGGCCCATGAGCTCTTCGATCAGGGGGATGTGGGAGCCGGACAGGATCGACAGGCCGACCACATGCACGTCCTGCTCGCGGGCGGCGTTGACAATTTCCTCAGGCGTCAGGCGGATGCCTTCATAGGTAATGTCCATGCCGCAATCGCGGGCGCGGGCGGCGATCTGCTCGGCGCCGTTGGAGTGCCCGTCGAGGCCGGGTTTGCCCACAAGGAACTTGAGCTTGCGGCCCAGTTTGGTCGAGACGGTGGAGACCGCGTCGCGGATCTCGTCCAGACCTTCGGTGCGGTTCGAGGGGTTTGACGATACGCCCGTGGGGGCGCGGTACTCGCCGAAGCTCTTGCGGATCTCGAGACCCCATTCGCCCGTGGTCACCCCGGCCTTGGCGGCGGCGATGGAGGCGGGCATGACGTTGACGCCGGACATGGCGGCCTCGCGCAGATCGGCGAGCGCCTTTTGCGCGGCGTCCTCGTCGCGGGCGGCACGCCAGGCCTCGAGGCGCTCGATCTGGTCGGCCTCCACCGCCGGGTCCACAACCATGATGCCACCATCGGCATCCACCAGCGGCGAGGGCTCGCCCTGCTGGTACTTGTTCACGCCAACCACGGTGGTCTCGCCCACCTCGATCCGGCCGAGGCGATCGGAATTGGCCTCCACCAGGCGGGACTTCATGTATTCGATCGCGGCGACGGCCCCGCCCATCCCGTCGATGGTGGCAAGCTCGGCGCGCGCACCTTCCTTCAGCTCGGAGACCTTGCGGTCGACCGCCGGGTTGCCGTCAAAGAGGTCGTCATATTCCAGCAGGTCTGTTTCCAGCGCCATGATCTGCTGCATACGCAGGGACCATTGCTGGTCCCAGGGGCGGGGCAGGCCGAGCGCTTCGTTCCAGGCCGGAAGCTGGACCGCGCGAGCACGGGCGTTTTTCGACAGGGTCACGGCGAGCATCTCGATCAGGATGCGGTAGACGTTGTTCTCGGGCTGCTGCTCGGTCAGGCCGAGGGAGTTCACCTGCACCCCATAGCGGAAGCGGCGGAACTTGGCCTCTTCGACGCCGTAGCGCGCGCGGCAGATCTCGTCCCAGAGCTCCACAAAGGCGCGCATCTTGCACATCTCGGTGACAAAGCGGATGCCCGCATTCACGAAGAACGAGATCCGGCCCACCATGGCCGGGAAATGCTCGGCGGGGACCTTGTCTTTGAGGTCGTCGAGCACGGCGGTGGCGGTGGCCAGCGCGAAGGCCAGCTCCTGCTCGGGCGTCGCACCCGCCTCTTGCAGGTGGTAGGAACACACGTTCATCGGGTTCCATTTCGGCAGATGCTCGCGGGTATAAGCGGCCACATCGGTGATCATCCGCAGGCTCGGCTTGGGCGGGCAGATATAAGTGCCGCGGCTGAGATATTCCTTGATGATGTCGTTCTGCACCGTGCCCTGCAATTTCGAGACATCCGCGCCCTGTTCCTCGGCCACGGCGATGTAAAGCGACAGGAGCCAGGGCGCCGTCGCGTTGATCGTCATGGAGGTGTTCATCTGATCGAGAGGGATGTCTTTGAACAGGGCCCGCATATCGCCGAGATGCGCCACGGGCACGCCGACCTTTCCAACCTCGCCGCGGGACAGGACATGGTCGCTGTCATAGCCGGTCTGGGTCGGCAGGTCGAAGGCCACGGAAAGACCGGTTTGCCCCTTGGCGAGGTTGCCACGATAGAGCGCATTCGAGGCCTCGGCCGTGGAGTGACCTGCATAGGTCCGGAACAGCCAGGGGCGGTCTTTCTTGGTCTCGGTCATCGGCATCCTCGTGAATCACTTACGGCAATGATCTTGCGTTTCGCTGGGTTCTACGGAAACTTTATGTCCGTGTCAATTCGCTGCAACGCAACAGAGCGCGCGCAGAAAGCGCCGCCGCTCCGGCCCGTGTTCTAGAGGATTTCACGCGCCCTGTCCCCCGGTCTCTGGGCTGCTGCGGCAATGGGGACGGTGGCGGCGCGCGTCGCTTGGGGCGGCTTTTTCTGGACCCGTCGCGCGGCTTGGCCCAAGCTGGCCCCATGACCGAGACGATTGCGCTTCCTCTCTGGCTCTTTGGGCTCGTCATCCTCTTTGCGGCGGTGACCTTCGCTTCGCATTTCCTCTTTCCATCCGTGCGCTGGTTCATACGCCGTCGGTTCGAGCGGGCGGTGGCGCGGCTCAACACCAAGCTCGCGCGGCCCATCGAGCCGTTCAAGCTCATGCGGCGGACGGATAATATCAACCGGCTGCTCTATGATCCGCAGGTGATGGAGGCGGTGGTGGCCTATGCCAAGGCCGAGGGCGTGCGCGAGGATGTGGCCTTTGAAAAGGCCCGGCGCTACGCGCGCGAGATCGTGCCGGGTTTTTCGACCGCCACCTATTTCGGCTTTGCCATCCGGGTGGGGCGCTGGCTGACCCGGGCGCTTTATCGAGTGCGGATCGAGCGGGTGGATGTCTCGGTCGCGGGGATCGATCCGGATGCGACCGTGGTCTTTGTCATGAACCACCGCTCGAACATGGATTACGTGCTGGTCACCTGGCTTGTGGCGGAGAACACGACTCTGTCCTATGCGGTGGGCGAATGGGCGCGGATCTGGCCGCTGAACTGGCTGGTGCGGGCCTCGGGCGCCTATTTCATCCGGCGGCGCGAGCTCAACCCGCTCTATCGCGGGGTGCTGGCCCGCTATGTGCAGATGGCGCGGGAGGCGAAGGTGACTCAGGCGATCTTCCCCGAGGGCGGGCTGTCGCGGTCGGGCCATCTGGGGCCGCCGAAGCTCGGGCTGCTCAGCTATCTCTGGGACGGGTTCGATCCGGAGACGGGCTCGGATGTGGTCTTTCTGCCCGTTGGACTGAATTATGATCGGGTGTTCGAGGATGCCTCATTGGTGGCCGCGCGGCCCGAGGGTCGGTTCAAGCTGGCGTGGGGGCGCGTGCTGGGCGCTGTGCTGCCCGAGGTCTGGCCGATCCTGCGAGGGCGGCAACGGTTCGGCTATGCGGGGGTGAGTTTTGGCGCGCCTCTGTCCATGCGCGCGGCCTATCTGGCGGGCGGCACGGTCGAGGATCTGGGCCATGAGCTGATGGCGCGGGTGGGCGCGGCGGTGCCGCTTTTGCCGGTGCCCTTGGTGGCCGATATCCTGTTGGCGCATCCGGAGGGTATCACGCGAGATGTGTTGGATACGCTCTTTGCCGAGCGCAGTGCCGTGCAGCCCGCGAGCCCCCTGACCGAGGACAGTTTGCCCCCGGATTTGCAGGCGGAAGACGGGCTCAAGGTGCTGCGTCGGCGGGGGTTGGTGGAGGAGGCCGAGGGGCGCGTAGCGGTCCCATCCGCTGCAGTGAAGATCCTCGAATACTATGCCCATACAGTGCCCAAAGGTTCACAAACCCCGCCAAACGCCCCTGCGGAGACAGAAAAATTCGCGGCTGCGACATAAAATTTCACAAACCGGACGTTTTTCGTTTGCAATGTTGCGGCGCGCCCCATATTCCCCTCGTGAGCACTGCAGCAATTTGATTCTGCGCTGCGGAAACCGTTTTTTACGAGGAGGCCCAGATGGCGCTGGATGTCGATCAATCCCTTGTGTCCTATGACGCACCGGAGAAGGACCTGTATGAACTGGGCGAGATGCCCCCGCTCGGTTATGTGCCCAAGCAGATGTATGCCTGGGCGATCCGCCGGGAGCGTCATGGCGAGCCCACCGAGGCGATGCTGCAGGAAGTTGTGGACGTCCCGACCCTCGACAGCAACGAGGTGCTGGTGCTCGTGATGGCCGCGGGTGTGAACTATAACGGTGTCTGGGCCGCGCTCGGCCAGCCGATCAGCCCCTTTGACGGTCACAAGCAGCCTTATCATATCGCGGGGTCCGATGCCTCGGGCATCGTCTGGGCCGTGGGCGACAAGGTCACCCGCTGGAAGGTGGGCGACGAGGTGGTTGTGCATTGCAACCAGGATGATGGCGACGATGAAGAATGCAATGGCGGCGATCCCATGTACTCGCCCAGCCAGCGGATCTGGGGCTATGAGACGCCGGACGGGTCGTTCTCGCAGTTCACCCGCGTGCAGTCCCAGCAGCTGATGGCACGTCCGAAGCACCTGACCTGGGAAGAGAGCGCGTGCTACACCCTGACCCTCGCCACAGCCTACCGGATGCTGTTCGGGCATGAGCCTCATGATCTCAAGCCTGGCCAGAACGTGCTGGTCTGGGGCGCATCGGGCGGCCTCGGCTCCTACGCGATCCAGCTGATCAACACCGCCGGTGCGAATGCCATCGCAGTGATCTCTGATGAGGACAAGCGCGACTTCGTGATCGGCCTTGGCGCCAAGGGCGCGATCAACCGCAAGGACTTCAACTGCTGGGGGCAGCTGCCCACCGTGAACACGCCTGAGTATAAGGAGTGGTTCACCGAGGCGCGGAAGTTCGGCAAGGCGATCTGGGACATCACCGGCAAGGGTGTGAATGTGGACATGGTCTTCGAGCACCCGGGCGAGAGCACTTTCCCGGTCTCGACACTGGTCTGCAAGAAGGGCGGCATGGTCGTGATCTGCGCCGGCACCACCGGTTTCAACTGCACCTTCGACGTCCGCTACATGTGGATGCACCAGAAGCGTCTGCAGGGCTCGCACTTTGCGCATCTCAAGCAGGCGGCCTCGGCCAACAAGCTGATGCTGGAGCGCCGGCTCGATCCCTGCATGTCCGAGGTCTTCCCCTGGGCGGAGCTGCCGGAGGCGCATATGAAGATGCTGCGCAACGAGCACAAGCCGGGCAATATGAGCGTGCTGGTGCAGGCGCCGCGGACCGGTCTGCGGACGTTTGAAGACACGCTAGAGGCGAGTAAATCAGCCTAACCTCTTCTTAACGAATCAATGAAAGGCTCGCGGCACATCCAGTGCTGCGGGCCTTTGCTTTTGACCCAATCCAGTCGTTTTAAGGCAATCAAGCACTTAGAATCGCGACCCTCACTATTTCTGGGGAGGTTTTTTTCGCGAATACCGCGGGCAAATCCCTCGTGCTATAGTTGTGTTAATGTTTCGTTAACCTTTGGAAAGAAACACTCATGGCACAAGACTGGATTGTTGATGTTCTCGCGGATCTTCGGAGTTTTGCCGTTCAAAATGGCCTGACTTCGCTGGCTGAACAACTGGACGACACCATGCTGGTGGCGGCCACGGAATTGGCGCAAACGACCGAGGACGAACCCAACGCTTTGGAGAGACATGCCCCGCGGGTTGGAATCGTTTCTGGAGGATTTGCAGGCGGCAAGATCGCTTGATGACGTGCAGGCACGACTCTTCGCCCTGCGCGAAGAGCTAGAGGTCGAAAACTTCGCTTATCACTGTCTGGACGCAAACGGGAACAAGTATGGCGCGATGACCTATGACGCCCCCTGGGTGAAACGGTACATCGAACAGGATTACGCCCGCGTCGATCCGGTGATCAAAGGCACCTACCAACGGTTCAACCCCGTAGACTGGAAGCAGCTCGACTGGTCTCCCAAAGCGGCCCGGGAGTTCATGGGCGAGGCGCTTCAGACCGGGGTGGGGAACCAAGGCCTCTCGGTGCCGATCCGGGGCCCGAACGGACAGTTCGCGGTCTTCTCGGTTAACAACAAAGCCAGCGACTCAGGCTGGGAATCATACCGGAAGGAGTACTTGCAGACCTTCATTCTTGCCGCGCATTTCATCAATCAGCGCGCCTTGGAGCTTGAAGACGAGATAAATCCACCCATGAAGCCCCTGTCGCCCAGGGAATCAGATGCGCTCACACATTTGGCCAACGGATTGAGCCGTGGACAGGTGGCGGAGAAGCTGAAGATTTCTGAGCATACTCTAAGGGTTTACATCGAAAGCGCGCGGTTCAAACTGGGCGCGGCCAACACCACTCACGCTGTTGCGCGGGCGATGATCAGGGGGCTGATCGTCGTCTAAATACCCCTATGTGCAGGATTTTTTTGCCTGCGACCGCTAGGAATTCCTTAACCAGGTCCGGGCGTAGCTTCCTCTCGTTTTCGCAACAAGAGGGCCGCCCCCATGATCCGTTTCATCTACGCAGACCAGCTTAACGCTTACCCCCGTCTCCGTGACACCATGTTCCGGGATCGGGCTGAACAGTTCTCTGTGCGCCTCAAATGGGACGTCACAGTGGACGCGAATGGCTTTGAGCGTGACGAGTACGATGCCGTCAATCCGATCTATGTGATTTATGAACTGCCCGATGGCACCCATGGTGGGTCCATGCGGATCCTGCCCACGACCGGGCCGACCATGATCAACGACCATTTCCTGCACCTGACCGATGGCGTGGCGATCCAGAGCCCGCTGATCTGGGAATGCACCCGGTTTTGCCTGTCGCCGCGCGCCGACAGCAAGGTGGCCGGGGCGCTGATGCTGGCCGGGGCCGAGTTCGGTGTGGCCTCGGGTCTGACCCATTCGGTCGGTGTTTTCGATGCGCGCATGACCCTGGTCTACCGCCGCCTTGGTTGGATTCCGGAGATTCTCGGCCAGGAAGGCGAGGGCCGCAGCGCCGTTGCCGTTGGTCTTTGGCCCATGGAAGCAGATCTCCGCGAGCGCCTTGCCGCCCGCGTTGGCATCAGCCGCGAGATCAGCTGCCATTGGTACGAACGCGCGTTTGGTCCGAGCTTGGCGGCCTGACGGATCATTCGCGCTGGTGGGGGCGGGAGGCGTTGGCTAGTGTCGCGCCATGACCGCCCCCGCCGTAATCTTCTCTGATGATCAGGCCGATGCCTATGATCGTGTCGCCGATGCCCTTGCCGCCGCCGGGGTGGATCTTGCCGATGAAACCCTGATGCCGCCGCGCGAGGGCGCCGCCTCTTCTGTGCTCGCCGTTCTGGGCAAGGCCGGGTCGGGCAAAACGCTGCTTCTTGCGCGGCTCGCCGATGATCTGGTGAAGGCCGGGGTCGAGGTGGTTTCGGGCGATTGGGAAGGCCGCCGCCGCAAGGACCGCCGCACGCTCGCAATCCTCGCACCCACGAACAAGGCGGCTTCGGTGCTGCGCATGCGCGGAGTGCCGGCCACGACGATCCACCGGATCCTCTACACGCCGGTCTATGATCCGGAATACGAGCGGATCGCCGATTGGCTTGCCGGATCGGGCGACCGACCGGAGGTCGAGGGGCTGACGGATGAGGCGCTGGACCGGGCTAAAGCGTTCTATGAGGCCCATAGTTCGATCCCCGGCGCGCTCGCTGCTGCGGGGTTGCGGGGCTCGGATTTCATCACCGGTTGGAAACGTCGTGAAGACCCGTTAGATATTGGATTCGTTGATGAATCCTCGATGCTCGATGAGCGTCAGTTCGACGATCTGCGCGAGATTTTTCCGACCTTGTGCCTGTTTGGCGACCCGGCTCAGCTGCCCCCGGTGGGGCAGTCGGGCAAAATGGTCTTCGACACGTTGCCCGCTCCGCGACAGCTCGTTCTGAGCCGGATCCACCGGCAGGCGGAGGACAACCCAATCCTCGATCTGGCCCATGGCCTCGCGGATCCGGAGGTCGATTTCAACCGGTTCGAGCGCATGGTCGAAGAGGCTGCCGCGCGGGATGAGCGCGTGGTAATGCAGGGACGCGTCGAGGCCGCGCTCATGGCGCGTTCTCCGGCCTTGGTCTGGCGGAATGCGACGCGGATCCGGATGATTCATGCGTTTCGCGCCGCCTATGACGCACCGCCCGATGCCCTGCTCGAGGGGGAACCGTTGATCTGTGACGGCCTGGAGCTGCCGCTGAAGCATCGCAAGAAGCGCATTGATCTGGAGGCGCGGGGCCTGATCAAGGGCGCGCAGGTGATCTATCTCGGACCCGGGCGGAAGCCAGGTTTTTCGAAATTGCATGTGGTCGGGGCGGAGGCACCCGAGGTGTCGGCGGCCTCCATCGTCAAGATCGAGCTGCCCGATGAGGAAGAACCCTTCATTCCCTATGCGGCACGGATGGGCGCGACTTTCCTCCACGGGGCGGCAGTGACCATCCATAAAGCACAAGGAAGTCAGTGGGATACGGTACAGGTCTTTGGGCCGGACCTCTCGGCGGCGGCTTGGGCAGGGCGCGTTGAGGCGGGGCAGCCCCTTTGGAAACGTTTGGCTTATGTGGCCATCACCCGGGCGCAGGAGCGCCTGATCTGGGTCACCCGCGCGCGGTTGGCGCGGCCCGATGGACCGCTCACCGTAACGGATTTGAAAGCTGCGCCGGCCAAACTCACCCTGGAGCCCACGGAGGAGGATCCCCGATGAGCAAGTCGATACTGATCACTGGAGCGAGCGGCGGCATAGGCGCTGCGGTGGCGGAGAAGTTCCTCGCCGAAGGCTGGCAGGTGGGCTTGCTCGCGCGCCGCAAGGACGCGCTCGAAGAGGTGCGGGCAGGGCGTGCGAATGGGCATATCCTGACCGCAGATGTCTCGGATCCGGAGGCGGTTGAGGCGGCGTTTGCGGCCTTTGACGCAGCGGTCGGGCATCTTGATGTTCTCTTCAACAATGCCGGAATTTTCGTGCCCGCAGCGATGATCGATGAGGTGCCTGTCGCCGATTGGGACCGGGCTCTGGCGGTGAACCTGACGGGCATGTTCCTCGCCGCGCGGGCCGCATTTGGGCGGATGCGTCGGCAGGATCCGGCGGGCGGACGCATCGTCAATAACGGCTCGATTTCGGCTCATGTGCCCCGGGAAGGGGCGGTCTGCTACACGGCCACCAAGCACGCCATTACCGGCCTCACGCGGCAGCTCTCGCTGGATGGGCGGCCTCTGGGGATCGCCTGTGGGCAGATCGATATTGGCAATGCGCGGACCGAGTTGCTGGAGGGGATCGATGCCGCTGCGCGAGCCCGGGGAGAGCCGCCAACCCCAATGATCGAAACCGACGCGGTTGCGGATGCGGTCTGGTCCATGGCGACACTGCCGCTCGAGGCCAATGTGCAGTTCATGACCCTGATGGCGACGAAAATGCCCTACATCGGAAGGGGTTGAGCCCCGTCGGGCTTATCCCTTGAGGTAGCGGAAGACGGCGGACGCGCTCCAACCTGCGGCGATCGCGATGGCCAGAGACAGCAGCCCGTAGATCAACGGGCGCTCATGGGCAAGGTTGTAGATCCACCGCTCGAGCCCCACCTTGCGCACATCTATGGCGGTCTCAAACTCGTCGATCACCTGCTTGTCACGGGTCAGGAAGATCCGCGTCCTATAGGTGCCCTCGGTGAGGTTCGCAGGCAGGGTGAATTCCGTCGAGAACAGGGTTTGCGAACGCAGGAGCACCGCGGACTCCCGGGTCTGGTAGAGGTCCTCGCCAGCGCGGATCCGCACAAGAGCGTCCGTGAATTGATCAAGCTCTTCGGCGGCTCCGCTGTCGATAGCGCGGATTGCCGTCCGGGTGGTGATCTTGTGGCGCAGGTCTTCGGTCTGGGTCAGGATCTTTTCGAGTGGCGCGGAGGACGCGACCGCGTAGAAGGTCGGCGCCGCGTCAATCTCGGCGGCGGCGGTGTTCACCCAGATCCCCGCCACCTTGGACTTGCGGCGGATCGTGACAGGCTCGGGCGGGCCTTCGACCGCGATGATCACGCCCAAGTCATTTTCGGGCGGAATCGCAGTCTCGCGCTTCACGGCGCCAAAGATCAGGATCTCGGATCCGTCGAAATTTGCTGTGATAGAAACGCGGGTCTGGCTCAGATCGGCGACCACGGTTTCCGCTTGCAGGGGCAAGACCAGCATCAGCAGAAGGAGAAGACTGCGCAGGATCACATCAGTGCCCCCCTGCGCCAATGGAATAAAGCTCGGACGGCATTACAAGCAGGTCAAATGCCAGCTTGCCGCAGACCGCGAGCACGAGCCCGGCGAGCAACACGCGGAGCTGCTCAGCCTTGAGCTTGGTACCGATGGCTGTGCCGATCTGCGCGCCGATCACGCCCCCGATGAGCAGGAGCACCGCGAGGGCCATATCCACAGTGAAGTTCGTCGTTGCGTGGAGCAGCGTGGTGAAGGCGGTCACGAAGATGATCTGAAAGAGCGAGGTCCCGACCACCACCTTGGTGGGCATGCCCAGCACATAGATCATTGCGGGCACCATGATGAAGCCGCCGCCCACGCCCATGATCGCGGCGAGAATGCCTACGAAGAAGCCCACGATCACAGGGGGGATCACCGAGATATAGAGACCCGAGGTTCGGAACCGCATTTTGAATGGCAGACTATGGACCCACCCGCGCTGCCGCCGCTTGGGGGGCGCACCGCCGGTTTTCTTGGACTTGCGGATGGCGTTCACGCTCTCGATGAACATGAGGCTGCCCACCACGCCGAGGAAAACCACGTAGCAGAGCTTCACCAGCAGATCGACCTGGCCCAGGGATTTCAGGTAGTTGAAGAGCACCACGCCCACTGCCGCCCCGAGAAGACCGCCCACCAAGAGGACGGTCCCCATTCGGAGGTCGACCGTCTTTCGTCTGAGATGGGCCAGCACGCCGGAAAACGAGGAAGCGACGATCTGATTCGCCTCGGTTGCCACGGCCACGGCGGGTGGAATGCCGATGAAAAATAGAAGCGGCGTCATCAGAAACCCGCCTCCGACACCGAACATTCCCGAGAGGACCCCGACGATCCCCCCCAGTCCCAGAAGCAGGAACGCGTTAACCGAAACCTCGGCAATGGGGAGGTAAATTTGCATGGCTCAGCTTAGTCGTGGCGGTGCACCGGACGCAATGGACGCACCGACGCAGATTGGCTTAGCGCTCCTTAACATAGGGTTCCCCACCTGCGCGAGGGGGGATTGCCTTGCCAACGAAACCGGCGAGGATCACGACGGTCAAAATGTAAGGAAGCGCCTGCATGAGCTGTACCGGGATTGGGATGCTCAGGATCTCGATATTCTGAAAGCGGTTCGCAATCGCCTCGAGAAAGCCAAAGAGCAGGCAGGCCATCAGCGCGTACCAGGGCCGCCATTTTGCAAAAATCAGGGCGGCGAGGGCGATATAGCCTCGGCCTGCGGTCATGTCCTTGACGAAGCCCGCCGAGAGGCCTGTGGCGAGATAGGCGCCCGCGAGCCCGCAGAGCAGCCCGCAGATCCCCACGGCGGCATAGCGCAGGCCGACGACTGAGATGCCTGCTGTGTCGACCGCGGCGGGGTTTTCGCCCACGGCGCGCAGGCGCAAGCCGAACCGCGTCCGGAACAGGATGTACCAGGTTGCAGGCACGGCCAGCATCGCCACATAGACGAGGATCGTGTGGCCGGAGATGAGCTCATAGTAGATCGGCCCGAAGAGCGGTACGCCCTGCAGCGCCTCCGCAAAGGGCAGGGTGATCGGCTCGAACCGTGCCCCTCCGAGGAGGGAGGGCGTGCGTCCGCCCTGGCTGAACCAGCTTTGCGCGATCAGGACCGTCAGCCCGGCAGCCAGGAAGTTAATCGCCACGCCCGATATCAGCTGATTGCCTCTGAAGGTGATCGAGGCAAGGCCATGGATCGCAGAGAAGAGCAGAGATGCGAAGATCCCCGCCAGCAAGCCGACCCAGACCGAACCGGTGACCGCTGCGACAGCGGCGGACAAAAACGCGGCGGCGAGCATCTTGCCCTCCAGCCCGATATCGAAGATCCCGGCTCGCTCGGAGAAGAGCCCGGCGAGGCAGGCCAGCAGGAGCGGCGTCGCAAGGCGGATCGTGCTGTCGAGAACCTGCAGGAGGGTGGCGAAATCCATGGCTCAGATCCTCGTGGTCAGAAGTTTGTAGCTGGCAAAGGCGAAGAATGCGCCGAGCGCGCCCTCGACCCAGCGACGACCGCGCAGGTAGAGGTGGCGGATCGGCGGGGAGGCGAAGACCAGCCCCCAGATGCAATGGCCGAGAAAAGAGTTGAGAAACGCGCCGATCACGAAAATCCCGACCACGGGCCATGGGGCGGCAGCGAGACCGCCGAGACTGGCCACGGCGATCCAGAAGAAGATCGCCTTGGGGTTCGTGACCTGCAACAGAAAACCCCGCAGGGCGAGCCGGCGGGCCGAGGCCCGGACCGTCGTCGCATTGGGTGGCGGGGGCGGGTTCGCGGCCCGACGAAACGCGCCATAGGCGAGCCATGCGAGATAGCCCGCACCGATCAATTTCAGCGCCAGCACCGCCTCGGCCAATTGGGCGAAGATCACCGTCAGGCCCAGCACTGTGGCCAGGGACAGGACGATCGCCGCACTGCCGATGCCAGCGCAGGTCAGCAGCGCCGCGCGGGCGCCTTGCGTGGTTCCTACCCCCAGAAGCAGGGCGACCGCAGGGCCGGGGGACATCACCCCCACCAATTGGATGCCCCAGGCCGCGAGCAGCGCAGGCAGGTAGTCCCAGAACACGGCCATCACTCCGCAGGCTCCGAGGCGGCTTTGGCAGCTTTGCGCTTGTTCAGCGCCATGAAGACCTTCTCAACTGGCATGCGGACCATGTTGTCGAGCGCTCCGGTGAAGAGGATCACGAGGGCTTGGATCACCACGATCAGCTCGCGTGGGATATTTGTCCAGAGCGCCAGCTCGGCCCCGCCCTGGTAGAGGAAACCAAAGAGGATCGCCGCGAGGAACACGCCCACCGGGTGCGACCGACCCATCAGCGCCACGGCGATCCCGATAAAGCCTGCGCCTTCGACCGCGTTGAGGACCAGCCGTTCGGCCTCGCCCATCACGTTGTTGATTGCCATCATCCCCGCCAGACCGCCTGAGATCAGCATGGCCGCCATGATGATCTTGGTGGGGCCATAACCGGCATAGACCGCGGCGGTTTCGGAATTGCCATAGGTCCGGATCTCGTAGCCGAGCCGTGTGCGCCAGATCAGCAACCAGAAGAGGTAACAGGCCAGGAGCGCGATCAGCAGGCTGACATTGGCCGGGGCAGAGCGTGAGAACTCGATGCCCAGCGGTGCCAGCAGGTCATGCAGCGTCGGCAGGTGGCTGCCCTCGGGGAATTTCGCCGTGGCCGGGTCCATGTTCCCTTCGGGGCGCAGGACATTGACCAGCAGGTAATTCAGCAGGGCCGCGCCGATGAAATTGAACATGATCGTGGTGATCACGATATGGCTGCCGCGTTTCGCCTGCAGATAGGCCGGGATTGCCGCCCAGGCCGCGCCGAAGATCGCGCCGCCAATGATCGCAATGGGCAGCACCAAGAGCCAATGGGGCAGGGGCAGATAAAGGCAGACCAGCGCCACGCCGAGCCCGCCCAGCATGGCCTGCCCCTCGCCACCGATATTGAACATCCGCGCATGGAACGCGACCGCCACCGCGAGGCCGGTGAAGATGAAATTCGTCGCGTAATAAAGGGTATAGCCCCAGCCATAGGTCGAGCCGAGCGCGCCCGTGATCATCAGCTTGAGCGCCTCCCACGGGTTCTCGCCAATGGCGACGATCACCAGACCGGAGATCACGAAGGCGATCAGAACGCTGAGCAGGGGCACCAGCAGGGCATCGGCCCATTTTGGCATGCGGTCCATGTCAGGCAACCTCCGTCTGGGTGTCGGTGATCCCGGCCATCAGGAGGCCGAGCTCCTTTTCATCGGTGGCGTGGGCCGGGCGTTCGCCCATGATCTGGCCGTCGAACATCACCGCGACCCGGTCCGAGAGCGCGAGGATCTCTTCCAGTTCGACCGAGACCAGCAAGATGGCCTTGCCCGCGTCGCGCAGGGCGATGATCTGCTGGTGGATGAATTCGATCGCACCGATATCCACACCGCGCGTGGGTTGACCGACAAGCAGAAGCTCCGGGTTCCGTTCGATCTCGCGCGCCAGAACGATCTTTTGCTGGTTGCCGCCGGAGAAGTTCTTGGCCGAGAGCCAGCAATTGGCAGGACGCACGTCGAACCGGGCGATCTTGCCCTCGGCATCGGTGCGGATCGCCTTGTTATCCATCAGGAAACCGCGATTGAAGGCGGGGTCCTCGTGATAGCCGAGCGCGACGTTTTCCCAGGCGTGGTATTCCATGATCAGGCCCTCGGCCTGCCGGTCCTCTGGCACATGGGCAATGCCGCGCGCGCGCCGGGTCTTGCCGTTGGAATACTTGCCGGTCAGGTCGATCTCGGTTCCGTTCAGGGTCACGCGGCCCGTGGCGCTAATCATGCCGCCCAGCACTTCGAGCAGTTCGGACTGGCCGTTCCCGGCCACCCCGGCAATGCCGAGCACCTCGCCTGCGCGCACGTCGAAGGAGATGCCCTTGACCCGCTCGACGCCTTGCTCATCGACCACGCGCAGGTTCTCGACCTGCAGGATCGGCGCGCCGGGTTGGGCTGGGGTCTTGTCCACACGCAAGAGCACCTTGCGCCCGACCATCAGCTCGGCGAGCTCTTCGGGGCTGGTCTCGGCGGTTTTGACGGTGGCGGTCATCTGGCCCCGGCGCATGACCGAGACAGTATCGGTGGTCTCCATGATCTCGCGCAGCTTGTGGGTGATCAGGATGATCGTCTTGCCCTCGGCCTTCAGGCCTTCGAGGATCCGGAACAGGTGGTCGGCCTCCGCCGGGGTCAGCACCCCCGTGGGCTCATCCAGGATCAGGATGTCGGCCTTGCGATAGAGCGCCTTGAGGATCTCGACCCGCTGCTGGTGCCCAACGCTCAGATCCTCGATCAGGGCGTCCGGGTCCACGTTCAGTTCATATTCGTCGGAAAGTTCCTTGAGGAGCTTGCGCGCCTTGGCGAGCGAGGGGCGCAGCAGCGCGCCCTCTTCGGCGCCGAGCACGACATTCTCGAGCACCGTGAAATTCTCGACCAGCTTGAAATGCTGGAACACCATGCCGATCCCGGCGCGGATCGCGGCCTGGCTGTCAGGGATCTGGGTCAGGTCGCCCTTGATATAGATCTCGCCCGCATCGGCCTTGTAGAAACCATAGAGGATGCTCATCAGCGTGGATTTGCCCGCGCCATTCTCGCCGATGATCCCGTGGATGGTGCCGGGCATGACCCGGATGGAGATGTCCTTGTTGGCCTGAACCGGCCCGAAGGCTTTGGAAATGCCGCGAAGTTCGATCGCCGGCGCCTGCGTGTCTGCCATATGCCCCACCCCGTTCCTGTCTGGCGCGCGCCGCCACGGGGGCCGCGCGCGCCGGTCGTGTCGTCCGCCGTGTGGTTTACATCACCGGGCAGGAATTGTCGGACATGTAGTCATGGACGGTGATCTCACCGGCGATGATCTTGGCCTTGGCCTCTTCGACGGCTTTCATCATGTCTTCGGAGACCAGCTCGGCGTTGAACTCATCCACGGCATAGCCCACGCCCTCTTCGGCAAGGCCAAGCACGCGGAAGCCGGTCTCGAAGCCGGGGCCGTCGGTCATGGCTTCATAGACGGCGTTGTCCACGCGCTTGAGCATCGAGGTGAGGACCTCGCCCGGGAAGAGATAGTTCTGGTTGCTGTCCACACCGATGGAGAGGATGTCCTCATCCGCTGCGGTCTGCAGCACGCCCACGCCGGTGCCGCCCGCAGCCGCGTAGACCACATCGGCGCCCTGGCTGATCTGGGCACGGGTCAGCTCGCCGCCCTTCACCGGGTCATTCCAGGCCGCCGGGGTGGTGCCGGTCATGTTCTGGATCACGGTGGCGTCGGGGTTCGCGGCCTTCACGCCCTGGGTGTAGCCACAGGCAAACTTTCGGATCAGCGGGATATCCATGCCGCCGATAAAGCCAACGGTACCGGAATCCGATGCCATGCCAGCCATCATGCCCACGAGGTAAGAGCCCTCATGCTCGTTGAACACGACTGAGCGCACATTCGGTGCGTCCACGACCATGTCGATGATCGCAAAGCTGGTGTCCGGATAGTCCGGTGCCACTTCACCCAGCACGTTGCCGAAGGCAAAGCCGGTCATCACGATGGGGTTGTTGCCCGCTTCGGCAAAGCGACGCAGAGCTTGCTCGCGCTGAGCTTCGGAGGTCAGCTCGATCTCTCGGTAGCTGCCGCCGGTCTCTTCGACCCAACGCTGTGCTCCGGTATAGGCCGCCTCGTTGAAGGATTTGTCGAACTTGCCGCCCAGATCGAAAATCAGCGCGGGTTCGGCATAGGCCGCACCGGCGGACAGCGCCATTGCCCCTGCGGCGCCGAGCAGTTTCTGCATCATGGTCATCTCACGTCTCCCAGTTGGTTTCGGAGTGCGGTTGCCTCTGGATCGGGTCACCCTGCACACCCAAGCAGATCGAATGATCGGGCCAAGTAAGGCGGGGCCTCCGGGTAACGTCAACAGGATTCCGGGCCGGGGCGCGCGATTTGCGGGCGAATGCCCGAGGCTTGGGCGGGTGACATAACGTCAGTCCTGCACAAGGCTCCGTCGCAGGATGAGCGCGTCACTGCGCGTGCCGTCCGGGTGCCGATAATAGCGGCGACGTCGGCCGGTCTGAGCGTAGCCGCAGGCGGCATATAGGGCGCGGGCCGGAGCGTTCGCCTCGGCGACTTCGAGGAAGACCTCTTCGGCACCGCGTGCACTGGACTCGGCGTGGAAGGCCGTCATCAAGGCGCGGGCAAGCCCTTGGCGCCGCTGGGGCGGATCTACCGCGAGGGTGAGCAACTCAACCTCCGGGCCGAGGGCATGACCGATGGCAAATCCGCCGGGCCGGGCGATCTGAAAGCTGTCGGGGCGGGCCAGGAGATCGGCGAATTCAAGGGCCGACCATGGCCGGGGCGTGGTGAAGCTGGCGGCGTGGATCGCGGCCATCGTGACGGGTTCCATCACGGAGTGAGAAGCGCTGGGGCTGGCTTGGCAGGAGCCGCATCTGCAGGCCGCAGATAGAGCGGTGCCGGCGGTGGCAGGTCGGCGCGCGCATGCCGGGCTGCGATCCAGGCAATGGCCTCCGGCAAAGGGTGGCGGGGCGGTACGACCGTCCCGCCGGTTCGGGCGGCCAGATCCGATGCCAGATCGCCGAGGCAGAGCGGCGCGGGGCCGGTATCCGGCAGCGGTGCTGTCTCGACGGGGGCCATGACAGGCGGCGCGAGTGCTGCGCCATCTGCGTCGAAGCCCTGCAGATAGACATTTCCGCGCCGTGCATCGAGGCTGGCAAGGGCCGGACCCTTTGCGTCAAAAGCCAGGGCCTCCAGCCCGGAGACCCCGACCACCGGCACCGAACGCCCTAATCCGAGGCCGCGCGCGGCAGAGACCGAGATCCGGATACCGGTGAAGTTGCCCGGCCCGATCCCGACGCCAAGCGCCGTCAGATCGGTCCAGCCGATTCCGGCCTCGGAGAGAACATCTTCCAGCAGCGGCATTAGCCGTTCGGCCTGTCCCTTGGCCATGGCTTCGGTGCGGGAGACCTGGATCTCGCCTCCCCAAAGCAAAGCAGCCGCGCAATGCGCGGCCGCGGTATCAAAGGCAAGAACCGGTCCCAAAGGCGTCAGGCCGCGACGGGGCGGACTTCCAGAACCTCGGGGATGTAGTGACGCAGCAGGTTCTCGATCCCCATCTTCAGCGTCAGGGTCGACGAGGGGCAGCCCGCGCAGGCACCCTGCATGTGCAGATAAACGATGCCGCGATCAAACCCGTGAAAGGTGATGTCGCCGCCATCCTGCGCCACGGCGGGCCGGACGCGGGTGTCGAGAAGTTCCTTGATCTGACCGACAATCGCAGAATCGGGCCCATCATGGCTGGCGTGACCGGCAGGCGCGCTGGCCTCCCCCGTCATGACCGCGTCGCCGGACTGGTAGTGTTCCATTACGGCGCCGAGGACGGCTGGCTTGATATGGTCCCATTCGACCGCATCGGCCTTGGTCACAGTGACGAAGTCGGTTCCGAAGAACACGGCGGTCACTCCATCCACTGCAAAGATGCGGCCCGCGAGGGGCGATGCGTCTGCGGCCTCCGCCGACGGAAAGTCGGCTGTGCCGGCGTCCAGAACGGTCTGGCCGGGCAGAAACTTCAGGGTCGCCGGGTTCGGCGTGGATTCAGTCTGAATAAACATGGACGGCCTCCGTTCGGGTTGATCCCTATATGCGCTGCCCGGAGCGCGGGGTCAAGAAGTTGGAACGATTCTAAATCATCCTGGGCGCGAAAAGTTGTCTGGCACGGCCAAACGGGCCTAGCTGACCGCCTCAAGCTGATCCTTGCTGAGCTCGCCCGGCACAATGGTGAGTGGCACGGGCAGGGTCCCCGAGGATTTCACCAGCGCCGAGACCAGCGGGCCGGGCCCCTTGCGGTCGGTGCCAGCGCCCAGAACCAATACGCCGATTTCGCGATCCGTGGTGATCTGGCCGAGGATTTCGTCCACGGGCTCGCCCTCGCGGATCACGAGTTCGGGGTCGATGGATTGCTTGTCGCGCATCCACTTCGCGAAAACCTCGAAATGCGCGACGATGCGCTCGCGGCTTTCCTCGCGCATGACCTCGCCCACCCCGATCCAGTGGTTGAACTCATCGGGAGGGATCACCGACAGGATCTGCACGCCGCCACCGGTGCTCGCGGCACGCATGGCGGCAAAGCGCATGGCGTTCAAACATTCGCGGCTGTCATCGAGAACGACGAGAAACTTGCGCATCGGGGGCCTCCAGTCCGAACGTCATCATGGCGAATGCCGCATGGGTTGGCAACGGATATGCCCTGCGACCCCTGCGCGCCTCAGGCGGAATGGGCCCAATCCCAATAGAGCTCCCGCGCGCGGCGGGTGATCGGACCAACCTGATACTGGCGGTCATCAAAGGCTGTGACGGGCGTGATCTTCATCATATTGCCGGTCAGAAAGACCTCATCTGCGGCGTCTACATCGTTGAAGCTCAGGACGGTTTCGACCACTTCGACCCCATCGGCTCGCAGGTTCGACATGTGCCGCGCCCGAGTGATCCCCGCAAGGAACGTGCCGTTGGGGATCGGCGTCATCACCGAGCCATCGCGCACGATGAAGACATTCGAGGTTGCGCTTTCCGCGACATTGCCCATTGCATCGGCCACCAGCGCGTTGCCAAACCCCTTGCGGCTCGCCTCCACCAGCATCCGCGCGTTGTTGGGATAGAGGCACCCGGCCTTTGCGTTGGTCAGGTTGTCTTCCAACACCGGGCGGCGGAACCGCGTGCGGGTCAGGGTCGTTGCGGCCTCGGACGGGGCCATGGGGATCTCTTCGAGGCAGATCGCGAAGCCGGTCGCGCCTTCCTTCGGAGCCACGGCGAGTGTCCCGCCATCCAGCGCCCAATACATGGGACGGATATAGACGGCCGCGTCCTTGGGGTAGAGCGCCAGCCCTTCATGAGTGATTGCGACCATCTCGGCAGTGCTGACCGTGGGCGTGATCATCAGCGCCTCGGCAGAGGCGTTTACGCGAGCGCAATGGGCCTCAAGATCCGGGACAAGCCCGTTCACGTAGCGTGCGCCATCGAAAACCGTGCTGCCCAGCCAGGATCCGTGATCCGCTGCGCGCATGATCGGAACGTCGCCTTTATGCCAGCGGCCTTCGAAATAGGTGTGGATATTGGTGCCCGTCGCCATGTCACGTCCTCCTGACGCGCACGCTAGGGGCGTCCGGGGGCAAGGTCCATCGATTTCGGGGAAGGGGTGGGGCGGGTCGTCGGGACCGTCGTCCAGGGTATGGGGCGAGGCGGACAGGGCCGCCTCGCGAAAACTCTTATGCGGGTCTCAGCCTGCGGCGAAACCCAGCTGGTAATTCATCGTGCCCGGGCCTGCCGGGGTTTTGACGACCTCATCCGCGCTTGCGGCCTTGTCACTCGGGGTCGTCGGTACGGACCGCACGGATTGCGGTTTTGCGTTCAGATACGCCATGGTTGCCTCCACGATTTTTGTCGGAGCGTGTTAATTAGAGGATGCCAGCGCGTTTGCCAACCCCCCGGCGCATATCGGATATGCATAAATCGCAACAGTTTTTTGAAGAAGCTAGGATTGTTGAGGATGCGCCTCGGCCAAAAGTGACGAAATATCAAGGCGCTGCCGTGTCATTTGCAGCGATCCATCCGAAGCGCGCGGCCAGTCACGCCTTGGGCGGTCCCGGTAGATCTCTACCCCATTGCCATCGGGGTCACGCAGGTAAACCGCCTCGCTCACCCCGTGATCCGAGGCTCCGTCGAGTCGGTAACCCGCGTCGAGCACCCGTTGGACCACTGTGCCGAGATCCGCACGAGTCTTGTAGAGGAAGGCCGCATGAAAGAGCCCGGTATGGCCCGGCGGGGGCGGGCTGGCATCCTTGCTGTCCCATGTGTTCAGCGCGAGGTGGTGGTGATAGCCATCTGTCGCGAGAAAGGCCGCATCCGCGCCCATCCGCTCCATCACTTCGAAGCCGAGCAGGTCCCGGTAGAAGCCCAGGGCCCGGTCGAGATTGGCCACCTTAAGATGGACATGTCCCAGGGTCGGCACGGGGACCGTTGCAGGTGTCGGACGGGCGGGGGCGGTGTCGAGATCGGTTGCAGACATGAAGGTCTCCTTTCACCGGAGAACCTATGCCTCTGCAACGGGTCACAAAAGGCGCGCCGGAGCACGCCTTTTGTGCGCATTTGTTCATGTCAGCTGCGGATCATGCCCACGATATCGTAGGTCTGTTCGAGGATCGGCGTGGCGATCTCCCGGGCCTGGGCCGCGCCCTGACCCAGCAGGCGGTCGATCTCGGCAGGGTCATTCATCAGACGCGCCATCTCGGTCGAAATCGGGGCGAGTTTGTCCACTGCCAGATCCACCAGCGCGGGCTTGAAGGCCCCGAATTGCGCGCCAGCATGCTCGGCGATCACGGCCTCCACGCTCTGATCGGCGAGCGCGGCATAGATGTTCACGAGGTTGCGCGCCTCGGGACGCTCGGCCAGCCCTTCGAGGGTTTCGGGCAGGGGTTCGGGATCGGTCTTGGCCTTGCGGATCTTTTTGGCGATCATGTCCGCGTCATCGGTCATGTTGATCCGGCTCATATCCGACGGATCCGATTTCGACATCTTCTTGGAGCCATCCCGCAGGGACATCACCCGGGTCGCGGCGCCTTCGATCACCGGCTCGGTCATCGGGAAGAAGTCGACGCCATAGTCATGGTTAAACTTGGCCGCGATGTCGCGCGTCAGCTCGATATGCTGCTTCTGATCCTCGCCTACGGGCACATGGGTGGCGTGATAGATCAGGATGTCCGCCGCCATCAGCGCCGGATAGCCAAAGAGACCCAGGGAGGCGTTCTCGGCATTCTTGCCCGCCTTGTCCTTGAACTGGGTCATTCGCTTCATCCAGCCCATGCGCGCCACGCAGTTGAAGATCCAGCCGAGCTGGGCGTGCTCGGGCACCTGGCTCTGATTGAAGAGCATGGATTTGGACGGATCGATTCCGGCGGCGAGGTAGCCCGCGGCCAGCTCCCGCGTGTTCCGGATCAGGTCCGCCGGGTCCTGCCAGACGGTGATCGCGTGCTGATCCACCATGCAATAGAGGGTCTGGATCCCGCTCTCCTGCATATCCACGAAACGTTTGATCGCGCCGAGATAGTTGCCCAGGGTCAGCCCGCCCGAGGGCTGGATGCCGGAGAAGACCCGCGGGGTGAAGCTGGATTCGGTCTCGGTCATGGCGGGGCCTTTCGATCTGGCGGCGTGGCACGGTCAGGGCGGGCTGGACGCGCCCCGTTGCGTCGCTTACCCATGGCCCCAGCACTCGTCAACCAGCCGCCGTGACGCAAAGGCCCGCAAGCAAGATGACACCCACCCCGGAATCGCCCTTCAATCCCCTGCCGCCTCTGGTCGTGGCCCTCGCGGTCGTGGTGATCGGGATCGAGGCGCTCTTCAGTCTCGGGATGCGGGGGATCATCGGCGGGCCCGAGGCCGTGGGCTGGCGTCTGGCGGCGATCCGGGACTTCGGGTTCGTGGATCAGGTCTTCGACTGGATGCTGGCCAATGGACGTTTTCCGCCGGATCAGCTGGCGCGGTTCCTGACCTATCCTCTGATCCATGCGAGCTTCACCCATGCGTTGTTCGTGGCGATTTTCGTTTTGGCCATGGGCAAGATGGTCTCCGAGGTGTTTGGCGGGCTCGCCTTCCTTACGATCTTCTGGGTCTCGGCCATTGCCGGGGCGCTGGTTTATGGCCTCTTGCTCGATGCAGAGCTGCCGCTGATCGGAGGCTACCCCGGGGTCTATGGCTTGATCGGGGCCTATACCTTCCTGCTCTGGGTGTCGCTCATCGCCACGGGCGGGCAGCAATACCGGGCGTTTTCGCTGATCGGGATGCTCTTGGGGATCCAGCTTCTCTTTGCGATCTTTTTCGAGGTTGGCATGGATTGGGTCGCGGATCTGAGCGGATTTGTGGCTGGGTTCGGACTCAGCTTCCTGCTGGTGCCAGGCGGCTGGAACCGCGTGCTCGCCAAGCTGCGCAAGCGCTGACCGTCAGCCGCGTTTCCGGCGCAGGGCGCCCTTGATCTCGGCGATCCGGAAGGCGCCGATCAGGTGGCCAATCACTCCGTAGCTCGCGATGCCGAAGCCCACCAGCAGGGCCAGCGCCCCGTAGCGGAGGGTGGGGGTGCGCAGGGCCTCGGCCAGCAGCATCTCCGCCCCCCAGAGGAGTGCGCCCATGGCCAGCGACGCGACGACGATCCGCCAGAGCCGCTGGGCAAAGCGCGCATCAATCGCGGCGGCCTCGCCCAGATTGCGGGTCCCGCGCCAGAGCAGCCAGACCATCGCCCAGCCCGCCAGGGTCGCGCCGAGCGCCGCAGCGATATAGCCAATCACCGGCGCGAGGCAGATCGCCACCACCGCATTCACCGCCATGGCCCAAAGGGCAAAGCGCAGGGGCGTCCGCGTGTCCTCACGTGCGAAATAGAGCGGTTGGAACACCTTTTGCAGCACGAAAGCCGGCAGACCGACGCCGTAAACGGCGACGGCCAGCGACGTGGCGGCGGTGTCCTCCGCCGTGAAACGTCCGCGTTCGAAGAGGACCGAGATCAGCGCTTCGGGGATCGCGACCAGCGCTACGGCGGCGGGGATGGTCAGCGTCAGGCAGATCTCGCCCGCGCGGTTGAACGCGTCGCGCCCTCCGGTGGTGTCTCCGGCCTGCAAGCGGCGGGAGAGATCCGGCAGGAGAACCACGCCGATGGCGATGCCCACCACGCCCAAAGGCAATTGATAGAGCCGGTCCGCATAGGTCAGCCAGGCGATGGCCCCGTCGAAAAAGCTCGCCACCTGCCGCCCGACCAGCAGGTTCACTTGCACCACGCCCCCAGCCAACGCAGCCGGGGCGGCGATGATGGCGAGGCGCTTGAGCTCGGGCGTCATGCGCGGACGGCGCGGGCGCAGGTCGAACCCGGCCTGGGCCGCCGCCCGCCAGAGCAGCCAAAGCTGCGCGATCCCGGCGATCACCACGCCGATGGCCAGCATAGTGCCGTGATGCAGGCCAGGGATCTCGGCCCCGCCCGGGGCGGGCAGGGTCAGCGTCTCGGCCAGCACCCCGGTCTGGGCGATCAGGAGCAGCGTGATCAGGACCACGTTGAGCAGGATCGGTGCTGCAGCCGCCGCCGCAAAGCGCCCCGTGGCGTTCAGCACGCCGGAGAGCAGGGCCGCCAGCGAGATAAACAGGATATAGACAAAGACGATCCGCCCGAATCCGACCGCCAGATCGAGCCGCGCATCTCCGGCAAATCCCGAGGCCATGGCCAGCACGAGCCAGGGCATGGCCGCGAGCGCCAGCAGCGTGAAGGCGATCAGGATCAGCGCCAACCCCGAGAGCGAATCGCGGGCAAAGCCATCCGCATCCTCGCCCGCTTCGAGCTTCTTCGAGAACATGGGCACGAAGGCCATGTTGAACGCGCCCTCAGCAAAGAACCGGCGAAACATATTGGGCAGCGAGAAGGCCACGAAGAACGCATCCGCCACCGGCCCGGCCCCAAGCAGGCTCGCCAGAAGGATGTCGCGCACAAAGCCCAGCACCCGGCTCGCCATGGTCCAGAGCCCCACGGTCATGAACCCGGCCATCAGGCGGATCGGTTTCATCGCCGCGCCCTCGGGCGGTGCGGGGCAGGCACACCGGTCATGACTGTGCGCGCTCGGCCCCGTTTTCGATGGCGGCCCGCAGGCGCTTCTCGATCGTGGCGAGTTTCGACGCGCCATGCAGCTTCAGCCCGAACATGTCCTTGACGTAGAAGGTGTCGACCACCTGCGCGCCATAGGTCGCGATCTGCGCCGACGCGACATAGATATTCGCCTCCGCGAGGGTCCGGGCCAGGTCAAAGAGAAGGCCAGGCCGGTCGCGGGTATCCACCTCGATGAGCGTGTAGATCTCCGAGCCCTCGTTGTCGAAGCTGATCGAGGTTGGGAAACGGAACTGGCTTTCGCGTTTCTTGACCTTGTCGCGGCTGACCATGGCGTCACGGGTGACGACCTCGCCGCTGAGGGTCTTGTCGATCATCTTGCGCAGGCGGGGCAGGCGCGATTCCTCGTAGGGTTTGCCTTCGGCATCCTGCACCCAGAAGCACGCGGTCACATAGCCGTCCTTGGTGGTATAGGTCCGCGCATCGACCACATTCGCGCCCACAAGCGCTAGCGCGCCCGCGAGCCGGGCGAAGATGCCCGGATGGTCGGACATGGCGAAGGCTATCCGCGTGACATCCCGGTCCACATCGAGGGTCAGATCGAGGCGCACCTCGTCATCCTCGATCCCTCGCAGCAGATTGGCGACCGCCACATGGGCATCCGCCGGCAGACCTTGCCAATAGGGGCCATAATGGCGCCCGGTCTCGGCGCGCAGTTCCTTGCGGGGCCACTCGCTGAGCGCGGCGCGCAGGGCGCGCTTGGCCTCGGTTTCCAGGGTTTCGCGGTTGAGATCCTCGAGCCCGTTTTCCAGGGCTTCCGAGGTCTGACGATAAAGCGCCCGGATCAGCTGAGCCTTCCAGTTGTTCCAGGTCTCGGGCCCCACGCCGCGGATATCGCAGACCGTCAGAACCGTGAGCAGATCGAGGCGCTCCTTGCTCCGGACCGCTTTGGCAAAGTCGCGGATCGTGCGCGGGTCCGAGATATCGCGTTTCTGGGCCATGTCGGACATCAGGAGGTGATAGCGCACCAGCCACTCGACCGTTTCGCAGTCTTTGGCGTTGAAGCCCATATGCGGCGCGACACGACGGGCGATCTGCGCGCCCACGACCGAGTGGTCCTCGGGACGGCCCTTGCCGATATCGTGGAGGAGCATCGCCGTATATAGCACCTTTCGATCCACGCCGCCCTTCAGGATCCGGCTCGCCACGGGCAGACTCTCGACCAGCTCGCCACGCTCGATCTGCGCGAGGTTCGAGATGCATTGGATAATGTGCTCGTCCACCGTGTACTGGTGGTAGACGTTGAACTGCATCATCGCGACGATCTTCTGGAACTCCGGGATGAGCGTCCCCAGCACGCCCAGCTCGTTCATGCGCCGCAGGGCGCGCTCGGGATTTCCGTGCTTTAGCAGCGTGTCAAAGAAGATCCGGTTCGCTTCCTTGTTCGAGCGCACGGTTTTATCCAGCAGGGACAGGTTGGCCTTGATGATCCGCATGGCATCCGGATGCAGCAGATAGCCCGTGCGCAACGCCTCCTCGAAGATCCGCAGGATGTTCACCGGATCGGCGAAAAAGCTGTCCGGATCCGCGATGGCAATCCGGTTCTGGCGGATCTCGTAGGTGTCTTTCACCTTCTTCTTGCGCTTGCGTTTCAATAGCCCGATCAGGCGCGGCTCGCGCTTGGCATGGCTCGCCTCAAGCGCGGTCAGGAAGATCCGGGTCAGGTCGCCGACGCTGGTGGCGTGGCGGAAGTAGAGCTGCATGAAATGCTCCACTCCCCGACGTCCGTCGCGATCCTTGAAGCCCATGCGGTCCGAGACCTCGACCTGCAGATCGAAGGTCAGCTGATCCGTGGCCCGGCCCGAGACGATATGGAGATGACATCGCACGGCCCAGAGGAAGGTCTCGGCCGTGTCGAACAGGATATGCTCGTCATGGGCAAAAACTCCGACCTCCTCCAGCTCGTCGACGGTTTCGACCCCGTGCACGTATTTCGCGATCCAATAGAGCGATTGCAGATCGCGGAGACCGCCCTTGCCCTCTTTGACGTTGGGCTCAAGCATGAAGCGCTGGCCCCCCTGGCGGATATGGCGCTGTTCGCGTTCTTCGAGTTTGGCCTCGATATAGTCCTGCGAGGTGCCCTGGAAGAGATCGTTTTTCAGCCGTGTGCGCAGCTCGGCCGCAAGCGCGGCATCGCCGGTCAGGAACCGGTTCTCTAGCAGGGCCGTGCGGATGGTGTAGTCTTCGCGCCCGAGCCGCAGGCAATCCTTGATCGTGCGCGAGGCATGGCCAACCTTCAGCTTTAGATCCCAGAGGATATAGAGCGTGGTCTCGATCACGCTCTCGGCCCAGGGGGTGATCTTGTAGGGCGTCAGGAAGAGCAGATCCACGTCCGAGTGGAGCGCCATTTCCCCGCGCCCATAGCCGCCCACCGCCAGCGCTGAAAGCCGCTCGCCCCCGGTGGGCGTGTGCAGCGGATGCAGATGCTGCCGGGCAACATAGATCGCCGAAGTGACCAGACCGTCGGTCAGATAGGCATAGGCGCGCACGGTCTCGCGCGCGGCAAAGGGGGCTGCGTCAAAGGCATCGCGTATGGCGCGCAACCCGTCGGCTCGTGCCTCCTTCAGGAGACGGACTACCGCGGCCCGGGTTGCCCCGGCATCCGAGCGGGTCTCGGCGCAGGCGGCATCGAGCTTGGCCTGCATCCCGGCCATGTCAAAGATTGAGGCCGGTGGGGCCACGAGGGACAGATCCGCCAGAGCGGAACCCGGGTTCTGTGCGGGCGGGGTCGTCGTCGGCGCGCCCGGATCCGAAAGCTCAGTCCGCACCGGCCTAGGAGCCTCCGACCCCAAAGCTGCGCTGGGCAGGGGAGACGATGGTCACAGCCTGATTGGTAATTCGTGCCACAGCGAGAGCCCGCTCATTCGTGCCGTCCGCGCGCAGGCGGAACGCTCCTGTGACACCGGCAAAGCCCGAGCCCTGGGTCAGGGCGACCGTGGTCAGTGCGCGGCTCTGCTGGGTGGTGACAAGGGCTCCGATGGCTGCAATCCCGTCATAGGCCAATCCTGCGATCGGGTGGGGCGGTGCGCCATAGGCGCTCTGGTAGCGTTCGGAGAATTGTGCGCTCAACGTCGGATCGGGCAGGGCGAAGATCCCGCCCTGTAGGCCCGGAAGTGCCAGGGTCGAGGCAGGGATGTCCCAGCGGGTCAGCCCAACAAACTGGGTGACCGTGGGGTCGATGCGGTTTTCGGGCAGAAGCTGCGACAAGAGCGGGACGCTGCCCGAGGTGTCGTCAGCCATCACCAGCGCAGTTGCGCCGCTGGATCGAATGGCATCGGCGATCCGGGGCACGGCATTGACCACACCGGTTTGCGAGGCCTCGTACCCGATGGTGCCCGCGGTCGTGGCACCGGTTTCCGCAACCGCTTGCAAAACCGCATCCCGGCCGACCGCGCCGACGGTGGTTTCGGGATAGGCGACGAAGACATTGCCGGAGCCTTGCTGGGCCGCGTAGGAGACCACTCGCCGGGCCGTGTTCTGGAACGTGTTGCCGAGCACGAAGACATTGCCGCCCGCGATGTCGGTATTGTTCGAGAAGCTCAGGACGTTGACATTCGAGCGGGCCACGGCCACCCCCGCCGCATTGGCCGCCGCCGAGAAGACAGGGCCGAGGATGATCTTGGCACCATCCCCAACGGCTTCCTGCGCGACCACGGCTGCCTGCTCAGCATTGCCCGCCGTGGCATAGACTTTCAGATCAATCGTCACGCCGTTGAGGTCCGCCATGGCCAGACGTGCGGCGTTCTCCAAGGAGCGCGCCAACCCGGTCTGGTTCGCGATTTCCGTGCCGTAAGGCAGCAGAAGCGCGACGGGAACCGGACGCGAGGAGTTGATCGAGGGGCCACCGCCAGCGATATCAGAGGGCACCGTGCAGGCCGCGAGCGCGACCGAAGCCGTCAGGGCCAGGGCGGCGGCGCGCAGAGCCTTGCGCGTCTTGAGGAAAACAGGGAACATGCGGGTCTCCGCGCATCGGGGTCAGGAACAGGGGTGGTCGTCACTGGCCGAACCTAAAGGGCGTGCAGCGCTATGTAAACGGGCGTCGCCCGGCTTGCCAAACGAGGAATGAAGCCATGTCAGACCCGCGCGCGGGCCATCTGGTTCTGGTCACAACACCAATCGGCAACGCGCGTGATATCACCCTGCGCGCGCTGGATCTGCTGCGAGAGGCGGATGTGCTCGTGGCCGAAGACACGCGCAGCCTGAGGCGGCTGATGGACATCCACGGGGTCCCCGTGAGCGGACGACCCCTGTTGGCTTATCACGATCATTCCGGGCCGAAGATGCGCGACAAAGTGGTGTCCCATCTCGAGGCCGGTGCCCATGTGGTTTACGCCTCCGAGGCGGGCACGCCACTGATCGCGGATCCGGGCTATGATCTTGTACAGGTCGCACGGGCAGCAGGGCACGGGGTGACCGCAGCCCCGGGGGCCTCGGCGGCGGTGACCGCGCTTTCCCTCGCGGGGCTGCCCACGGATCGTTTTTTTTTCGAAGGGTTCCTGCCCTCGGCCAAGGGCGCGCGGCGAAAGGTGCTGCAATCCCTTGTCGCCGTGCCGGGCACGCTGATTTTCTATGAAAGTCCAAAACGTCTGGAGAAGAGCCTCAACGACATGGTTGAGATCCTTGGTGCGTCCCGCGCGGCGGTGGTCGCGCGCGAGCTGACCAAGCGCTTCGAGGAGATCCGGTCCGCGCCCCTCGCAGAGTTGCGCGACCAGATCGCCCAAACCCCGCCAAAAGGCGAGATCGTGGTACTCGTGGGCCCGGCCCCCGAGGTGGAGGTTTCGCCTGAGGCGATCACCCGGATGCTCACCGAAGCGCTCGCCACACAAAGCGCCAAGGACGCGGTCGCAGAGGTCACAGCCGCTACCGGCGCGCCGCGCAGACAGGTTTACCGAGAAGCCTTGGCGATCTTAGGCAAGTCTTAAGTCACCGATGGGAGAGTGAGGTATGTATACGCCTCCGGATCTTGCGCCGCCGCGCGGTAAATGTGCCGCCCTGCGGGACCGTGGACATCGTGCCTATCTTTCGGGCCAGTCTGCCGAGGCGCGGATTGAACAAGTCTATCTCGCTCGCGGTTGCTTCCTGCTTGCGCGCCGTTGGCGCGGTGGAGGGGGCGAGATCGACCTCGTCTTCCAGCGCGAGGATTTGCTCGTTTTTGTCGAAGTGAAATCGAGCAGCAGTTTTGCCCGCGCCATTGAGAGCCTGCAATGGTCGCAAATCGCGCGCATTCAATCCGCGGCTGAGGCCTTTGTCGGGGCGTATCCCGAACTGGCCCGGATGGATATGCGCGTGGATCTGGCCGCGCTGGATGGCATGGGCCGGTTCCGTGTGATTCCGAACATTACCATGTGAATTCCGGCAGGCTGCCAGCCATTGCGCTGGCCTGCGTGCTGCGGCAAGACGGGCGCATGCTGCCAGAAGGAGCCCCTGCGCCATGAATGTTGCTTTTCAGATGGACCCGATCACCGCGGTCGATATCGACGCCGACAGCTCCTTCCGCCTCGCCGAGGAAGCGCAAGCGCGCGGTCACAAGATCTTTGTCTATGGCCCAGAGGATCTGACCTTTGATCGGGGTGTGCTGCGCGCCACGGGGACCTGGGCCGAGATCCAGCGGGTTGCAGGTGCTCCGGCGGTTCTGGGCCCGCGTCAGACAATCGACCTGGCAGAGATGGATGTGGTCTGGCTGCGGCAGGATCCGCCCTTCGACATGGGTTACATCACGACGACACACTTGCTGGACATGGTGGGTGCGGACACGCTTGTTGTGAATGATCCGTTCTGGGTGCGCAACGCGCCCGAGAAACTGCTGGTGCTAAAGTTCCCCGACCTCACACCGCCCACAATGATCGCCCGCAACCTTGACGACCTGAAAGTGTTCAAGGCCGAGTACGGCGACGTCATCCTCAAGCCGCTCTATGGCAATGGCGGGGCGGGGGTGTTCCGTCTGACGGCAGAGGATCGCAACCTCAATTCGCTCCATGAACTCTTCTCGGGCATCAATCGCGAACCCCTCATCATGCAGCAATTCCTTCCGGATGTGTCCAAGGGCGACAAGCGTATCATCCTTGTGGATGGCGTGCCGATCGGGGCCATCAACCGCGTGCCGGCGGCTGGTGAGACGCGCTCGAACATGCATGTGGGTGGTCGCCCCGAACCGATCGGCCTGTCGGAGCGCGACCGCGAAATCTGCGAGGCCATCGGCCCCTTCTTGCGCGAGAAGAACCAGATCTTTGTCGGGATCGACGTGATCGGCCCCTATCTTACCGAGATCAACGTCACCTCGCCCACGGGTTTGCAAGAGCTTGAACGTTTCGACGGAACCAATGGCGCGGGCCTGATCTGGGATGCGATCGAGGCGCGTAAGGCTTAGGCTCAGGCCACCTTTTCCCGGATCGCTACGCGGTAGCTTAGCGCTTCTGCCAGATGTGGACGGGCGATCTCTTCGGACCGATCGAGATCCGCGATGGTGCGGGCGACCTTGAGCACTCGGTGATAGCCTCGTGCTGTGAGACCAAAACGGTTCGCGGCGTCCTGTAGAAGGGCGCGACCGGCCGGATCTGGCCGCGCGATCTCTTCCAAAAGGCTGCCTTCCGCATCCGCGTTCACGCGTACGCCCTCGACCCCCTCGAACCGGGCGGTTTGTCGGGCCCGCGCCGCGGCCACGCGGGCGGCGACGACCTCAGAGCGCTCGCATTCTGTCGGAGTGTCGAGATCGGAAAAGCTCACTGGCGGGACGTCGAGCCGGATGTCGAACCGATCAAGCAGCGGTCCGGAAAGCCGCGCCAAATAGTCATCTCCACACAGGGGTGCGCGGCCACAGGCCTGGGCCGGCTCGAACATATGCCCGCATTTGCAAGGGTTTGCCGCCGCTATCAGCAGGAACCGGCAGGGGTAGCGCAGATGCGCATTGGCGCGCGCGACCACGACAGAGCCGGTTTCCACGGGCTGGCGCAGGCTCTCGAGCACGTCGCGGTTGAACTCGGGAAGCTCGTCGAGAAACAGCACCCCGTTATGGGCCAGTGACATCTCGCCGGGCCGCGCCAGCCGCCCGCCTCCGACCATGGCTGCCTTGGAGGCCGTATGATGTGGCTCCTGGAAGGGGCGCTGGCGCGAGATCCCACCGGCATGGATCAGCCCAGCGAGGGAGTGGATCATCGAGGTTTCAAGGGCTTCGGCCGCATCCAGAGGCGGCAGAATCCCAGGTAGGCGTTGGGCCAGCATGGACTTTCCTGATCCGGGCGAGCCCACAAGGAGCAGGTGGTGCCGCCCCGCAGCTGCGACTTCGAGCGCACGCTTAGCACGCTCCTGTCCCTTTACATCCGACAGGTCCGGCGCATTTGGCGCGGCCACGACCTCACCGGGCTGAGCTGGTGTCAAGCGCGCCGCGCCAGTGAAATGACGCATTACGCCCAACAGGGACCCTGCGGCCAGCACCGTAGTGCCCCCAACCCAGGCCGCCTCCGGGCCACAGGCATCAGGGCAGAGCAGGGTGCGTCCGGTCTCGGCGGCTGCGAGCGCGGCGGGCAAAGCACCGAGTACGGGCACCAATGTGCCATCGAGGGACAGTTCCCCAAGGGCGAGCGTGCCTTCGGCCGCTTCTGGCGGGATAATCGACAGAGCGGCCATCAGGGCCAGCGCAATCGGCAAGTCGAAATGCGACCCCTCCTTTGGCAGGTCCGCCGGGGAGAGGTTGATCGTGATTCGCTTTGATGGAAGTGCGAGGCCAAGCGCGGACATTGCCGCACGGACCCGCTCGCGCGCTTCAGAAACGGCCTTGTCAGGCAGGCCGACGATGAAAAACCCGGGCAAACCGGGGCTTAAGGCGCATTGCACCTCGACGGGGCGGGGGTCGATGCCTTGGAAGGCGACGGTATGGGCGCGGGTGGTCATGGGCGGCTCCGATGCGCGGGGCTGCGTTAACCTTTGCGGCCAAAACCTTACCTATCTGTTAACCAAGACCGTTTGCGCGCCCGATTGCGCTCAGCCGACGCGGTCGATGGTCGCAAGACAGCGCAGCTCGATGCGGTCAGCGACGAGATCACCGAAGCCTGTCGCGCCAAAGGCCGCGCGACTGAGCGCTCCGCGCAACTCGATCACGAGGCGGCTCAGATCTCCTGGCTCGCGGTCGGGCTGGCGAAAGAACCGCGCGTTGAGGGGCACCGGGCGCGTCTGGTCGCGCAGCGCCAGATTGCCGGAGACCGCTGCCCCGCCCGCCTCGGCGCGGACCGATGTGCTGGTATAGCGGATCTGCGGGTAGCGGGCCGTGTCCAGAATACTTGGCCCCTTCAGCGCGCCATTGGCGAGGGGCAGGTTCGTCTTTGCCCCGGCTGCATCGAGCGTAACCGCCACCCGCGAGGCTGAGACCCTGCGGAAATCGAGCTGCAGATCGGCATCGAGAATGGGCATGCGTCCCCGGCTTGGCGCACCGGCGAGAAAAAAGGTGAACTCCACCTCGCTGTTCGGGGCGAGTTGATATGGAGTCGGGGCGGCCTGGGCGGTAAGGGGCCATGCGAAGGCGCTACACAGAAATAATCGTCTATCCATGTCTTGATGATAGCCGGGATTTACCAGGCGCACAGGCCGTTTGCACCGGGATGCCGTGCTTATGATCGCCCGTGTGCTTAAACGCTGGCCGAGGCGCGGCGGGTGCTCCAGGTGCCGTCGGGGGTGGCGGGCGCAGTCAAACGCCAACTGCCCGGGGGGGCATTGCGGGCGCGCAGGCGCGTCAGGGTCCAGGCGCTGTGATGTCCTGCATGGGCGGGCATGAGGGACCATCGGCTCTCGATTCCGGCGGCGCCACCCTGATCCGGGGTCAGCAACACGCCGAGCGGCGCGATCTCTTGCCGTGTGCCACCCTGCTCTGCAGCCAGATGCAGCCGCCGCACCGGGGTCAGGCCCGGCGGTCCGGGCAGATCGGCCACGACTACAGGGGCGGCGCCATTGCGCAGCGCCTCCTCCATGCACCAGAGCAGATCTTCCTTCCGCTCGATGGTCACGGTCAGGATCCGTCGCGGATCGCAGATCGGCGCGAGCCCCTGTGGATTGAGCTGATCCGCATGCCAGCGCGGGGTGATCCAGATCACCGGTCCCGACCGCGCCCGGGCCACAAGCGCGGCAAGGCACCAGCGCGCCGGACCAGTCAGTTCATGCACCCGGCGCAGAGCCAGGGTCATTTCCGGCAGGACCTCAACCCCCGGGCGGGGGGGATCCTGCAGGCTGCCCACTTGCAGCCCGGCTTTTGTCAAACTGCGAGTCGCCATGAGGTGAGACTAAATTGTTCACATTTTGTTCTCAAGATGCTTTCGCGGTATCGTGCGCTTCAGCGCGGGTCGCCGATGGCACGACCCACCCCCGGCCCGGTGGCAAGGCGCGCATGGGCCCGGGCGATCCGTTCCAGCGCTTCGGCGACGGGGGAGACAGCCGGGGCTGGGCGCCGCGTCTCAAGGCTCACATGGATCAGCATATGCTCACCCGTGGCCACCAGGATACCGTCGCAGCGCATCTCATGCCACAGATGCATGCGCTTGCCCGCGCCGTCGAGACAGGTGGTCCGGATCTCGAAAGCCGCGCCGATCCGCAGCTCAGCCAGGTGGCGGATATGGGTCTCGGCCGTAAAGAAGCTGCCTCCGGAGGCAAGATAATCGGCGTCCACGCCGAGGATCTCCATGAAGCGATCCGTGGCGTTTCCAAAGGCGTGGAGATATCGCGCCTCGGTCATATGCCCGTTGTAATCGGCCCAATCCCGGGGGACCGTCCGCGCTGCCGTCAGGAGCGGGGCGGAATCTGCCCCTTGGGCTGGCATGCGCGCGTGATCGGTTATGGCAAGCCCTGCACCCGCACCCACGGCCTCGGCCTTCAGGGCGCGGAGCATGCCCACAAGTGCGGCGTCACGCTGCACGAACGTCGTTTCGGGGGTGAGGTCGGTGGCCCGAAGGAGGCCAGGGCGATCCTCAGACATGGGCGTATCGCGCCACGGGTTGTCCTCCCCATTCTGCCCGGCCAATCGCGCTGGCCCCGCGCCCGCCTGGGCTGTCGCGAAGGGGCCCATCTGCGCCCAGAGCGGTGCGAGGCCGAACCGCATTGCTGCGTCGATCTGCTCCGGGCTGGCTTGCCCGTCGCGGACCATGTCCAGGGCACGCCGCAGCAGGGCTGCGTGAAGGCTGTGCGCGACCGATCCGCCAGTGGGCGCCATGCCCAACCAGGTTAGGACCGCGCGGACTTGATCCGCTCTTGCGGGTTCGAGGCAGGACACCTCGGCGAGGGGCAGCAGGTAAACCGGATCGCAGGGCCGGATGGCGCAGATCTGCTTCGGTCTCGTGGCGCAACCGCGCAGCTCCTCCAGGGTAAACCCGGCGCTGGACGTGCCGAGGATGGCCTCGGGGTCGCAATGGCTCTGGATGGTCTGCAACACTTTGTGCTTGAGTTCGAGCCGCTCGGGCAGGCTTTCCTGGATCCAGTCTGCTCGGTCAACGGTTTCGGGGATCGTCGCGTGTAGGCTGAGACGACCGGGCGGCGGCATGGGGGTGTCATAGAGACCCGGAAGGCTCACTTTGGCGCGGGCGATCGTGGCCTCCAGCCGTGCCTCTGCCCCTGGATCGGGGTCAAACACCCGCACATGCCAGCCGCCCAGCAGAAACCGCGCGGCCCAGCCCGACCCGATGACGCCACATCCAATGATCGCCGCTATGCCTGTCATATGCGCCCCGATCCCGCCCCGTTTCGCGCAGGGTGGCGGCGCGCGCGGCGGGCTGCAACGCTAAAGTGTCAGCACCAGCAGCAGAACGCTCGCTACGATGGCACAGACCCCGAGGATTTCTCGCGGCGTGGTGGTTTCGCGAAAGACGAAGGTGCTCGCAAGGAAGGAGAAGACCAGTTCGATCTGACCGAGCGCTTTGACATAGGCTGCATTTTGCAGGGTGAAGGCAGTGAACCAGGCAAGCGAACCTGCGAGAGAGGTCAGTCCCACAAGCGACGAGACCCTCCAAGTTGCTGCGACGCGGGAGATCTCGCCCCGTTCACGCCAACTCAGATAGGCGGCCATCAGCAGGGTTTGAAACGTCGTCACGCACATCAGGGTGACCGAGGCGCGCTGGAAGACATCCGTGCTGTCGATCGCGAGGGAGGCCGCGCGATACCCAATAGCCGAGAACCCGAAGAGCAGCCCGGAGGCCAGACCGAGCGCCACGCCCTTGTTTAAGAGCCGTCGCCAGTCACCGCTGGCATCCGGAGGGTCCGACAGGATTACCACCCCGACAAACCCCACGGCGATGGCCGCGGCCCCGCCCCAGGTGATCGCTTCGCCGAGCACGACGAAACCCACAAGGGCCGTGAGCATCACCTCGGTTTTCTTGAAGGTAATCCCGACACCGAAGCTGCGATGAGCAAAGAGCGCGACGACACACATGGTTGCGAGAATTTGCGAGGTGCCGCCAAGGGTTGCGGCGATCCAGAATGCGGCTGACAGCTCGGGAAAGGGCAGATCGCGCGCGCTGGCATAGCTGAGCGCGATAAGCGCGACAATCGGAGCGGAATAGAAGAAGCGTGCGAAGGTTGCGCCGGCCGTGGACAGGCCCGTGACCTTGAGGTGACGCTGCAGCATGAAGCGCAGGTTTTGGGCAAAGGCCGCAAACAGAGTGACTGGGATCCAAAGAGGCATGGCTCACCTGTGGCAGGCCCGGCTTGCGCGCGCAACGCGACCGATGCGCCGGGCCTGTGGGCGCTTGCGCGTCCCGCGCGGCACGCTAGGCTGACGCGCTGACAAGGAGAGCGCAATGAAAACACATGCACTTGGGCGCGGCGCCCCGCAGGTCACGGAGTTCTGCCTCGGGACGATGACCTTTGGCACCCAGACCGATACGCCGGACGCCCATCGTCAGATCTCGATGGCGCTGGAGGCGGGGATCAATTTCATCGACACGGCTGAGGCCTATCCGGTGAACCCGATCAGCGCTGAGACGGCCGGAGATACCGAGACGATCATCGGCCAGTGGAATGCTGCCAATCCCGGGCGGCGTGGAGACTATGTGCTGGCCACCAAAGTGGCGGGCGAAGGGCTCGGGGCGATCCGGGACGGAGCGCCGATCTCAAGGGCCACGATTCTCGAGGCCGTCGAGGCCTCCCTTCGCAGGCTGCAGACCGACCACATCGATGTCTACCAGCTGCACTGGCCGAACCGGGGGTCTTATCACTTCCGTCAGAACTGGAGCTTTGATCCCAGCGTTCAGTCGCGAGCCGATACCATGGCGCATATGGAAGAGGTGCTGGTGACGGTGGATGAGCTCGTGAAAGCAGGCAAGATCGGCCACTTCGGTCTCAGTAATGAGAGCGCCTGGGGCACCGCGCAATGGCTGCGCATGGCAGAGGATACCGGCCTGCCGCGGGTGGTGTCGATCCAGAACGAGTATTCGCTTCTTGCGCGCCTCTTCGATACGGATCTTGCGGAGCTGTGCGTGAATGAAGACGTGGGGCTGATGGCCTTCTCGCCTCTGGCGGCAGGGCTCTTGACCGGCAAGTATCAGGGCGGCGCTGTGCCCGATGGCTCGCGCATGGCGATCAATGGCAATCTCGGCGGCCGGGTTTCGCCCCGGGTCTGGGACGCGGTGGACGCCTATGCCGGGATCGCAGAAGCCCATGGGCTTGATCTGACGCAGATGTCGCTGGCCTGGTGCAAGACGCGGCCCTTCATGGGGTCAATCCTTTTCGGGGCAAGCTCTGTCGCGCAGCTCGCGCATATCCTTGATGGTCTGGAGCTGTCCCTTTCTGAGGAAGTGGCGGCGGAGATTGATGCAGCCCATAGGGCGCACCCGATGCCCTACTAGAAAGGGTCAGGCGGGCGGTGGTCAAAAAGGCCTACCACTGGGACCGGCGCGCCCAAATCGTTAGGCGCGTGCGCTTTGCTCCGAAGCGGGGCGCGACCGCCGCGTCTGGCTTGCCAGACGCGGACCCCGGACTCGTGACAGAGGGGGCGCATCCGCGGCCCCCACGGGCCGGATCAAAGCCGTTCGAACCGCGAGAGGCTCTCATCATGGTGAAAGAACGGCACAGTAGCAGGAGCGTCCAATGCAGGCAGGGCGCCGGTCACTTCGCCCAGTACGACTTCGGTGATAAAGGGCAGGTCGAGTGCGCGCGCCTCCGAAAGCGGTACCCAGTGCAGGTGGCTCAACTCATCCGATGCTTTTGAGAAATCATCCGGATCATCCATCAGCGCCGATGCCGGAGCGAGAAGGAACCGCGCATCAAACCGGCGGGGCCGTCCGGGTGGCGTAATAGCGCGAAAAATGAAGCGAAGCGCGCTTGCATCCGGCGTCGCCCCGCTGCGCAGGAAGTCTTGCCAACTCTCCCCCAGCGCCCCCTCCGGGGCCACGTCTGTCGACGCTCGCGTGCCAAGACGCAGACCGGTCTCTTCCCAAAGTTCGCGGATCGCGGCGGCGAAAATCGCGCCTGGTGTGCAGCCGCGCGCATCCTTGGCGAGTTTGTCCTGACAGGCCGGATTGGTCTGCGCAAGTTGGGTGCCGAAGCGATCCTCCGGATCTACGGCACCCCCGGGGAACACATATTTCGACGGCATGAAGGCGGCCTGCGCCCCACGTTGCCCCATGAGCACGCGTGGCCTTGCTGTGCCCGCATCCCGGATCAGGATCACCGTGGCTGCGTGCCGGATTGCGCTTTTATCCATTCTTCCTCCGCCGTTGACCGGGGCGGAGGATCAGGGGACCGGCGTTTCCGATCCCGAGAAGCCATACATCCGCTTGGCCCACTGATACCCGACCATGGCCCCTTTGAGCCGCGGCAACAAGTAGAGCGACAGCGCCACACAGCCGACCGAGAACACCGCAATAATGTTCAGCGGATCCGGCCGCAACGTGACGAAGTACCAATGCAGAAGCGGAGCCATCAGGTGGCCCACCACGAGAATGGTCAGATAAGCCGGGCCGTCATCGGCACGGTGGCCGGACAGCTGCTGCCCACAGACAGGGCAACTTTCACGGACTTGCAAATAGCTGCGCATCATCGGACCTGACCCGCAATTGGGGCAGCGGCGTCGCCAGCCACGTATCAAAGACGGCCGAAGCTCACGCTCCGTCGCCGGTGTATTGAGTGTCATCACGGAGCTCCCAACCCCTGTTCGCGGACCTCAGCTTAACAAGCTGTTGCGGCGAGCGCCCTTTGACAGATTGCCTTGCGTCGGGATGTCGCGAAAAAAGGGCTGTTCATTTTTTTGCGGAAATGCGCGACGGAACTCCGCCCGGGGCGCGTTTGACATACAGACGTCCCGGAGATGCCGGGGCCGAAAAAAAAATGGAGACCCCAATGAAGACCCTGATCCCTGCGAAAGTCCCGACCACTGCCCTCCTGCTCGTGGCGCTGACCGCTGGCTCCATTGCCATGGCCGCCCCGCGCGGCGAAGGTCACGGCAAACGTGGCGCCCCCGATTTCTCGGAGCTTGATACCAATGGCGACGGGCAGATCACCCAGGCTGACCTGCAGGCCGCCGCAGAGACGCGCTTTGCTGCGCTTGATAGCGACGGCAATGGCCAGGTGAGCCGAGCTGAGATGGCCGCAGCCGCCGAGGCGCGCAAGGCTGAACGCGCCGAGCGCCGGATCGATGCGATGATGGAGCGAGCGGACGCCGATGGCGATGGACAGGTCAGCCTCGAAGAGTTTGGCACGCCTGATCGTGGATCCCGCATGTTCAACGGTCTGGACGCTGATGGCGATGGCGCGATCACCGAGGAAGAGTTTGCGGCCCGCAAGCGCGGCTTTGGCGGCCGCCACATGGAGCGCTGAGCCCATTCGCCCTGGGCGGGAGCGGTGCCCAGCGCACTGGTCCCGGCCCGCATCGCGCGCTAGGCACGATCCATGACCGATCTATCTCCCTCGGCTGACGCGGTCTCGGACGCGGATTTGCTGGCGCGTTTCGCGACCGGTGATCCGCGGGCGGCACGCCAGTTGACCGACCGGCTGGCCCCTCGGGTCTTCCGGTTAAGTTACCGCTTGCTCGGAGACCGGGCCGAAGCCGAGGACACCACGCAGGAGGCCATGATGAAGCTGTGGAAAATCGCCCCCGAATGGCGCGTCGATGGCGCGGCCCCCAGCACGTGGCTCTATACTGTGGCGCGCAATGCCTGCATGGACCGGTTGCGCCGCAAACGCTCGGTCCCGCTGGACGAAGCCGGAGAGATGCCGGACCCGACACCCTCGGTGGACAGAATCCTCAGTCAGGTCGAGCGGGCCGAGGCCTTGCAGGCCGCTTTGGGGGATCTGCCCGTGCGGCAGCGCGAAGCAGTGGTGCTGCGCCATCTCGAGGGGTTGTCGAACCCCGAGATCGCCGGGATCATGGACATCTCCGTGGAGGCGGTGGAAAGCCTGACCTCCCGGGGCAAACGCATGCTGGCGAAGGCTTTGGGTCATCGCCGCGCAGAATTGGGATTTACGGAATGACCCGGAGTAGAGACACCGACCCGATCCCCGAAATGGAGCTGGACGCGTTGTTGCGCGATGCGCAAGCGACCCCGCCCATGCCCGATGCTGGATTTCTCGATCGCATCGCCGCCGATGGGCGGGCGGTTCAGGCGGAAGTCGCCGCGGCAGGGACCCCGCCGAATGTCGTGCCCTTGCAGCGTAGGCCGGTCGGGCCAGCGCGGGCAGGTTGGGCTCTGGCACCTCTGACGGCATTGGCGGCCTCTCTGGTGCTTGGCATCGGGCTAGGGGCCGGGTTTGCTCCGGAACTGGGTTCGCTGAGTGCGGATCTCCTGAGTGGTGAGGTCACGACGGAAACGGTGCTCTGGTCCTTTGATATGGCTCTTGAGGAGGGTGTGTGATGGCAGAGCCAGACCAACTGACCAAACGCCCGGGCGGGACGCGACCCTGGCTGCTCTATGGGTCGCTGGCGTTCAACCTGCTGGTGGTCGGGCTGGTGCTCGGCGCTGTGCTGGGGGGAGGGCCGCGCGGACCCGGGGGCAAGCCGCTCTTCATCGACAGCCCTATCCCCCTGATCCGGGCGCTGGACGACACGACGCGCGATACTCTGAAAGCAGCCCTCGACAGCCATCGCAGCAAAAGCGCCGGTGGGCCGCGCGCGCGGGTCCGCCAGACCCGCGCCTTGCTCGAAACTCTGCGGAGCACGCCGTTCGACCCCGTCGCATTCGAGACACTGCTGACCAGCCAGTCCGAGGCTATGGCCGCGCGCAACGCCGCCGGGCGGATCGCCCTGGCCGGGGCGATCGCCCAGATGAGCGATGCTGAACGCAGTGCCTATGCGGACCGGATCGAGGAGGTGCTGCGCAGCCGCGCCAACCGGCCGCGCCATGGCGGCGACCGAGAGGGCAAACCACCGCGCGAGTGAGCTGCCAATGAGGGGGCAGAAAATGGGGCCGGATCCGAAATGGGATCCGACCCCTGTCGTGTGGCGCGCAAGGGGGATGGTGTTGCGCGCAGCTTGGGGTCGCAGCCACGCGGCCGCGCCCGGGGGGTGTTAGGCGGCGGAGCTGATCGTGCCCACCGAAACCTGGTTGCGGCCGTCGGACTTTGCCGCGTAGAGCGCGCGATCTGCAGTCTCCAACAGATCTGAGACGCTGGCGTCGGGCGTGCGGTGCCCACCAATGGCCAGACCGATGCTGATGGTGACCGGCACCCGCGTTGTGCCGTCCGGCAAAGTGATGTCGGCCTGATCGATCCCGGCCCGCAAACGCTCGGCGACGCGTTGCGCTTCCTCGAGATCGGTGTCGGGCAGGACCATCAGGAACTCTTCGCCCCCGATCCGCGCGATGACGTCCAGCGAGCGGAGCCGTGCCTGCAAGAGCTTGGCTGTGTCCGTCAGGACCTTGTCGCCGGCGGCATGGCCGAATTTGTCATTGATCTGTTTGAAGTGGTCGAAATCGAGGAGCAAGACCGCGAAGCTGCGGGTAGACCCTTCGGCTTCCCGTGCGATTGTGGCGAGCTGACCCAGGGCGAAGCGCCGGTTATAGAGCCCGGTCAGCGGGTCGATCACTGCCTGACGCAGCCGGTCCGTCACCTCATTTCGACGCCGATCGCTTGTCCGCTTGTGCTGCAACTGAGCACGCAGACGCAGGGCCATTTCCTGCACTGTGATGGGGGCGACGACCACGTCATCAGCCCCAAGATCGAGAGCGCGCGCCGCCAGTTCCGGATGGCTTTCCTGCAGCATGAAGATCTGTTGCGCGTGGCGCGTCGCCGGGCGGGACCGCAGATCCGTGAGGATCTCCAGCGCCGCCTCGGGGCGGTGCGCATCGGCCTCGATGACGAAGACTGCGGGTTGGTCCTTGCTGGCCTCCAGCGCCTGGGCGCGGGTGAAGAACTTCACATCTTCGCGGATCCGGTCTGCGAGCCCACTGGCCCAGCGGCGTCCGACCCCGTCCTGCGCCATCAACAGGCCAACGCATTCGGTCTGGGCCTGTTTGAACGGGACTGGCGCATCGGCGAACCCGGCCGCTGGGGCCTGGGTCGGCATGCGCAGCTCGGCATTGCGGGAATTGGCGCGCAGCAGGCTCCGCACGCGCGCCAGAAGGGTCAGCTCGGTCACGGGTTTGGAGAGAAACTCATCCGCGCCGCAGGAGAGCCCGCGCAGGCGCGCCTCGGTGTCATCCAGCGAGGTAATCATGATGATCGGGATATCCGCTGTGCGCGGATCGGCCTTCAGCCGTTCGCAGACCGTGAACCCGTCGATATCGGGCATCAGCACATCCAGCAGGATGAGATCCGGGATCTCGGCGCGCGCCATGTCCAGTGCGGTGCGCCCGCTTTCGGCTTGAATCACGTCGTAGCAAGCGGTCGCCAACTTCACCTTCATCACGATCCGGTTCGTTGCAACATCGTCGACCACAAGGATCTTGCCCGACATGAGGACCTCCGCTTTACGTTATGGTTATTTGTGTTAGCGCTCGTTTGGTTAACAAAGGGTTTCCAGAGCAGGGAGCGAAAGCAAATGAAGCAAGAAACAGCCGAGGCCATAGCGCTGCAGGCATTGGGTTGGATCGCGGGGCAGGATGACCTCATGGGCATCTTTCTCGGGGCGACCGGAGCGGATCTGACGACGGTGCGTGCCCGGGCCGACGAACCGGAATTCCTTGTTTCCGTTCTGGAATTTCTGACCATGGACGACGAGTGGGTGGTTGGCTTTTGTGATGCGGCGGGCATCGGCTATGACACGCCCATGCGCGCTCGCGCAGCCTTGCCGGGCGGGGCCGAGATGCATTGGACCTGACAAAGCTGTGATGGCGTCCCAATTCTTGGTTAACACAATGGGGTCGTTAACCTTTCTGCGAGCAGAGCGCGGGACCTTCTGCGCTCAAGAGTTGGGCAGACTGCTTGTTGCATTGTGCAAATTCCGATAGGTCTGGAATAAGCGCGATGGATAATTGCGGCAAACGGCCGCTTTAAGACCTTTTTGTACCCAGCCATCTGGCAAGGCAGGCAAATTGCGCGCGGAACCGCCACGGGAGCGGCGGGTTCCGATCAAGGGGCAGATGTGCGGTCCGACAGGACCGCGGGGGAGCATCTGCCCACGCAACAAGGCTGGTGGACGCGGGCATGCGCGACCGCACCGGGATCGAGGGGGCAAACGATGCTGCGCGCAATCGTTTTCGACAAAGACGGAACGCTATTTGATTTTCATGAGACCTGGAGCGGTTGGGCCGCGACAGCGCTCCATAAACTTGCCGACGGGGATCGGGCCCTCGTCGCGCGTCTTTCTGATGTGATCGGCTATGACCTCGTGCTTGGTCATTTTCGCCCCGACAGCCCGGCGATTGCCGGGACCAGCGCTGAAATCGCGGTGTTACTCGCGCCCCATTTGCCCGCTTGGGAGGAAGAGGCACTGCTGATGGAGCTGAACGCGTTGGCGCGAACAGTGACCTTGGCTGAGGCGACGCCTTTGCGACCCCTGATGGCCGAGCTTGTAGGCCGCAATCTCTGCCTCGGTGTGGCGACGAATGATTCCGAGGAGGGCGCGTGCCGCCAGTTGGCCGAGGCGGGCATCGCGCAGGACGTTGATCTGGTTCTGGGCTATGATAGCGGGTTTGGGGCCAAGCCCGATCCGGGCATGTTGTTGGCGTTTTGTGACCATTTCACGCTCTCTCCCCATGAGGTTGTGATGGTCGGAGACAGCACGCACGACCTGCGCGCGGGCCGTTCGGCGGGCATGCAGACCATCGGCGTGCTGACCGGTGTGGCGGAAACCCCCGAGCTCAGCCCCCATGCGGATCTGATCCTGCCCGATGTCGGCCATCTGCCCGCCTGGCTGGACACACAGCGCCTGCCCCTGCGCCGTCGCCGGGCCAGCGCCTGACCACCAGCGGCCTTCGGGGGTGCGCGAAATCCAGAAGAAAACGACATGACGCGTCGCGGATGAACCCGCCACAGCCGGGGGGCTGACGTCCAATAGGTCCAATCCCATGGAGGACCTGCCTTGTCACCTGATGCCTCTCCCCGGCGTCGCCGCAGCGGCGGTCGTGCTGGAAACGCCCGGCGCGACGCCTTGCAGGCGATTGCCCAGATGCCCTTCAAGGTGCCCGTCAATACAGATCGGCCCACCGAGCCACTCAGCGCCGAGGGGGTTGCTGCGATCCACGACACGGCCATGCGAATCCTTGAGGAGATCGGGATCGCCTTTCTCAATGCCGAGGCGCGCGAGATCTTCGTCGAGGCGGGCTGCGACATCGCGGGGGAGGTTGTGCGGATGGACCGCACCTTCGTGATGGAGATGGTCGCCAAGGCCCCGTCCTCCTTCACGATCACGCCGCGCAACCCGGACCACCAGATCACCATCGGTGACGGGCACATGGTCTTCGTCAATGTCTCCAGTCCGCCGAACTATTGGGATATGGAGACCGGCAAGGTCCCCGGCACGATGGTGCAGTGCCGCAATCTTCTCAAGCTCACGCAATACTTTAACTGTATCCATGTGGCCGGGGGCTATCCGGTGGAGCCGGTGGATGTGCATGCCTCGGTCCGCCATCTGGACGTGCTCTATGAGAAGCTGACCCTCACGGACAAGGTGCCCCATGCCTATAGCCTCGGGCGGGAGCGGGTCGAGGATGTGATGGAGATGGTGCGCATCGCTTCTGGGCTGACGGAGACTGAGTTCGCCGCGACCCCGCGCATGTATACCAACATCAATTCCACCTCGCCGCTCAAGCATGACGAGCCGATGATTGACGGGGCTCTGCGCTGTATCCGGCGGGGGCAGGCGCTGATCGTGACGCCCTTCACTCTGGCCGGTGCCATGGCACCGGTGACGTTGGCCGGGGCTGTGGCGCAATCGGTTGCCGAAGCGCTCTCGGCGATCGCGCTGGCGCAATATGTCATGCCGGGCTGTCCGGTGGCGCTGGGGACCTTCACCTCCAATGTGGATATGAAATCCGGCGCCCCCGCCTTCGGGACCCCTGAATACATGCGCGCCACCCAGATGACCGGGCAGATGGCGCGGTTCTACGGGCTGCCCCTGCGCGCAAGTGGCAGCTGCGCGGCCAATGTCCCGGATGGTCAGGCCATGTGGGAGACATCGAATGCCCTCTGGTCCGCGGTACAGTCGGGCACGAACATGGTCTATCACGCGGCGGGCTGGCTGGAGGGCGGATTGATCGCAAGTCCCGAGAAGTTCGTCATGGATTGCGAGATCCTTCAGCAGATCCAGCGCTATTTCGACCCGGAGCTGACCGCCACTGGCGCCGGGGAGTTGGCGCTCGATGCGGTGCGCGAGGTCGGAGGTGACGGCCATTTCTTTGGCATCCAGCACACTCAGGAGCGATACGAGACCGCCTTTTATCAGCCCTATCTCAGCGATTGGCGCAACCATGAGGCCTGGGTGCTGGACGGGGCGGTTTGGACTGCGGAACGGGCGCACCGCGTCTACAAGGATATCCTGGCCGAGTTTGTCCCACCGCCGCTGGATCCCGCGCGGCGCGAGGAGCTTGCCGCCTTTGTTGAGCGGCGAAAGGCCGAAGGCGGGGCTCCCACGGATTTCTGAGCTTTCGGCGGGGCTGCGCGCGCGCTAGGACTGGGCCATGGCGGCACAACATGATCCCACCGGGTTTCGCGCAACACTCGGATTGTTCGGTTTGATGACGGGGCTGGCGCTTTGGGTGCTGGGCGAGTTCGTGATCGAGGAGCTGGGGCAGCCCCGGCTTGAATTGACGCTGGCCTCGGCGGTGCTGGGCTTTTGCTCAGCCGGGTTATTGCTGTCGGGGCCACTTTCGGTTTTGCGGGCGCTGGGCTGGGCCAGCCTGATGGCGGTGGTGCCAACGGGGTTGATCTTCTGGGCGAGCTTGCGCTTTGCCACGCTCGATGGGTTCGGCGATAGCCCTGCGGCGCTTGTGGCCTACGGTGTCTTGCTGACTGTGCCTCTGCCGTTCTTCATCGCGGCGGCCCGGCAGACCCCGTTCCACTATCCGACGCTCTTCAACGAGGCGTGGCGGTTGGTGATCCGCGCTATTTCCGCGGCGATCTTCCTTGGCGTGTTCTGGGGCGTTTACATGATCTGTAGCCTGCTCCTGTCGCTTGTCGGCGTGACGCTGCTGGATCGGCTCGTGGATGAGGAGGTGTTCCTGCTGGGCATGTCCGGGTTGGTCGGGGGCGTGGCGCTCGCCGTGCTGTTCGAGTTACGCAACTACCTCTCGCCGCTCTTGTTGTTGCGACTGCTGCAGCTTTTGCTCATTCCAGTCACGGCGGTGGTACTGGTCTTTGTGGTGCGGGTCCCGTTGGAAGGGCTGGACCAGGTCTTCTCCGGGCTCAGTGCCGCGGCGACCCTGTTGGCCATGGTCTTTGGGCTTGCAACGCTCATCACTGCCTCGCTGGATTGCCAACCGGCGGAGACAGGGCCGAGCCCGCTCTATCGCTGGACGTTGCAGATCGCCTGTCTGTTGATGCCGGTGCTCGCGGGGCTTGGCAGCTACGCGGTCTGGCTGCGCGTGGCGGCGTATGGCTGGACGCCGGAACGGGTGACCGCTGGGTGTTTCTGTGTGCTCGCATTGACCTACGCGGTGCTTTACTCGGTTCCTGTGCTGCTGCGGCGCAACTGGGATCAGGGGATCCGCCGCGCCAATATCCAAACCGCCTTGGTTGGGCTGGCTCTCGCGGCGCTGGCGCTGACCCCGGTGCTCAACCCCCAGCGGATCTCGACACAGAGCCAGCTTTCTCTGTTTGAGGCGGGCCACATCGACACCGCGCAGCTGCCGATCCGGGCCATGGCACGGGATTGGGGGCTGGCCGGTCAATCTGGGCTGGAGACACTCCGTGCGCAGTCTGACCGTGATTTGCAGATTCTGATCGATGATGCTCTACGCCGTGAAGTGGCGCGCGTCACAAGCCCCGAAGAGCCCGAAGACCGCGTGGCGGCACTGGCGCAGCTCTTGCCAGTGGCGCCGGCCGGTGTGGACTGGCCCGAAGCGCTTTGGAACGCGCTGCCGCCTGAGATCGTTCGAGACTGGCTGGATACATGCCGCTATGCGCCCGAAAGCTGCGTGGCCGTGATCGGCGAGGGTGATCCGGTTTGGCCTGGTCCCGAGGTGATTGTGTTGCTGGTGCGCGGGCAGAACTATGTCACGACCCAGATGGTGGGGTTCGATGATACCGGGACTTTTGTCCAAAGCAGCAGTCCGGGACAGCGGCGCGACGATCCGCGCGCCCTCGTGCGTGCCGTGCGGGAGGGGGCCTATACACTCGCGCCGCCTGCGCGAAATGCGCTGAATGTCGAGGGTCTGACTTTCTTTCCGTCGCCCGACTGACCTTTGGGCAATTCTTAAGGTTTGACGGCCTAGTCTTCCGCGAACAGGAGACTTGCCGATGCATGGATTGATCAACAAGTCGCTCGAGGTTTTTGTGCGTGAAACCTACGGGCCGGAAAAATGGCAGATGATCGCGGGCCAGGCCGAGGTGCCGGAGGGGGCGTTTGAATCGATGCTCACCTATCCCGATGCGGTGACTGACCGGGTGTTGGATATTGCGGTCAAGGTACTTGACAAGGAACGCGACGGATTTCTTGAGGATTTGGGGACATTTCTCGTTTCCCACCCATCGGTGGAGGCGCTGCGCCGCCTGCTGCGATTCAACGGGTCATCTTTCCGGGAATTTGTGGATGCGCTGGATGACTTGCATGGCCGGTCGCGCCTCGCGGTTCCCGATCTGGATATGCCGGTACTGGAGGTCGATCCGGATGGCCGGAACGCCTATCGGGTCCGATGTATCTGGCACCGTGACTATGGACTGCATGTGATCCTCGGTGTCCTGCGGGCCATGGCAGATGACTATGGTGTTCTGGCCTTCTTCGAAATCGAAGAAGGTGCCGAGAACCCCGGGATTACCGTGACGTTGCTGGATCAGGATTTCTCCGAAGGACGCGAATTCAGCCTGGGAGGCGTGCCGACATGAGTGAAAACAATCGCATCCTGGGGCTGTCTGCCCGCACGCTCGATGCCCTGATGCCGATGCATATCTGGATTGGACCGACCGGTCATATCCTGCAATGCGGCTGCACTCTGCAGAAGTTGATGCCCGAGGCGCCTTTTCCCGGAAAGCTGTTCTTCGACGAGTTCACCATTGTGCGCCCGCGCCGGGTCAAGGTGCTCGACCAGCTTTTGCAGATGAACGGGGCGCAGTTGAAAATCGGGCTGAAGGGCCTGCCAAACATGCACCTCAAGGGAACTGTCGTGGCGTTACCCGGCGGGACCGGGGCGTTTCTTAACCTGTCCTTCGGGATCTCTGTGCAGGACGCCGTGCGCCGGTTTGACCTGAGCCTGACAGATTTCGCAGCGTCGGATCTGGCGGTCGAAGTGCTCTATCTGATCGAGGCGAATGCTGCGGCGATGAATGCCTCGCGCGATCTCGTGGACCGCTTGCAGGATGCCAAGACCGACGCGGAGAGCCGCGCGCTTACCGATACTCTGACCGGGCTTAACAACCGCCGTGCCATGGATATGACCTTTGGCCAGCTTCTTGCCCACCCGCCTCAGGACGGTTTTGGTCTCATGCTGATTGATCTGGATTACTTCAAGTCGGTCAATGACACGCTGGGCCACGCGGCCGGGGATCTTGTTCTCCTCGAAGTCGCGAAGGTTCTGCGCGAGGACGTGCGCGCTGATGACAAGGTCTTCCGTGTTGGTGGAGATGAGTTCGTGCTCGTGCTCAGGAATTGTAACGATCTGGATCTGATGACCCGGATTGCGGATCGGATCATCAATCGTCTGGAACAGCCAGTGCATTACGAGGGGAAGCCCTGCCGGATCTCGGCCAGTATCGGGATCACCATCTCGGACTATTACGACCCGGTCGAAATCGACAAGATGCTCTCGGATGCCGACGAGGCGACCTATGCCTCCAAGAATGCCGGTCGGGCACAGCACACGGTGTTCAAACCAGCGGATCGTCCGATGCCGGAACCCGCGCGGGATCTGCACTAGGACTTGAAACGGGTCTCCATACGGAGGCCCGTTTCAATCATTGGGTAGAACCGTCCTAGGGATTCTGGCTGCGGCCAGGTCGCCATCCCATAATCAGAACGCGCAATCCCAAAGCAGCCCCAGCCGCGATGGACAGGGTGGCGAGTGGGGCGCTTAAGGTCAGTAGAGCAAAGGCGGACAGCCCCTGTCCCACAGAGCATCCCAAGGCGAGCGTTGCACCGCCGCCCATCAACACAGCGCCAAGGAGCTGCCGTTTTAACTCTCTCGGGTCCTCGCAAGCCTCCCAGCGGAACTCCTTCAAGCGCAAGCTGCCCAGAACACTGCCCAGAACGACCCCGCATACGGACCCAACCGCGAAGGAGATCGGGCGAACGCTTGACATCATGGCGAAGGCCAGTGTCTCGCCGAGCGGAGCCGAGAAGTTATGGGACCGCACGCCAACCACATCGAAACTGGTGGCCGCAAGATAGGCTGTTCCGGCCCAGCCTGTCAGAATCCCCGCACCGACCACCGCGCCCCAAAATCCTGTTCTCCGCACCCTGGCGGAAGTACGCAGGCAGAACGCCAGCAAACCGAGCCCGATCATGGCCCCAACGCTCCAGGCGGGGATCGCAAATGCGGTTGCCAAGAGTTGATCAAGCGTCATGGCGTCATTCACCCGCCAGATGGGCATCTCGAAAAGCCACAGGCGCAAGGGCGCCAAAGGCCCAAACAGAGTTGCATAGGCAGTTATCCCCATCACGACTACGAGAAGCAGCGCCCGCAGATCGCCGGTGCCGAGCCGTGCCAGCGCGCCGTAGCCGCAATTGCCGGCCAGTGCCATGCCGTAGCCGAACAATCCCCCGCCGAGAATGATCGCAAAGGGGGAAAAGCCGTCGCGGACCAGGAACACCTCGGATGGAATCAAAAGGCCAGTCCCGCTCAGAACTGAACACCCCAAGATACTGATCCCAAGCGCGATCCCCCACATGCGCAACCGTTCATAGCTGCCGCCATAGAGGGCATCCTCAAGCGCGCCGAGGGTGCAGAACCTGCCGACCCGCGCGGCATAGCCCAGGGCGATGCCGCCCAAAAGTCCGATAAGCGACGCGAGGACCGCGCCCGAAACTGCGTCCATGGTCTCCTCCCGGGCGGCACGCCGCCCTCCATGGATGTTAACCGGGTCGGTCGCCTCAGGAGGCGGTGTCGGAATCCCGGCAGAAAAGCTCGTAAACGAGCTCAATGATGGCGCGCGAACGCTCATCTGTCAGGCTGTAAAAAATGGTCTTTCCGTCGCGCCTCGGGGTCACGAGCCCTTCGAGACGCAAGCGGGAGAGCTGTTGCGACACAGCGGCCTGACGCGCAGACAGGAGCAATTCGAGTTCATGAACCGATTTTTCTCCCGATGCGAGATGGCAGAGGATCATCAAACGTCCCTCATGACCGATCGCCTTGAGAAAGTTCGCGGCCACCGTGGCATTGGCGAGGATCTTGTCCATCTCCTCGTCGTTCAGATCGTCGGTGACTTGGGGCAGCGCCATGTGTTGAGCCTTCGTTTGCGCTAGAATGCGATGTCGTCCGCGATGGCGTCAATGCCTGCCTGCGCACATTCGTCGTCGATATCCGGTCCCGGGGCGCCTGAAACGCCGATCCCGCCCACGAGCGAGCCGCCGCCTTCCTCGATCATCAACCCGCCGCCAAGGGGCAGGGCCTCCGAGATATGGCGGATCCCTTCGCCGAGGGTGCCGGGCTTGGTCGCCTGGTCCAGTTCCGTCGTGCCGCTTCGGAAACTCACGGCGGTCCAGGCCTTGCGGGTTGCGGTTTCCCAGACATGAGCACCTGCGAAACGGTCGCGCAGAAAGACCTGCGGGACGCCGAAGCGGTCCACCACGGTGACCCCCACCTGATACCCGCCAGCACGGCAGTATTCGAGCGCGGCGGTGGCAGCGGTCATGGCCAACTCGGGTTTCAGCACCTTGAACTCGACAAAAGCGCTGTCCTCATCGGCCAGCGCGGACCCGCCCAGAACGAGCAGCGCGCCAGCGGTCAAAACTGTTTTCCTAAAAGGGGTTCGGGTCATTTCGCGGCCTCCTCAAGCGCGTCGTTTTGGGCCGTCTCGAGCATCTGCGCGAGCACCGGCCAGAAAAAGTCTTGCCCCGGGTAGCCTTCGAGCCGGGCCAACTCCTGCCCGTCAGAGACCAGAATGAAGGTTGGGGTGAAGCGCGGGCGCGAGACCAGATCGAGATCCTCGGGCAGGGCGCGCAGGTCGACCATGCGCAGGGGCGCGGTCTGGCCTTCCGCGGTCTTGGGATAGGCCGGTCCGATCTCGGCGTGCCAGGCCGCGCACCAATGGCAGCCGGCCTGTTCGACCATGACAAGCTCCAGCGATTGGGCGCGCACCGAGAGGGGGGCAACCAGCAACAGGAGCAGGCTCAGGAGGATCGCGAGGCGGGGCATCAGGCTTCCCTGTTGACGCAGTTCATACAAATAACTTAATTTGAATATGTGAATTGATCAAGGAAGCGCGCCCATGTTCGATGTATCGATCTTCGGGGCCGGGCTTGCGGGTCTGATGTCCTTCCTGTCGCCCTGTATTCTTCCCATCGTGCCGTTTTACCTGTCCTACATGGCCGGCGTTGGCATGAACCAGCTTGAGAGCGAGGCGGAGATCAGCCCGGCGATCCGGTCGCGTGCGATCCTGTCCTCCATGGCGTTTTCCGCTGGCGTGATCACGATTTTCGTGGCCATGGGGGCGGGAGCATCGGCGCTGGGCCAAGCGGTCGGGGCCTATATGGATGTGCTGCGCTGGGTCGCGGCGGCGGTGATCCTGCTGATGGGGTTGCACTTCCTCGGGGTGATCCGGATCGGGATTCTCTATCGGCAGTTCCGTGTCGAGGGTGGCTCGACCAGCAATATGAGCCTTATCGGTGCTTACCTGATCGGCTTGGCCTTTGCCTTTGGCTGGACCCCTTGCGTCGGGCCCGTCCTAGCGGCGATCCTCTTCACGGTTGCGACCGAAGGAGCCGGGGTCGGGCGGGGCATGATGCTGCTGACGGTCTATGGCATCGGCATGACGCTGCCTTTCGTGCTGGCGGCGGTTTTCATTGGCCCGTTCCTGCGCTGGATGCGTGGGTTTCGCCGTCATCTGGGCCGGATCGAGAAGGCAACTGGGGTGCTGCTCGTGGTCTTCGCGGTCCTGATCGGCACAAACAGCATGAATGTCATCGCAAACTGGATGCTGAATTACATGCCCGCTCTGGGCTGACAGTTCCAACGAGGGAGGAGAACCGAGATGGGCAAATGGATGGGCATGATCGCGGCAGCGACGCTGGCCGCGCTGCCGTTGCAGGCAGCTGAGATTGGCGATGACGGGCTGCACAAGGCGGCCTGGATGCAGGACACGTTCAAGGACCTGCGCGAGGACTTGGCCGAGGCGGAGGCAGCGGGCAAACGCCTCGTCATTTTGATCGAGCAGCGCGGCTGCATCTACTGCGCGCGCATGCACGAAGAGGTCTTCCCGGAACCCGAAATCGACGCCCTGCTCAACGAGCGGTTCTTCGCAGTCCAGATCAACATGTTCGGCGATGTGGAGGTCACGGATTTCGACGGAGAGACCCTGGCCGAAAAGGATATCGTCCGCAAATGGAATGCGCTTTTCACGCCGAACATGATGTTCTTCCCGCCCGAAGTGGCCGAGGGCGTGACCGCGCCCCAAGCGGCGGTGGCGACCGTGCCCGGGGCCTTCGGGAAATGGACGACTCTGAACATGCTGACCTGGGTTCTGGAGGAGGGCTACACCACGGATGAGCCCTTTCAGAAGTACCATGCGCGCAAGTTTCAGGAGCAAAATCCCTAGGAATTAGAGCGCCTTGCCCATGCTGCAAGAGAAACATATGCAAAAAATTGAATTTTATGTTGCATACGTGTGTATGCCGGGCGTATGGTCATCGGCGAGGACAATCTTGGGAGGAAACGCATGAAGTGCTCCGCACTGATTTGCACGTTGGCTGGCCTTGCCTTCGTTACCGGATCCGCCACGGCAGAGACCATGGCAGAGCAGGTTTCATTTACGGAATATGGCGAAATCGAGCAGTCCCTGTCGGGCACGCCCGGCGATCCTGCGGAAGGCCGCGTTGTGATGTCGACCCGCGGTCTGGGCAATTGCGTGGCCTGCCACGCGGTCACGGATATGGAAGATGTGCCGTTCCACGGTGAGGTTGGCCCCAGCCTCGACGGGGCGGGCGAGCGCTGGTCCGAGGCGCAGCTGCGCGGGATCGTGGCCAATGCGAAAATGACGTTCGACGGCTCTATCATGCCCGCGTTTTACAAGAAATCGGGCTATGTCCGGCCTGGCAATGCCTACACGGGCAAGGCGGCTGCACCCGAGCAGCTCAGCACGCTCCTGACCGCTCAGCAGGTCGAGGATGTCGTGGCCTATCTTTTGACCCTTACGGAGTGATCCTGCGGGATCACCCCCAGACAAGGAGACTTGCAATGAACTTCACGAGACGTGAAACGATGGCGGTCGGTGCAGGTGCTGCCCTCGCTGCGGCGCTGCCCGGGGTGGTTTATGCCGCCGGAGAGGCCGAGATCGAAGCCTTTACCGCTGGGGCCTCTGTCGGCGCCGGTGGTGTCACGCTGACCGCGCCGGAGATTGCCGAGAACGGCAATACAGTGCCGATCGAGGTAGACGCGCCTGGCGCAACCGAGATTCTCGTGCTGGCGCTGGGCAACCCGACCCCGCCCGTGGCGCAGTTCAAGTTTGGCGCGCTGGCTGGTGATCAGTCCGCCTCCACTCGTATCCGTCTCGCCGGTACCCAGGACGTGGTCGCGATTGCCAAGATGGCCGATGGCAGCTTCGTGCAGGACAGTAAGACGGTCAAAGTCACTATCGGCGGCTGCGGCGGCTAATCAGAGGAGACGAGGAACATGGCAAAAGGTGTAAAACCCCGCGTAAAAGTCCCCAAGTCGGCCTCGGCTGGTGACGTGATCACGATCAAGACCCTGATTAGCCACAAGATGGAATCCGGGCAGCGCAAGGACAAGGAAGGCAACGCCATTCCGCGCTCGATCATCAATCGCTTTGTCGCGAGCTTCAACGGCGAAACCGTCATTGATGTCGAGCTGGCGCCTGCGATCTCGACCAACCCGTATTTCGAGTTCGATGCGAAGGTGCCGGAGACCGGCGAATTCACCTTCACATGGTACGACGATGACGGCTCAGTCTACGAGACCAGCAAGCCGATCGCCGTCAGCTGAACGGCCTAGGCGCGACCGTCTCCCCGCGGTCGCGCATGTTTGGGAGGAAACACATGAAGACACTGTCGCTTAAGGCCGCTCTGAGTACCGCCACCGTAGTGACAAGCCTGGGCATGGCCGCCTGGGCAGACGAAGACGCAGAATTGGTCGTCAATGAAGAGATCGAGATGATCGTGCGCACGGCAGCGCCCGAACACATGGAGAATGTCGATACGATCTATTCCGGCTGGGTTTTTCGCTCGACGGAGACACAGTCGCTGCAAATGGATGATTTTGACAATCCGGGCATGATCTGGGTCGATCAGGCCGCTGAGGTCTGGGATGCGGCGGATGGCGCCGAGGGCAAGTCCTGCGCGAGCTGCCATGAAAGCCCCGAGAGCATGGCGGGTGTCCGCGCGGTCTATCCGAAGTGGAACGAGGCTGCGGGCGAAGTGCGCACGCTTGAGATGCAGATCAACGACTGCCGTGAGACCCATATGGGTGCGGAGAAGTGGAAATATGCGGGTGGCGACATGGTCAACATGACCGCATTGATCTCGTCTGTCTCCCGCGGCATGCCTGTGAATGTGGCGATCGACGGCCCTGCCCAGTCCACCTGGGAAAAGGGCAAGGAGATCTACTATACCCGCTACGGGCAGCTCGAACTGGCGTGCTCCAATTGCCACGAAGACAATTACGGCAACATGATCCGGGCCGACCACCTGTCCCAGGGGCAGATCAATGGCTTCCCGGTCTACCGCCTGAAGAACGCCAAGCTGAACGCCGCCCATTCGCGGTTCCGGGGCTGTGTGCGCGACACCCGCGCCGAAACCTTCCCTGTGGGCTCGCCCGAGTTCGTGGCGCTTGAGCTCTATGTCGCTTCGCGCGGCAACGGCCTGACGGTCGAAGGACCGTCAGTGCGCAACTAAGACATTCGGCGGGCGCGGCTCCGGTCGCGCCTGCCGCCCTGACCCTTTCCAAGACTGCGAACCCGGATGCGGGGCGCGGAGATTGTTCTCTGCACCCCACAGGTGAGGTTTGCCCGACGACCCGACGCTATTGCAGGAGCTGCACCCATGATTTCCCGCCGCGATTTTCTTCAGGCCACCGTGGCCGCCTCGGCCATTTACGGGGCGTCCGGCGTCGGCAACTGGTCTCGTCTTGCCGCGCAGCAGCGTATGAGCGAAGCGGACCTGCTGGATTTCGAGACGACCGGCAATGTCACCCTGGTGCACATCACGGATATCCACGGGCAGCTCAAGCCGATCTATTTCCGCGAGCCTGAGATCAATCTGGGCGTCGGCGACAATTCCGGCCTGCCGCCCCATGTGACGGGCGAGGATTTCCGCAAGCTGTTCAACATCCAACCGGGTACGCCCGAGGCCTATGCGCTGACCTATCCGGACTTCACCGCGCTGGCCCAGACCTATGGCAAGATGGGCGGGCTCGACCGGGTCTCGACCATCCTCAATGCGATCCGCGCCGATCGGCCTGATGCGCTGCTGCTTGATGGTGGCGATACCTGGCACGGGTCCTACACCGCCCATCGCACCGATGGGCAGGACATGGTCAACATCATGAACGCACTCAAACCCGATGCGATGACCAGCCATTGGGAGTTCACCTTTGGCATCGACCGGGTCAACGAGATCGTCGAGAACCACCTGAACTTCCCCTTCCTCGGCGCGAACATTTTCGACGCCGAGTGGGATGAGCCCGCCTACGAGCCCTACAAGATGTTCGAGCGGGGCGGGGCCAAGATCGCCGTGATCGGTCAGGCTTTCCCCTATATGCCCATCGCCAATCCTGGCTGGATGTTCCCGAACCTGAGCTTCGGCATCCGCGAGGAGCGTATGCGCGAGGTTGTCGCCGAGGTGCGCGATGCGGGCGCGGATGTGGTTGTCGTGCTCAGCCATAACGGCTTTGACGTGGACAAGAAAATGGCAGGCCGGGTCGAGGGGATCGATGTGATCCTGACCGGGCACACCCATGATGCGCTGCCCGAGCCGGTGCAGGTCGGCAAGACCATGCTGATCGCCTCGGGCTCCAACGGGAAGTTTGTCAGCCGTCTGGACCTCGATGTGCGCGATGGCGGCATCCAGGGCTTTGCCTATAAACTGATCCCGGTCTTCTCCGACGTGATCACCCCCGATGCCGAGATGACCGCCCTGATCGACGCGGAGCGCGCGCCCTTTGAGGCGGATCTGCGCGAGGTGCTCGGCAAGACCGACAGCCTGCTTTACCGCCGGGGCAATTTCAACGGCACCTGGGACGACCTGATCTGCAACGCGCTGATCGATGAGCGCGAGGCTGACATCGCCCTCAGCCCCGGTTTCCGCTGGGGGCCGAGCCTCTTGCCTGGCGATGACATCACGCGCGAGGACCTCTTTAGCGCGGTCTCCATGTCCTACCCGAACGCCTACCGTTCTGAAATGACAGGCGAATTCCTCCATGTCATTCTGGAGGACGTGGCCGACAACCTCTTCAATCCGGATCCCTATTATCAGCAGGGTGGGGACATGGTGCGGGTCGGCGGCATGGGTTATCAGATCGATATCACCAAACCCCAGGGCGAGCGGATCACCAATATGACCCTGCTCAAGTCTGGTGAGGCGATTGATCCGGCCAAGACCTATGTGGTCTCCGGCTGGGCGAGCGTGAACGAGGATACCGAAGGCCCCGCGATCTGGGATGTGGTCGAAAGCTATATCAAGCGCAAGGGCACGGTCAGCGTCGATCCCAATGCCTCCGTCAAAGTGATCGGGGCCTGAGATGGGACGGCTTGTCGCTTTACTTATTCACGAATTCGAATATGATGAAATCAGTGATTTCGGGAGGACAGCATGAGCAATTCCAAACCCACTGATCCCGGCCGTCGGGGATTTCTGAAAGGGGCCGCTGCCGTCACGGCTGGCGCAGCCAGCGCCGGAGCAGCTCAGGCCGCAGGCGATCCGCTGATCACCGAGGTGCAGCCCTGGGCGCAAAGCTTTGGCGATGGGGTGGATGCCACTCCTTATGGCATGCCCATCGAATATGAAGGCGATGTCATACGCCGCAATGTGGAGTGGCTGACGGCCGATACGGTGAGTTCCATCAATTTCACGCCGATCCACGCGCTGGATGGTACGATCACACCTCAGGGCTGTGCGTTCGAGCGGCACCATTCCGGCGCGATCGAGTTGCGCAAGGAAGACTATCGGCTGATGATCAACGGTCTCGTGGATACGCCGCTGGTCTTCACCTATGCGGATCTGGAGCGGTTCCCCCGTGAAAATCGCGTCTACTTCTGCGAATGTGCGGCCAATTCCGGGATGGAATGGGCGGGCGCGCAGCTGAACGGCGCGCAATTCACCCATGGCATGATCCACAACATGGAATACTCCGGCGTCTCCCTGCGCACCCTGCTCGAAGAGGCGGGTCTGGGCGCGGCGGGCGATCTCTCGGACAAGTGGGTTTATGTGGAAGGCGCGGATGCCTCGTCGAACGGCCGTTCGATCCCCATGGACAAGGCGCTCGACGATGTGCTGGTCGCCTTCAAGGCCAATGGCGAGGCGCTGCGCAAGGAGCATGGCTATCCCGTGCGCCTCGTGGTCCCCGGCTGGGAAGGAAACATGTGGGTCAAATGGCTCCGCCGCGTGGAGGTCATGGATGGCCCCGTGGAGAGCCGCGAGGAGACCTCGAAATACACCGACGTGCTGGAGGACGGCATTGCGCGGAAATGGACCTGGGAGATGGATGCGAAGTCCGTTGTCACCTCGCCCAGCCCGCAGGCACCGATCGCCCATGGACACGGCCCGCTGGTGATCACCGGGCTGGCCTGGTCCGGGCGCGGGCACATCACCCGCGTGGACGTCAGCCTTGATGGCGGCAAGAACTGGCAGGAGGCCCGCCTTGGCGCACCCGGCACCGACAAGGCGCTGACCCGGTTCTATCTGGATCATAATTGGCAGGGCGAGGAGATGATGCTCCAGGCCCGCGCCCATGACAGCACTGGCTATGTCCAGCCGACCAAGACCCAGCTGCGCGAGGTGCGCGGGCTGAACTCAATTTACCACAATAATGCGATCCAGACCTGGTGGGTGCGCGCCAATGGGGAGGCGGAAAATGTTGAAGTTTCCTAAAGGGTTGATCCTTGCCGCATTGGCCACAAGCGCGCTGGCGGGGCCGAGTTTGGCCGATGGATTCGGTCTCGGCCGTCCGGCGACCGAGGCCGAAATTGCCGCCTGGGACGTGGATGTGCGTCCGGACGGGACCGGCCTTCCTGCGGGCTCCGGGTCGGTGCTGGATGGCGAAACGCTGTTCTCGGAAAACTGTGCAGTCTGTCATGGTGAGTTCGCCGAGGGGTCAGGCAACTGGCCGAAACTGGCGGGCGGAGATGACACCCTTGCCGATGAGGACCCGCTCAAGACCGTGGGATCTTACTGGCCGCACCTTTCAACGGCCTGGGACTACATCAACCGCTCCATGCCCTATGGCAATGCCCAGTCACTGGAGGCCGATGAGGTCTATGCGATCGTGGCCTATATCCTCTACTCGAATTTCCTCGTGGATGAGGATTTCGTGCTCTCGAACGAGAACTTCCTCGATGTTGAGATGACGAACGCTGAAGGGTTCATCCTCGATGACCGGGCCGAGACCGAGTACCCGATTTTTGCGGGCGAGCCCTGCATGTCGGACTGCAAGGACAGTGTCGAGGTCACCATGCGGGCCCGCGTTCTAGATGTGACGCCTGAGGATGAGAGCGCATCCGCAGCGCCCGCGCCGGTGCAAGCCGAGGTTGTGCAGGTGGCCGCTCCCGCCGCACCGCCCGAGCCCGAACTGGACCCGGAGCTGGTGGCCGCAGGCGAGAAGGTTTTCAGAAAATGCAAGGCCTGCCATCAGGTCGGCGAGAGCGCCAAGAACCGGACGGGGCCACTGCTGAACGGCATCGTCGGAGCCCCGGCCGGCGCGGTCGAAGGCTTCCGGTATTCCAAGGCGCTGTCCGAGCGCGCGGGCGAAGGGCTTGTGTGGGATGCGGGCAACCTCAAGGCGTTCCTCGCGAAGCCCAAAGAGTTCCTGCCGCGCACCAAGATGTCCTTCCCGGGGCTGCGCAAGGATGCAGATCTCGCCGCGATTGTCGCCTATCTCGAGGCGCAGGAGTGATCGGATGCAGGGGAAGCTGACACCCCTGCTCTGGGCGGCGGTACTGGTCGGATGGGCCGGTGCCGCTGCTGCGGATGCGATTGGCGACCCCGAGCGCGGGGCGCGGATTTTCAAGAAATGCACGGGATGTCACCAGATAGGACCTGAGGCGACCAGCCGGATCGGCCCCCATCTGAACGAGATCTTCGGGCGCGATGCGGCGGCGATTGACGGGTTCTCTTATTCGAAATCCATGACGCGCGCGGGGGCTGACGGACTGGTCTGGGATCTCCGGACGCTGGATGCCTATATCGCCAACCCACGGGCGTTGGTTTCTGGCACACGTATGAGCTTTCGCGGGCTGAAAGATTCCCAGGATCGCGCCGATGTGCTGGCCTATATGCGCGATTTCACCGCAAGCCCGGCGAACATTCCCGAAGCGGAGCCAACGGCCAAGGCTTCGGTCCCTGATTTGCCGCCCGATATCCTCGCCTTGCAGGGCGACGCCGAATACGGCGCGTATCTCGCCTCGGAATGCACCTCCTGCCACCAGATTGATGGGTCAGATCAAGGCATTCCCTCTATTGCCTATTGGCCGACAGAGGATTTTGTGCTCGCATTGCACGCATACAAGACCAAGCTGCGGCCGCATCCGGTCATGCAGATGATCGCCGGGCGTCTCAGCGATGAAGAGATCGCTGCCCTGGCCGCGTTTTTCGAAAATCCCGGGTAGTCCCGGGACTCAGGTTGATCGGGGAGGAGAGACCATGACGACCATTTCAAGACGGAATTTCATTGCGACCAGTGCGGCGGTGTCCGCAAGCCTCGCAGCGCCCATGGTGCGCGCACAGGGCAAGCCACGCGTGGTCGTGGTCGGTGGCGGGGCCGGGGGCGCGACCGCAGCCCGCTACATCGCCAAGGACAGCAAGGGCGCGATCGACGTGACCCTCGTGGAGCCGACGCGCACCTACTACACCTGCTTTTTCTCGAATCTCTATCTTGGCGGGTTCCAGGAGTATGACGATCTCGGCCATTCCTATGGCACGCTCGCCTCGGATTACGGGATCAACGTGGTCCATGACTGGGCTGTGGGCGTGGATCGCGATGCCAAGATGGTGGCGCTCGCCGGGGGTGCGATGCTGCCCTATGACCGGCTGATCCTCAGCCCGGGGATCGATTTCAAGGACGGCTCCGTGCCCGGTTGGGATCTCAGCGCCCAGGATGCCATGCCCCACGCTTATAAGGGCGGCACGCAGGCGCAGCTCCTGAAGGCGCAGATCATGGCCATGCCCGAGGGCGGGACCTATTGCATGGTCGCCCCGCCCAACCCCTATCGCTGCCCGCCCGGGCCCTATGAGCGGATCTCGATGGTCGCCCATACGCTCAGTCAGGTGAACCCGACGGCCAAGATCCTGATCGTGGACCCGAAAGAGAAATTCTCCAAGCAGGGTCTCTTCGAAGAGGGCTGGCAGAACCACTATGCGGGCATGATCGATCGTATCGGCCCGGATTTCGGGGGCGACAGCGTCGAGGTACGCCCGGACGCGATGGAGGTCGTGATCGACGGCGAGGTCGAGAAGGTCGATGTCTGCAACGTGATCCCGGGCCAGAAGGCGGGTCGCATCGCCGATATGGCCAGCCTTACCAACGAGGCAGGCTGGGCGCCGGTTGTGCCGGCCACCATGCAGAGCAAGGAGGATGAGAATATCCACGTGCTCGGCGATGCCAGTCAGCAGGGCGATATGCCGAAATCGGGCTACTCGGCGAATAGCCAGGCCAAGGTCGCCGCCATGGCCGTGCGTGGCGCGCTCACCGATAGCCGCGTCTTCCCGGCGAAATTCTCCAACACCTGCTGGTCGCTGATCGCGACCGAGGATGGTGTGAAAGTCGGCGCTTCCTATGAGGCCACCGAAGAGAAGATCGCCAAGACCACCGGCTTCATCTCGAACACGGGCGAGGATGCTGCCCTGCGCAAGGCCACCTATGAGGAAAGCCTCGGCTGGTATGCGGGCATCACGACCGACATGTTCGGCTGATCATATTTCGCGGCGGGGCCCTTTCGGTGCCGCCGCACCCCTAGACCCTGAAAGGTGGTCCCATGACCGCGTTCCGCACTCTCCTTTTGGCGGGCTCTCTAGCCATGGCCTCAGCCGCGCAGGCGGGCGACGATATCCTCACCTATCCCACGGAGGGCGACTATGAGGACGCGCTCTTCGGTGTCGAAAGCGCGATCCTCGATCGGGGGCTGGTGATCGACTATGTGAGCCATGTGGGCGAGATGCTGGCCCGCACCGGGGCGGATGTGGGCAGCGATGTGGTGTTGTTTGATCAAGCGCAGGTGTTTCTCTTCTGCTCGGCCAAGATCTCGCGCGAGGTGATGGAGGCGGATCCGATGAATATCGGCCATTGCCCCTACGGTGTCTTCGTTGCGGATCGAGGGGGCGAGGTGGTGATCGGTCATCGCAGCTACCCGCAGGGGCCGATCCAGGCGGTCCAGACCCTGCTGTCCGAGATCGCGGAGGAGGCGGCGGCCTTCTAGCCCCTAACCCTCCATCCAGATCGTGACCGGGCCGTCATTGGTGAGCGCGACCTTCATATCCGCGCCGAATTGCCCGGTCTCCACGGCCATGCCGGTGTCGCGCAGGGCTTCAGCAAACCCAAGATACAGCGCCTTGCCCTGCTCAGGCGCAGCGGCCCCTGAAAAGCCCGGACGATTCCCGCGGGAGGTATCCGCCGCCAGGGTGAACTGGCTCACCACGAGCGCACTGCCGCCCGTATCGAGAACCGAGCGGTTCATCCGACCTCCCTCATCGCGAAAGATTCGCAGTTTTGAGATCTTGGTCGCAAAGGCCGCGACGCTCTCGGGCGTGTCCTCAGGCATGCCGCAGACAAGGACCAGCAGGCCGGGCCCGGTCCGTCCGATCACCGCACTATCAACCGTCACCGAGGCTTCGGAAACCCGCTGGATCAGCGCCTTCATGTTAGCTCATCGCGCCAAGGCGGGTTGGCGCCTGCGCGGCTGACGGTGATCGCCGCCGCCCGAGCGCCGAGGCTGAGCGCGGCGCTGAGCGTGTCCTCCGAAAGCGCAGTGAGCCCTTCGGGTGAGAGCGCGCCCGCCTCGGAGAGCCCCGCAAGGAACCCCGCGTTGAACGTGTCGCCCGCGCCCACCGTATCGACCACCGACACAGCCTTCGCCGCAACCCGCGTCACACCGCTCGCGCGGTGGGCCTCAACGCCCTCCGCGCCGCGGGTGACGCAGATGATCGATGGGCCGCGGGCGCGCAGGGCGGCTGCGGCCTCGTCCAGGGGGCCGTCGCCGACGATCCAGGCGAGATCCTCATCCGAGACCTTCACGATATCTGCTACGGCGAGCATCCGGTCGAGCCGCGCGCGGAACGCCGCCTCATCCTGAATGAAGCCCGGGCGGATATTCGGGTCGAGCATCACCACGCGACCCTCGGCCGCTTTGAGGCAGAGCGCTTCATAGGCCGCGGCACAAGGCTCCACCGCGAGGCTGATGCCACCGAAGAACAACGTGCCCACCTCGGGACCCGGATCGGGCATGTCCGACGGCTCCAGCAGGCGGCCTGCCGTGTTTTCATCGTAAAAGGCGTATTTCGCATGCCCGTCGGTCAGAGTAACGAAGGCCAGAGTGGTCGGGCGGTCCGACATGATTGCAAGCTGGCTGTCCACGTCTGAGGCTGCCAGCGCATTGGAAAGGACCTCGCCAAAGAGGTCCCGCGACAGGCCCGTCACAAGCCCCACATCCGCGCTGAGCCGCCCGATGGCAATGGCGGTGTTGAACACCGAGCCGCCTGCCACGGGGGCAAAGCACGCCTCTCCACCGCTGGTTTCCCGCGGCAGCATGTCGATCAGGGCCTCGCCCGCGCATAGGATCATGTCGCTCTTCCTCCGTCTTCGGGGCGGACACTACGCAAATTGATCCAAAATGCTAGCGGTAACATTGCTGCTAAAGAGCGAAATCCAAGCTTATCAGCCCTGTGTCGCGCCCAGATAGCCGATCGCCCCGGCCACAAGCGCCCCGACCAGCACTGCCGCCGCGATCTTCCAGGCGGAATAGGGGCGCTCGCCCGCGACCTTGCCGGTCTGGCCATTGACAACGAAACGGTAGCTCTTGCCGTTATACTTATAGGCCGCGACCCAGATCGGCAGCAGGATATGTTTGAAGGTTACATCCGAGACCTGTGTCTGAATGCCATGGATCCGCTGCCGGTCGCCGCCAATATCAAAGCGCACATCCCGGGCGATCATCGCGTCCATCTGCGCGCGGGCATCGGTCATCCCGTCTTCGAGCGCGATGGTATAGCCCTCGGCCCGGAACCCGGCCAGAAGCTCGGGCGTATAGGGGACGAGATCGGCCAGAGGCCAGGGTGGCAGTTGATCGGTGAACCGCTTGGGCAGGGACTTGGCTGCCAGCACCAGAAGGTCGTCAAAGGCTCGTGCCACCCGACCGGATACCCGCCGCCAACGAACCTTTTGCACCCGCACCGTGGTCGGCTTGCCGTCGCGCATCACCGTGCGGGTGGTATAGTAGACCGTCCCACGCTCGCCCGTGTACTGGCTGCGCGTGGCCGCGTCATAAGTCCAGAATGGGGCGTAGACCCCGGTCATCTTGCGCCCTTTGCGTGCATAGTCCGACAGGCCCGAGGGCGCGAACCACAGCCGCCCAAGCCAGCTTGTCATCGCCTCATGGGCCGTTGTCTCATCCAGCACGAAGGGCGCGATGGCCTGCGGTTTGATATGCCGGTGGCGCCCGGTATCGGTGACGACGGGCGTGGCGCAATAGGGGCATTCAGCGGAGTGCAACTCCGGCGAGAACTCGATCTGGGCGGCGCAATTCGGGCAGTTGAGCACCCGGGTCTCTTCGAGATCCAGAGTCTCCGGGCGGCTCAGGGCGGCGCGGTAGTCCTGCTCGGTGATGCCCGAGGGTGGCGGGGCCAGCCCTTCGATCTCCTCCACCGTGCCGCAATGATCGCAGATTAGGCGATTGCCCGCCGGATCAAAGCGAAAATCCGCGCCGCAATTGTTGCAGGGAAAGCGGTGCTCTTCCAGCGCGGGGGCCGGGGGGGGCGTGTCGGTCATGGTGGTGGCTTAGCCCATGGGGGGCGGCGGCGGAGGCGGCGGCAGGATCGTGAAGAGCTGCGCCAGCTCCGTCACATCCTCGGCCCGCATCCAGCCATCCTGGCCCGGGGTCCAGACATAGGTCTCACGGGTCAGCGCCCCTTCGGAGGCCATCCGCCCAAGGGCAGCCTTGGAGAACGGGCCTTTGGTCTGGCCATTTTCGGCGATGTGCCAGACATGCTCGACCGGCGGGGGCGGCGGCACCGGGGCGGCCTGTGCAGCGGGGCGCGGGCCCCAGGGACCGGGTTGCGCGGCTTGGGCCATCTGCGCGCCCATGGCCATCCCCATGCCCGCGCCGAGACCGGCGCCCATGCCGCTATCGCCGCCAGCCTGCGCGGCGGCGGTCATGGCCTCGGCGGCGGAATATTGGGTGAACTTGCCCAGATCGCCAACCAGCCCCATGGAGGTGCGCTTGTCGAGTGCCGCCTCCACCGCCGGGGGCAGCGAGATGTTCTCGATATAAAGCTCCGGCAGGGTCAGCCCGTATTCGGCGATCGTGCCTGAGATCGCCGTGGCGATCCCCTTGCCCAGCTCGGCGGTATTGGCCGCCATATCGAGCACGGGGATGCCCGAACCGGCAATTACGCGGCTGAATTCCTGCACGATGATGTTGCGGATCTGGAAGCTGATCTCGTCCATGGTGAACTCACCGTCGGTCCCGACGATCTCGGACAGGAACCGTGCCGGATCCGTGACCCGCACGGAATAGGTGCCAAAGGCTCGGATCCGCGTTGGCCCGAATTCCGGGTCACGCAGCATGATCGGGTTCTTGGTGCCCCATTTCAGGTCGTTGAACCGGGTGGTGTTGACGAAATAGATCTCGGATTTGAACGGGCTCTTGAAGCCATGATCCCAATGCTGCAGCGAGGTCATCACCGGCATGTTGTTGGTCTCGAGGAAATAGAGCCCCGGGGTAAACACATCCGCCAACTGCCCCTCATGGACAAAGACCGCCGACTGACCCTCGCGCACGGTCAGCTTCGCACCGTACTTGATTTCGTGCCCATGACGCTCGAATCGCGAGACCATGGTGTCCCGACGATCATCCACCCAATGGATGACGTCGATGAACTGGCCGGAGAGAAAGTCGAGGATACTCATGAAATCGGTCCTTTCGGCAGGCGTCAGCTGCCGCCGCCCATGCGTTCGGCGGCGATTTGCTGGACAAGGGGGCGCGCTTCATCCGGGGTAAGACCCGGGGTCAGGCGGGCATCATAGAGGATGCGCAGAAGCTGTTCGTCATGGCTGGTGAGCAGGGCAAACTCATCGTCATCATTGAAGATCGAAGGTCGGGCGTCGCGACTGTCATTGGCCAGACCGAGCCCCTGGGCGATCTCTTCGTGGATGCAGCCCTGACGGAGCAGGTCGGGATGCTCGGCGCGGATGATTGCAAGGGCTGTTTCGTAGTCGTTCGGCGTTTCGCTATCCGAGATTGCGTAGACCGAGCAGAAGGTCAACCGGTCCATCTCGGTGATGTCGCGCACGATGGCGTCGCTGATATCGGGCACCAGATCCCGCAGGATCGGTCCTGCCGCGCGCAACTCGTCGATGTTCAGAAACAGGACATGGTAGTTCGCGCCGCGCACGGAGGTTCGGATATCCGCGCCCGTCACCCGCGCCAGCCGCGCCACATAAGTCTCAAGCTCGGCACGGTCGCGGGTTTTTTGCGCCTCGGAGACCGATCGGCCAAAGGCGGGTCGGATCCGCACCGGTCCTTTCCAGCGGCGCAGACGGCTCTCGGTCTGCTGGGCCACGAACCGCCCGCCCCGCAGGGTGTATTCGTCAAAGAGCGCGATCCGCTCGAAATTCTCGGCCAGCTGACGGGCGGTATAGGGCGTGTCCACCCCTCCGCCGTCCGTCCGCAAAAGACCAGAGGTCAGTTGGCGCTGCTCGTAGCGGGTATAGAATGTCATCAGATCGCGCGAGGCCTGGGACGGTTCCGGCACCGCCGCGCGCGGCGTGGGCTGCGGCGAGGTCGCGCCGGGATCGGCCACGTCCAGCGGCACGCAGCCCAAGAGGCCAAGCGCAAGCCCGGCCAGCGCCCCGGCGGCGCAACCCCGTCTGATGACCCGGTGCGTCATGCGTTCGGCACAGCGCTCCCGGCATTGTAGCCCGTGCCATCGCCGCGCGAACTGGCGGCGGCGAGCGTGTCGCGCAGCTCGGATTCCATCTTCTCGAGATCCTCTTCGGCAGCGGCCCGCTTGGCTTTACCTTCATCGGCGATCCGCAGGCTGTCCTCGATCGTCGCGATCAGAGTGGCATTGGCCTGCTTGACGGCCTCGATGTCGAAGACGCCGCGCTCCATCTCTTCGCGCACGATCTGGTTGGCCTGACGCAGGTTATCCGCGTTGGCCGTCAGCAGCTCGTTGGTCAGGTCATTTGCGCCACGCACCGCCTCGGCCGCCTCGCGCGAACGCTGTATCGTTACTGCTTGGGCGAGCTGGGTTTCCCACAGAGGCACGGTGTTCACCAGTGTCGAGTTGATCTTGGTGACCAGCGACTTGTCGTTCTCCTGCACCAGCCGGATCGACGGCAGGGACTGCATTGTCACCTGACGTGTCAGTTTGAGGTCATGGACCCGGCGTTCCAGATCGTCCCGTGCGGAGCGCAGATCACGCAGCTCCTGCGCCTTCATCACCTGCTGTTCCTCGGGGGCAGCATCGACCTCGGCGACCTTCTCGGGGATGGTCGTGGCGTCGAGCTGCGCGATTTTCTCTTCGCCGGCAGCGATGTAGACGGCCAGTTCGTCGTAGAAATCCAGCGTCTTACCATAGAGCTTGTCGAGCGACTTGATGTCCTTAAGCAGCACATGCTCGTGGTTCAGCAGGTCATCGGTGATCCGGTCGATCTGGCCCTGCACCTCTTCATAGCGGGCGGCGAACTTGGCCATGGGAGCGGCCTTGCCCAGTAGCTTCTCCCACCAACTGCGCTCGCGCCGCACGTCGAGCTCCGAGATCGAGAACCCACGGATCGTGGTGACGATGTTGCGCAGGCTGTCGCCTGCCGGACCCACATCCTTGTTGCGCACCCCGTCCAGCATGGACTGGCTGATTTCCTGTAGCTCCGCCTGCGCGCCCGAGCCGAAACGGACGATGGATTGGGTGTCACCCATGTCGATCTCGTCCATGGCGCGCCGGATGTTCTCTGCCACGGGGGCCTCTGCCTCGGCCAGAGGCACAAGAGCGTTCTTCGGCGCGGGGAGCAGGGTCTCGGTCACCTCGGTAACCTCAGCCAGCGCGGCTTCAGCCTTGGCGCGAACGGTGTCTGACATGGGCTTGTCCCTTCAATCCTCTTGGTGTTGCGGGTTCAGGCGCGGACGCCTTCGCGCGCCAACCGGTCGCGCAGCACTTCTATCTCGACATCGAGATCGGTGCGGTCTTCGAGCAGCAGTGCATCGGTCTTGGACGCGAAATTGGCCTCCAGATCCTTGAGCAGCGCCACGTAATCCTGTCGGGCCGTCGCATCGCGGCTGCGGCCGTAGAGATCGGCGAATTTCACCGTCGCATCCCGCGCGCCCATCAAATAGACTCCGAGATACTTGCGCGCCGCCGTCAGGTCGCGCGGGTCTTCCTCAACCCGGCGGCACATGTCCCGCGCGGTCGCGGCGAACTGGTCGACCTGCAGCTCCAGCGCCCGGTCCCCGGCGCGCAGGATCGCATCCGACATCGCCTTGAGATAGGCCTCGGCCTCGTCCACGACCCGGGCCACGCGCTCGGTCTGGAAGGCGTCGACACCTTCGGCGCCCTTGTCGCTCAGTGGATCGATCCCGAACGCGGCCAGATGCAGGCCCGCGCCAAGCACGGCGAAAAGCCCCGCTCCAAAAACGCCAATTTCGTTTGACATGCCCGCGAAGGCCAAACCGACGCCGCACATGAAGGCGGCAAAAATCTTGCGCGGGAACGCTGGGCGCTTGGCCACTTTGCGCGCGTCATAACTCTCTTGGGCGCGCAAGCCTTCGCGCAGCATGTGCGCCGCACCAAGCAGCAGTATCAAGCCGCCGATGCTGTAAGACATCTCTGCGGCCGGTTTGCCGAAGGCGGTTACACCGAGCGGCAAGGGCAGAAAAAACAACGCATTGACGCGGGCTCCAATGAGACTGCGTTTGGCCGGCATGCGGGGACGGGGGGCTGTGGTCTCGCGCGGGGGCTCTCCCTCGGCGCCGGGGCTGTACTTGCCCCGATAGCGGCGGCTCATGACAGACCTCCGCCCAGCCCAGCATAGAGGATCAGCGCTGCCAAAAGGCAAAACGCCAAAAGTCTCAATCCACTTCCACTCATCCGGGATCCCCACACCGTTCCTGGAGCCAATATATGGTGTTCAGTGGGCCTAGCCTAGGGTGTGCTGGCAACTATCGGGATTATTGCCGGTTCGCGCGAGCAGCGTCGGGCCTAGCGCCGGGGCGGTCCGCGACGGCGGCGCGGGCGGGGTTTCTGCGGTTCGGGCGGGGCCTCGTCTTCCATCCCGAGTTGGTCGCGCAGGATGCGGCCCCTGATCTCCTCGACCTCGCCGGCCTTCAGCTCGCCCAGCCGAAACGGGCCATAGCTGATGCGGATCAACCGGTTCACGGTCAAACCCAGAGCGCTCATGGCGCGGCGGATCTCGCGGTTCTTGCCTTCGCGCAGCCCAATGGTGAGCCAGGCATTGGCCCCTTGCTGGCGGTCGATCCGGGCCTCCATGGGCTGGAACCGCTCGCCCTCGATCTCGATCCCTTTGCGCAGAGGAGCGAGATCGCCGTCCTCGGGTGCACCCTTCACCCGGACGCGGTAGCGGCGCAGCCAGCCGGTGGATGGCAGCTCCAGCTTGCGCTTGAGCCCGCCATCATTGGTCAGAAGCAGCAACCCTTCGGAGTTCAAATCGAGCCGCCCGACGCTCATCACCCGGGGCAGTGTCGGGGGCAGGGCGTCGAACACGGTCTCGCGGCCTTTTTCGTCCTTGGCCGTGGTCACCAGCCCCGTGGGCTTGTGATACCGCCAGAGGCGCGGCGGCGCCGGTGGCTCCAAGGGTTTGCCGTCAAAGGTGATCTTGTCCGCTGCGGTGACATTGAGCGCGGGGCTCTCGACGGTCTTGCCGTTCACCGTCACCCGTCCTTCGGCAATCAGGCGCTCGGCCTCGCGGCGCGAGGCGATCCCTGCGCGGGCGAGGACCTTGGCGATCCGGTCGCCGGGAGAAGGGGATTGTGTCATGGGCCGGGCTTAGCGAAGACCGGCGCGCTGGGAAAGCCCCAAGCGGTCTTGCCCGGGACCGCGCGGCGCGGCATGAGGGGGCATGCGCCCCTTTGCCCGCCATATGGATATCGCCCTGGCTGAAGCCCGTGCCGCCGCCGCGCGGGGCGAGGTGCCCGTGGGCGCGGTGCTGTTGGGGGCAGATGGCCGTGAGCTGGCCCGGGCCGGGAACCGCACGCGGGAGCTCAGCGATCCGACCGCCCATGCGGAAATCCTTGCGCTGCGCGCGGCCTGTGCTGCAGCGGGCTCCGAGCGGCTGCCCGGCGCGGTGCTCTATGTGACACTTGAACCCTGTGCCATGTGTGCGGCCGCGATTGCCGCTGCCCGGATTGCTCGTGTGGTCTATGGCGCGGCGGATCCGAAATCCGGCGGGGTGGCCCATGGCGCGCGGGTCTTTGCCCAGCCGCAATCCCATCATGCGCCCGAGGTGGTGGACGGGGTCGGCGCGGCAGAGGCGGAGGCCTTGCTCAAGACGTTTTTCGGCGCGCGGCGGGCCTGATCTGCTGCGGTGTGCGTGGCTTGGTCGGGATGCTTGCAGCGAGGATGTTTCTCGACCTAACGGAATGCTGCGCGCTTTAGAGTTCGACCGTTTCCATCACCTCCGGGGTGCGGACATCCGTTCCGGGCAACGCGTCGATCAGCGGCTGAGCGGACTGGGCGAGCAGGGGGAAGGTCTTGTAGTGGCAGGGGATCACTGTCTGAAAGTCAAAGAAGCTGCGCGCAGCATAGGCGGCGCGCTCCATATCCATGGTGAAATGCCCGCCACAGGCGAGGATGCCGATTTCCGGTTGGTGGAGATCGTTGAAGATCTTCATATCCGCCATCACATCCGTGTCGCCCGAGACATAGATCGTCTTGCCCTCGCCGCGGATCATGAAACCGGCTTCGGCTCCGGCATACATCGGTCCGTGATCGGTCCCGATGGAGGAAGAATGCACCGCGTTGACCATGGTGACTTTCACCTCGCCGAGCGCCACGGTCCCGCCCTTGTTGAATCCGACCACCTCGACACCCTCGGTCTCTGCCCAGAAGGTCATGAGGTCATAAATCCCGACAATGGGCGCGCTGAGTTCCTTGGAGAGGGCGACTGCATCCGGGCTGTGATCACCATGGCCATGGGTGATCAGGATCTGCGTGGCCCCGGCGATGGCGGCCTCTCGTTGATCCTCGGGGAAGGACGGATTTCCGGTGATCCAGGGATCGACCAGCAGGATCTGGTCGGCAATTTCGATGCGAAAGCCCGAATGTCCCAGCCATGTGATCTTCATCTGCTCTCCCTTTCACCGCATGATCTGCTGCGAGAGTAGCAATGGAGGGGTGAAATGGAAGGCCTCTGGCGGCAGATCGACGGGTATTGCGAACGGGTCGATCCCAGCTACTGGGCCGAGCCGGTCAATGCGCTGACCAATGCGGCCTTCGTGTTGGCGGCCTGGGTAATGTGGCGCCGGGTGCAGGGCTCGCGTTTGGAGCGAGGCCTTGGGCTGGCCGAAGCGCTTTGCGGGTTGCTCGCGCTGATCGGGCTGGGGAGCTATCTTTTCCATACCCACGCTCAGGTATGGGCCGCGATTGCCGATGTGCTACCGATTGTGGGCTTTTCTTTGGTCTATATCTACGCGGCAAACCGGTATTTCTGGGGATGGCCGGTCTGGGCCGCAGCCTCGGGTGCGCTGGCTTACCTGCCATATACGGCGCTTCTGACGCCAGTTTTCGCGGGCCTGCCGTTTTTCGGGATCTCAAGTTTTTACTGGCCGCTGCCGCTTCTGATCTTTGCCTATGCGGTTCTGTTGCGCCGGCGCGCGCCCGCGACGGCGCGGGGACTGACGGTTGGGGCAGGGATTCTCTGCCTCTCGCTCACGGCGCGGTCGCTTGATATGCCGGTCTGCGCAAGCCTGCCGCTCGGGACCCATTTCCTGTGGCATCTGTTTAACGCGCTCATGCTGGGCTGGATGATCGAGGTTTACCGCCGCCATATGCTTGCAGGCCCCGTGCACCAAGGCTAAACCCGGCAAAACCACGCTGAGCGGAGCCCTACGGATGTCCATTGATACCGAGACTGCACGCCGGGTCGCGAAACTCGCCCGGATCAAGGTCGAAGATGACGCGCTGCCTGCCCTGGCAGGTGAGTTCAACACGATCCTCGGCTTTATCGAGCAGCTCAACGAGGTCGATGTGGAGGGCGTGGAGCCGATGACCTCCGTCACGCCTCAACGCCTGAAGCGGCGGGAGGATGTGGTGACCGACGGGGACCAGCAGGGTGCCGTTCTGGCCAACGCTCCCGATGCCCGTGAGGGCTTTTTTGCTGTGCCCAAGGTTGTGGAGTAACCCATGTCTGATCTGTCCTCCCTGACCATCGCGGCTGCGCGCGACAAGCTGCGCCGCAAGGAGATCACTGCCACCGAGCTGACCGAGGCGTGCCTGTCGGCTGTGGAGTCGGCTGACGCGCTCGGAGCCTTTGTGCACAAAACCCCCGAGCTGGCCCTGACGCAAGCTGGCCACGCAGACGCGCGGCTTGCCCAAGGCGATGCCCCCGACATGTGCGGTATCCCGCTTGGCATCAAGGATCTCTTCTGCACCAAAGGCGTGCCGTCCCAGGCGGCGTCGGCGATCCTCGAAGGGTTCAAGCCCGAATACGAATCGACGGTCAGCCAGAACCTCTTCGATGCGGGTGCGGTGATGCTCGGCAAGCTCAACATGGACGAGTTCGCCATGGGCTCGTCGAACGAGACCTCGACCTATGGCAATGCGGTGAACCCCTGGCGGCGCGGCAATGATGACGCGGCACTGACCCCGGGCGGCTCCTCCGGTGGCTCGGCGAGTGCGGTGGCCGCGGATCTCTGTCTTGGGGCGACGGGCACCGATACAGGCGGCTCGATCCGCCAGCCCGCGGCCTTCGTGGGCATCACCGGGCTCAAGCCGACCTATGGGCGCTGCTCGCGCTGGGGCATCGTGGCTTTCGCCTCCTCGCTCGATCAGGCGGGGCCCATGACCAAGGACGTGCGCGACGCGGCAATCATGCTGGGCACCATGGCCGGGCATGACCCCAAGGACAGCACCAGCGCTGATCTCGCCGTGCCGGATTTCGAGGCGATGCTGACGGGTGATATCCGCGGCAAGGTGATCGGGATCCCCAAGGAATACCGCATGGACGGCATGCCTGAGGAGATCGAGACGCTCTGGTCCGAGGGTGCCGAGATGCTCAAGGCCGCCGGGGCCGAGCTGCGGGATATCTCGCTGCCTCATACGAAATACGCGCTTCCGGCTTATTACGTGATCGCACCGGCTGAGGCCTCCTCGAACCTCGCGCGCTATGACGGTGTGCGCTTCGGCCACCGGGCGCAGCTTGGGCAGGGCGATGGCATCACCGAGATGTATGAGAAAACCCGCGCCGAGGGCTTTGGCCCCGAAGTGCAGCGCCGGGTGATGGTCGGGACCTATGTGCTCTCGGCCGGGTTCTACGACGCCTATTACAACCGCGCCCGCAAAGTGCGCGCCCTGATCAAGCGCGATTTCGAGACGGTCTTCGCCGAGGGGGTCGATGCGATCCTGACCCCTGCCACGCCCTCAGCGGCGTTCGGGCTGGGCGAGATGATCGATGCAGACCCGGTGCAGATGTATCTCAACGACGTCTTCACGGTGACCGTGAACCTCGCCGGGCTGCCGGGCATCGCTGTGCCCACGGGTCTCGATCGCAAGGGTCTGCCCCTCGGTTTGCAGCTCATCGGGCGTCCCTGGGAAGAGGGCGATTTGCTCAACACCGCCTACGCGCTCGAAGAGGCTGCGGGCTTTGTGGCCAAGCCGCAGCGCTGGTGGTAGGCTCGCCTGCGGGTGCAGTGAAGAGGTTTGCTATGCGTCTCGTTTCGACAGTTGGAGCATTAGGTCTCGCCGGTATTCTGGCAGCCTGTACATCTGTGCCACCCAATGACGTCGCCGGAGCCGGTCCGGGATTTGGGACCAGCTATGGCGCCTACGGGACAGAGCAGCAGGCCCGCGATGCAGCGCTCTCCAGCGGTGAGTCGATCATTCTGCCCGAAGGGGCAGACCCGACCGATCTGGCCGTGGCCGAGGCGGTGGCTGCCGGGGCGGACCCCGATCCGAACCTGCTGCGCCGGGGGCCGGGCATTTCGGATGAAAACAGCTTTGACGCAGTGTCCGGGCGCGTGACGATCGAAAGCGACCGGGAGCGTCTCGCCGCACAGCGCGAAGCCTTTCAGGTGATCGAACCCACGGAGCTGCCGGACCGGCCCTCCGGGGATCTCGCCTCGATCGTTGAGTTCGCGCTGGCGACGTCGCACCCGGTTGGCCAGCCAGTCTATTCCCGCAGCCCGATCCGCCTCTCCTCGCGCGGTTGCGACCGCTACAGCGACGCCAATGCGGCCCAACGGGCCTTCCTCGATGTGGGTGGGCCGCAGCGTGACAGCCGCGGTCTCGACCCGGATGGCGATGGCTATGCCTGTCGCTGGGATCCAAGCCCGTTCCGCCTCGCGGTGCGCAACTGACCGAGATCTCCGCGCAGCGCTCGCCCAATTGCGGTCCGCGCAAGAACGGGCTGACCCCGCGCTTGATCGTGCTGCACTACACGGCCATGCAGGATGCGACCGGGGCTATTGACTGGCTCTGCAACCCGGAGGCCGAGGTTTCGGCCCATTACGTGATCGCGCGCGACGGCGCCGTGACCCAGCTTGTCCCCGAAGATCTGCGCGCCTGGCATGCGGGGCGAGGCCAATGGGGGGGCTGCGCAGATGTGAACAGCGCGTCCATTGGGATCGAACTCGACAATGACGGGGTCAGCCCGTTCTCGGACCCGTTGATGGTTGCGCTGGAGGGACTGCTGCCTCAGATCATGACCCGCTGGACTCTCGGCCCGGCGCAGGTGATCGGCCATTCCGACCTTGCCCCCGGGCGCAAGATCGATCCGGGCCTTCGGTTTGACTGGCGGCGGCTGGCCCTTGGTGGGCTTGCTGTCTGGCCCTCGACCGAAGATCTGGCCGCCTCCTGTACGCCCGAAGTGGATGCCGAGCGTTTCGCCTCGAATCTGGCGGTTTTTGGGATGACCGCGCCGGTCGATGCGGAAACGCGGCTTGCGGCCCTGCGCGCCCGCTTTCGGTCTGGTGCATCCGGTCCGCTGGCCCCCGAGGATATGGCGCTGGCTGCGGCACTGGCGCGCCAATGGCCCGTTGACCCCGGGCTGTCGCGAGGCTAACAGCGCAGGCGCGCGGAGGGCTGGATGGCCGCTTGGGCAGACCTGTCTGCCTGGGAGGAAAGTCCGGACTCCATGAAGCAACGGTGCCGGGTAACGCCCGGGCGGGGCAACCCGACGGAAAGCGCCACAGAGATCAGACCGCCCGTCTCCGGATGGGTCAGGGTGAAACGGTGGGGTAAGAGCCCACCGCGGGCCTGGCAACAGGACCGGCACGGCAAGCCCCACCGGGAGCAATGCCAAATAGGGATCCCGCTGCGCCTTAGGGGGCAGGGTGGCTTTAACCCAGGGATCCGGGTTGGCAGCTAGAGTGTTCTGGCAACAGGGCACCCAGAGGAATGGTCATCCAGAGACGGCGTGCCGTCTCGGACAAAATCCGGCTTACAGGCTCTCCGCGCAGATTTGTAATCTATTTATGACTGTTTTTCTGTCTAGTTCATGTTACACTTGCGGAGGTCGATAACCGTCGCAGTGATTTTTTACATGGAAGATCTTCCGAATACGTTCAGCGCTGGAACCAGCGCGTTTTCCTTCGATCAATCCACCGCCGCCGAAGCGGGTCTTTTTGGCTCCGACATTCTGGACCTGCTGCTCGGCACGCTCGCAGAGAAGCTGGAGCAGTCGCTCTTCGTGGTCACGGCCACCGGGCGGATTCTTCTGGCCTCCGGCGCGCGTTTTGGCACGGAAGAGGCCTGTGTCGGTGGACGTTTCGCGTCGCTTTGGCCTCGGGAAAGCCGCAGCCTCGCGCAGGGTGCGCTGGATGCTGCGCTGACCGAGGCGCGAGAGCTGAGCTTCGTCGTGGCCTGTATACCCGGTGAGATCGGTCCCCAGACCTGGGAGGCCACGCTCACCCCGCTGCAACCGGCCCGACCCAGTGACGCTCCGCTCGCACTGTCGCGACGTCTTGTGCTCTTGGCGCTTCGGGATGTCACTTCGGAGACGCGGGTCGCGGATCTGAAGAAGCGTGCGCGATGATCCCGGCCCTTGGACTGCGGCCCGATGCGCTTGCACGCCGTTCCGTGTCGAATCGCGGTTGACAGGCGCGCCGGTGCCAGTAAAAGCCGGGGTTCAAAGTTGATCGAGGGTCAGACGCGACTCTCGCCCGCAATCTGCCAGGAGACCGCAACATGGCGAAGCCGACGACCATCAAGATCCGCCTCAACTCGACCGCGGATACCGGCCACTTCTACGTAACCAAGAAAAACGCTCGGACCATGACCGAGAAAATGGTCGTCCGGAAGTATGACCCGGTTGCGCGCAAGCATGTCGAGTACAAGGAAGGCAAGATCAAGTAATCTGCCCCCTCCGACGTTACGATCCAAGCCGCGCCTTCGAGCGCGGCTTTTTCTTTGCGCATAGCTATCTGCCAAAGGAGGTGCCTCATGCCCCCGACTGTCACTCGACGCGTTGCGACCGCAGCGGATGTTGTTGCGGTGGATGCTCTGTTGGTGCGGAGCTATCCCGCGCTTTTGAAGGCGGATTACCCGCCTTCGGTGCTGGTGACGATCCTGCCGCTGATCTCGCGCGCCCAGCCCGCGCTGGTGACCTGTGGCACCTACCATGTCGTGGAGGAGGCCGGAGTCGTTCTGGCGGCGGGCGGCTGGACCAAAGGGGCGCCGGGAACCGGAGCGGTCACTACGGGGCTGGGCCATATCCTCCATGTGGTGACCGATCATACCCGCACGCGGGAAGGGCTCGGGCGGCGCCTGATGGCTGATATCATGGAGGAGGCACGGGTCGCCGGGCAGACCCGTCTCGAAGCGCTCTCGACTCTCACGGCCGAGCCGTTTTACGCCGCCCTGGGGTTCACCTCGTCGGAGCGGGTGGATGTGCCCATTGGTCCGGCAGGCCTGTTGTTTCCGGCCGTGCGGATGGAAGCACCGCTCTGAGCGCAAAGAAAAAGGCCGGCGCAAGGCCGGCCTTTCGTGTCTGTCTATGGTCCTGAGATCACTCGCGGTTGCCGAGGACCTGCAGCAGGAACATGAACATGTTGATGAAATTGATATAGAGGCTCAGCGCGCCCATGATTGCCGATTTCGCCAACCACTCCTGATCCCCATACTGCGCATGCTCGATATACTCGGTCTTGATGCGCTGGGTGTCATAAGCGGTCAGGCCCGCGAAGATCAGAACACCAAGGCTGGACACAGCGAACGCAATCGCCGGGGAGCCGAGGAAGATGTTCACAATCGAGGCGACAATCAGCCCGATCACCCCCATGAAGAGGAAGCGGCCCCAGCTGCTCAGATCCTTCTTCGTGGTGTAGCCGAACAGGCTGAGCGACGCGAAGGCGATCGCAGTCACGAGGAATGTGGTGGCGATGGAGACGCCAGTATAGATCGCGAAGATGTAGCTGATCGAGAGGCCCATCGCGGCGGCAAAGGCGTAGAAGAACACCTGTGCGGCGCCCGAGGACATCTTGTTGATCATCGCGCTGAAGGCAAAAACCATGATCAGCGGGGCGAACATCACGACCCATTTCAGAGGCGTCGCAAAGATTGCGGCCAACATCTGTTCATTGGTGCCGACAGCCCAAGCCACAGCGCCCGTCAGCACCATTGCCACGGACATGAGGCCATAGACCTTGTTGAAATGGGCGCGAAGCCCTTCATCGATCTGCGCAGAGCGGGCGCCAACGCCAGCAGTGCGGATCGTATCGTATTGTGCCATTGAACCCTCCTTGAAAAAGACGAGCCGATGGCGCGGCCCGGATTGCCACTGATATTGGCGAGTATCGCGGGGTTTTCAAGGGTCTGCTGCGGGGAAACCGGCCTTCGTGGTGGCAGATTCCCCCTTCATTTTAATGGTGGATCGTAAAAGCCGTTTTTTTGACGCAGCTTATTTGCGCCAGCCTTTCGGCACGTCCCAGACCGGACGCTCGGATTCACGATCAGCGGCTTCACGGGTTAGGCCGATATCGCTCAGAATATGGGCATCAAGGCCATGCAACTGCTTGCGCGTTCGGCTGAGCGTCAGCAGGTCCACAAGGCGCGGGACTGAAAATCGCGTAGGGCGCGACGCGTGAAGGGATGCGGATAGGGGGAGGGAGGCACGCATGGGTCTATCCTTTCTGATTTGCGATGCTTTGATCGTCGATGATCACTCTTGTTGATGTATATGCTAGATCTTGACACATTTTAAAAACGAATGATTGTGATGCGGGAAATCATGAAAGGTGATGTATGCCTCGCAATCTCGACCTGACGGCCCTGCGCTCTTTTGTGTCCGTTGCGGAATCCGGTGGGGTGACCAAGGCGGCCGGGCTGTTGAACCTGACCCAATCCGCGGTCTCGATGCAGCTCAAACGGTTGGAGGAAAGCCTCGGGCTTGCGCTGCTCGACCGGTCGGGGCGGGGGATCGCGCTGACGCCGACGGGCGATCAGCTTTTGTCCTACGCCAAGAGGATGCTCGCGCTGAATGACGAGATTTATGCGCGGATGACCGATCAGGCATTTGAGGGAAAGATCGCCCTCGGCGTGCCCCATGACATTGTCTATCCAGCGATTCCGCAGGTACTCGCCCGGTTCACCCAGGACTATCCGCGGGTGAAGGTCGACTTGATCTCAAGCTTCACCATGCGGCTGAAGGAGTTTCTGGCGAATGGGGAGTGCGATCTGATCCTGACCACCGAGGATCATGTGGAGCGCGGCGGGGAGGCTTTGGCGGCTCTGCCGCTGGTCTGGATCGGGGCCGTCGGCGGGCAGGCCTGGCGACGCCGTCCCTTGCCGCTCGCCTTTGAGCAGAGCTGCCTTTTCAAGGATTCCGTGCAATCGGCTCTGGATGACGCGGGCATGGATTGGTCCATGACCGTGCAAGCCGAATCCGCGCGCACAATCGAGCCGATCGTCGCGGCGGATATGGCGGTGCATGCGGTGATCGAAGGCACCGAACCCGCCCATCTGGAGCGGATTTCTCATGGTGGCGAGCTGCCGAAACTCGCGACCAAGCAGATCGTGCTCTACGGCCACCGCGCGGCGGGCGATCCGGTGCGGGATGCCCTCGCGGACTTGCTGCGGCAGGCTTACGCCCAGCTCTGAGCTTCAGATCTTGATCACGACCTTCCCGGTGGAAGCCCTGCTGCGCAGCAGCTCCAGACCCTCGGCGGCCTGATCGAGGGGCAGCACATTGCTCACATGTGGGGAGATCTTGCCCGCGCCATACCACTCGAACAGGGTCGCGAGGCTGTCGGTCAGGGCCTTGGGGTTGAATGTCAGAAACCCGCCCCAGTAAAAGCCCTGCACCGAAATATTCTTGACCAGCAGGTGGTTCGGCTTGATCTGCGGCAGGTACCCCGAGGCAAAGCCGATGATCAGCATGCGCGCCTCTGGGTTGCAGGCGCGCATCGCCTCGGTGAAAGCGTCGCCCCCGACGGGGTCATAGACCACATCTGCGCCGCCGAGCGCCTTGACCGCCTCGCGCAAATCGCCCGCATCGCTGTCGATCAGGTGATCCGCTCCGGCCTCCTTGGCTTTTTGCAGCTTGTCCGCTCCGCGCGCGCTGGCGATGACCTTGGCGCCCATGAGCTTGCCGATCTCTACCGCCGTCAGACCCACGCCGCCTGCCGCGCCCAGAACCAGAAGCGTCTCGCCCGGCTTCAGATGGGCCGTATGCTCCAGCGCCAGGTGGGAGGTGCCATAGGCGATCTGGAACCCGGCTGCATCGGCGGCGGGCATCCCATCCGGCAGGGGCACACAACGTTCGGCGGGAAAGCAGCCATACTCTGCCAGCCCGCCCCTCCCACCAAAGAGCGCAACACGGGTGCCGACCTGGGGCGCTTCGGTTCCGGGGCCATGGGCGTCGATCACGCCAGCCACCTCCATCCCGAGGGTCGTGGGCAGCTCCGGTTTTTCCTGATACTTGCCCTTGGACATGAGCAGATCCGCGAAATTGAGACCACAGGCCTCGATTTTCAAGCGAACCTCGCCGGAGCCAGGCTCGGGCAGGAGGACGTTCTCGATCTGGGGCGGGTGGTCATAGGACTGGATACGGAACGCGCGCATAAGGTTCTCCGGCTAGGGTCGCGGGGACCCGATCTGATGGTTGCGCAAATTCTAACGATGGCGCACGCCAACGACCAGCAGAGTCCCGCCCATCCCCTTCGGCAAAGGGGCGCCGGATCTTGGCGGAATGCAGTGCAAAATGGAAATCTACCGAAGGATGTATTGCAAAATGCGTTGCAAAATGCAAAACACCTATAAGGAGACTAGCTGCTACCGGCAATAACCCGCTTGGGGAAATATGCGTTAGCACTTCATGTTTAGGAAGTTGCTAGGTTTTCCAAAGGCGAGTCGTTTTTTTTGGACCAGTCCGCAGATTCTTTACCGGCACATGGCTCACTTGGCACGAAACTAGCTTGATAAACCCACAGGAGAAAAGGAGCGTTCTATGAAACATCCCGTTGATGTCCATGTGGGCAAACGCGTGCGTCACCGCCGCTGGATGGTGGGTATGACCCAGCAGCAATTGGCCGACAAGGTTGGAATCAAGTTTCAGCAGATTCAGAAATACGAAACCGGCATGAACCGTGTCAGCGCGTCCCGTCTGTGGGAAATTGCGTCGGCGCTGGGCGTTCCGGTGAGCTTCTTTTTCGAAGGTCTTGGCGCGGCACAGGTCGCAGATGCCCATGACATGGATATGCCGGGCGATCTGCTGTCGGACAAAGAAGCGCTGGAACTTGTGCGGTCCTACTATGCAATCCCGGAAACTCAGCGACGCCGTCTGTTTGACCTCGCGCGGGTTCTGAGCGACGCGGCCTGAGCTTGACCTGAGCCATCGCGGTCTGTAGCGCGGTTTCGTAACCGCGGGAGAGACCCGATGAACAGGTCAGTTGAGGACGGGGAGTTCCCCGCGCAAGAGCTATGGGCTGTGGCGGATGCGCTCGCCGATGCGGCACGCGCGCCGACCCTGTCGCGGTTTCGTCAACAAGGGCTCGGGATCGAAAACAAGGCTGGGGTGGCCGCGTTCGATCCCGTTACGGAAGCCGACCGAGAGAGCGAGCAAGCCATGCGCGCCGTGCTCGCAGCGCGCCGTCCGCAGGACGGCATTCTCGGCGAAGAATTCGGACCTGTGTCAGGAACCTCCGGCCTGACATGGGTTTTGGACCCGATTGATGGCACCCGCGCCTATATGTCGGGCACGCCCACCTGGGGCGTGCTGATCTCGGTGAATGACGCGAAAGGCCCCCGTCTCGGCGTCATCGACCAGCCCTACATTGCCGAGCGGTTCTCCGGCGGTCCCGGTAGGGCCTCCGTGACCGGGCCTCATGGCACGGCGTCTCTCCGGACGCGCCCCTGCGCCCGGCTTGCCGACGCTACGATCTTCACGACCTATCCTGAAGTGGGCAGCGCTGACGAACAGCGCGGCTTCCAGGAGGTCGCGCGTCAGTGCCGTCTGACCCGCTACGGCATGGATTGCTACGCTTACGGCCTGCTTGCGGCGGGGCAGGTGGATCTCGTGGTGGAGGCGGGGCTGCAATCCTATGACATCTGCGCCCCCATTGCGGTAATCGAGGCCGCGGGGGGCATCGTCACCGACTGGCAGGGCGGACCGGCCCATGGCGGTGGACGCGCGCTGGCCGCAGGCAGCCCTGAGATCCACGCCGCCGCACTTGAGATCCTGCGCGAGGTGCCCGCATGACGGCCTGGCTTTTGCGCAAGGCCCGGGTGCTCGTCACCATGGATGACACCCGGCGCGAACTCAGCGATTGCGATCTGCGCATCGAGGGCGGGGTGATCACGGCCATCGGTCCGGACCTGCCGGTCGAGGGCGCCGAGACGCTGGATGTTTCGGGATGTGTGGTGACACCGGGGCTCGTGAACACACATCACCATCTCTACCAGACCCTGACCCGCACGGTCCCGGCGGCACAGGACGCGCTGCTGTTTGGCTGGCTGCAGACGCTCTATCCAATCTGGGCACGCATGACGCCCGAGGATATGCGCATCTCGGCCGAAGTCGGTCTGGCGGAGTTGGCGCTGACCGGCTGCAGTCTGAGTTCGGACCACCTCTATCTTTATCCCAATGGCGTTCGGCTCGAGGATACGATCGAGGCGGCGGCAGAGATCGGATTGCGATTTCACCCCACACGCGGGGCCATGAGCATAGGTGAGAGCGATGGGGGCCTGCCGCCGGACAGTCTCGTGGAGCCTGAGGCGGCGATCCTCGAGGATGCGATCCGTGTGATCGACGCATTCCACGATCCCGATCCCGGCGCAATGGTCCGGGTTGGCGTGGCCCCTTGTTCTCCCTTTTCCGTCAGCCGCGAGTTGATGCGCGACGCCGCGATCCTCGCCCGGGACAAGGGTGTGATGCTGCACACCCATCTGGCCGAGAATGACGAGGACATCGCCTATTCCGAAGCACAATTCGGTTGTCGGCCTGGGCAGTATGCCGAGGAACTGGGCTGGACTGGTGACGATGTCTGGCACGCCCATTGCGTGAAGCTCGACGAGAGCGAGATCGACCTTTTTGCGCGCAGCCATACCGGGGTCGCCCATTGCCCCTGCTCGAATTGCCGCCTTGGCTCGGGGATCGCGCCGGTGCGGGCCATGCGGGATGCGGGGGTGAATGTGGCGCTGGGCGTGGATGGGTCGGCCTCAAACGATGGTAACGGGATGATGGCTGAAGCGCGTATGGCCTTCCTGCTGCAGCGTGTGCAGAACGGTGCAGACGCGATGAGTGCGCGCGAGATGCTCGAGATTGCCACACGGGGTGGGGCGCAGGTTTTGGGCCGCGATGATCTGGGCCAACTGGCCGTTGGGATGCGGGCGGACATTGCCGTTTGGGATGTGTCGGGGCTGGAGGCTGCCGGCGCCTGGGATCCGGTGGCGGCCCTTCTGCTGTCCGGGCCAAGCGGCGTGCGGGACCTCTTTGTCGAAGGGCGTCCGGTGGTGCGCGAGAGCCAACTGGTACGCCGGGATGCGGCGGCGCTGGTCGCCGAACAGGCCCGCTGCCTCAACAGGTTGATGACATGACGCGTGGCATGTGGCTCGCCGCCTTGCTCCTCGCCGGGTGTAGCGGCGCGGGGCCGGGGGTCGCGCCCGTGCAGAATGCCACCGCGACCTCTGCGCCAGAGCTGTTGGCCGCCGTGAACGGGGCGCGCCGCGAAGCTGGGCAGGACGCGCTTGCCGGGGATCCGGCGCTCGACCGCGCGGCCATTTCCCACGCGCAGGACATGGCGGAGAAGGGCTATTTCGATCATGTGGCGCCCGATGGCTCGGCGCCGCTGCGCCGGATGCGGAGCGCCGGGTTCGAGGCTTGCTATGCAGCAGAGAATCTTGCCAAAGGCCAGCGCGACGCGGACCAGGTGCTGCGGGCCTGGCTCGGCTCTGAGGGGCATCGCCGCAATCTGCTCAGTCCTGATCCCAAAGCCGCCGGAACCGCGCGCGGCACAGGCGATATCTGGGTGATGACCTACGCCCGGGCCTGCTGAACGGCTCAGATCCGCCGGTCGCCCGCGATCCAGACCCCGGAAATGGCCCGATCATCGCCCATCATGATGGTGGGAAACACTGCCTCCCAGAGATCATCTGCCTCGGCGTAGCGCTGGGAAATCGCCGGGGTCGAGGCCAGATCGAGGGCGATCAGGTCCGCCTCCATCTCCGGGGCGAGCCGCCCGATCCGGTCACCAAGATGCAACGCCTCGGCGGAGCCCGCCGTTGCCAGCCATAACAGTTGCGCGGGATGCAGAGCAGTACCACGCAGCTGCCCAACCTCATAAGTCGCGGCCATGGTGCGGAGCATGGAAAAGCTCGACCCGCCGCCGGTATCCGTCGCCAGCCCCACGGACAGTCGCGGTGCAAGCCCGGCCATGTCGAACAGGCCCGAGCCGATAAAGGTGTTCGAGGTCGGGCAATGCACCACTGCCGCCCCGGTCTCGGCCAGCCGGTCCTGCTCGCGCGGGGTCAGGTGGATTGCATGGCCAAAGAGCCCGGTGGGCCCGAGCAGCCCTGCCGCCTCATAGGTATCGAGATAGTCGCGGGCCTTGGGAAAGAGCTCGGCCACCCAGGCGATTTCGTCGGTCTGTTCTGAGATATGGGTCTGCATCAGGCAATCGGGATGCTCACCATAGAGCGCACCGAGGGCACCCAGCTGCTCTTGCGTCGAGGTGGGGGAGAAGCGCGGCGTGATCACATAGGACAGCCGGTCCACCCCGTGCCACGCCTCCAGCAGGCGCTTGCTCTCGTCATAGGCGCTCTGCGCGGTATCGGTCAGTCCGGCGGGCGCATTGCGATCCATGCACGTCTTGCCGGTCAAGGCCCGCAACCCGCGCGTCCGCGCCTCTGAGAAAAACGCCTCCACGCTCGCGGGATGGACCGTGGAATAGGCGCAGACCGTCGTCGTGCCATGGGCGAGGGTCAGGTCGAAGTACCGCGCTGCGATCCGCGCGGCATAGTCCGGATTTGCAAAGCGCAGTTCCTCGGGAAACGTATAACTGTTGAGCCAATCGATCAGCCGCTTGCCCCAGCTCGCGATCATCGCCGTCTGCGGATAATGCGCATGGGCATCCACGAACCCGGGCAGCAGCAGCGCCTCGCCCATCTCAGTCACTGGCAGGTCAGGATGGGCCGCGCGCAGTTCTGCGGCCGGGCCGATCTCGGCGATCTTGCCGCCCTCGATCCGCACCGCCCCGGCACTGTCGATCCGCACACAGTCCTGCCAGGGTGCGCGCAGGGGATTGTCCAGAAATTCGAGCGTTTGCCCGGTCACGAGATGATGCTGCATGTGCAGCACCGTAGGCAGGACGCCGAGCGGGGTAAATGTCGAATTTCCGCTCCGACCGGCTCGCCTTCGCGGCGCGCTCTGTCTATGGTCCCCGCAGCGTGGCTCGGCTCAGGCCCGCGCAGGTCCGGAGGCAGGCATGGCGGACAGCCCGCAACCCATCGAAGAGATGCCGGAGGAGGACTACGCCCTCGACCGGGATGTGGTTACCACCCTCTATGATGCACTCGATGCCGAAGATCCGGCGTTGGTGGCCGAGATCCTCGAGCCGATGCACCCGGCTGATATCGCGGACCTTTTTGAACAGATCGGCTCGGGGCGCCTGCGATCCCTGCTCGAGATCTGGACCTCGGATGAGGTCGGCGCGGTCCTGTCAGAACTGGATGAGGGGTTGCGCGAAGAGGTGATCGACGCCCTGCCCAAGACCGTGCTCGCCGATGCCGTGCGCGATCTAGAGAGCGACGATGTGGTCGATCTGGTCGAGGATCTCGACGCCGAACAGCAGAGCGCGATTCTCGAGGTGCTCGAGGCACCGGATCGGGTCGCGGTCGAGCAATCGCTGCAATACCCGGAGTATTCCGCGGGCCGTCTGATGCAGCGCGAGCTGGTGATGACGCCCGAGCATTGGACCGTCGGGCAGGCCATCGACCATATCCGCGCCGAGGAGGACCTGCCAGAGCAGTTCTATCACATCATCCTCGTGGATCCGCGCATGCGCCCCACCGCCTATGTGACGCTCGGCCGAATGCTGGGCGCGCGGCGCGAGGTGCCGCTTCTGGATCTGACCGAGGATACGTTCCGCACCATCCCGGTGACCCAGCCCGAAAGTGATGTGGCCTATGCCTTCAACCAGTATCACCTGATCTCGGCTCCGGTTGTCGATGCCGATGACCGGTTGGTCGGGGTGATCACCATCGATGACGCCATGGTCGTGCTCGATGAGGAGCATAATGAGGACATCCTGCGTCTGGCGGGTGTTGGCGACGAGTCAGTGTCGGACACCACCTGGGACATCACCAAACAGCGCTTTCCGTGGCTCGGTGTGAACCTTCTGACGGCGATCATTGCCTCGCTGGTGATCTCGCTTTTCGAGGATGTGATCTCGCAGGTCGTGGCTCTGGCGGTGCTGATGCCCATCGTGGCCTCCATGGGCGGGAATGCGGGCACGCAGTCCCTCACCGTGGCGGTGCGCGCGATTGCCACAAAGGACCTGACGGGCTCGAACGCCTGGCGGGTGCTCCGGCGCGAGGTTATGGCCAGCACACTCAACGGGGCGGTCTTTGCGGTGATCATGGGCGGGGTCAGCCTCCTATGGTTCGGCACGCCGGTCCTCGCGTTGGTGATCGCCGTGGCGATGGTCGTGAACCTTGCCGTGGCCGGGTTCGCGGGTCTGCTGATCCCGCTGGCACTCGATAAGCTCAACGTCGACCCGGCACTGGCGTCCGGCACGTTCGTGACGACGGTGACGGATGTGGTGGGCTTTTTCGTGTTCCTCGGCTTTGCCTCCATGATCCTGTTGTGACGATGCCCATCGATCCCATGGCTGAGGCGAAGGTTGCCGCGCGCAAGGCCGCATTCGCGCGGCGCAAGGCCGCATTCGATGCGGATCGGGCCGCGGGGTTCCCGGGAGTGTCGGCAGCGGCCACGGCCCTGCTCGACGTGGTCGGCGATGCGCCCGAGGGCGCAGTGTCCGGCTATATGCCGATCCGGAGCGAGATGTCGCCCTTGCCGGCGATGACATCCTTGGCGGCGACGCGGACCCTGTGCGTTCCGGTGATCCAAGGCAAGGGGCAGCCGCTGCTCTTTCACCGCTGGACACCGGAGACCGAGATGGTTGAGGGCCCCTTCGGCGCGCAGGTCCCGCGTGAGGCTGAGATCGTGTTGCCCCGCGTTGTGATCGTTCCGCTCGTGGCCTTTGATCGCAATGGCGGGCGGCTGGGCTACGGGGGCGGGTTCTATGACCGGACGCTCGCACATTTGCGCCGGCAGGGGCCGGTGCGCGCTATCGGCCTCGCTTACGGGGCGCAGGAAGCTTTGGACCCGCTGCCTCGGGAGGCAACGGACCAGCCGCTTGATGGATTGGTCACCGAAGAGGGGCTTCTGACAGGGGGATGAGCCCGCCCGGGGACGGGGTGCGCATAAGCGCGCTTGCGCCGACGCCGCCAGAGGCCTAACGGTGATCCATGCGACTGCTGTTTCTTGGAGATGTGATGGGGCGGGCCGGACGGGCCGCCATCGCGGAGGATCTTCCCCGCCTGCGGGCGGCGTGGAAGATCGATTTTGCCGTGGTCAATGGCGAGAACGCGTCCAATGGCGCGGGGCTGACACCGGACCATGCCAAGGGGCTGTTGGCGGCCGGGGCCGATTGCGTGACCCTCGGAGACCATGCCTTTGACCAGCGCGACATGTTGCAATTCATCGAGAGCGAGCCGCGGATTCTGCGGCCGATGAATTTCGCCAAGGACGCGCCGGGTCGCGGGCACCGGATTTATACGGCCAGTCAGGGTCGCAAGGTGCTCGTTACTCAAGTGCTGGGTCAGGTGTTCATGAAGAGGCCCTTCCCAGACCCGTTCTCGGATCTTGACCGGGTTCTGCGCGCGCATCCACTGGGCGGACTGGTGCAGGCAAGCCTTGTGGACATCCATTGCGAGGCTACGTCCGAGAAGATGGGTGTCGGGCATTACTGCGACGGGCGCGCCTCAGTCGTGGTGGGCACGCATACCCATGTTCCAACCGCGGACGCTCAGATCCTGCAGGGAGGCACGGCCTTTCAGTCCGATGCGGGGATGTGTGGTGACTACGATTCTGTGATCGGCATGGAAAAGGCCGAACCCATGCGCCGGTTCGTGACCGGCATGTCCAAAGGGCGCTATGTGCCTGCGCTGGGTCCGGCGACGCTTTCGGGGCTCTATGTCGAAACCGATGACCGGACCGGCAAGGCCACACGGGTCGAGATGGTGCGCCATGGCGGGCGTCTGGCGGCGGCGGGCCCGTCCCCGGTGGCCGACGCGACCCCGGCTTGATGCAGGGACGACCCTCGGGCACGCGGATCTGGCTCACGGGGTTGCTGGTCGTGCTCGGAGCCGGATGGGGGATTACCCAGCCACTGGCCAAGATCGCGGTTTCCGAAGGCTACGGGCATTTCGGGCTGATCTTCTGGCAATTCGCCGTGGGTGCAGTCGTGCTGGGCGCGATTACGCTGGCGCGGGGCAAGCGCCTGCCGCTGGGGCCGAAGCAAATCCGGCTCTATGTGATCATGGCCGTAATCGGGACCCTGCTGCCCAACTCTGCCTCTTATGCGGCGATCGTACATCTGCCCTCGGGGATCACCTCGATCCTGCTCTCACTGGTGCCGATGCTGGCCTTTCCCATCGCGCTGGCCCTGGGGCTCGACCGCTTCTCGCTCAAACGGATCGCGGGGCTGAGCTGTGGGCTGGGGGGCGTGGCGCTGATCGTGCTGCCGGGCACGGCTCTGCCTGATGCGGCGATGCTCGTCTGGGTGCCTGTCTCGCTGCTGGCACCGCTCTTTTATGCGCTGGAGGGCAATGTGGTTGCCAAGTGGGGGACCTATGGCGTGGATGCGGTGCAGGTCCTGCTGGGCGCGTCGCTCGTCGGGGTGGTGCTGGCGCTGCCCTTTGCAGTTCTCTCTGGCCAGTGGATCGACCCGCGCCCACCCTGGGGCGCGCCCGATGCTGCCCTCGTGGCCAGCGCCATCATCCACGGCCTGGTCTATAGCTGCTATGTCTGGCTTGTGGGACGCGCAGGGCCGGTCTTTGCAGCGCAGGTCAGTTATCTCGTCACGGGCTTTGGCCTCTTCTGGGCGATGCTGATCCTCGGTGAGCGCTACTCGGGGCCGGTCTGGGCTGCGACTGCCCTGATGATGGTCGGTCTCTTCCTCGTCACCCCGCGCGCCAATTCGTCCCTTGCCAGCGGGGCAGACGCTCCGCACAGTAAGGCCGCCGCTCCGCCGCCCCCTGCGGCAGGGCCATAACACGAACGCCGCGCCCATGATCGACCTCGGCCTTGCGCCTACTCAGGACGCCCTGATTGCCCTCTCGGTGGTGATCGCGATGTTCGCGCTGTTCCTGCGCGAAACCTACCCGACCGAGGTGGTGGCCATCGGTGGCGCGACGGTGCTGCTGGTGCTGGGGATCCTGCCCTATGAGGCAGCGCTGGGGGTGCTGTCGAACCCGGCGCCCTGGACGATTGCCGCGATGTTCATCGTCATGGGCGCATTGGTGCGGACAGGCGCGCTCGACTGGTTCACCTCGCTGGCGCAGAAGCGCGCCGAGGAACGGCCCAAAATGTCTATCGTGGTACTGATCAGCTTCGTGGTGTTTTCCTCGGCGGTGGTGTCGAACACGCCCGTCGTGGTGGTGATGATCCCGGTCTTCGTGCAGCTCAGCCAGACCCTCGGGATCAAGGCCTCGAAGATTCTGATTCCGCTCAGCTATGCGGCGATCATGGGGGGCACGCTCACCCTGATCGGCACTTCGACCAACCTGCTGGTGGATGGGGTGGCGCGCGCCAACGGGCTGGAGGCGTTCTCTATGTTCGAGGTCACGCCGCTCGGCCTGATCGTGGTGATCTGGGGGATGATCTATCTGACAGTGCTGGGGCCGAAATTGCTGCCGGATCGCGACAGCATGGCAATGCTTCTGTCGAACAAGTCCAAGATGAAGTTCTTCACAGAAGTCGCAATCCCTGAAGACAGCCCTCTCATCGGGCAACAGGCGCGGGGCGTTGACCTCTTCAAACGCGATGGCGTGCGCCTGATTGACGTGCTGCGCGGCGATGCCTCCTTGCGCCGGGATCTGAGCGATGTCGCTCTGGCACCAGGGGACCGTGTGGTGCTGCGCACGGAAATGGCGGAGTTGTTGAGCTTGAAGTCCTCTCGGTCCGTCGAGACCGCCGAGGCGATGGGACCGGGCGTCGACAAGCTGAGCTCGGTGCAGACCACAACGGTCGAAGTGCTGATCACCCCGGGCTGCGGGTTGGTCGGGCGGTCACTGGGACAGCTGCGTTTGCGGCGGCGCTATGGGGTCTATCCGCTCGCGGTACATCGCCGGAACCAGAACATCGGACGTCAGCTCGATGATCTGGTGGTGCGGGTGGGCGATACGCTGCTGCTCGAAGGCGCGCCGGAGGACATCCAACGTCTCGCCGCGGATGTTGGGCTCGTGGATATCGCGCAGCCCTCTGCCCGGGCCTATCGGCGCAGCCATGCGCCCATTGCGCTCCTGGCCCTTGTCGGGGTGGTGACCCTCTCGGCGCTGGGTGTGGCGCCGATCCTCATGACGGCAATCGTAGCGGTAGCGGTTGTCTTTCTCACGCGCTGCATCGATGCGGAGGAAGCGTTCTCCTTCATCGATGGGCGGCTTCTGGCGCTGATCTTTGCCATGCTGGCCGTGGGCGCGGCGCTCGATGCTTCTGGCGCGGTGGCGCTCATTGTGAATGGGGTGGCACCGGGGCTGATGCAATTGCCACCCTTCGTGATCGTCTGGGCGATCTATCTTTTGACCTCGGTGCTGACCGAGCTTGTGTCGAACAACGCGGTGGCCGTGGTCGTTACACCGATCGCCATCGGTCTGGCTGAGGCGCTGGGCGTGGATGCCCGCCCGTTGGTGGTCGCGGTCATGGTGGCGGCCTCGGCAAGCTTCGCGACCCCGATCGGGTATCAGACCAACATGATGGTTTTCGGTCCCGGCGGCTACCGGTTCACAGACTTCATGAAGGTCGGAATTCCCCTCAACCTGAGCACGGGAATCCTGGCCAGCGCGGTGATCCCCTTCATCTGGCCGCTCTAGACGGGAATAGGGTCAGCGTGTCGCGCCACATGCTGCGGCCACCCCCGCGAGGTCCAATCCTCGCTTAGACGCAATTTTGTGGAAGTAAACCGGGGGTAAACACACCGTCTTGTTGCGTTGACCCTAGGTCTCGGCGTAATGTTGCCCAAGCTCTTGCTTGTTTTTTGTGCATTTCACACATCCCCATCACTGTTCAGCACAGGTTTTTATTATGATCACGGCCACCGGTTACCTCACCAAAGTCAATCGGGTGCGCGATGACATTGTCACCGCCTCCAACGCCTCGGGCACGCTGGGCTCCGGCCTGGAGAAACTGGATTTCATTCTCGAGATCCCAGGCAAGCTTGAAGACAAGCTGCGGGTGCCGGCCAATGCGCTGGATCTGCCTGACGTGCTGGTGGTGCCTCTGAGCTTTGCGCCGGTGATCGGCGGCGCCGTGAAGACGATCGACAATATCTCGGCTTTCACATCTGACCAGATCGAGGCCCAAGCCGACGCTATGGGGGCACTTGATGATGCCTGGGCGCCCTTGCGTCAGGTGGTGGATGCCCTGTCCAACGTGAACGAGGCGGCGGGCGTGGCCCTGACCGGCTTCAGTGTGGAGCATACGTTCCGGCTGGATGAAGCCGCGCTGCTGTCCGTAAGCCTCGGTACACAGACGATCTATGGCGGGTCCAAGCTGGCAGCGCGGATCATGGAATATGAGAACGCCGCAGATGACTGGTTCGAAACACAAGAAGAGCTTCTGGCCCCCGTCGAGGCCGCTGCGGCCGCGCTTGAGAAAGCCGCGGATGATCTTGCTGCTCTTCTGCCGGATCTGGGTGTCGTCGATGAGGTGCTCGACGCGGTGAACACGGTCTTTGAGCCGATTGCCAATGCGCTCTCGGATATCGAAGATGCGCTTTGCGTGGTCTTTGAAGTGACGCCCGAGATCGTTGTGCCGCCGGTGGTGATCACGCCAGAGATCGTCATCCCGCCGGTCTACGTCTTTGGCGTGCTGGTTCCAGGGACCGGGATCACCATACCAGCCGTCATCACCCCGGGCTTCACCATCCCGGCGGTCGTCGTGGATATCTGCGGGATCCTCGAGGAAATCGGCAATCAGCTACAGGTGGTTCAGGATTTCGTCGAAGGGGTGATTTCCGACGTACTCAGCCTCATCGGCATTGACCTTGGCGGGCTTGCGGATGATCTGGAAGAGTTGTTGCTGACGCCGCTCCAGCCGGTCCTGGACGCGTTGGACAACCTGCTGGCCTTCGCCGATCCGCTGATCGACACGCTGAACGGGCTGGTCGATGGTCTGACCGATGACCTGAACACCATCGTCGAGGATCTGCGCGATGTGGTCGATCTGGGCAGCCTGTTTGACGATCGCACCGAAGGGGACGCCGGAGGCGAGGCCGTCGAAGACGTGATGGACGGCACAGATATCGACAACGCCTTCTTCGGGCTGAGCGCAGATGATACGTTGATGGGGCGCAAGGGCGATGACTTCCTCTTCGGGGGGCTAGCCAATGACACCCTGTCTGGCGGGGCTGATGACGACGAGGCTTTCGGCGGAGCTGGGCGCGACCAGGTCGCGGGCGATGACGGCAACGATCTGGTCGATGGCGGTTTTGGCTTCGACATCGTGTCAGGTGGAAAGGGCTTCGATACGGTGATCGGAGGGCGGGGCTTTGACCTGCTGAGCGGTGGCGCGGATGCGGATGACTTTGTGATCATGGCCGGGTCCGGCTTTGAGTTCATCACGGATTTCGAGGACAATCTCGACTCTCTCCTGATCGAGGCCGATCTTGTCGCTGGCGCAAGTGCCGGGGATGCGATCCCCGAGGACTTCCTGTCCGAGCGCAATGGGAACACAACGGTCAAAGTGGACGGAGCCCGGGTGATCGTTGCAGGCATCGATGCCCAGGACCTGGTTGACGACATAATCCTGATCTGACCTTTCGGCACGGACCGGGGCGGCTCCTCCGTCGCGCCGCTCTCGCTCTGGGGATGATCGCAAGAAAGTACCAGTACACGGCGTCGCGGCCCTTCAGCCTGATGCCCAAGACTGCAAGGGAAGGTTGAGACATGCTGCAGCTGACACGCTACCTGGAGAACGTCGCGGTTATCGAGAACGATCTCGGGACCATTCAGACGGCCACGGTGAATGTGGGCGATGCCCTCGACGCGGTGGAGGCGTTTCTCGGCGTGCCTGCGTCGATCTCCTCGGCGTTGAACAGCGCAAGCGGCGCCCTGTCGATCCCAACCTCGGTGGTCAACGTGCTCAAGACGCTCCCCTTTGGCATCGGCACGGCAGTGAAAGCCTTCGACACCGCGGCCAAGGGGCTGAAAGCGTCGATTACCACCTCCAAGACGACCATGGATCAGATCAACACCAAGCTGAACCCGGTCCGCGATGCGGTTGAGGATGGCAAGGAGGCGATCTCCCTTGCCAACACGACTGTCACGCTTGCGGCCACGGCCTTCATCGTGGCCGAGGATGAGGCCGCGCGGCTTGAGGCCAGCTTTGGCGATCAGCCCTTCTATCCGGGCGGCGGGTCTTTCCGTCTTCCCTCGCGCATCGATGGGTTCAACGAGGCGGTGGACGAGTATGTCGCCTTGCGCAACGAGGTTCTGAACGGGATCAGCGAAGTGGCGGCGCTGGCGGAAACGGCCGCCGACGCACTGGCCGCTGCGATGCCGGATACCAGCGTTGCGACGGGCCTGAAACGCGCGTTGGAAAAGGTGTTCGATCCGATCGCGGACCTGCTGAAAGATGTGGAAGACGCGCTCGACGGGATCGAGCTCTTCGGGTTCAGTGCGCTCGATGTTCTGAACGCCATTAGTGATTTCGCAGGCTTTATCGTGGATGGGATCACCGAGCTTGTGAACATTGCGCTTGATGCGATTGGCCTGAGCCTTGGCAGCATTGACGACGCGATCAATGATCTGCTCGCCGATCTTCTGTCGCCGTTCAACCCGATCCAGCAGGCGATCAATGATCTGAATGATGACTTCAACAGCCTGCTCGCGGATCTGACCGAACCTTTGAACGAGGCGGTCGCGGACCTTGCTGAGCTGACGCGCGAGCTGCGGGATGCGGTGGATCTCGGCTTGCTCTTCGAGAACTCGGTCGTGGGCGATGAGAACCCGGCGCGACCCTTCTTTGGCGACGACCTCTCGGGCACCGAGGGCGAGATCGACGGGATCTACGGGCTGCGGGGCCGGGATGAGCTGTTAGGCGGGAAGGACGATTTTGTCTTCGGCGGTAATGGCGGAGATACGATCATCGCGCAGGGCAGCCGAGTGGAAGCTTATGGCGGCGCTGGCCGAGACCGGATCCGCGTTGAGGAGGAGATCGAAAGCGCTTCCCTCCGGGCCGATGGCGGCGAGGGCAATGACATCATGATCGGGGGCGCCCAGTCCGACACGTTCTTCGGCAATCTCGGCAATGACATCATGATCGGGAAGGGCGGCACTGATGTCTTTTACTTTACCGGAGATCTCGGCGATGACCGCGTCTTCGGCGGGGAAGAGATCTATAATGATGCGCATTTCATCGATGCGGCGCTCGTGGGCGACAGTGTTCCGTCCCTCGCTGAGCTGGAGGCTAACTACGCGACCGTGGGCAACAACAGCATCCGGCTCGACTTCGACAATGGCAGCTCGGTGACCTTCTATGGGGTGTCTGACCTCGAGCGGCTCTACAACACCTTCATCGCCGATGGCGGGTTCTTCCCGGACGACGTGATCTGATCCATGCTTTGGATCTGAAAAGGCGGGGGAGGAGAGCCCGCTTTCCGGCCCAGCGGCGCGACCCCTTGCGCGCCTTTGAACCGCTGACGTCATTTCCCCAGCTTCCATAGCAGACCCTTAGGGCGCGCTTGAATTAAAAGCGTTTTGCGACCCGGGGCGTCAGTCGGTCTGCTTTGGACCTTGACAGTAACCTTGTCGAGCCCGCAGGCTTTTCTCAATTTTTAAAGACCGGGTTTCGGTCGCCATTTCGTTTAGGATGTTCCCAATGACGTCACTTTCCGTGGTCCTCGGCAAAGTCAGAACCATTGATGGCGATCTCGATGACTTTGCCTCCGCCGCCGCCATCGGGTCCGGTCTGTTTACCGGCCTCAACAGTCTGGTCGCCACACCTGCGAAACTTGCCGATGCACTGGACGACGCGCGCGCTGTTCTGAGCCTGCCGAGTACGGCTGTGAACTTGCTGAAATCCGCGCCGTTCGGCATCGGAACGGCGGTCAAGCTCTTCGAGAGCGCGACGTCCTCCGTACGGACCACGCTCGGAACCTATTCCACGACGATCCGACGCTTTGATGATGTGCTGGAGCCAATTGGAACCGCGCTTCCAAGCTTCGCTTTCGCTTTCAACTCCCTTGGCACCACGGTTGCTACGGTCAGCGCCGGGTTTCAGGTGGTCACGAAGGATGTCAGACTGCTGGAGCAGAGCTTTGGGGATGATCCCGCCCTGCAACCCTTTACGGATTTGTCACAGAAGCTGATCCAGGTTGAGGATGGCCTTGATCAGTATCTGGTTGTTCGAGACGCGATTGTTGGTGCGCTTGAGCCGGTACTGGCCGAGCTTGAGACCGCAGTGACCGCGGTTCAAGCCCTGTTTCCGCCGCTAGACTTCGTGGAAGATCTGGACACTACCCTGAACGCGATCTACGCGCCCATCGTCTCTGCCCTGAACGGGCTCATCGATGCGCTCGATTTCGAAATTATCGGGATCAATGTGCTGGATGTCATCGGCTTCGTTGCCGATGTGCTCGGCTTTGCGCTGGGGTTGATTGAAGGGGTGGTGACTGATTTCCTTGACCTGCTGGGGATCGATCTCTTCGGGGCGATTGACGGCCTGCTGACCGACCTGTTGGCGCCGCTGGCCCCGGTTCTCGACATTGTGGACCAGCTCGAGACCACATTGGTCGCGGCGGTTGCACCGCTGGGCGCGGTTCTCGATGAGGCGTTCGATACGGTTGGAGAGGCCGCTTCCGCACTTAACGCGTTGCGGATCAACAGTTTGAGCGTTTTCGACAACGTGATCGAAGGAGATCAGGGAGAGGGCGGCTTCTTCGCGCGGATCAACAACACGCTGGACGGCACCGATGGCAGCGACGCGATCTTTGGCTTGCAGGGCTTTGATCGGTTGAGCGGCGGACCGGGCGACGACTTCATCTTCGGTGGGGATGGGTTTGATATCATCAGCACCGGCAACGGGCGGGACGAAGCCTGGGGCAATGCTGGCAGAGATATCCTGATCAACGATAATGGCTCCAGTTCGCTTTTTGGTGGGACGGGCAAGGACATCCTTATCGGCACTGCGTCGGCTGGCTGGGCGACCAACATGCTTGGTGAGGCCGGAGACGACACGCTGATTGGTCTCGGCAACGCCAACTACTACTTCCTCACCGACGAGGATTATGGCGACGACACGGTCATCGGCTTCGGTCAGCCGGGCGATCTGGTCTTTCTCGACTTCGTCGAGTTCGAGCAATACTTCGACAATGACGGGTTCGATGCCGAGGCGTTTGCGGCGGACAACATGGCCCTCGAAGCCCGGGGCACGCGCCTGACCACCGAGGAGGGTTCGGTGCTGTTTGTTGGAGTTTCCGATCCGGAGACCGTGACCGACAGCATTATCTTCGGCTGAAGCAGCAATCGTGGCGCGGTGCCCGGCGCGCCGCCCCCTGCGCCAGTTGCGCGATCATGCCGCCAACGCCGGGGACTGACATGTTGCACCACATGAGCGCTGTGCACACCTGCCCAAAACGCTGGCCAGCCCCGCGAAACGCGAAAGGCCCGGCATCGATCCGGGCCTTTGTCTATGTGGGCGAAGGGACGCTCAGAGCTGCGCCATCACCTCGTTGGAGGCTTCGAAATTGGCGGTGACGTTCTGGATGTCGTCGTCTTCCTCCAGCGCGTCGAGCAGTTTCATCAATTTCTGCATGCCTTCGAGGTCAAGCTCGGTCGTGGTGGTCGGACGCCAGACGAGCTTGGTGCTTTCGCTCTCGCCAAGCTCGGTTTCCAGCGCGTTGGACACGTCGTTGAGGTCCGTATCGGCGCACCAGATGATGTGGCCTTCTTCTTCGCTCTCGACATCCTCGGCACCGGCCTCAATCGCGGCCATCATGACCGTGTCGGCGTCGCCCACATCGCCCGGGTAGCTGACTTGACCCTTGCGTTCGAACATGAAGCTCACCGAGCCGGTCTCGCCCAGATTGCCGCCATTCTTCGAGAAGGTGGAGCGTACGGTGGAGGCCGTCCGGTTGCGGTTGTCGGTCATCGCCTCGACGATCACTGCGACGCCTCCCGGACCGTAGCCCTCATAGCGGATCTCGTCATAGTTCTCGCCCTCGCCGCCGAGGGATTTCTTGATCGCGCGCTCGATGACGTCTTTGGGGACGGATTGGCCCTTGGCCTCTTTCACCGCAAGACGCAGGCGCGGGTTCTTGTCTGGATCGGGGTCGCCCATCTTGGCGGCCACGGTGATCTCCTTGGAGAGTTTTGAGAACAGCTTGGCGCGCAGCTTGTCCTGACGCCCCTTGCGGTGCTGGATGTTTGCCCATTTTGAATGGCCTGCCATGGCGCGCTCCCCGGATGGTCTCAATCGAAGTTGAGCGCTGGGATAGCGCAAATGGATAGGGATCGGCAATGGGGGCGGGTGGCTTTTGCCCAAAGGCAGCCCTCCTATACGGGGCGCGGCTATGGTTATGCGGGGACGGGGTTTCAGAACGGGTGGATCCGACACCAATTCATGTCTCCCACATTGATATGGGCGGCGATATCGGCCTGCCAAAGCTCTGGGTGCCCAGGTGATGCGGAGCAGAGAGGTTTTGATCCACGATCCTTTGGACGGCGGGGTCGCGCGGACCCCAGTCGCGCTGGCTCCACCAAGGCGCAGTAGCCGTCAAGGGCGGCGGCATTGCGGGGCAGCGGCCTTGAACGCCTCCCGTTTCTTTTCCGAGCTGAAACTGCAGAGCATCTCGGTCCGGAAGGTCTTGAGCCGCGCTTCGCCGGTGTCGCTGCGCGGCTGCGGTCGGACAGGGTGGCATAGCTGCCAATGGCCACGGCCAACCGGTTTCCCCTTAGGAGAGGGCAGGGCGCAAGGGCAATCCCGGCAGAGAGCGCGGCCATCCTGAGGATGACGTCCACGAGCCGTCTCCCGATGATGTGCCTGAAACCTGAACACTGGTCATTGCTGGCCGAACGCTTGCAGCGGTTCGGATCACACATCTATGAACACGGTGGCTGCTCCTGCGCGCGCCAGATCACACTCGGTTCAGAGGCCGTGTCGCGCGGCAAACGGGCCCCGCCGCTGCCGGTTTGCCCTTCCGAACCGAAGCCATTCAGCCCCGGAGAGGGCGGTTGCCCGTGGCACTGCCTCGACGCTAAGCTGGTGGGACGCGCAACAACCCGGAGCCGCGCCCCATGCTTGCCCAGCTCGCTGCCATAGCCGACCTGATCGCCGCGGCGGGGGTCATCGCCTCGCTTCTCTTTCTCGCCTTCGAGTTGCGGATCCAGAACCGCGAGACCGGGCTGAGCAATTGGCGACACCTGCTTGAAAGCCTGACGAATTTCAAAGCGACGACCAATGATCTTGCCATGGCCGATCTGGTTGTGCGGGGGAACGCGGATTACGCCAGCCTGACCCAGGCCGAAAAGCTCTCCTATGGCCACTACCTGGAACAGGGGATCCACATCATCGGCAATTTCGAGAAGCATAGCGGTACAGTCCCGTCGCAGATGCGGGATCTGGAACTTGCGGTGCACAACCTCTTTCTCGATCTCCTGTCGCCCCCGGGTGCAAGGCAATGGTGGGCAGAGGCCAAGCCCCATGGGCGCTTTATGCCAAATACGGTCCGCACCATCGAGAGGATGCAGGAAGAGGGGCGTCGCCCTCGCGGTCCTCACCTGTGAGCCTTCTGGGTCCGACGCCGCCGAGGTCGTGCGATGACCTCTGATCAGATCGTGCTCTTTACGCTCTTCGGGGGGGTGTTCGGGATGCTCCTCTGGGGGCGGATCAGGTATGATATCGTCGCCTTCTCGGCGCTGCTGATCGGGGTCGTTCTGGGCGTGGTTCCCACGGCGGAGGCGTTCTCCGGCTTTGGCCATCCTGCCACGTTGGTGGTGGCGTTGGTGCTGGTGGTGTCGGCGGGGCTGGTGCGCTCTGGCGCGGTGCTGCTGATCACACGGACCTTGGTGGATGCCTCGCGCGGGCTAGGGGCGCATATCGCGATGATGGGCGCGGTGGGGGCCGTGCTCTCGGCTTTCATGAACAACGTGGCGGCGCTGGCGCTTTTGATGCCCGTAGATATCGCTACCGCGCGCAAAGCCGGGCGCGCGGTGGGACTCAGCCTCATGCCGCTGAGCTTTGCGACGATCCTCGGGGGAATGGCGACCCAGATCGGTACGCCGCCCAATATCATCATTGCTTCGATCCGTGAGGAGACCGTCGGTACCCCGTTTCGCATGTTCGACTTCGCACCCGTGGGTGGGGCGGCGGCATTGGCGGGGATGGCTTTTGTCGCGTTGATCGGCTGGCGTTTGATCCCACAGCGTGAGGGCGCAGCCAAGCCCGGCGCGGGTCTGGAGCAGTTCGCCGACTATATCGCCGAGCTGACCGTCCCTGATGGCAGCGCTCTGATCGACCAGCCCTTGAGCGACCTTTTCGACGAGGCCGAACGGGCGGATGTGGCCATCCTCGGGGTGATCCGCGACGGCAAGCGGCGCTTCGCGGCGCGGCACTTGAAGATCGCGGCCGGGGATGCGCTGGTACTGGAGGCCCAGCCCGAACCGCTCGACGAGTTTCGCACCGCACTGAAGCTCGACTTCTCGGACGCCAAACGGCTGGACGCGCTGCAGGATGATGGCAGTGGGGTCAGTTTTGTCGAGGCCGTGGTGCCGGATACGGCCCGCATCGCCGGGCGCAGCGCGCAAGCCATTGGTCTCGCCTGGCGCCAGCGCACGGTTCTGATGGGGGTTGCGCGCAAGGGCGCGCGGATCACCAAACAGGTGCGCAAGACCGAGATTGAACCTGGAGACATCCTTCTGTTGCTCGTGCCCTCCGAGGCGCGGGACGAGGTGCTTGACTGGCTCGGTGTGCTGCCGCTCGCGGATCGCGGGGCGCGGGTGACGCAAGGTGCCAAGACCTGGGCGGCGATCGGGCTCTTTGCGGCGGCGGTGGCGGCGGCAGCGCTCGGGCTGGTCTATCTGCCCGTGGCGCTGGGGCTCGTGGCAATGGCCTATGTCCTGCTGAAGATCCTGCCCGTGGCCGAGCTCTATACCCATATCGAATGGCCGGTTGTGGTGCTGCTGGGTTCAATGATCCCGCTTGGGGCCGCGCTGGAAAGCTCGGGCGGCACGCAGCTTCTGGCTGGCGGGCTTCTGGGTTTGACCGAGGGACTGCCGGGTTGGGTTGTGCTGACGGTGCTGATGGTGGTCACCATGACCTTGTCGGATGTGCTGAACAACACGGCCACGACCATCGTGGCAGCCCCGGTGGGGATCGAGATGGCGCGGGTGCTCGGGGCCTCTCCCGATCCGTTCCTGATGGCGGTTGCCGTTGCGGCCTCGGCGGCGTTCCTGACGCCCATCGGGCACAAGAACAACACGCTGATCCTCGGTCCCGGTGGTTACGGCTTCGGCGATTACTGGCGGTTGGGCCTGCCGCTCGAGATCCTGATCGTTGCGGTTTCGGTGCCGATGATCCTGCTGGTCTGGCCCCTATGACCACGCCCGTCTGGGTGCGTGTCGGCGCGCTGGGCCTGATCTGGCTTCTGGCCTTGCCCTTTGCGGTCTATGCGGCGGTGTTCGGCTGGCGCGGGCTGACAAGTGATCTGAGCGCCGAGAGCTACCTCTATGCCAGTGGTGCGCGCGGGGCCGAGACCGCGCTGTCGCTGCATATGCTCTGTGGGGCCGCGCTGACCGCGCTGGTTCTGATTCAGGCCCAGCCGGTCCTGCGCCGGCGCTGGCCGGGTTTGCACCGGGGCATGGGGCGCATTCTTGTGGTTGGGGCGCTTACCACGGCGTTGGGCGGGCTGATCTTCATCTCGCGCGTCGGTACGATCGGCGGTCCGCTCATGTCCCTTGGCTTCGCGCTATATGGCGTCCTCATGCTCTGGGCGGCGGTGCAGACTTTCCGCCATGCGCGCGCCCGCCAGTTTCCGCAGCATGGCGACTGGGCGGTCCGGCTGATCCTGCTGGCGCTCGCTTCCTGGATCTACCGGATCCATTACGGGCTTTGGTACGCGGTCACAGGCGGCTGGGGCTCGACACCGGATTTCACCGGGCTCTTTGACCACATCCAGATGTTTGCTTTTTACCTGCCCTATCTCGCTGGATTCGAGTTCTGGCGCCGCCAAAGAGCGCTGGACCCGGCGGTCGGTCCGGGCTAGGCCTTTCGCCTCGTCCCCAAGAGGTCCCGCTCAGCGTTCCCGTCCAGAGTTCTTGCCATGTCCACCCATCTTGCCGCCGCCGGTGCCGGTTTTCTGATTGGCACGCAGTTCATACTCGCTATCGGGGCCCAGAACGCTTTTGTCTTGCGGCAAGGGCTGCGGCGCGAGCATGTCTTTGCCATCTGCCTGACCTGTGCTCTGTCGGACGCGCTGCTCATCGCCCTCGGCGTCAGCAGTTTCGAAGTCATGGCCGAGCGTTTCCCGGGTGTTGCCCCGGCCTTTGTCATCGCGGGTTCGGCCTTTCTGATCTGGTATGGGGTCAAGCATTTCCGCGATGCCCTGCGCGGGGGCGCGACCCTATCCCCCTCCGAGAGCGCGGCGGGCGGGCTGCGTGCGGCGCTAATGACCTGTCTCGCGCTCACATGGTTAAACCCACATGTCTACCTCGACACGGTGATCCTGCTCGGTGCGCTCTCGACGCGCTTTCCCGGAGCGGAGGCGGCCTTTGGCGTCGGCGCGGCAACCGCGAGCGCCTTGTTCTTTTTTGCACTGGGCTATGGCGCGCGGCTCCTGACGCCGATCTTTGCCCGGCCCCGATCCTGGCAGATCCTTGATCTCGTGATCGCACTTACCATGTGGGGATTGGCGGCCAAGCTGTTGCTGGGCGGCACCGGCGTGGCCGAGGGGGTCTGACTGTTCGGGCGCCGCGGGCCGGGCTTTGACACAGAGAGGATATCATGGCGCGGAGACGACGGTTCCCCCTGCTCAGGGCCCTGCTGAAATCTATGTTTCTGGCGCTGCTGAGCGTCCTGACTTTCGGGCTGGCGGGCGCCTCAGCGCGCAACCTCAGCGAGATCCAGAGCGAAGGCCGCGACGCGCTTCTCTACCGCGCCAAAAGTGTCGCGGGGGAGGCCGCGCCGTTGGTCATGGTCCTCCATGGCGGGTTCCAGAGCGGCGAGAAGATGTATGACACGCTCCGCCTCGACAAGGCGGCAGAGCGCTTCGGCTTTAACGTGATCTATCCCACAGGGACGCGCCTCAAGCTCAACCGCAAGGGGCCGCTGGTGACGCGCAAAGGGGGCATGAATGCGTGGAATGCGGGGCTGAAGGGGCGGGGGATGCTCGATACCACGGCCCGAGATGTGGAGTACCTGTCAGGGCTGGTGGACCGGCTTGTGGCCGAGGGCATCACCGACCCGGCGCGCGTGACCATTGTCGGTCACTCGAACGGCGCGATGATGACCTATAAGCTCGTTTGTGAGCGCCCCAAGCTGGCCAAACGGGTGATCGCGATCTCGGGCACTCCGGCGATCCCGGCCTGCAACGCGGATTTGAGCGGGTTGCGGATCCTGCACCTGCACGGCACCGAGGACGAGAACCAGCCCGTCCAGGGCGGGGTTGGGTCCAAGGGCGTGTCGCAGCACAATGCCCGCTCGGTCGAGGAAACGGTGCAGATGATGGAGGCCGCCGGGGCCGAGATCAACGTTCGTCTCATCAAGGGCGGTGGTCACCGGATCGACGAGCTGAACAAGCCCGCGCGGCGGCAATACAAGGCCAATGTGGCCGAGATGGTCTCGGACTTCGCGACGGGTCAGACCCAGTAGCCCGCCACGCCAAGCGGCCTTGCGCCGCCCCGGGCTTTCATGGCACGCCTCGCCCATGGAGACCTCGCAACACCGGCCTTTGATTGGCATCCTCTGGATGATCTGCACGGGGCTGTGTTTCGTGGCGGTGACTGCGCTGGTCAAATCCATCGGAGGCGCAGTGCCTGCGGCCCAGGCGGCCTTCCTGCGTTACATTCTCGGGTTGGTTTTTGTGCTGCCGGTGCTGGGCACCTTGCTGCGCACGCGTATACCGCGCCGGGATCTCGGGATTTTCGCTGCGCGGGGTGTCGTCCATACGGGGGCTGTGATCTGCTGGTTTTTTGCCATGACCCAGATCCCCATCGCCGAGGTGACGGCGATGAACTATTTCTCGCCGGTTTACGTGACCATCGGAGCGGCGCTCTTTCTCGGGGAGCGCATGGCGTTTCGTCGGATCGCCGCGATCTGCGTGGCGCTGATCGGAGCGCTGATCATCCTGCGCCCAGGGTTTCGCGAGCTGTCACCGGGCCATTTCGCCATGCTCGGCACCGCGCTGGGTTTTGCCATCAGCTATTTGCTGGCCAAACGGCTCGTGGCGGATGTCTCGCCCAGCCTGGTGGTCGCTGGGTTGTCGATCACCGTGTCGTTGGGATTGGCGCCATTTGCGCTGGCGGTCTGGGTGACGCCGAGCCTTTTGCAGCTGGCCGTTCTCTTCGGGGTCGCCTGTTTTGCCACCCTCGGGCACTACACCATGACCCTGGCTTTCCAGGCAGCCCCCCTGTCGGTCACCCAGCCGGTCACCTTCCTGCAGCTCATCTGGGCCACGGCCCTCGGTGCGCTGGTCTTCGGCGAAGCCGCGGATACCTTTGTCGTTCTGGGGGGAGGGTTGATCGTGGCTGCGATTTCCTTCTTGTCCTGGCGCGAGGCGCGGTTGCGCAAGGCCGGGATCACCCCCTCGGTTTCCGACACAAAGACCTGAGATTTCCGCGCGGGTTTGACGGGGATCAAGGTCGCGCCGCGCGCGCGCCCTAGGCTGGGTCTGCATCACAGGAAAGGGAGTGGATGGATGTCTCACACGCCGCATGAACTGGCCGAAGAGTTTCCGGACAAGGTGGACCTGATTTCACAGCTGCGCAGTTCGGACGCGCATTTTGCCAAGCTCTGCACGGAGTATCACGACGTCAATCGCGCGGTGCACCGGGCCGAGGAGCGGATCGAAGCCGTCTCGCCCACCGCCGAGAACGACATGCGCCGTCGCCGGATGCAGCTCAAGGATGAGATCTACGGGATGCTGACTGCAGCCGTCTGATCGGATCAGGCCGTATCGATCTGATAGGGCAGGGTGCCGCGCAGGCTGGGATCGACGCTGATTTTCCGTTCCAGTGGTGGGACGGAGCGTTGGTGGCATTGCCGCCGCTCGCAGATCCGGCAGGAGATCCCGATCGGCTCGAAATCCTGCCCGAGATTCAGCCCGTCCGCATAGACCAGTGCGGGCGCATGGCGAAGCTCGCAGCCGAGCCCGATGGCATAGCGCCGTGTGGGCGCGCCCCAGCTGCCGCCGGTCTTGGACACATCGCGCGCCAGACACAGATAGCGCACCCCGTCCGGGGTCTCGGCCAGCTGTCGCAGGAACCGCCCGGGCGTCTCAAAGGCCTGATGCACGTTCCAGAGCGGACAGGCCCCGCCATAGCGTGCGAATTGCAGCCGCGTGGCCGAGTGGCGTTTCGTGATCGTCCCGGCCTGATCCACCCGCACAAAAAAGAAGGGCACGCCCTTGGCGCCGGGCCGCTGCAGGGTCGAGAGGCGGTGAGCGACCTGCTCAATCGAGGCTCCGAAACGCTCGGCCAGCCTTTCCAGATCGTGGCGAGTCGCGGCAGCGGCGGCTTGAAACTCCCGGTAAGGCAGCAGCACCGCCCCGGCGAAGTAATTCGCCAGACCCAGCTTGGCGATGGCGCGTGCCTCGTCGGTCTGAAACCGGGCGAGATCGAGCGTCGCCTCAAGAAGCTCGTTCTGTCCCACCAGCCCCAACTGCACCAGAAGCTGGAACCGTCGGGTCGGCGCTGCCGACCGGGTCGAAAGGGTCAGCACGCCGGAGCGGTCGTTGAACTGCCGCAGCTCGGCGATGTCCTGATACTGCACAGCAAGGCCCTTGCGGCTCAGCAGGCGGCGCGCGCCTGCCTCCAGATCCCCTTCGACTTGGGTCGCGATATGCTCGGCCGCGCGGTCCACCGCGTCGATATAGTTGTCGCAGTAATGAAAGAAGTCGCGCACCTCTTCCCAGGGAGAGGGTTGCAGGGTCGACCCCTCGCGCCCCAGTGCCTCGTCCAGAGAGGCCAGCCGCTCATGGGTCTGGCGATAGGTGCGGTGCAGTTCGAGAAAGGCGCGGGCCAGCGCAGGGGCATTCGACGCCGCCAATCGCAAATCCGCCAGAGGAGGGGCGCCTTCTCCAAAGACTGGATCGGCCAGCGCCTCCCGCATGTCGGTGACCAGCCTTTCGGCCTCGCCTGTGCTCAGTTGCGTGACATCGAAACCAAATTCCTGAGCCAAAGCCAGCAAGACAGTGCTGGAGACCGGGCGATGGTTGTTCTCCATCTGGTTGAGATAGGGCAGGGAGACGCCGAGCTTCTCGGCGAACAGCTTCTGGGTCAGGCCAAGCCCCGTGCGGGTCTCCCGCAGCTTGGCACCGGCATAGAGTTTCTGGGTGGCCATGGCCGCTCCGGATGTTTGCTAAAACCTGTCTAGTATTTGCAAACTCTGCGGTCCAGAGGGCTCAGCTCTCCGCCACGCTGGCCAACTGTCTGTCGCGGCGCATAACGTAGATCACCGAGAGTGTCGAGCCGATGGAGGTTATCACCATCAGGATCTGCAGCGGGTAGGGTCCAGTACCCAAGGGCAAGATAACCCCGGCCAGCACGGACATGGCCGCGCCCCCGCCCACCATGATCGCCCCGCCGAGCCCGCTCGCCGTACCTGCGAGATGGGGACGCACCGAGAGCGTGCCTGCGATGGCGTTCGGGATGATCATGCCATTGCCAAGCCCTACCGTGGTCACGAGGCCGAAAAAGGTTAGGGGATGGGTGAGGCCCGCCGCATAGATCAGGATCGATAGGCTCATCCCTATAGTCGTGATCATCGACCCCCAGAAGATCATCCGGTTGATCCCGAAGCTCTGGGAATAGCGCCCCGAGAGGAAGTTGCCGGTCATGTAGCCAAATGCAGGCGCGCCGAAATAGATGCCGAGGGTGGTCGGGCTCAGCCCGAACACCTCGGAGCCGAGATAGGGCGCGCCGCCGAGAAATGCGAAGAACACGCCGGAGGCACAGGCTGACGCTGCGACATAGCCCCAGAAGCGCCGCGCCCGCAACAGCTCGGGGTATTCGGCGAACTGCGCCTTGAAGCTCGCGGATTTGCTGCGCGCTGTCTCCCCAAGATCCGCCCAGATCAGTGCAAAGAGCCCGACAGCACAGACCAGCAAGAGCCAGAAGCTCGCCCGCCAGCCAAAGGCTTCGTCCAGTGCGCCGCCCATGGCCGGGCCGATCATCGGCACCAGCGCCATGCCCATGGTCACATAGCCGATCAGCGAGGCGGCTTCGGCCTGCCCGACCATATCACGCACGATGGCCCGGCTCAGCACCAATGCCGAGGCGATCACGGCCTGCGCCATGCGGCAGGCGAGAAACACTTCTATATTGGGCGCATAGAGCGCCCCGAGCGTCGCGAGTGCAAAAAGCGCAGTGGACACCAGCAGCACCGGACGGCGCCCGTAGCGGTCCGAGAAGGGGCCCACCACCAGTTGCAGAGTTGCGGTCGCCATAAGATAGAGCGAAACTGACAACTGCATCACCGCATAGTCGGTGTCGAAATACGCCGTCATTCCCGGCAGCGAGGGCAGGAACACGTTCATCGTCAGGGCCGCGACCCCGGCCATCAGCACCAGCGTGGTGATATGGGGCGGGGTGGCACGGTTGAGGAACCGGGTTTGCAAGGCCGGAGGCATGCGTCCGTGCTATGCCTCGAATGGGGGAGAGTCCACTGCACTGGTGCAGAGGGGTTGTGCATCCTCTGCAGGGGCGAATTGTCACGTATTGCGCAATGTTATGTGACACTTAACTCTGCAGTGAACCCGGAAGACGGGGGAGCACCCCGGAAGAACGCGGACAGGCCAAGGAAATAAGGGCTTTCGTCGCGTGAGAGGACATACCAGGTGCTGAGCGTTGATGTCCTGCAGTCGGGCCAAAAATGACCGAGAACGACGTGATTACTCTCCGAAGCCTGTCGTGGCTCAGGAGGCGATAGTTGGGCTGTAAAAGCCTTTTAAAAATGGGGCTAAACGGCCTCGAAGGCGCGAGGCAGACGCTAACTTCTCCGGTCTTTTTGGTGCGGTAACTGGGAAGTCTGCGTCCCAGTTAATGATCGGCGTCCCACTTCCCGAAAAAGACCGGTAAATCAGTGCAATGGTTCTGGCGGTCGTCAAACAGCGTGATCCCGAACTGGGACGTCGTTTTACCGCTACTGGTCGCGAAGCATGTGCCACACTGCCAGCATGTGCTGCCCGCTTGGCCGGTGCCGAAGGTACGTGGCATCTACCCAAAGCTCCAAGCCTTCGCCCTGATCCGACCTGTCTTGAAGGTTCGCTATGTGGGCCAGTCTTACGAGCATCATACCGTTTGCATCATGGGCGATAGCATCTCCTGCGCTTTCTGTCGTGAGCGCGAGGCAATCGTATTTGACAGCTGCTGCAACTAGGCCATCCCTCGTCAGTTCTCCAGACGTGAAACCGTTGATGCTGGCGCTCATACTATAGACTTTGTCAGGGTCCGAGCATGCAGCGATGCCCTTCCCGCCCGAGAAAAGCCGCACAGGTATAGGGTCCATAGTGCCTTGCGCGCCAGCGTGAGGGATCTCTGATGCGTTGTTAATCAGTGAGGAGGCTGCTTCTGCCGGGCTGGTCGCAATGGGCAAGTCGCCGTCTGCAGGTGTTCTGGGCGCTTCGGCACTGGTCGACGCGATGGGTACATCCGCAACGTCGTCTCGGCTCGACATCCATGCGATCAGAAGGGCCCCCAAAACAAGTCCAACAGAGACTTGTTGCCAGACGGGAAGCTTTTTGGCTGAGCTCATAAAATAACTCCTAAATGAACGAATGACCCACCCACTCCACGCGCCCGAGAATACTGAGCGCTGAAGGAGCGTGGGTCGAGGGGGGGAATTGAGGATCGGCGGCAGTTACAAAGACACGGCCACCTTCCACCTGGTACAGCCTGCGAATGACGGTTTTGCCGTCAACCTTCACGGCAAAGGATCGTCCTGCTTCGGGGTTTGTCTCCGACTTATTGATCAGGGCGGTTGCGCCCACCGGAATGTCTGGTGCCATGTGGCCATCCGCTACATGAACCAAAGCGCATGTCGCGGCCGTGAGCGATTTGGACTTGAGCCAGGCGCTGGGAAACCAGAGTTGACGAATAACGCCGCTGGCCTCAAAGCCGAAGCTATCACGATCTGCCTCGATAAACTCGACACCTGGCGCGGGAGTGGCGGTGGGCTGCGTGGACCTTGGATCAGGAATGAGCTGCGCCCTGGAGGGGTCGTCTACCGTAAGGTCTTTGAAGACTGCGGCGATCGGATAAATCTCCTCAATGAAGGTCAGAAAGCGCTCTTCATCGAAAGACTGCTGCGTTTCGTTCTCTCGCGGTAGCCAGCCGCGAAGCAGGACCCGGTCGGCGCGCATCTCCACAAGTCTCTTGATAGTGGCCCCCCCATTCTTGTCCCGGATCCAAACACGATCTCCGGCGACGGGTTTCTTGGATGGCGTCACCAGGCACAGAGCCGCTGGTGGGATACCCTCCGGGATCATCGATTGGCCTGTCGGGGTGACATAGAATGCAAGCTCGTCGGAGACAAAGGATGGTGCGGGAAGAGGATCTCGGACCTCTTGAGCTTTCGACCAGCCATTGATGCCGCATTTCGCAAGGCCTTTATGTGGGAGTGGGTTGTTGTTGTCGAAGTCCGGTTCTTTCGGGGCACGCTTTGGGCCAAAGTAAAGCTCGAGCCCTAGTGCGTCGCCGATAGCGGCGAGCTTCTCAACCGATGGTGAGGAGCCTCGTCTGATCGACTGAATAGCGGAAGTGTCGTTTCGCCGGAAGGCACGCTTGGTGACTTCAGTTTGAGTAAGGCCCAGTTCTCGACGCCTGTCCTCGATGATCTCTAGGAGTTTGTCCGTTTCCCACATAGTGCAAAAATGCACTGTATTAGGATGAAAGGATAGATGCATTAATCTCGTTCCAAAAAAAGTGTAAATTTACATTGCAAGCATGGTGCAATTTGCTTAGAGTGTAAATATGCACTTTAAAGATCAGATCAAATTGGCCGATGTTTTCCTGGCTCACCTCGGAAGAGGTAGCGATGCGACCATCTCGAACAAAGCGGTGGGTCATGCCCGTCACTTCAAGAGACTGCGTCATGGCAAAGGCTGCACGTTACGCAATGCGTTGCGGGTGGTTGACTGGTTCGACAAGAACTGGCCCGAGGATCTCGCTTGGCCTGAGGGCATCGACCGCCCATCGAGCAAGTCGAAGGACGCAGCATGATGCGGCGGCTTTCCATTCCAGATGCTGTCGAGCTGATGCTCGACGGGTCCAGCGATACAGAACGGGTGGAAGTCGCGATGACGGCGGCGCTCACCACCCGCAGTTTCGCAGCGGTCAAGCCGCTCCGCGAGGCGGTCTTGGTTCTCGAGCGGCAAGCCGGGGATCTTGAGGATGCCCATTACCGACACCTCGCAACAGTCAACCGCACGCGTGAGATCCCAAGCGAGGCCATGGTGGCCTCCCCTCACGCGCGCCACCTTGCCTCGGAGGCGGTCACTGCTCCCGTCTCCGGGGCCTTTTCCAACACGCCCGCCGGGGAACCACTCACGGCAATCGAACCGGACGGCGGGCAGGCGACCAGGAGTGCCATCCTCCCGCCCGGCACCTCGTCCCGCTGGGCCTCCTCCTGGTCGCGCTTTTTGGCCTGGACTTACCGGGTCGATCGCACCTGGGCGGGTGCGGCCACGTCCATGATTGGGCTGCTCGCGCTCGCCTTTCTTCTCACCCTGATTTTCGGAGCTCTCACATGAAAGAACCGCAGTTCGACACGCTTGCGCCGAGCAAGGACGCCTACACCCGCATGCGGGTTGCTACGACCGAGATGTCGCGGCTCAATCTCGAGCTTCTGGCCGAAAAAGTCCACGCGGATGCCAGAGAGACGGTCTGTCTTTTCGACAAAGCCGTGGATCAGTTTCTAGCAGCGAATGCCGAGCTTGAGCGCTTGGGCTTCTGGGCTTCGAAGGACGCCATGTACCTGCCGCCAGAGATGACCGCGCGCAGCGGAGCCTGAGACACCCGTGCGCGCCGCCAGCCTCGCCAAGAGCCCCCGCCTGCAGCGCACCCTGCGCGTGCTGCAACAGGGCGGGGAGTTCACGACCCGCCAGTTGGTGCGTCAGGCGCGGATCTGCGCGGTCAACTCGGTGATCGCCGAGCTGCGCGCGAATGGATGCAACATCACCTGCCGTCAAGAGTGCCTAAAGGGCCGAGGAAGACGGTTTTTCTATCAACTGATTAGCAGCCCGGAGGGATGGGATGCGAGAACCGAAACTGATTAAGACCATTTCAGAAGTCCCCGTTACAGAGATCCAAGAGGTCAACCGCCTTCGCCCGACAAGCGATGCCGGTGTCCAGAGCCTGATGGACAGCATCACTGCCCTGGGCGTGATGAAGGACCCCATTCAGGTCCGAAAAGTAAAGCACAAGAAGGGCGCGCTCATTTTGATCGCGGGCGCGCACCGGCTAGAGGCCGCGCGGCGGCTCGGCTGGGAAAAGATCCCTGCGAAGGTCTGGGACTGCGCCGACGATTGGGCGCGCATGATGGAAATCGACGACAACCTGACCGGCGCGGAGATGGACACGCTTGATTTGTGCGTGTTCCTGGCTGAGCGGAAGACGATCTATGAACGACTGAACCCGCTGGCGAAACGCGGCGGGGCTCGCGGCAACCAACACACGGGCGGTTGCCAAACGGACGTGATGTCCTTTTGCCAAAACGTCGCCGAGCAACGCGATCTGAGCGAACGCCAGATCCGGCGATTGGTCGCCGCTGGCGAGGCCCTTGATACAAAGGCTGTCGCGCTGCTGCGAGCGGCCCCCAAGAAAGTCCAGCTCACCGATCTCATGGAGATCTCAAAGTGTGATCCAGAGCAGCGCGCAAGTGTGGTTGAGGCGCTGCACCAAGGCACCGCGAAGACTGCCAAAGCCGCGCTTGCAGCCATTGGGGATCCGACGCCACCGCGCTCGGACCAGGATGAGAAATACCTCAAGCTGATCGACGCATGGGGCCGTGCGCCATCTGCCGCTCGGAAGGCCTTTGTAGACGCGCGCTACAGCGAGATCGCGGTGCATTATGAGGTGGAGGCATGAGGGGCGCGCCGGATCAGGAATGGTGGAGCGCGCAAGAGATTGCGGACAAGGCTCTGCCGGGCGTCCCGAGTACCAAGAGGCGTGTCAACGCAATGGCGGACCGTGAAGGCTGGCAGGGCCATCCAAAGCTTGCCCGCAAGCGTCGCGGTCGCGGGGGCGGATGGGAGTACCATTGGACCCTGTTTCCAGTCCTTGCACAGCGCAAACTGCTGTCGGAGCAGACCGTCTCAACCGATCACCCGGAACCGATTGAGCGCGGCGATGCCTGGCACGCCTTTGAGGGCCTGCCTGCGCGGGCCAAGAAGACGGCCGAAACCCGGCTCGACGCATTGGACAAGGTGGCTCGTTTCGAGCGCGGTGGGCTGTCGCGCACCCAAGCTGTTGCTGAGGTCGCCTCACTCCTCGAGCTGGGCTCCAGGTCCATCTGGAACTGGTTTGAGATGGTCGAAGGGGTCGCGGTCGAGGACCGTCTGGCCTATCTCGCGCCACGGCACCGGCGGGGGGCACGCAAGACACGTCGCGCGGAGTGTGATGCCGCCTTCTGGGAGATGCTAAAGGGCGATTTCCTGCGCCTTGGCGGGCCACCGTTCCGACAGTGCTATGACAATGCCTGCGAGATCGCCAATACCAAGGGCTGGGCAAACCTGACCTATCGGACAGCCCTGCGGCGCATGGAAAGCGATGTGCCCAGCGTGGTCCGTGTCTTCAAAAGGGAAGGTGAGGCGGGCTTGCAGAAGGCCTTCCCGCCGATGATCCGGGATCGGTCTGGAATGGTCGCCATGGAGGGGGTCAACGCGGACTGCCACAAGATCGACGTGTTTGTGGAGTGGCCCGATGGCACGATCAACCGTCCGCAGATCATCGCGTTCCAGGATCTCTACTCCGGCAAGATCCTGTCCTGGCGGGTGGATCACGACCCCAACAAAGTCGCAGTCATGTCTGCCTTTGGCGAGATGGTCGAAACCTACGGCATCCCGCGCCACTGCACGTTCGACAACGGGCGCGAGTTCGCCAACAAATGGCTGACGGGGGGCGCGCCAACCCGCTTCCGGTTCAAGATCCGTGACGATGACCCGCTGGGCGTCCTGCCGATGCTGGGTATCGAGTTGCATTGGGCGCGCCCCGGTCATGGCCAGGCAAAGCCGATCGAGCGGGCCTTTCGCGAGCTCGCCACCCGTGTGGCTCAAGATCCGCGGTTTGACGGGGCCTACGTGGGCAACCGGCCTGATGCCAAGCCGGAAAACTACGGCTCGCGCGCGATCCCGGCGGACAAATTCCTTGAGGTGCTGGATCAAGGCATCGTCGCGCATAACGCGCGCGAGGGGCGCTTGTCGGACACGGCGAAGGGCCGCAGCTTTGATGAGACTTTCGCCGAGAGCTTCCAGGCCGCGCCGATCCGGCAGGCCACCTCGGAGCAGCGCCGCCTTTGGTTGATGGCGCAGGAAGTGCGCAAGCTTCACGCGCGCCATGGCGCGGTGAAGCTCTTTGACAACGGGTATTACTCGGACTGGATGGGCGAGCACGCGGGCCGCAAGGTCGTTCTGCGATTTGACCCGGAGCACCTGCACGAGGGGCTCCATGTCTATGATCTGGACGGCGCTTATCTGGGCTTTGCGGCCTGCCGCGAGAAGGTCGGTTTCTACGATGTCGCTAGTGCGCGCGAGGCGGCCAAGCTGGATCGTCAGCGGCGCAAGCTGGTGCGGCAGCTCGCCGAGACCGAGGTCAGCATAAAGCCGGATCAAGTTGCTGCACATCTCGACGAGATCCGGGCGTTGAGGGACGAGGCACCAGAGCCCCTCGTGGCCAAGGTCGTGCAGCCCGAGTTCGGGGCGCGCCCGCGCCAACCCCTCGTAAAACGCCCCGTTTATAGCCCCCCAATCGACGCGGCAGAAGATGCTGCGCGCGATGCCTTCATCGCCGAGTTCACCCCCAAAGCTCAGCCGCTCGCCGACACGGATGTCGAGCGGTTCAAGCGGGCGCTGGAGATCGAAGCGCGTTCGGAGGCGGGCAAGCGTGTGGGTGAGGCCGAGGCGGAATGGCTTCGGGGCTACCAGACGACCAGTGAATACCGATCGCGAAAGGCTTTGTGGGAACAGTTCGGCGACGAAGCGATCGGCTAAGGCCCCGACGAGACCGGGTGGGGCGAAAAGGTCGCGGACGGGAGGCACCCCGAACCGCGACCCAGCAGACGGAGAGAAACGTGACACATCACGGAGCAGACAGCAATTCCATTCGGCCGCTGCGCAATGTGCAGCGGATGGTTCAATTGATGGATCGATTGCAAACTCGCGCCTTCGGCCTGGAGGGCATGGCGGTGTTCTATGGCCCCTCGGGCTTCGGCAAGACCTTTGCCGCAATCCATTGCATCACCAGCTACGGCGCGATCCATGTGGTTGTGCAGGACGTTTGGACCAAGAAGTTCCTTCTCAAGAAGATCGCGGCAGAATTGGGGATCAAGCCCAAAGGATGCACCGCGTCGATTTCCGAACAGGTCCAGAAAGGGCTTTCACTCTCTGGGCGTCCGCTGATCGTTGATGAGGCCGATCGCGCCGTCAAACGCGGAATGATCGAGCTGATCCGCGATATTCATGACAACACCGACACACCCGTGATCCTGGTTGGTGAGGAGCTGCTGCCTCAGAGCCTGAAGCGGATCGAACGGGTTCATAACCGCCAGCTCGAATGGGTCGCGGCGGAGCCTGCTGACGCTCGGGATCTCAAGATGTTGACGGATCACTATTGCGATGGCGTCGAGATCGCCGATGAGTTGCTCGCGCGCATCCTCGCCGAGACCAACGGCTCGATCCGGCGGATCACAACCAACCTGGCGCGCATCAAGGAGCTCAGCACGGTCAAAGGCCTCAAGTCCGTGTCCTCAGAGGAGTACACAGGCATCTTCGATGGCGAGCCGCCGAAAGGTCGGGGCCTGTCATGAGCGCGCAACTCAAAACAACCGACAACGAAGATGCGGTCTGGGATGCGTTGATCCATGGCGCGCCGATCACAACAGCCGAGATCGCGGAAAAGACGGCGCTGGCCGAGGGCACGGTTCGAAAGTACCTCAATCGCTGGGAAGATCAGAAGCGCGTCAAGCGTGAGCAGGAGGGCGCTGCAGCCCTCTGGAGGCTCCGTGGCCCGGTGGAATACGAAGGGGTCAGCGCCCTGCCGAGCAGCCCACAAGAGGCGATTTGGCGCTCGATGCGGGTGCTCAAAAGGTTCTCGCAAGCCGATCTGTCTCTAGCGCTCAAAGGCGTCCCCTCTTGTCCCTCAGAGGTTTTGTTGCGGGCCTATATTCAGGCACTTCTGCGGGCTGGCTATCTCAAGGTGCTTGTCAAAGCACGTCCCGCGCGCGGCATCGCAGCGAGGTACCAGCTCTTGCGGGACACCGGCCCTCTGCCGCCAGATGTCAAAAACCGCGAGGTCGTGGTCGATCAGAACGATCAGCGCGTGGTTGCCGTCAAGGGCGCGCGGCTATGAGTGCCCGGATGCAACGCGCGTGCGAGGGGTGGGGGGCATCAGTCCCTGACTGGATCGAGGCGCTGGTGAATGCCTGCGATGAGGCGCACAGCCAGCGCCTCGTTGCAGAGCGCATTGGCGTCTCTGTGACCATGGTCAGCCAAGCGATCTCGAACACCTACGCCTCCCCCCTGGACAGTCTCGAGAGCCGGGTGCGCGACATCTATCTCAGCGATCAGGTGGACTGCCCCGGTCAAGGCACGATCAGCTCGGAAACCTGCCTCAATTGGCGGGACACCGCCGTCTCAGACCTTCCCCTGAACCCCCTGCGCGCCCGGATGCGGCGCGCCTGCTTTGCCTGCCCGATTTTCAAAGGAGAGACGCCATGACAGCCTATGTCTGCCCACCTCAGCTCGACAACGCCTACCCGGATTTCGGCGAGGATATGCTGCGGCGTCTCGACAAGGTGATCGCTGACAGCGGGTTGAGCCCCGGCCGATTTGCGCGCGTCGCGGGCATCTCGGCCCAAAGCCTTCGACACACGCACCGAATGGCCGGACGCTCCATGCCTGCCTTGGGCACCCTCAGCGCTATCTGCGTTGCCCATGACGTGTCGATGAATTGGCTGCTCTTTGGCAGGGGGGCAGAAAGCCTGACGGATGCCGGTTTCTGCCAAGTTTGCGTTCCGAGCTTGGGGCATGCCGCATGACCGCCTTCACGCTGCAGGAAATGACCGAGCTGTCCAGCAAGGCGATCAACAAGGTCGATACCAAAGGCAGACGCGGCACCAGCATGGTCACCTACGCGGAAATCGAAGCCCTGGTCTGCGAGGTTGCCGTCTTGCGCGCCCAGGCAACTCCCAAACACTCACATGACGGAGACACAACATGACGGAGAAGGAAGAACCGCAGATCCCCGATGGTCGCACAATGGTCGGCGAGGAGGAATTCATCGGCGACGGCAGGGGCGGATTGATCCCGGTGGCCCTTGTTAAACCCCAGCATCTGCTGGAGGACGAGGTGGTCCGCAAGATCATCCACTTCGCGGATGAGCTCAGCGACCAGGTGGCGCGCTTCAAGGGCCACACCTTCGCAGACCTCGGAGGTTTCGAGGCGATCCTCGCCCAGGAACATGGGGCCACCAAGGGGGGTGCCAAAGGCAACAAGACCTTCATGAGCCATGACGGGCTGATGAAGGTGCAGGTGCAGGTGGCCGATCATGTCGATTTTGGCCCGGAGCTGCAGATCGCCAAGGCGCTGGTGGATGAGTGCCTGAACGAATGGGCAGCGGACAGCCGCCCGGAGATCCGCGCGATCGTCACCAGCGCCTTCAACACCGACAGGGCGGGCCAGATCAATCGCTCTGAGATTTTCATGCTGTTGCGGCTCGAGATCGAGGACGAGCGCTGGCAGCGCGCAATGCGCGCTATCCGCGACGCGATGCGGGTGGTCGGCTCGAAGACCTATGTGCGCTGCTACCGCCGCGATGCCCATGACGCGGGCTGGGAAGCCATCACCATCGATCTGGCGAAGGCTTGAGTGCGATGTCTGATTACAGCACCGAAGTTTACTTGTTGCGCGGGGAGCTTGCGCGAATGCTGGCGCAGAACGATGAGCAGTTCATTTACGTTCTGACCGAGGCGCTTTCCGACATTGACGACGAAGAGATTATCGAGCTCGGCAACTTGTCCGAGAACGCCGATCCGCAGGGATGCGTGAACACTTTTCGTCGACTAGCTGATGCAATCGAGAGAGGCGAGGTTTCATGACCACCTACCACATCGAAGAGATCAAAGGCGCGTTTGTCGTCACCGAACTGAAGCCGGTGACACTGGGCACGTTTCTGGATTCAGGGCTCGCGCATCTGTTTGTCGCGGCTCTGGAGCAGGAGTTTCGGCCCATTTCTGTCGCGGCAACGGAGGCCGATGAAGACGTGACGCCCGGCGACACGACCGAGGTCTGGACGCCCGAGATCGATCGGGAGTTGATGCAGGCTCTTGGCGATGATGCGGCCCTTGAGGAGATCGCGGCGCGCATCGGTGTAAGCTTCGCGGAGTGTGATGCGCGGTTGCTAGAGTTGCTGCCTGACCCGACGCCATCCTCCGAGGATCAAAAGGGATACAAGCGCGACGGGCCGCGCCAGGTACGCTCTGAGAAAGACCTGGAGGCGGATTTCCAGCAAGCACTGACACGCATCGCTGACGGCGAACTATGTGGCGATGTCGCCAGTGACATGAACCTGCCCTTTGGCGCACTCCGGGCGCGACGGGCCGCGTTCGTCAAAGCGCAGAAAGCTGATTTGGCCGAGGCCCCCGACAAGGTGAAACGGAAGGCCGCAGTCCCATGGTCCACGGATCTGGATCTTCAGGTGATGGATGCCCGAGACAACGAGGCCGCTCTGGAGCGCATCGCGGCCGAGACCGGGGGGACGGTCGCGCAGTGCAATGCGCGGGTCGAGGTGCTGCTTAAGCAGGCGCAGCGCGAGATGGAGGGCTGACGGATGGGGCACTTCTCAAACGCCACGGAAGGGGATGCATATCAGGCAGCGCTGTGCCGTCATTGCGTTCACCATACGACAGAACAAGGTTGCCCTGTTTGGCATCTACAAATGCTTGGCAACGCTGACGCCGCTGGCGCTGGTTTTCATCATCTGCATGTTCTCATTCCGCTTCTGGATGGGCAAAACCAGCAGTGCACGATGTTCCACGAAGCCGCTGCCGGGCGGTGTCGCGAAACACCTGACTTGTTCGAGGTGGCGATATGAGTACGTCAGCACATCACGAAAGGATGCCCGATCTCAACTGGCGCATTCATACTCCAAACCTGCTGCAGGAAGTCCTTAACAACAAGGGCGCAGCGGCGCTTAAAGTCCCGCTGACGCTGCTCGGCCAAAAGCTCCACGAGCTGGCTGCTCTCAGCCTCGAGATCAATGATCCCCGTCTGCACCTAATGATGATGGATCTGACGCTCTATGCCCAAGGCGATCCTGAGGAGACACCTTTGGACGAAGTGTCAGAGACACGTCAGGCGCTGCTTGCGCAGATCGCGGAGGTGCAGCAATGACCCGCCAGCTCCAGAGAACCATCCATGTCGGCTGTCGCCAGCTCGGGATCGACGATGACGCGCGCCGCGATCTGCAACTGGTCGCCACGGGCAAAACCTCCATGTCGGACATGGACGAGGCGGACCTGGGCAAGGTGTTGAAGGCGCTCAAGGCAAAGGGCTTCAAACCCACGGCAGCGCGCAAACCCAAGTATCGACAGGCCCCCCGCGCGGACCTGCGCCTTTGCCATGTCCTGTGGGGCAAACTCGGTGAGGCGACTGCATTGGAGAAGCCTGGGCGCGACGGGCTCAACGCCTTTGTGCGCAAGACCTTCGAGGCGAGCTGGGGCAGTGTTCCAGCCGACATCGATATGCTGCGCGATCCTGCCCAGATCAACGCGGTCATCCAGGCGCTGCTGGCTTGGTGCAATCGCGTCGGGGCGGATGTGGATTACGGGCGGTTTCGGTCATGAAAAAGCCCCGGATCCATATCACCGACCACGCCCTGGTGCGCTACGCGGAGGAAGTCGCCGGGCTCGACCTCGACCCGGTCCGCGAGCACATCGCCCAGGAGGTCGCGCGGGGTGTGGATATGCGGGCGATTGGAGTGCGCAAGACCGGATATGTCTACAAGCTGGAGGGAACCAAAGTGGTGACCATCACACCCAGCTCAAAACCGAACAAGCGCAAAGGATCGCGGTCTGGCAGTGCTCCTGCGGAGGACGAGGATGCTTAGCGGGCGGGCGGCAGAGCTGGTCGAGGCCATCGGCGAGGACCGTGCGCTTGCGTTGCTGCAGTCCCGTGGTGGCACCGAGATCAACATCCCGGTGCATGGTGAGGGCTCGCAACTGGAACGCATTCTTGGAACCGAAGCCTGCGCCCGGATGATTGCCTATTTCGGGCCGGGAAAGCTGCGCCTGCCAATGGGGCCTGAACGAGGCCAGACCGCGCGCCGGGCGCGGGGCATGCAGCTCTTTGCCCAGGGGCGCTCGACGCGCGATGTCGCACAGCTCTGCGATGTCGCCGAGCGCACCGCCGAGCGATGGAAAAGCGAGCGCCACAATGGGCAGGTGACCAAGCAACGTCTCCCGGCACCAGAGCGTCAATTGCTCTTGCCGTTTGACACAAACGACATCGATCGCGCAGGCTAGGCGAGCGGCAGCTCCTCGCCCCCGAAAAGCATGGCCCCGACATCTGTCGGGGCCGCTTTGGTTTTGAAGCTCGGGCAAACTGGATGGGAACCCAAGGGGACCCATCATGACAACGCATCTGAAAGGCATTCCGTTTCGCCAGGCCAAGTGGATGGGCGGCACGATCACGCCGCGCCTGGTTGTGCTGCACGACACCGCCTCTCGGCTCGGGATAGGGCAGGCGGCGGACTACCTCGCGGACAATGGCGCAGAGGTCAGCGTGCATTTCGTGATCGAGCAGGATGGCTCGATCGAGCAACAGGTGCCGCTGGACCGCGCGGCCTGGCATGCGGGCCGCTCGCACTATCACGGCGCGGATCATTGCAACGACTTCTCGATCGGGATTGAGCTGGTCGGGCCGGGCAAGATGGAGGATGCGGGCGACTATGTCCGTGCTTGGTGGGGCCAGCTCTTCCCAAAGCGCAATCCCGAGGGTGAGCCCCAGGTGTTCTTTCGCGAGACGCCCGAGCATGGGGCGGGGTGGTGGATGCCGCCTTCGGATGCTCAGATCGTCGCCGTCACCCTTTTGCTCGAGCGGCTCTTTGAAGAGGTGCCCACGCTCAAGGATGTGCGCGGGCACTGGTATGTATCACCCGGTCGCAAGGTCGATCCGAGCCCGCTCTTCCCGATGGAGACCATTCGGACCCTGGTGCTGGGGCGAGATGCGGCCGATTTCGAAGCTGAGACATCTGCGGATGAGCTTTGGGAGCCCGAAGGCGACGAGATGGTTGAAATCGACGTTCGTAGCGGGGCGCTCAACATGCGCCGTTGGCCGAGCTTCAACCCCAATGTCATCGCCCAGATCCCGGATGGCGTAGTGGTCCCCGTGATACGCAAAGGCGTGTTCGACAACCGCCACTGGCTGCGCGTGCTCTATGACGGGCAAGAGGGTTGGATCGTCGCGCGCTACACCGCCGCCATCACCGAAAAGGACGCCGCATGAAGGACCGCCTTAAGGATATCGTGGGGGCGGTGGCCCCCGGTCTTGCCACAGCCCTTGGCGGGCCGCTCGCAGGGGTTGCGACCAAGGCCATCGCGGACCAGCTCCTCGGGCGCGAGGTGACCTCTGCAGACGAGCTGGTCGATGCGATCCAGACACCCGAGGATCTGGTCAAGCTCAAGCAGATCGAAGCTGAGTTTCAGGCGAGCATGGCCGAGGCCGGGATCGAGCTGGAGCGGATCGCAGCAGATGACCGGCACAGCGCCCGACAGCGCCAGGCGCAAACAGGCGACCGAACCCCGATGATCTTGGGGGCCGTAATCTTGATGGGCTTTTTCGGGGTGTTGGCGCTGCTCTTTTTCCAAGGCCTGCCGGAGGCCGGTGGCGAGATCGTGGTGGGCGTGATCGGTATCCTGGGCGGTCTTTGCGCCCAGGTGGGCAACTACTTCTTCGGCAGCTCTGCCGGATCGAAGTCCAAAAACGCAATCATCGCGGACCTAAAAGGGGGTGTTCAATGAGACCTTTTTTTTGGGGTTTGATCGGAGCGTTCGTGGTGCTTATCGCGTGCATTTTTGTGAAGGCCGCATTTGCGCAAAGCGTGTCACTCTGCGCGCCGCGCGACCGTGTGGTCGCGCGTCTGGCAATGGACTTCGACGAAGTTCAAGCCGCCACCGCGCTGGCGGCGAGGGGGACTGTGTTCGAGTTCTGGGTTTCCGATATCGGCACGTGGACGATCGTTTCGACGCATCCGGACGGCAGTGCTTGTTTGATTGCTTCGGGGGCTGGCTTTTCGGGCTGGGGTGCGCTGAGCGAACCGGAAGGGGCTCAGGGTGACCTTTGACTTCGACCCCACCGTCACCATCAGCGCTGCTTTGTCGGTGATCGCGATGTTTGTCGCGTGGTTTCGGACGCGGCGCGCAGATCTCGAAAACCGGTTGAAGCAAGGTTCAGACCAGATGGACGATATGGATCGTCGGCTGGTGGCAGCGGAACAGAAAATTGCGGCTCTGCCGGAGACAGGCGAGTTGCACCGGCTTGAGCTGCACCTCACCGAAATCTCCGGAGACATGAAGGCCATGGCCGCATCGATGCGGGGTCAGTCCGACATGATCCGCACAATGAAAGACGTGCTGTCGCGCCACGAACAGCATTTGATGGAAGAAGGTCGGAAATGAGCTATCGCGAAACCCTGTCGAAGCATGCGCGCCTCGCGATCCTGCGTTTCTGCGAGGGCGCGCCCAAATACACCACCAACGCTTCCATGCTCAGCACACTCCTGCCCAGCGTTGGCATCGAGCTTACGCGCGACCAGATCGTCACCGAGCTGCATTGGCTGCGGGAACAGGGCATGCTCGAGCTTGAGGAAACCAAGACGGGTTTCTGGATCGCGACAGCGACCGTCACGGGGGTGGAAATCGCGCAGGGCGTCGGGAGCCATCCGGGGATCCAGCGCCCCCGGCCTGGGAGCTGACATGCCCCCGCCCAAGAAACTGGATCTCATGCCACCCGAGCTGCGCGACTGGCTTCAGCAGGAACTGGCAAAGCGTGGGTTTGGCGAGATTGTCGAGGTCACCGAAGCGCTGAATTTCCGGCTCGAGGAGGCGGGGCAGGAGCTGCGCATCGGCAAGACGGCCGTGGGCGAGTTCTCCAAGGCGCTGAAGGACCAGCGCGAGGCGTTCTCGATGGCCGAAACCCTCCTGGCCGATATGGACATCGAGCAGGAGAGCGACCTGCACAAGGTGCTCATGCAGATGATCGCGACCAGTGCGGTGCAGATGATGCGGGCGGTGCGTGAGGAGGATGGTCATCTGGAGGCCAAGGAGCTGATGGCTTTGGGTCGGATGCTCAAGGACCTGATGCAGTCAGCCGGGATCCGCGAGAAACTTTTGACGGATGAACGGGAGCGCCTGCGCGAGGAGCATGCCCGCGAGCTGGCCGAGAAGCTGGAAACCGCCGAGGCCCAGGGCGGGATCAACAAGGCGGCTGCCCAAGCGGCCCGCGAAGTGCTGGGGCTGGCGTGATGGATAGGATCGGTGACCTCTTTACGAGGCTATTCCCGTCTCGTCATCGAGCTTGGGAGAAAGGACGACGCTTTGGGCAGCGGCAAGGCCTTGACTACGCGGTGCATGCTCTGGGGCGGTTCAAAGCTACCGGAAGCCATGAGTTTGACGATGGTGTGTACCACGCTTTTGACATGCTTGAGGCGGAGCTGAAGAAGCTTGATGGCGGCGATGCTCAGGATCGCCAATGACCGAAACCGCCCTCACATTCCTACCCTACCAGAAGGCCTGGATCGCCGATCAGAGCCGATACAAGGTCGGGATGTTCACCCGGCGCGGTGGCAAGACCTTCGGCTCGTCGGGCGAGATCGTCGACCAATGCGTCCAGGCTGAGATCGACGGGCGCAAAGAACGCTGGACGATCCTGTCGCGCTCCGAGAACACCGCCAAGGAAGCGATGGAGGACGCGCTCAAGCCAATCACGCGGGCCTTCTGGGCGGCGTATAATGTTTTTGCGCAAGGGGCCTCGCCGGAGTTCGTTGAAGACGAGTTCTATTCCCGCGAGTGGGATGCGACCTACAAGACCCACGAGGTGCGCTTTCCGGGCGGTAGCCGGATCGTGGCGCTCTCGGCCAACCCGGATGCGGCGCGGGGCTTTGGCGGCAACTTGCTCCTGGACGAGTTCGCCTTCCACCGCGACAGCCGTGCGATCTGGCGTGCCGCGTTTCCGGTGGCCGCGCGCGGCGGGCACAAGATCCGCGTGATCAGCACGCCCAACGGGAAGGGCAACAAGTTCTACGAGTTGATGACAGACGACAGCAATGGCTGGTCGAAGCATCACGTGGATATCTACGAGGCGGTGCGGCAGGGGCTCGATGTGGACATCGAGGAGCTGCGCGCAGGCATGGCGGACGAGGATGCCTGGAAACAGGAGTTCGAGATCCAGTGGCTCGACGAGGCTGCAAGCTGGCTCAGCTACGATCTGATCGCGTCTTGTGAGGATGCGACTGCGGGCCGCCCGATCCGCTACAATGACGGGATGGTCTATGTCGGGGTCGATATCGCGGCCCGCAACGACCTCTTTGTGATCTGGGTGCTCGAGCGCGTGGACGGAGTGCTCGTCACCCGCGAGGTGATCGCGCGCAAGCGGATCAGCTTTGCAGAGCAGGACCGCTTGCTCGATGATGTCATGACCCGCTACCGGGTCGCGCGCCTGGCTATGGACCAGACCGGCATGGGCGAGAAGCCCGTCGAGGATGCCATCCGCCGTTATGGCGAGGCGCGTGTTGACGGGGTGATGTTTTCCGCCGCGTCCAAGCTCGATCTGGCCTCGGGCCTCAAGGAGGCAATGCAGGACCGCACGGTGCTGATCCCCCAGGGCGACCAGGTGCTGCGCGCCGATCTCCATGCGATCAAGTCCGTGGTCGGCCCCACCGGCATCCGTCGCCTGGTCGCCGATACCGACACGGACGGCCATGCGGACCGCTTCTGGGCGCTCGCACTGGCCGTGGGGGCGGCTGGCGTGGCCTACCAGCCCTTTGACTATCGCCGCGTCGATCCCACCAGGATCCGCGACGGGGCGCGCCCAATCAAACTCACGTCCGGCATCCGGGCGCATAAAGGAATGTGGTGATGCCGCTTCTCGATGCCTATGGCCGCCCGGTAAAGCAGGCGGAGCTGACCCAGCCCAAGGCTGAGGCCGGGATCACCGGCGTGCGTCAACCCTTCGTTGCCTCGGTGGCCTACGGGCTCACCCCCCAGCGCTTGTCTTCTATCCTCCGGGCTTGCGACCAAGGCGACATCACCGAGTACGCCAAGTTTGCCGAGGAGATGGAGGAGCGTGATCCACATTATTCCTCGGTCTTGGGCGTGCGCAAACGCGCGGTCTCTGGGGTTGAACCGACAGTAACGCCTGCCTCTGAAAGCGCGCGCGACGTGGAAATCGCGGAGGCTGTGCAGGAGCGGATCGCCGAGGATGATCTCTTTCCCGATCTGGTCGAGGATCTGCTCGACGGGCTCGGCAAAGGCTTCTCGGTGGTCGAGATCAATTGGGCCAAGACGGCACGTCAGTGGTGGCCTCAATCCTATGATTGGGTCACCCAACGCCATTTCAAGTTCGACAAAGAGACCGGTCGCGATCTGCGCCTGATCGATGAGGCGGATCCGGCTAATGGCATCCCGCTCGAGCCCTTCAAGTTCGCGATCCACCGCCCCAAGCTCAAATCCGGCCTGACCTGCCGGGGTGGGCTCGCGCGGATCGCGGCTTTCGGCTGGATGTGCAAGAGCTACTCGCTCAAGGACTGGATGGCCTTTGTCGAGACCTACGGGCTCCCCCTGCGGCTCGGCCGCTACGGGCCGGAAGCCACGCGCGAGGATGTCGAGAAGCTTTACCTGGCCGTGGCCAATATCGGCACCGACGCGGCGGCGGTTCTGCCAAAGTCCATGGAGATCGAGTTCGAGCAGATCGCGTCGAGCGGCGGTGACAAGCCAGTCTTCGAGAACCTCTGCCGCTTCATTGATGAGCAGACCTCCAAGGCGGTGCTGGGTCAAACCATGACCTCCGATGACGGCAGCTCCATGGCCCAGGCAGAGGTCCATGACGGGGTGCGCCACGACATCGCCGCCGCTGACGCGCGCCAGGTGAACGCCACGATCGCGCGCGATGTGGTCAAGCCGTTTGTGGATCTCAACTATGGGGTGCAGCCCAAGTACCCCAAGCTCAAGATTGTCATTGAGGAGCCGGAGGACGTCGAGCTTGCAATGAACGCGCTGCCCGGTCTTGTGGCGGTGGGGCTGAAGGTCAAGCAATCCGAGGTCCGCAGCAAGCTGCGCTTCAGCGATCCAGAGGAGGGCGACGAGTTGCTTGGCGCGCCCGCACCCGCTCAAGGTACGCCGCCCTCGGCCGCGCCGACACCCGACCCTGATCCCGAGGATGCGGAAGACGAGGCAGAGGCGGCGAACCGGGGCATCTTTGAACCCGCGCCGGGGCTCGACGCAGATCCAGCGGGTTTCGACCCGTTCGGAACGGCCGACGAAATCGAGGCGCAGATGATGGCTGAGTGGCAAGAGGTCACCGAGGAGGCGCTCACTCCGATCGAGGCGGCCCTGGCGGCGGCGACAGACTACGAGGACTTCCGCCGCCGTCTTGCGGCCATACCAGAGATGCCTGCCGGTCTGCTGATCGACGGGCTCGTCAAAGGGCTCTTCAAGAGCCGTTCAACAGGAGATCAGAGAGATGGGTGATATCCGCGACGAAATTGAGGCGGCGCTGAGCGACAAGGGTCTCACGGCGCCTCGTGTTACCAACGCGATGGTCGATGCAGAAGTGGTCAGCGAGCTCTACCACGTTTTTCCAGGCTCTTGCCTCACGGTGTGCTGCCTCACCCTTACGAACGGGTACACGGTCACTGGCGAAAGCGCGTGTGCGTCTCCAGAGAACTTTGATGCGGAAATCGGTCGCAGGATCGCTTTCAGCAACGCACGGGAAAAGATCTGGGGTTTGTTGGGTTTCCGCTTGCGCGATCAGATACAGGTTGGACCATGAGCCCGCTCGATTTTATCCAGTCCTGGCTCAAGGACATCCGTCGCGTGTCCGGCGTCGATGGTGCGGACGCGTTGATGATGGCGCTGATCGAGAACCGCCTGAAGGTGATGGACGCTCTTGAACTGCCCAAGCCCAAATTCATGCTGGGCGAGATTGTCGATGTGACCGACGACATCGCCGGTCGCATCGAGCGGATCGAGTTTCGGCGCGGTGCGGTTTTACCCTATTACCAGGTGAGTTGGTGGGACAGCGGCGAACGCGCGTTTGAATGGTTCATTGAGCCGGACTTGAGCCTGGATCCGAAGCCTGAAATCGCGCCGGGCATTCGAGCTGGGGCGATCAGCGGGTCACGCCCCACGGCCCCACCGCCGCCGAAACCCAAACGCTGATGCCTGAAACAGACCGTCCCGCCTACAGCTTCGATGGTGGCGCGCCGCCGGAGGTGAGAAACTTCCTCGCCAACAAGGGGGTGCGCCCGTCCTTCTCCTGGCTCGATGTGGAGCCGGAAGAGCACGCGGTGGCCTTCACCGTGGCCAAGGCTATGCAGGCCGATATCCTCCAGGACATCCGCGACGCGGTCCAGGAGGCGATCGATACCGGTCAGACCTTCGAGAGTTTCCAGAAGGAGCTGCGCCCCAAGCTCGCGGAGAAAGGCTGGTGGGGCAAGCGCCAGATGATCGATCCTGCCGATGGCGAAGCGCGAGAGGTCCAGCTCGGCTCGCCCCGGCGGCTTCGGACGATCTATCGCGCCAATCTGCGCTCGGCCAATATGGCGGGCAAGTGGGACCGGGTGCAGCGCACTAAGCGGACCTTCCCATATCTCGAATACCGCACGGGTCCGTCCGAGCGACACCGTCCCCACCACAAGGCCAAGGAGGGTTGGGTCCTCCATGTGGACGATCCCTTTTGGAAAACGTGGTGGTTTCCCAATGGATGGGGCTGCAAATGCTGGGCCTTGCAGCTCACTCAGGAGCAGGCTGAAGCGAGGGGTATCACTCAAAACCCCTACATCCCGACTAGGACATTCGAGAACGCCCGCACGGGCGAGCTGAAGCAGGTGCCCCAGGGCATCGATCCAGGCTGGGAAAGCAACCCCGGCCTGGTGCGTCAGCAGGCCATGGAGAAGATGCTGCGCGACAAGCTCGAGACGGCGGATCCGATGGTGGCCGAAGTGGTTGCCCGCGATATCGCGACGAGCTGGCGCGTCCAGCGGCTCTTGGCGGGTGAGGCCACGGGCTCAGCCCCCGTGGCGGTCTTGTCCCAACGCCTGAAGGACGCCCTGGGCGCGGAGACCCAACTGGTGGGCGTGAACGATCGCACGGTGACCAAGTGGCAGGAGAAAAGCCGCCCCGTGACGCCGGAGGTGATGCGGGCTGTGACGGACGGGATCAAAGCGGCGGAAGCCTGGACACAGACGCGCAATGGCGAGACGGATCTGATCTTGCGGAGCGCGGGGTGGTTCATCGCCTTGCGCCACATTCGCGAGAAGGCCGAGGTCTGGATCCGCACGATGCACCCGGTCGATGACGCGCAATGGGCGCGCAAGATCGCTCAGGCAGACCGCAAGGTGGAGTAAATCGCCTGGATGGTCGGAACCCCATCGCGGCACAGATGACCGGCTATCCGATTTATGGCTCAGGCAGGTCTGATATAGCCGTTCTGCCCGGATTTCGCAAATGCGACCCGCCCCATTCGGGCAAACCCGGCCTGAGAGTTCGGTTAAAGGGGCATTTAAGGGGCTCTGGCCTGATTTAGGCCCCGGCATACGCCAGAGCCCCCGAGGCCGCTCAGCGGGCGTTTCAGCGCCTCATCCCGAAAAGCTCGATTTGTCCCCATTGGCACCGACAAGTGACGGGGCCGACCCGACCCCTGCGCGCATGCGATCCATGCGCCATGGAAAGCCAAACTCTCGAAATTTTGGGCCTTGCGCTCAACGCGTCCAGCGGTGCCCCGGAATGGGTGCAACTGACCCCGGCCGGGCCGGGCATTGAGGGGCGCGATGGGCGCAATTGGATGCTGCCCAACCCCGAAGCGGTGGTCGCGGCCTTCAACAACCATGGCGGCGAGCTGCCGATCGACCTGGAACACGCGACCCAGATCAAGGGCGCGAAAGGCGAGGCTGCACCTGCGGTCGGCTGGATCCAGGCCATGGAGGTTCGCAAAGGGGCGCTCTGGGGGAAGGTGAGCTGGAATGAGGAGGGGGCCAACGCGGTCGCTTCCCGGTCCTATCGCTACCTGAGCCCGGTTTTCACCTTCGCCAGGGCAACCGGTGAGATCGTCAAGATGGTCTCGGCGGGGCTCACCAATCGACCCAATCTGCAAATGGCCGCGCTGAACCGAGAGGGCGCGGAGACAGAGGAGACTGCAATGAACAAGGCCATCCTGGATGCGCTGGGCCTTGCGGCCAACGCAACCGAGACGGACGTGCTGGCGGCGATCACCACGATGAAGAGCGACCACGCAACCGCTCTGAACGCCGCGCAGACACCCGATCCCGCGCTATTCGTGCCCAAGGCGGACCACGAGCTGGCGCTCAACCGGATCCGCGATTTCGAGAAGGCCGACGAGGCCCGGACCGACGAGGCGATCAATGCCGCCGTTGATGCCGCGATCGAAGCGGGCAAGGTCGCGCCTGCCTCGAAGGCCTACCACGTCGCCGCCTGTCGCCAGGATGGCGGGCTCGAGCGCTTCCAGGCGATGGTCGATGCTGCGCCCGAAATTGCCAAGAACAAGCAACTCGCCAAGACCCCCGAAACCTCGGGCGATCTGGCGAGCCTCGAGCCGGATGCGATTGCCGTCTGCCATCAGCTCGGGGTCGACCCGAAAACGCATGCCGAAGCGCGTGCAAAGCAGGAGGCGTAATCCATGGTCGCCATCACACCCATAGTTCTGTCCGCCCTTTGGACGGGCGTTAAAAAGAATTTCCAACAGGGCTTCGATGCCCAGATGGAGGAGAGCTTCTACCGTGATTTTTGCACGGTGGTGAACTCCGAAGATGCCTCGGAGACCTATGATTGGCTCGGCGATGCGCCGGAGATGCGCGAATGGATCGGCGACCGGGTGATCAAGGACATCAAAGCCAGTGGTTACCAGATCGCAAACAAGGACTGGGAAGCCACGATCGGCGTCAAGGCCACTGACATCAAGGACGACAAGCTCGGGACGTATGCGCCGCGCTTTGTCCGAATGGGGGAGAGTGCCGCACGCAAGCCCGACCAGCTTTTGTCTGAGCTGATGGATACGGCGCATACGCTGCCCTGCTATGATGGTCAGAACTTTTTCGACACCGAGCATCCGGTCTACGCCAACCATGACGGAACCGGCGCGGTGACCCAGGTTTCCAATATGGCTGCTGGCACCGGGCCTGCCTGGTACTTGCTGGATCTCAATTCGGTGCTGCGCCCCTTCATCTTCCAGGATCGTGAAGCGATCGGCCTCGTGAACAAAGAGGATCCGACCACCTCCGACCATGTCTTCATCAAGAACAGCTACCTCTACGGAGCCGAAGGTCGGTTCAATGTCGGTTTCGGGTTCTGGAACATGGCCTACCGGTCCCAGCAGCCTCTCACCAACGACACGCTCGATGCCGCCATTGAGGCCATGATGGGCTTTGAGGGTGATGGTGGACGGCCGCTGGGGATCAAGCCCACGCACCTGGTCGTGCCCACCACCCTGCGCGGTGCAGCCCGCAAGGTCGTCAAGGCTCAGCTGGGCGACGGCGGTGCCACCAATGTCAATTTCGAAGAGGTCGAGCTGGTCGTGAACAGCTGGCTCAAGCGGGTGGCATAATGGCAAAGCGTGTCAAACTGATCGATGGCCGCCCCGATGGCTACTGGCGCTGCGGGGCGCAACACACCCGGGCTGGCGCGGTCTTTGAAGACGACCGTTTCACGAAAAAGGAGTGGGAGATGCTGGAGGCCGACAAGGCTCTGTCGGTCAAGGCAATCTCCGCCGAGGAAGCTGCCGAGCCTGATCCCGAGCTGGCCCTGGTGGAGCGGGTGGCCAAGGCCATCGCTGGGCTCGGGGAGGACGACTTCGGCAAGTCCGATGGCAAACCCAATCTCGGGCCGCTGCGCGAAGCGCTGCCCGAGGATGCGAAGGCCATCACAGCTGAGCTGCGGGACCGCGTTTGGGCCGGGCTCGAGGAGGCCCGCGCCAAGCGCGAGGGCGAAGCGCAGGCGAGCAAGCCTGCGGACTGAATACCCCAGAGAGGGGGGTCTGGTCCGGGCCGCAAGTCCGTCAGCACCCATTGGGAACTTTAGAAGGTAGGAGCCGAAGCTCGCCCCCCGTCACCGCGTCCTGGGCAGGACTGAAAAAGGCCCTCGATTTTCTCAGGAGTGACCCATGGCCTATGCCGACCAGTCTGACATCGAGGAGCTGTATGGCGTGGATGCGCTTTACGTGGCTGACCGCGATGGCGATGGCGAGGTTGATGTGGCTGCCGTCGCCCTCGCGCTCGATCTGGCCTCGGCTGAGATCGACGCTCAGCTCGCCGCGCGCTACACCCTGCCGCTCGGCGAGCGCTATTTGATCCTGGTTCCATACGCGGTCGATATCGCGCTTTATCGCCTGGCCTTGAGCCGGGATGTGCTCAGCGCAGAGCATCGTCAGCGGTATGACGACGCAATCGAGGCGCTTGAAAAGCTCGCCTCCGGCAAGACGCGGTTGCCGCTCTTTGGTGTCGATCTGCCCGACAGCGACCCGGATGGTCCTGATCTTGGATCGGGGCCGCAGCCGATCGTCTCGGGCGGGCCTGAGCGCGAGTTCTCCCGCGAAAAAATGCGGGGGCTCTGATGGCAGGGATCGCGCTCGAGTACACCACGACCGATCTGGCTGGGGCGATGCAAAAGCTGCGCCGCCTGGAGACGGCTGACCGTCTTGAGCTGAGCGAGGCCATCGGGGCGCGCCTGGAGGGCAGTGCCCAGGAGCGGATCGCCACGACCAAGGTCTCGCCCGATGGCGATCCCTGGGCGGAGTGGAGCGCGAACTATCACCCCGGTCGCCAGGGCGCGAGCCTGCTGCACCGGGAGGGGGATCTGCGCGACAGCCTCCTCAGCCGTGCCACCGCAGACGAGGTAATCGTCGGGGCAAACCGGGTCTATGCCGCGATCCACCAGATGGGCGGCGACGAGGATCAAGGTCATCCGCCGATCCCGGCGCGTCCCTATCTCGGCGTGAGCCCCGAGGACGAGCGCTTCATTCGTGATCGGGCGGTAGACTTCCTCTCGGAGCCGCTGCGATGATCGCGCCGGATCTCTTTCAAACGCTGCCCAAGACCATCGCGGAGCGGATCTCGGTTACCTTGCCGGGGCTGAACACCTGCGAGGCGATCTGGGGGCTTTTCAATCCCGACGAGCTGAAGAAGCGCGGCGTCAAGGCTCCTGCGGTTCTGGTGAGTTGTGCAGCAGCAGCTCAGTCCGGCACGCGCAGTGGCCCCGAGCATGACTTTGATCTGCGCATGCTGGCCTATGTCATCACGCGCGATGCGCTTGGTCTACCCCGCGACGTGGCGGCAGCCGGGATCTGCGGCACGCTCATGCGGACCATCCCGGATCGGCGTTGGGGTCCCCACGGAGTGGGCGAGGCCAAAGGCGTCAGATGCCATCCGCTGATCAATGAGAAAACCCGCGACGCAGCCTACAGCCTCTTTGTGGTCGAATGGATCCAGCCCGTGGCCCTGGCGGAGTTCACACCAGACGACCCGGTGCCGCTGGATATCTATGTGGGCATAGCCCCCGAAACCGGCCCGGATCACCTGGACGATTACGATTTGATCGGCGGTGACGCGTGAGCTTTGAGACCGCAGAACAGGGCCGCAAGCTCGCCGGGGCTTTGCAGATCGGCGTGGTTACCGCGATCAACACGGGCGCGAACACGGTGCGCGTCCAGATCGGGGATCTGGCCACTCAGCCGATCCCGGTGGCGCAGATGCGGTCCGGTTCGGTGCGGATCCAGTTCATGCCGAGCCTCGGCGAGCAGGTTGTCGTCTACGCACCCGGCGGGGATATGGCGCGCGCCTTCGTGCAGGGCTCGATCCCGCAGGCGAATGGTGCTGTGGCCTCAGGCGCGCCTGGACCCGTGATCCATCTGGGCGGCGCAACCTTGTCCGTGATCGGGGATCTGGACATCACGGGCGACGTGAATGTGACGGGTGAGGTCACCGTCAGCGCGGACGTGATCGCGGACGGGATCTCTTTGGTGTCGCATCAACACAGCGGTGTGACGCCGGGCGGAAGCTTGACCGGGGGGCCGGTATGACGGGCCTCTCCATCAACACGGGCACCGGGCTCGCCTATTCCGATCACGTTGATCAGTCGATTTCGGACATCCTGACGACGCCGATCGGCAGCCGCGTGATGCGGCGCGATTACGGCTCCGAGCTGCCCTTTCTGATCGACGCGCCGATGAACGGCGAGACCATGGTGATCCTCTACCGGGCCACCGCCGAAGCGCTTGCCAGATGGGAGCCCCGGATCACCCTGCGCCGTGTCCAGGCTGTCGCGGCCGAGGCGGGTCATCTGACCATGGAGCTGACCACCGAGGAGGACGGCACCGAGCGCGTGCGCCGCCTGACGATCGGGGGGCAGGCATGAGCTATACCCCGATCAACCTCGCGCGCCTTCCGGCCCCGGACGTCATTCAACAACGCTCGGCCGAGGAGATCCTCGCCGAGATGAAAGCGATGGTTCTGATCGAGATGCCGGAGCTGGCCTCAGTGCTCGATCTGGAAAGCGAGCCGGTGGTCAAGCTGATGGAGGTTTGCGCCTACCGCGAGATGATCACCCGCGCCCAGGCCAATGACCAGGCGCGCGCCTGCCTGCTGGCTTTTGCCACCGGACCCGATCTTGATCATCTGGGCGCACTACTGGGTGTCGAGCGCTTGGTGCTTGATCCCGGCGACGGGGATGCCCGCCCACCGATCGCTCCGACACTGGAGCGCGATGACGACTATCGTGCGCGCATCCAGCTCGCGCCCGAGGCTTTCTCGGTCGCCGGTCCCGAGGGTGCCTATGTTGCCCTGGCGCTGGGTGCGGATGGGGGCGTTAAGGACGTCTCGGTTGCGAGCCCTGCACCGGGCGAGGTCGTGGTCACGGTCTTGTCGCGCGAGGGCGATGGAACTGCGACACCGGCGCTCCTGACGGCCGTGGAGGAGGTGGTCACTGATCCCGCCCGCCGCCCGCTCGGGGATGCTGTCACGGTCTCAGGCGCGCAGATCACGCCCTATACGGTGCAAGCGGAGTTGACCCTCTATCCTGGCCCCGATGATGGGATCGTCCTGGCGGCGGCCCAGGCGGCTCTGGCGGCCTATGTCGACGCCCGTCACCGGCTGGACAATGACGTCACCCTTTCCGGCCTGCTCGCGGCTCTGCACCAGGAAGGTGTCCAGAACGTGGTTCTGACGGCACCGGCAGCCGATATCGTGATCGCCGCCGGTGAGGCGGCCTATTGCACTCAGACCACCATCACCGTGGGGGGGCGTGATGTCTGACCTGCCCACGCTTCTGCCAGAGAACCGCAGTGCGCTTGAGGTGACGCTGGAACGGGCCACCGGCGGTGTCGGTCGGATCGATCCGGTCTTTGCCTGGCTCTGGGATCCTGATCGCATTCCAGCCTCGTTGCTGAGCTATCTCGCCTGGGCGTTGTCGGTCGATGTCTGGGACAGCCGCTGGCCCGAACCCATCAAGCGCGAGGCGATCCGAAACGCGATCGCAATCCACCGCATCAAGGGCACGCGCAAGGCCGTCGAGCTGGCGGTGCAAAGCGTTGGTGGGCGTGCGCAAATCACCGAGTGGTGGGAAGATGGCTCTGCGCCCCACACCTTCACCGTCACGGCCCTTGCCGCTGCGCAGTTTGAAGACGACGACAGCCCGCTCCTGAACCCCGGTTTTTACAGCCGCATGATCGCCGCTGTCACTGCGGCCAAACCCGTGCGCGAACACTTCGAAATGCGGGTCGGGGCCAGCTACCAGCTCGAGGGCGGTTTAGCTGCGAGCACATCCAGCGTGGCTGTCACTCGACGCCATGCCCCGATCGATGCAGGACGCCCAACCCGCGCGCTTGTGGCGGGGCTCGCGGCCCATCTGGGCGCGGTGGCGGTCCTGCGCGCCAGTCTGACAGGAGAACACACATGAGTGACGCACTGCGCCTGGTCCTCACCCAAGCCGGTCTTGATGCCGCTGCCGATGCCTCGGCGCGCGGGATCAAGATCGAGGTGGCCGAGGTCGGGGTCGGGACCGCGCAATACACCGTGGCCACCAATGCGGATGGGCTCGCAACCCAGACGGCCCTGGTAACCGAACGTGCCCGCGTGCCGCTGGCATCCGCCACTGAGGTGGGCAGCGGTCAGGTCAATGTCAGTTTCCTGATCGACGGACCTGGCGAATACTGGGTGCGTGAGGTCGGCTTCTATCTCGCCGATGGCACCTTGCTCGCAGTCTGGTCGCACGCCACCAAACCTTTGGGCTTCAAGTCTCAGCTCGTGACCTTTGTCCTGGCGCTCGAGATCATCCTGACCCAACTGCCCAGCGATGTGGTGACCTTCCAGAACGATGGTGTGTCGCTCGATCTGATCATGACGCGTGAGGCGGCGATCACGGCCAACGCGATCATGCTTCTGAACCTGGAGCTTTTGAAGGCGCGCAACGATCTCGACCTCAAGCAACACCAGCTCGGCGTGGTCGATGGGCAGCAGGTTGCCGATGTCGTCTATGACCCGCTGGAAAACGCCTGGCGCTTCTCGATCACGGGCGTGCCTGGCGCGCTGATCTGGAGCGCGCAAGGTCTGCGCTGCAGCAATCTCCGCCAATTCACCACATCCGCGCTGGCTGAGGTCTCGGGCCTGCCGCGCGGCACCTTCTGGAGTGATCCAGACGGCACTCTTCACGCAATCCAAGGATGACGCCATGACGACGACACCAGAGGAAATCGCCAATCTCGTCTCTGCGACCAACGCGCTTCTCGACGAGATCATCGGCAAGGAAGGCGTTCGCGACGCCCAGGTCCTGGCCTACGGGGCTCAGATCAACGGGGTGATTGCGAATTTTCTTTCAGCGTCGCGCCGGACGATTTTCGTGCATGCCACTTTGGGAGATGACCTCAATCCCGGCACCGAAGCCGAGCCCATGCGCACGATTGACGAGGCGCTTAAATCGATCCCGGCGGGGGGGCAGCTCACGGTCAACCTGCTTTCGGACTACACGGTCGACCGAGTGATCACGCTTCAGGGGGGCAGCCTGTTTGTCGCGGGCTACAACGAACAGCACCGGCTCACCTTTGCCGATGTCAATCCGCTGGATCGTACCCTGGAACGTTCGCCGGGCTTCATGCCGGTGCAGGGTGGCAACCTGCAATATGTGCGGTTGCAGAACCTCTATGTCTCGGGCGCAAATGTGCCGACGCCGCCCGAATGCCTGAGCCCTGGTTTCTTCCAGGTCAACGGTCTGATGGCTGTGCGGTTCCATGCCTGCGAGTTGGAGCTGCCTGCGGGATCCGATCAGAACGTGTTCGCCTCGCCCAATGGCGGCGTGGTCACCCTGGTCGTGACCAACAGCATCGTGCCCCCCGAAATGGCGGGCCGCTGGGTGGACAATGTGGCGGCGGGCACAGATCCGCTGACCCTGCGCACCGTCGTTTCCAACCTGTCCGCTTTGTAAGGGAGACCCTAAATGGACATTCAATTGCCCGATGGCAAAACGCTGGTGAACGCCTCACCCGAGGATGCCACTGCGCGGGGTATCGCTGCGACCACCGTGGCTGAGGCCGAGACGGCCGCAGCCGCGATGGCCCGGAAGGGTCAGCTGCGGGGCCAAATTCACATGCAGGCCGGTGATCAGCTCAGCCTGATCGGGGCCAATGCCGACGCCTCCGCGCTGCTGATGGTCGAGATGGCCAAGCTTGCCCGCGCGCTCAGCACTGCCACCAGCGTGGCCGAGGTCAACGCGGCGGCACAGCCTTTCGCGGATCTGACCCAATCCTTCTTCGCCGATGTCGAGGCAGGCGCGCTCAATCTGCCTTACCTGGTCAAGGGGGATGCCCCAGCGGCCCTCCTCGACATCCAGACCCGTGCCGACAAAGCGGCGCAGGCCTTTATCGCTGTTCAAGGAGATCAATCATGAGTGGCTTTCTACATGGCGTGGAGACCATCGAGCTCGATGTCGGCCTGCGCCCCATCCAGGTTGTCCGGTCCTCTGTGATCGGGCTGATCGGCACCGCCCCGGATGCCGACACAGACGCCTTCCCGGCGGACACGCCGGTCCTGGTCGCGGGCTCGCGCACCGAGGCCGCCAAGCTTGGCGAGACCGGCACGCTGCCCGCCGCGATCGACGGCATCTTCGACCAGGCCGGTGCCCTGGTGGTCGTGGTGCGCGTCGAGGAGGGTGTGGATGCGGCCCAGACCATGGCCAACGTGATCGGTGGGGTTGACGCAACCACCGGGGCCTATGAAGGCTTGCAGTGCTTCCTGGCGGCCGAGAACGTGGTCAAGGTGACACCCCGCATCCTGATCGCGCCGGGCTTTACACAGAACGTGGCCGTCACCAGCAATATGATCGCGATCGCCGACCGGCTGCGGGCTGTGATCTTTGTCGATGGTCCGAACACCAATGACGCGGATGCGATCACGTTCCGTGGGAGCTTTGGCTCAGACCGGGTCTATGTGGTGGATCCCTGGGTGAAGGTCTTCGACCCTGTGACCGCCACCAATGTCGAGCAACCGCCTTCCGCCCGCGTCGCCGGGATCACGGCACGCACCGACCAGGAGCGGGGCTTCTGGTGGTCGCCCTCCAACCAGTTGATGAATGGCATTGTCGGCACCGCCCGCGATGTGAGCTTCGGGCTCTCCGATCCGCTGAGCCGCGCCAACCTGCTCAACGAAGGCGAAGTGGCGACGATCATCCAGAAGGACGGCTACCGGCTCTGGGGCAACCGCTCGGCCACCGCCGATCCGCTCTGGGCCTTCATCTCGGTGCGCCGTACCGCTGACATGATCTATGAGAGCATCGAGCAAGGGCATCTCTGGGCCATGGACCGGCCCATGTCCGCGCAGCTCATCCTCGACATCCAGGAGGGTGTTGCCGCCTTCCTGCGCAGCCTACAGGCGCGCGGCGCCGTTCTCGGGTTCAACGTCTGGGTCGATCCGGATCTGAACACCGAGGCCACGCTCAAGGCCGGTCAGTTCTTCATCAATTTCGACTTCGAGCCGCCCGCGCCGTTGGAGCGCCTGACCTTCATGGCGTCCCGCAATGGCGACTACTACAACGATCTGATCGAACGGGTCATCGCAGCTTAACCGAGAAAGGAGGCTGAGATGGCCTATCCACGCAAAATTCGCAACTTCAACGCGTTCGTCGATGGCATCGGTTACGCGGGCCGCGTGACCGAGGGCATGGCCCCGGTGATGAAGATCAAGGGGGAGGAGCATCGCGGCGCTGGTATGGACGCGCCGGTCACGGTCGATATGGGCATGGAGGCGCTGACCACCAGCCTGACATTCGTTGAATACCTGCCCGCGCTCCTCAAGATGGTGGGCACACGGCAGAGCATCGTGCTGCGCCCGGCGCAGATGGGCGAGGCGGATTTCGAAACCGATACCATCATCCACACCTGCCGCGGTCGGGTGATGAGTGTCGATCCTGGCACGCTCAAGGCCGGAGATGAGACCTCGCTCAAGCTCGAGATGGCGACGGATTACTACAAGCTCGAGATGAACGGCGAGACGCTGATCGACATCGATGTCGAGAATGGCGTGCGGATCATCGACGGCGTGGATCAGCTCGCCGGGATCCGCGCGGCGATGGGCTTTTAAGGGAGATTGAACGATGTCGAAAGAAGTGCCCCTTGAAGACCCGATCGAGCGCAAAGACGAAACCATCAAGGCTGTGATGGTGAACAAGCCCTCGGCCGGGCAGTTGCGCGGCCTGAAGCTGGTCGATGTGCTGCAGATGGATGTGAACGCGATGATCACACTGCTGCCGCGCATCACCTCGCCCGCGCTCTTGCCCGACGAAGTGGCAAATCTCGACCCCGCGGACCTTACCTCGCTCAGCACCGAGGTCGTGGTTTTTTTGGCCGGGAATTCCAAGCTGCAGGAGCTGGGGCAGGGCTGAGCCTGCCTGCCGATGTCGAAGAAGCGATGGCCGATATCGCGGCCATCCTTCACCTCTCTCTGACCGAAATGGACGCCATGGGGCTTGCTGAGCTGGCCCGCTGGCGCGAGATGGCGCGCAAGCGTTCGGGGGCCGAGGATGAATGATCTCACCATATCCATGATCCTGCGCCTGGTGGACCAGGTGACGGCCCCCGCGCGCCAGGTGCTGGCGGCTTTGGGGGATATCGACAAGGTCACCGCTGCCGCTGGGGGACGCCTGACCGAATGGTCGAGCGCGCAAGCCAAAGCCTCGAAAGAGCGCATGGGCGCACTCGCAAGCGAGACCGCCGCCGGCATGGCCATGGGGGCAAGCCTTGTCGGATTTCTGCAGCCGGCTATTCGGTTTGAAGAGGCCATGGCCGGGGTCAACAAGGTCATGGAATTCGAGGAGGCCGACGCTATCCTCAAGCTCGGCCAGGACATCCAAGCATTGACCACCAAGAGGCGTTTGCCCATGGCCGCGACGCAAATCGCCGATATTGTCGAGGCGGCAGGCCAGGCGGGTCTTATCGACTTCTCGCTTGGCGATGACCAGGTCCGGGCCCAGGCGATTGCCTTTGCGCGCGATGCGGCCCAAATGGGCGTAGCGTTCGACATGGCCGGGGCTCAGGCGGGCGAGGCGATGGCGCAGTGGCGTGCCCGTCTGGAGCTGACGCGCGCCGAAAGCGAGCTGCTCGGAGATGCCACAAACCATCTCAGCAACCACATGAATGCTTCGGCCGCAGCGATCGTGAGTGTGCTTGGACGCCAGGGCGCGATGGCCCTTTCGACCGGCTTGATGACCGAGGAGGTTGCCGCGCTGAGTGCGGCCTTTGTGGCCGCCGCCCCCAGCCCAGAGATCGCCGCCACGGGTATGAAGAACTTCGTCAATGCGTTGACCAAGGGTGCGTCGGTGACCGGCGCGCAGAAGGCGGTCTATGCGGCGATCGGGCTGGATCCGGAGCAGGTTGCCGAGCAAATGGTGACCGACGCCCAGGCCACGATCGAGCTGGTGGTCGACGGCATTCGCGCGCTGCCCGAAGCCCAGCAGAACGCCGCCATTGGTCAGCTCTTTGGCGAGGAGGCCAAGGGTGCCATCACGCCGCTTATACAGAATGCCGAGCTGCTCTCGGGGGCTTTCGAGTTGGTGGCGGATCGCACGAGCTTTGCCGGGTCGATGCTCGCAGAATACGAGGTGCGCGCCAAGACCACGGCGAATAACCAGCAACTCATTTTAAGCGGGCTCAATGCCGTAGCGGCTACGATCGGGACCTCGGTTTTGCCTGCGTTCAACGAGCTCCTAAGCGTCATTTCGCCTCTTCTTTCTGATGTGACTGAATGGGTGCGCGCCAATCCTGAGCTGACCGCGACACTGGTCAAGGTCGCCGCTGGTCTTGTGGCGACCAAGCTGGCGTTAACGTTGCTGCAATGGCCGATCCAGATGGCCATCCTGCTCTTTGCCCGCGCGGGGCAGGTGATGGGCGTGTTCATGTCCGTCGCGGGGCGTGTGATGACGGCCGTGAAGCTCCTGTCGGTGATCGGGTTTCATACTCTGCGCATCGCGATCGGAGCGGTCGGACATGTGCTGCTGATGGTGGGGCGGTTGTTCCTGGCCAATCCCATTGTCGCGGCCATCACAGCGATCGCCGGGGCCGCCTGGCTCATCTATGACAATTGGGACCAGGTCTGGGCCTGGCTGATGCGCAAGGTCGATGCCGTGAGCGCGGCTTTCGATGAAGGGCTGCTGAACGGTGTCCTCAAGCTTCTGGCGGAGTTCAACCCGTTTACGCTTCTGGTCGAGGCGGCGGGCGGGCTTCTGGGCAAGCTGGGTGAGATCATTGGCCTGCCCGACAAGATCGTCGAGGCGTTCTATGCCATGGACCTGGTGGGCGCGGGGGTCGCTATGATCCAATCTTTGCGCGATGGGGCGCTGTCGGTTGTGGGCTCCATGGTTGAAGCCATCGAAGCCAAGCTCGAAGCGGTCGTGCCGGATTGGATGCAGAGCGCTTGGCGCTTCGTCTCAGGCGGAGAGGACGAGCCCGTGCAGGCGCGCGCCTCGGGCGGGATCTTTGGGCCAGGGCCGGTTCTGGTGGGCGAGCGTGGACCGGAGTTCGGCTATGCGACCCAAGGCGGCTACATCGCCCATAACGGCGCTTTGCAGCGCATGGTCTCGCTCGCCTCCCGCGCCCAATCGATCGTCAACGGCTTGCAGATCCCGGATCTGACATCCGCTGTGCCGTCCCTGGTCGGCGCACCCTCGGATACCTCTGGGGCAATTCGTTTGGCTGCGCCCGCGCTCGACACACGCCCGGCCTTGCGCGCACCTCAGCAAAAGGTGGTCCACCTCACGATGGAGGTGGGCGGGATCCGCATTGATGCCAGCGGCCCTGGCGGAGCCGATCCAGAGGCCATCGCCCGCGAAGTCACGCGCCAGTTACGCGCGGCGGCCCGGGATGCCCGGAACGTGTTGCATGACGGAGAGGCCTGATGATCAAGAGCCTGATCCCGATCGCGCTGGGCGCGTTCAATTTCGCGGTCAATGGGGCCACGCATCAAAGGATGCAGCGCGAGGCGTCCTACCGTTGGGCACCCGTCAACCGGATCGGGGTCACTCCCGCGATGCAGTTCACCGGCCCCGGCGTTCAAACCCTGTCGCTTGAGGGCGTGATTTACCCTCATTTTCGGGGCGGTTTGCGGCAGGTGGAGTTGATGCGCGCCCAGGCGGGGCTTGGCCAGCCGATGATGATGGTGGACGGCATGGGCTGGGTCTTTGACCAATGGGTGATCACCAAAGTCAGCGAGACATCGAGCGTCTTCATGGCGGATGGTGCACCGCGCAAGATCGAGTTCTCGATGCAGCTCTCCAGCTATGGGGGGGACCTCTTTTGATCTATCGAACCATTGATGGCGATATGCTCGATGCGATCTGCGCGCGCCACTATGGCGATGCGGATCTGGCCGAGAGGGTGCTGTCAACCAATCCCGGTCTCGCGGCGCGCGGCCCGATCTATCCCGCTGGCGTGGAGATCGATCTGCCGGAGCTGACGAGCGCACCGGTCCAACTCGTGCGCCTTTGGGGCGGATTGTGACGCCCGCTTTTCTGATCACGGCCGATGGCCTGGATGTGACGGCCAAACTGCAATCCCGCTTGATCTCGCTGTCGCTGAGCGACGAGGAGGGGATCAAGGCCGATCGCCTGGTGATCGAGGTTGACGATCGCGACGGCCGCGTCGCGCTTCCACCCCACCAGGTCGAGCTGGTGGTCTCGCTTGGGTATCTTGAGCAAGGTCTGACCCAGATGGGCACCTTCCTGGTGGATGAGACCAGCGGCTCCGGCCCGCCCCAGACCATGACGATCGGTGCGACAGCGGCGGATATGAGCGGATCGATCCGCTCACCCAAAACCCGCGCCTGGGAAGATCAAACGCTGTCGGACATCACTGAAACCATAGCCAGCGAGGCGGGCTTGCGCGCCCAGGTGGGCGAAAGCCTGGCCGACACGCTCTATCCCTTTGTCGCGCAGCAGGCCGAGAGCGACATGAACCTTCTGACCCGTCTTGCAGTGGATCTCGATGCAACGGCCAAAGCGGCCGATGGCGTCCTGGTGGTCATGAAGCGCGGCGAGGGGCGTGCGGCGGATGGCACCGAGCTGACACCGCAGCCGATTGCCAAGGCCGATATGACCCAATGGCGTTGGGAGCTGGGCGACCGGAAGCGCTACACCCGCGCGATCGCCGAATGGGCCGAGCTGGGCGCGGGCGCGATCAACAAGGTCGAGCTGGGCGAGGGCGATCCGGTCTACCGGGTGCGCCATGTCCTGGACAACGAAGCCGCCGCAGAGCGCGCGGCGCGTGCTGCCCTTGATGGCGCGGGGCGTGGCACGGGGTCGATCGAGATCGACTGCGCCCAGTTCCAGCCCGCGCTCTTTGCGGGCGGGCTGATCGAGCTGGTGGATTTGCGCCCCGAGCTGAACGGGATCTGGTCGATCAAATCGGTGCAACACCGGCTTCAGAGCACGCTGCTGACCTCGCTCACCGCCGAGCTGCAAGAGCCGCGCGACTGACCCGACAACTGTCGGGGCCGACCTCGCCCCCGCGCGCATGTGAGATGCGCAAAACGCGAGGTGATCATGGCGATCGATATTCAGACGGCGCGCCAGACGGGCGAGTGGCTCAACGCGCAAACCGACGGCGGAAGCGTTCAGCCGGGGGATTACGTGCTCCAGGCCAAGAACGGTTTGGTCGATTACCACATTGACAATGCCCCTCCTGCGGACGGGAAGTCCGTGGTCACGCTGGTGCCGCTTGAGCGGGTTCCCGTGCGGATCGAGGCCGGTCAGGTCCTCCGCTACCGCATGTTTTCCAAAGACGCTCAGCTTCACATTCTGGAGTAATCCATGCCGCGCCATTTTCTTCTGACCTCCACGACCCGGCACCAATTGGACGGCGGGGGCGATGCAGGCGACGGGGGCGGCGGCAGCGCGCTCCCCTATTTCCAGCTCGTGGGTCAAACCATCCAGGTCACAGGCTTGACCACCGGATACGATGCCACGGGGGTCGCGCAATATGTGGTCGTGCCAGCCGGAGGGCAGGAGATCGCAGGCGTCATTGCGGTGCAGAACGGGTCAGGGGAGCTGATCTCTGGCGCTCAACTCAACCCGCTCGACAGTTCGGCCGGGGGCGACCAAGGCTATGATGCCCGCATCGCAGAAACCTTTGATGCGGGTCTCTCGCTCGGCGCAACCGCGACAATCATGCCGGGCGATGTCCTGATGATGAGCCGGGGAGCTGACCCCAAGGAGGGGTCAGACGGCTATCTGGATGCGCTGCGCCCGATCTATGTGGTGGAAACCGCGCCCGTGGGCGTTCTGCCTGCACCATTTGGCTGGGACGGCTCTGTGCTGACGCCGGATCTGGATGCGGCCTTTTCTGCCCTGACCTTGCGCGATGTGGCTGCAGTGCCTGGGATCGGTGCGTTGCCGGATGCGGCCGAGGTCATTGACGCGCTTGCCCGCTATCCGATCGGTCATCTCCAGAACCTGGGTGTGGATCACCAGTCGGGTTACGAGAACCTTGTGCCCAACGGGTTCAACGACAAGGACGGATCGGGCTACAGCTACGACAATGCGCGCCGCATTCTGTCCGCCGCCGCCATCCTGGCTGATGATGGGACCACCTATGCCGAGGCAGACCGACGCCGGGTCTTTGGCTTACTTCTTCGCATCGGCATTGATTGCGCGCTTCCGATCATCGATCTGGGGCTCGCTTATGGGCCGGATGGCGGGCACCGGCAGGCCGAGGCGTTCGCGGCCGCCCTGGCGATGCACGCGCTCGGCCGCAGCGCCGAGATCGCGACGATCCCGAGCACGTTGCGCGGCTCGCTTGCGGGGTATTTCAGGATCGACCAGGCCTTCGCAGATGCGCATTTCGCGCCCCATGATGATCTGGGTCTCAATGTCCTCTATCGCCGCCGCACCCTCGGGGATCAGTCGGGAACCACGCTCAATGAGGTGGTGATCCCAACGCAATATGGCGGCGCTGGCGGCATCCAGGGCGATTGGGAACAGATCCATATTCCGCCCGGCTCGATCATGACCCGACCGAGCGATGGGGCCACCGCGATCGTCCAGGTTCAACCGGGGCTCGATGTGGCGGGCAATCCGCGCCATTGGGCCTTTCCCGATGCGGATCTCGCGACATCGCTGACGATCGCCATTGATGCACAGCCCGACCCAGCCTTTGGGCCGGGGGACGTCATCCACTTCGAGCCTCCAGCGGGCACGGCCGATGTCGGCCTTGCGGCCTGGGCGTTGCGTGGTCTCGACCGGCCCTGGCAATGGACGCCCTCGGCGCGGAACCTCTATGCCGGGCTGCGCACAGATGGCGGCACGGTGACCATGTTGCAGGCGCTTGGTCTTTATCCCGCCGACGAAAGTCAGTGGGGCATCATTCGGGAGTTCCGCGATCTGGCTGAGCGAGACGACTGGCCAGCCGCTGGATCCAACAATTGGCCAGCCCAGCAAGGTCCCCTTGAAAGCGCGTTTAGCGCCGCTTTGAACCCGCCTGCAAGCGCGGCCAAACGGGTGCTGATCCTGTCCCAATCCCAGGGCAAGATCGCCTCGGTTGCCGACACCGGACGGTTCGCCCAGCTGCCCACCGATGGCGTGGTGACGATCACCACAGGGCAAACCCACAACTCTGGTACCACGCCGGTCCCGGTTGAGCAGCGCGCAATCGTTGCCGGGGGCTATGAAGGTTCGGATGCGATCCGCGCCATGATGGCGACCTACTACGCCATCACCGGTCGCGAAGATCCCGTCGAGATCGTCTTTGACAGCATTGGCGGTACCTCGGTGGTCGAGTTTCTCGATGACAGCGATGACGGCCGCCGCTGGAGCGATCTGCAGGAGAAGCTGGATGCCTATGGCACCGACTTTGACGCAGTGCTCACCCAGTGGGATACGGCCAATGCCTCGCCCCTGGATGGAGATCAGGAGTTGGACCTCCTTTTGGGCCTCGCAACCCATGGTTTCACAGTTGACCACACGCTGACGGGCGCACTTGATCCAGGCTTTGTCCTCGGCGTCGGTGTGGCCACGCGCCACGCGGGGATCTTCAATGACGCCCAGCACTCCCGTGAAGAGATTGCGCGCGCCAATGAGCTGGGACTGCCCGTTGGCATGCCGGTTATGGATTACTACACGGACGGCTCCGGCCCCCATCCCGACAGCACGAACGGCGACGGCAACGTCAATCTCGGGCGCTCCTGGGGTGTGTTGATGGCCCGGGCGCTTGGGGTGAACGGGACGCCAGAGAACCCTCATCTGGCAAGCGCGGAGCGCTCCGAGGACGGCACCTATATCGATGTGACAATCGAGATGCCAAATGGTGGGCAGCTCTACTCACCCGCGCCGAACGCGCTTGGCGGTTGGGCTTACACTCTTGATGGCAGTCTCGCGATCGACACCGGCTTCACCGCTGTGATCCAGGACGCGGCGGGCGGTATCGTGCGCCTCACAAGGGACAGCGGGCCTTGGGAGGATGCGCAGCGGCTTGGGATTTTCAAGCGCACCAATGGTGTCCTGAACGATCCCTTCGATGCGGCGACGGAGCAGGCCATTGTCGACGGTGAGCTATATGAAACCGATCCGCGCGAGCCGACCGGCAAGGGCTGGCCGGTAGCGGGCGCGCTGGACGGTGAGGGGAAATGGCACCTCCCCGTGCCCACGCTCTCGACGATTGACCAGGCCGGGCTTGGCAATGGCGGGGCGGCCCATGCCTCGCTGGTCACAACTGGAGCAATCCAAGACAGCAGTGCATTGACCACAAATCGCGAACGCAAGCTGCAAGGGGCCTTCCCCGGCGTGGCCAGCGGGGACGAATATGTGGGCTTTATCGGCTTCATCTCGGACTTCACCGGTTCCAACACGGATATCTACGTGCTGCGCGCGGAGAACAACGAGACGGTCGTCGGCAATACCGTGGATCCGCTCCTGGCGGTCGCAACGAGCGAGGGGGGCAAGGCCCGCTCACTTACAGCGAACCTGCACCGGGCCGATGGGCAGGAGGACTACCTCTCGGGCTTCTCGCAATCCCGCAAGGCGCTCAGCTTCATGGGCAATTATCGGCTAGATCTGGCGCAGATCACCCTGACGGGCGCGCAATCGGCCAGCGGTGCGGATGTGGTGACCATGACAGGCGTAACGGCCGGTTCCACGATCCTCGCCATGGCGCAGTCCTTCAACGGCGCTGGCATCTCCTGGACCGGGGTCAGCAAGGACGCAGAGCACGTCACCAGCACGGATTTCGCCGGATCCCCGCGTCGCATGGCCCTGGCCAGTGGCGGGGCCGATGGCGGTGGGATCATCCAGGTACGCGCCGATGGCGCGGATCAGCTTTTGGTCCTGGTGCTGCCGCCGGTTTAACGAACGACCCCTGAAGGCGCGCCAACGCCTTCAGGGGCTCGGGGAAACTCTCAAACGATCCCCGCCGACCTGGAAAAGCATAAGGCCGCATCCGACCGCCCGAAGGGCGGCAATGCTGGGCTAATGCGCGAGGCTTAAGGTATGGCTAATCGGGCGCACAACTCGGGCCTTTGTCGATGAGTTGGCAAGAGGAAAGATGTGGAAGCTGCAACCGCCTTCTGCTAAAAACAAAACAGCTGACGGGTGCCGGCGACATATCGATCAAGTGTCCCCGTTGCGGTGCAATCAACAACCTGAGACCCGCAGAGGTCCTTTCGAATGAGCGCCACGAGCGCGCAGGAAAGGAACCCGCGTGTGGCTCTACTCCCCAACCGCGAAAATGACATCCAGGGCCTCAGCCTTTGCGCCGGCCTCGGAGGACTTGATCTCGGCCTTCATGTCGCAATCCCTCGATACAGAACTGTTTGCTATGTCGAGCGAAACAGTTTCTCCGCGGCCACTCTCGTGGCGCGGATGGCGGACGCGAGCTTGGATCACGCTCCTATCTGGGACGATCTGCGATCCTTCGATGGCAAGCCTTGGCGTGGAAAAGTTCATATCATCTCTGCCGGATATCCGTGCCAGCCGTTCACGGTGTCCGGTGTCAGAAAAGGCGAACGCGATCCTCGGCATCTCTGGCCCGAGGTCAAACGCATCGTTGAGGAAGTATCACCGCCTATGTGCTTCTTCGAAAATGTTCCCGGGCATCTCACCCTTGGTTTCGACAGTGTCATCGGAGACCTTCAGGAATTGGGCTACCGGGTTGCAGCGCGCGTCGTATCAGCGGCGGAAGTCGGGGGGCCACATACCCGCGAAAGGGTGTTCATTCTGGCCTACGCCGACCTTCAAGGGAGCGGGCAACCGCGCCTGTATTCATCTAAGCCCGAAAGGCCTCCAGTTCTGTGTCGATCTGAACCAGAAGGGTTCTCAGATCGGGATCAGGAACGCGGCCAGCGCCTGGACGCTGATGTGGGATCTGCTCAGCGCTGCCGGTCTGAAGCCCAGCGCGCCGGTTTCTTCCCACCCCTGCCGGGTGATCTTGCTCAATGGAGAGAAACACTCTGCCGGCACCCTGACCTTAAACCCTGCGTTCACCGACCTGCTGATGGGATGGCCACCTGGATGGAGCGAACCGCTGCAGCCGGCAACGGGGTTGTGCCGCTGGCTGCGGCGCGCGCGTTCACTGATCTAGAGGTGGAGTTGTTCGCGAATTTAGGGGGCGCTAAACCTTAGACTTTGGTGCCGACCCTAAATTTGGTTGCTGCAAAACCTAGTGTCATTCACTGCAAGACTTATTGTCACGCTACACGCAAACTGCTATGGGTTTGAGCAAAAATTATACCGTTGCCATGCTGTACTTTCAGATCTTTGCGTGGTCATGGTCGTTGTTCACGTCCTTTATCTATATGGGAATTCACGTAAAAACAGGATATCACGCGCATATATATACTATTTTGCAATTCGCAATTCGATTATTTCACAAAATTTGCAAATTTTCCGGATTCTGCTTTGCAGCACATTTCACTCCGCCTAGGGTCAGCGCCAAATCGAGACGGAGAATGACCTGATGAAAGATATCCAGCACGAGCTCGACCAGCGCCGCGAAGCCGCGCGTCTGGGTGGGGGCGAGAAGCGGATCGCCAGCCAGCACGCCAAAGGCAAACTGACCGCCCGGGAACGGATTGAACTTCTGCTGGACGAGGGCTCCTTTGAGGAGTTCGACATGTTCATCACCCATCGCTGCACCGATTTCGGCATGCAAGACCAGAAACCGGCGGGCGACGGGGTCGTCACCGGCTGGGGCACGGTGAATGGCCGTCAGGTCTATGTCTTTAGCCAGGATTTCACGGTGCTCGGGGGCTCGGTGTCCGCGACCCACGCCAAGAAGATCTGCAAGATCATGGATATGGCCATGGAAACCGGCGCGCCGGTGATCGGGATCAACGATTCCGGCGGCGCGCGAATCCAGGAGGGCGTCGACAGCCTTGCGGGCTATGGCGATGTGTTCCAGCGCAATATCGACGCCTCGGGCGTGGTGCCGCAGATCAGCCTGATCATGGGCCCCTGCGCAGGCGGCGCGGTCTATTCGCCGGCCATGACAGACTTCATCTTCATGGTGAAGGACAGCTCATACATGTTCGTCACCGGCCCCGATGTGGTGAAGACCGTGACCAACGAGGTGGTCACCGCTGAGGAGCTCGGCGGGGCAGGCACCCATACCAAGAAATCCTCTGTGGCCGATGCAGCGTTTGAAAACGATGTGGAGGCGCTGGCCGAGGCCCGCCGCCTGATCGACTTCCTGCCGCTCAATAACCGTGAGAAGCCGCCGGTCCGGCCCTTCTTCGACGATCCGGCCCGGGTGGAGGAAAGCCTCGACACGCTGATCCCGGATAATCCGAACCAGCCCTACGACATGAAGGAGCTGATCACCAAGATCGCGGATGAGGGCGACTTCTACGAGATCCAGCGCGATTTCGCGGGCAACATCATCACCGGCTTCATCCGCCTCGAAGGCCAGACCGTAGGCGTCGTGGCAAACCAGCCCATGGTGCTGGCCGGGGTGCTCGACATCGACAGTGCACGCAAGGGCGCGCGCTTCGTGCGCTTCTGCGACTGCTTCGAGATCCCGATCCTGACCCTCGTAGACGTGCCCGGCTTCCTGCCCGGCACCACGCAGGAGTACAACGGCGTAATTAAGCACGGCGCGAAACTGCTCTTTGCCTATGGCGAGGCGACCGTGCCGAAAGTGACCGTGATCACCCGCAAAGCCTATGGCGGTGCTTATGTGGTGATGAGCTCCAAGCATCTGAAGGGCGATATCAACTACGCCTGGCCGACCTCCGAGGTGGCTGTGATGGGTGCGAAGGGCGCGACCGAGATCATCCATCGCGCAGATCTTGGCGATCCTGACAAGATCGCGGCGCACACAAAGGAATACGAGGACCGCTTTGCCAACCCCTTCGTGGCGGCGGAACGCGGCTTCATCGATGAGGTGATCATGCCCCAATCGACCCGTCGCCGTGTGGCCCGTGCCTTTGCCAGCCTGCGCAACAAACGCGTGGCCAAGCACTGGAAGAAGCACGACAATATCCCGCTCTGATCCGACCAGAGCATCACGAGATGGATCGGCACTTACACGACCACGACACCGGGAGGAGCGAGGGGATCGCCACTGCGGCCTTCGTCGGTGGGGGACGCGTGTCTGATCCCGGGACTGGCGGCTTTGTCCGCCGGTCCCCGAAACACACGGAGACGGCCATGGGCTGGTATATCGCAGATCACGAGGGCGTTCTGACCCTGTCCCGACGACCCGGGGCGCGGATGGATTTCGCCGTCGAGCAGCGCTTGCCGCAGGTCCGGTCGCGCCGCCGTCTGGCCCATCAGATCCGGCAGGATATGTGGCGGGCCTTGCGCACGCTCCGAGGGTTCTCACCGGTCGTGCGGGTTCATCCGGATCCGGCCGGGATCCGCGTCGAGGCGGGCGGGCAGGTGTCTGCGCGCCCCTTTCCCAAAGCCCGTTGCGAAGCGATCCTGCGCGATCTGCTGAGCGACACGCAGCACCAAGCCAGATGGATGCGCCATGCCTGAGTACCACATGATCGACGCGGCTCCGACCCCGGTGGGCCCGTTCTGTCACGCCACTGAGAGCGATGGCTGGGTGTTTCTCACCGGCCAGATGCCGACCTTTCCGGACGACCCAGACGCCCCGTTGCCCGAAGGGATCACGGCGCAGGCGCACCGGGTGATGGACAACCTCGTTTTGGTGCTCGAGGGACTTGGCCTGTCGCTGACGGAGGTGGTGCAATGCCGTTGCTATCTGACGGAGTTTGAACGGGATTTCGATGCGTTCAACGAGGTCTACAAGACGTATTTCAGCGAGGGCGTGCGCCCGGCCCGCACAACGATCGGGGTGACCGCCCTTGCCGTTGGGGCTCTGGTCGAGGTTGATATGGTGGCGCGCCGTCCATGATCGCTGCCCGCCCTCTCGCGCCGCACCCCGCAGGCAGGCCGTCGGTGGTTCCGGCCATGGTTGTGGAGGATCTGCCCTCCGGCCTGCGCCCGGTCGCGCTGCCGCCCCTGATCGAGGATCAGGGCGGGGCGCCGGTGCTGGTGCTGCGCTATGTGGCGCCGGAGATTGCGCGCGCCCGGGGGCTCTACGACTTCACTGCGCTGGAGCAGGATTTTCAGGTCCTCTGCACGCGCAACGCTCCGGAGGATGGCCCGGAACAGGTAGTTGTCATCCTGATGGAGCGGGCCGTGCCGCGCGGACAGGCCGCGCCGGGCGTCACCCAGTATTTCGAAAGCCTGCGCCGCACCCCGGATGGCTGCGAATGGGAGGGTCTCTGATGCCGCGTCCAGACATGACCAAACATCGCGGGTTCCCGGGCCGGTTGCCCGGCACGGATTTTCAGTTCGTGCTGCGCCGCTCCCACAAGGACGGTGCGACCAAGCTTGTCTCGCGCGAGCGCTATGCGGATCGCCGTCCGGCGGATCGGCGTGCGGATGAAGGCTTCATGGCGGCGCTCTGGGCGCATTTCGGCGATGCGCCGTTTGAGCGCGGCAATCTTGACGCCGGGCGGCTCAGCTGGTTGTTCGGGCGGGAGGTCGTGCCCGCCGAAGACCCGTTCGACCCCGAGGACTATCAGGCGTTGTTGCGTATCGACGAGACGCTCGCTCGTCAGAATTTCCCCGGTGCTTTTAATGGGGAGGACGGGTTTTGACCCAGTATCGGACAGTTCTCGCCGATCCCGGCGCACCCGACCGGCAATGCTTTGCTGACATGTGTTTCAAGGGTGCAATCCGGCTCGCAAACTCCGGATCCGATGATCAAGTACGGTCTCTCAAGAACACCTCGAGAGGCATGAGATCATGGTCATTTACAACTCCCGTTCCAAATTGCTTGCGGCCTGCGCGGCCCTTCTGGCGCTGGGCGCCTGCAACCTGTCTGCCGATGAAGAGCGCGCCCTCACCGGCGCGGCCATCGGCGCGGGCGGCGCAGTCATCCTCGACGGTAACCCGCTCGTTGGCGCGGCTGCCGGTGCGGCTGCTGGCGCGCTCTGCGACGACGCGGGCGTCTGCAAGTAAGGCGCGCGCGCGTCACACAATGAATTCCGTCCGGACCGCCTATTTGGCGGTTCCGGCCCATCCCATCCCGGCCACCGTTGCACCCCGCAGCGGTGGCCTTTGCTTTGCCCGGCCCATAGCGGTGCCGGCCCTCCGCCACCGTGCGGCGTGACGATAAGAAGAAGGAAGAGGCCATGTTCAAGAAGATCCTGATTGCCAACCGTGGGGAGATCGCCTGTCGGGTCATCAAGACCGCGCGCAAGATGGGCATCCAGACGGTTGCGATCTATTCCGATGCGGACCGCAATGCGTTGCATGTGAAAATGGCCGATGAGGCGGTGCATATCGGCCCGCCGCCAGCCAATCAGTCCTATATCGTGATCGACAAGGTGCTCGACGCGATCCGTCAGACCGGGGCCGAGGCTGTGCATCCGGGCTACGGCTTTCTGTCCGAGAACAAGCTCTTTGCCGAGGCGCTGGCCAAGGAAGGCGTGGCCTTCATCGGGCCGCCCGCCGGGGCCATCGAGTCCATGGGCGACAAGATCACCTCGAAGAAGATCGCGCAGGAGGCCGAGGTTTCCACGGTGCCGGGCTATATGGGCCTGATCGAGGATGCGGACGAGGCGGTGAAGATCTCCAACGAGATCGGCTATCCGGTAATGATCAAAGCCTCTGCCGGGGGCGGCGGCAAGGGTATGCGGATCGCCTGGACGGATGAGGAGGCGCGCGAGGGCTTCCAGAGCTCCAAGAACGAAGCCGCGAATTCCTTTGGCGATGACCGGATCTTCATCGAGAAATTCGTCACCCAGCCGCGCCATATCGAGATCCAGGTCTTGGCCGACAGCCATGGCAACTGCATCTATCTGGGCGAGCGCGAATGCTCGATCCAGCGCCGGAATCAGAAAGTGGTCGAAGAGGCGCCAAGCCCCTTCCTCGACGAGGCGACCCGCAAGGCCATGGGCGAGCAGTCCTGCGCGTTGGCCAAAGCCGTGGGCTATGCCAGTGCCGGGACCGTGGAATTCATCGTCGATGGGGAGCGGAACTTCTACTTCCTTGAAATGAACACCCGCCTGCAGGTGGAACACCCGGTGACCGAGCTGATCACGGGCGTCGACCTTGTGGAGCAGATGATCCGCGTGGCCTACGGCGAGAAGCTCGCCATGACCCAGGATGACGTGACCCTGACCGGCTGGGCCATCGAGAACCGGCTTTATGCGGAGGATCCCTATCGCGGGTTCCTGCCCTCCATCGGGCGTCTGACCCGCTATCGCCCGCCGGTCGAAGTGGCCGCAGGGCCGCTGGAGACCAATGGCAAATGGCATGGGGATGCGCCCTCGGGCACGACCGCTGTGCGCAACGATACCGGCGTCTATGAGGGCGGCGAGATCTCGATGTTCTATGACCCGATGATCGCCAAGCTCTGCACCTGGGGGCCGGATCGCGCCACGGCGATTGAGGCCATGCGCAACGCACTCGATGGATTCGAGGTTGAGGGCATTGGCCACAACCTGCCCTTCGTTGCGGCCGTGATGGACCACGAGATCTTCATCAAGGGCGAGATGACCACCGCCTTTATCGAAGAGCAGTATCCCGAAGGCTTTGAGGGCGTGACCCTGTCGGAGGCGGATCTGACGCGGATTTCGGCAGCGGCAGCGGCCATGTACCGTGTGGCGGAGATCCGACGCACGCGCATCTCGGGCACCATGGACAACCATGAGCGTCTGGTGGGCACGGATTGGGTCGTCTCGGCCCAGGGCAGCCAGCAGGCCGTTTCGATTGACGCGGATGCCGAGGGCTCGACCGTCACCTTTGCGGATGGGGCAAGCCATCGGGTCGCCAGCACCTGGACCCCGGGTGATAGCATTGCCGAGCTCGAGATCGACGGCGCGCCCATGGTGGTCAAGATCGACAAAATCACCAGCGGCTTTCGCATGCGGTTCCGGGGCGCGGACATCAAGGTCACCGTGCGCACGCCGCGTCAGTCCGAACTCGCGGATCTTATGCCCGAGAAACTGCCGCCCGACACCTCCAAAATGCTGCTCTGCCCGATGCCGGGTCTCGTGGTGAAAATCGATGTGGCCGTTGGCGACACGGTGCAGGAGGGTCAGGCCCTCTGCACGGTCGAGGCGATGAAGATGGAAAACATCCTGCGCGCCGAGAAGACCACCACCGTGACCAAGATCAACGCAGGACCCGGCGACAGCCTGGCCGTTGACGACGTGATCATGGAATTCGAATGAGGCTCAGCCCCCGCCATATCGCCGCATGCGTCCCTGTTTCAGGGGCGTCTTACGGCTGCGCGGGGGCAGGATCCTATCCGCCGGCGGCTTTCTTGAGCCGGATCTCATCCTGTCGGAGTGGCATCTTGTCGATCTGCCGGGTGATCTCACGGACGCTCCAGGGCGAAGGCTTGCGCAGCTTCACGCCGCCATCCTTGCCCACGAGCACCATCATGTATCCCCGCGGGCGCAGGGTCTGGCGCAGATCGGATCGCGCGTCGGGATCGGTATCGACGATCACCACGACGTCACGCTCGGCAAGTTCCTTGGGGCGGGCCTCCAAGAGGGTCATCTGCTCGATGAAGCGCGGGTCGGCAGGGGTGTCGGCAAAGACGACGATGGGCCGGGCGACCCAGAGAAAATCGTTCAAATTGATTTCATCGGCCTGGAGCGGCGCCCAGGTCTCGGCCGCGTCGTCATTGGCAGATGCGCCACTCATGGATGCGATTAGTCCAGCAAATACAAGGGGTATCAGTCGTTTCATGGTCCCTCCGGTTGGCCAAGATATATGCCGTCCGGCGCGGATTTCGAAGACCCTGACGCGCTTTTTGCCGCTCGGTAACGTTAATTCGACCGGAAGGGTCGTTTTTTAATGTCTCTCGCAATGTCATATCCCCCGCGCCTTGGCGTCGGGCTTGCGAGTGTGAGGCGTGTTTTGGACGTAATTCTGCATGTTGGTGCCCATCGGACGGGCACCACGACCCTGCAACAGACGCTGCATCACAACCATCAGCGTTTGAAGGCGAACAAAGTGGAATACTGGGCACCGCAACTGACGCGGTCCGGGTTGTTTGACGGGCTGATCAAGGCGGCGGACCGGGTCTCGCCCCAGGTGACGGCGCAGGCGCGACTGGCCAATGAGCAGATCGATCGCCAGATGCGCGCCCTGAGCGAGGCAGGCACGAGAACTCTGATCGTGACCGAGGAAAACATGCTGGGTTCGATTCCGGCGAGCGTGACGACCGAGCGACTCTATCCGGATGCAGTGCGCCGGATCGCACGGCTGCGCCCGGCCTTCGCGAGCCGCTGTGCGCGGATCGGCCTGGCGATCCGAAGCTATGATCAGCTTTGGACCTCGATGATCGCTTTTACCGTCAAGCGCAGCGGGCGCGTGCCGGATGCGGATCAGCTCGCTGGTCTCGCGAGCCAACCGCGCCGCTGGCGAGATGTCGTCTGCGAGTTGCGGGTGGCCTTCCCTGGCATCGAGATTCAGGTGTGGCCGTTTGAGGGGATGGTGGACGCCCCCCATGACGTGATCGAACGTCTGACCGGGCGGACTCTGCCTGTGCCGCTCGATCCGGTGGAGGTCGTGCACAACCCGGCCCCGGATATCCATGCCCTGCGCGACGCGGTTGGCAACGGTCCTTGCGCGGGCCATCTCAGCCGTCTCGCGGACTGGAACAGCGGGCGCTGGATGCCATTCACCGAACCGCAGCGCACGAAGATGAGCGCGGATTACGCGGAGGATATCGCCTGGCTGCGGAGCGATCCGGGCCCGGCCATTCGCTATATTGAGAGCCCCGAGGACATCGCGGGCCCGACAGAAGAAGAAAGAGGAGTGCGACATGACGAAGGGCAAAGACGCGTGGGCTGACATTGCCGCGAAGGAGTTGCGCGGCAAGCCACTGGAGGCGCTGACCTGGGACACCCTGGAGGGGATCCAGGTCCAGCCGCTCTATACCGCCGAGGATACCGAGGGGCTCGACCATCTGGGCACAATCCCCGGGCAGGCTCCGTTCACCCGCGGGGTGAAGGCGACCATGTATGCGGGCCGTCCCTGGACGATCCGGCAATATGCGGGCTTCTCCACGGCCGAGGAATCCAACGCCTTCTATCGCAAGGCGCTCGATGCGGGGCAGCAAGGGGTCTCGGTGGCCTTCGATCTGGCGACACACCGGGGCTATGACAGTGACCATCCCCGCGTTGAGGGCGATGTGGGCAAGGCCGGTGTAGCCATCGACAGTGTCGAGGACATGAAGATCCTGTTCGACGGTATCCCGCTCGACAAGGTCTCGGTCTCCATGACCATGAATGGTGCGGTGATCCCGATCCTCGCGAATTTCATCGTCACCGGCGAAGAGCAGGGCCATGACCGCTCGGTCCTGTCGGGCACGATCCAGAACGACATCCTCAAGGAGTTCATGGTCCGCAACACCTATGTGTACCCGCCCGAGCCGTCGATGCGGATCATCGCGGATATCATCGAGTACACCTCGAACGAGATGCCGAAATTCAACTCGATCTCGATCTCCGGCTATCACATGCAGGAGGCGGGCGCGAACCTGGTGCAGGAGCTTGCCTTCACCCTCGCCGATGGCCGCGAATATGTCCGCGCCGCGATCGAGCGGGGCATGGATGTGGACAAGTTCGCCGGGCGGCTCTCGTTCTTTTTTGCCATCGGCATGAATTTCTTCATGGAAGCCGCCAAGCTGCGCGCGGCCCGGATGCTCTGGCATCGCATCATGTCCGAGTTCGAGCCAAAGAATCCGCGCTCCATGATGCTGCGGACCCATTGCCAGACCTCCGGCGTCTCTTTGCAGGAGCAGGACCCCTATAACAATGTGATCCGCACTGCCTATGAGGCGATGTCGGCGGTGCTTGGCGGGACGCAGTCGCTGCACACCAACGCGCTGGATGAGGCGATTGCCCTCCCGACCGAATTCTCGGCCCGAATCGCGCGGAACACCCAGCTGATTCTTCAGGAAGAGACCGGCGTGACCAATGTGGTCGACCCGCTCGCGGGCTCTTACTATGTGGAGAGCCTGACCAATGAGCTGGCCGAGAAGGCTTGGGCGCTCATTGAAGAGGTCGAGGAGATGGGCGGAATGACCAAGGCCGTGGGCTCCGGCATGCCGAAGCTGCGGATCGAGGAAAGTGCGGCGCGCCGTCAGGCGATGATCGACAAGGGCGACGAGGTGATCGTCGGGGTCAACAAGTACCGCAAGGACAAGGAAGACCCGATCGATATCCTTGAGATCGACAACCAGAAAGTGCGCGACGGACAGGTGGCCCGTCTGGCCGGGATCCGCGAGAGCCGTGATCAGGCGGCCTGCGATGCGGCGCTGGTTGAATTGGAACGTCGGGCCTCCGAAGGGGGCAATCTGCTCGAAGCGGCCGTGGAAGCGGCGCGCGCGCGGGCAAGCGTAGGAGAGATCAGCATGGCCATGGAAAAGGTGTTCGGGCGTCACCGGGCCGAGGTGAAGACCCTCGCGGGGGTCTATGGCGCAGCCTATGAGGGCGATGACGGCTTCGCGGCCATCCAGAAATCCGTCGAAGGCTTCGCCGAGGAAGAGGGGCGCCGTCCGCGGATGCTCGTGGTCAAGATGGGTCAGGACGGTCATGACCGAGGGGCCAAGGTAATCGCGACCGCCTTCGCAGATATCGGGTTTGACGTGGATGTGGGGCCGCTGTTCCAGACACCAGAAGAAGCCGCACAGGACGCCATCGACAACGATGTGCATGTCATTGGCATCTCGAGCCAGGCGGCCGGGCACAAAACCCTGGCACCGAAGCTTGTGGACGCGCTCAAGGCGCAGGGTGCCGGGGATATCTTGGTGATCTGTGGCGGGGTGATCCCGCAGCAGGACTACCAGTATCTCTATGACCGTGGGGTCAAGGCGATCTTCGGCCCGGGCACCAATATTCCCGAGGCCGCGCAGGACATTCTGCGGCTCATCCGGGATGCGCGTTCCGAAGCCGCCTGACCGGCGGCTTGCTTGGGTCTGTGCCACCGGCACCTGTGGGCGAGGCGGCATACCGCCTCGGAATGACCCGCCTGGATGGCACTCGATGTCTCAAATTTCTAGAGTGAGCTCGGGCCAGCTTTTGCGCACCACATCGCGGATCACCTCTGCGATTTGAAGATAGGCGGCATCGCGCCCGGCGCGGCGTCGCCAGACCATCCCGACCGAACGCGTCATGCGCACGCCTTTCAGGCGGCGCACCACGACCTCGGCGCCGCGCCCTTCGATCTCCGAGCTGACATAGAGCGCGGGTAGAAAGGTAATCCCCATGCCCATCCCCACCATCTGGCGCAGGGCATCCAGGGAGGTGCCTTCGTAATCCCGCGCCAGAAGCGCTCCGGTCTGCTGGCAGATCGCTGTGATCTGGTCATGGAGATGATAGGCCGGGCTGAGGCTCAGCACCTGCTCGCCTGCCAGGTCCTCGGGGCGCAAATTGTCCCGCGAGATCAGGTGGTGATCGGCGGGCAAGGCCAGCATCAAGGGCTCGCGAAACAGGCGGGCCGTGGTGTAGTCCGCGCCGGTCACGGGCAACTGGGTGAGGATCACGTCATGCTCGCCACGCGCGAGATCCTGCTCCAGCACCCTTGGAGCGTCCTCACGGATATAGATCCGCAGATCCGGATGCCGGGCATGGAGCGCCCCTACCACATGGGGCAGTAGATACGGCCCCAAAGTGGCCTTTGCTCCGAGCCGGATCGTGCCAACCACCCCATCCCGGGCCGCACTGGCAAAGTCCACAAGGCTCTGGACATCATCGAGAATTCCCCGTGCCCGGGTCACGACCTCGCGCCCGACCTGGGTCAGGCGCACTCCGCCTCGCCCCCGCTCCACAAGCGCCACGCCGAGCGCAAGTTCAAGGTTCTGGATCTGGGCGCTGAGCGAAGGTTGGGTCACGCCGACCCGTTCCGCCGCGCGGCGGAAATGCGCGGTCTCGTCAATGGCCAGCAGAAACTGCAGCTGTTTGAGGGTCGGGCTCGCCACTTCACACCTTCGCAGGTTGATAGGAATAAACTATCAAAATTTATTAACCCATTGGGTTTTTAAATTCAACGACGGCCTCATATCAAACTCATCGAAGGCACTATGCCACGGGAGGCGCCGATCTTGCCCACGTCCTTCATGTTTCCTCATGTCGGGCAGGAGTAGGGGCCGCAAATACGGGGCCACGACCAGGAGTAGATCATATCGACTTCTAGGCCTGTGCCGTCCTCTGGACGGCTGAGGGTCGCGCTACATCCGGGGCCGTGGCGCGACCCTCTTTCATTAAAATTGCCCCCGATGCCTCCACCGCTAGGTGAACGATGACGAGGCGCGTCCGCGCGCCCCCAATAAAGAACGTGTGCCCATGCCCCGGCTCCTGACTCTTCTTCCCGCCGCGATCCTCGCGCTGATTGCGCTCTGGTTTGCTCAGTTCATCCCACAGGTTGCTGCCGGTGAGGTGATCACCTGGGCGCGTCCCTGGATTCCAGGTTTGGGGATCGAGGTTGCGTTCCTGATCGATGGTCTTTCGCTGCTCTTTGCGCTGATGGTGACCGGGATTGGAGCGCTGATCTTCCTCTATGCAGCGGTCTATTTCAAAGGCCATCCCAAGCTCACCATGCTCCTGACATTGTTGACGCTTTTTGCGATTTCCATGCTTGGTCTGGTGCTGGCCGATGATGCGGTGACGCTGTTTGTCTTCTGGGAAGGTACGACGATTACCTCTTTCCTGCTGGTCGGCTTTGACCATGAGAAGACCAAGGCGCGGGACAATGCGCTTCAGGCGCTTCTGGTCACCGGGCTGGGCGGTCTGGCGCTGCTGGCGGGGCTTATCCTGCTTGGCGCGGAGGCCGGCACCTTCCGGATTTCGGAGATGAATGCGGCGGGCGATCTGATCAAAGCATCGGTGCTCTACATCCCGATCCTGATCCTGATTTTCACTGGTGCCTTCACGAAGTCCGCGCAGTTCCCGTTCCACTTCTGGCTCCCGGGTGCGATGGCCGCGCCAACGCCGGTCAGCGCCTATTTGCACTCTGCGACCATGGTCAAAGCGGGCATCTACCTGCTCGCACGGCTGACACCGGCGCTGGGCGGAACAGAAGTGTGGTTCTGGACGCTGACCCTTGTAGGCGCGATCACCATGGTCTGGACCTCGGTTCTGGCGCTGAAGCAGACCGACCTGAAACTGATGCTCGCGTATACGACGGTGATGGCGCTCGGTGCTCTGACAATGATGCTCGGCGGCGGCACGCGCTATGCGGTGATGACGGTTGCGGTCTTTCTGATTGTGCATGCGCTTTACAAGGCCGCGCTCTTTCTCACGGTCGGGCTCATCGACAAGGGGACTGGCACGCGAGAGACGACGCAGCTTGGCGGCTTGCGGCGCGAGATGCCGGTGACCTTCGTGATCGCGCTTCTGGCCGCGATGTCCATGGCGGGGCTGGCACCCTTTATCGGGTTCATCGGCAAGGAGCTGATGTATGAAGCCGCCCTCGGCGTCGAGACCGAGCCGCTCTTTGTGGCGACGGCAGCTCTGCTGGCCAATGCGAATATGGTGGCCGCGGCGGCGCTTGTGGCGATCGCGCCCTTCTTTGGCGCGCGGATTGCCCCGCCCAAAGGACCCGCCGATCCGTCGCCCTGGCTCTGGGCGGGGCCTGCGCTGCTGGCGGTTCTTGGGCTGGCCTTTGGTCTTTTCCCGAGCCTGATCGATGGTGCCATCGTCACCCCGGTTGTGCAGTCGATCCTTCCGGGGGAGGAGGCGGTGTACCTCAAGATCTGGCACGGGGTGAACCTACCGCTGATGCTGTCGCTGCTGACCTTCCTTCTCGGCTTTGCCCTTTATTACGGTCGGTTGAAGGTGCGCGCCTCCCTCCGCAGTACGAATTTCACGGGTGGGCTGGACGCCAACGAGGCCTACGAGCTGGTGCTGAAAACCTTCAAGCGCTTCGCGGCCTGGTCCGCGCGGACGGTGCAGGGCGGCAAGATGACGGTCTATCTGAGGACGGCCTTCACGGTGCTCGCGCTCTTGATGTGGGGGGCACATCTGGCCTCGCGCGATGCGTTCAGCCCGCCGGTCGAGGGGCTGTCCCTTGTGCCGCTGGTGATTTGCGCGTTGATCGCGGTCTCGGCGGCGGTGGTACTGACTACGGGCTCGCGGCTCTACGGTCTAACCGCGCTCGGGATCACCGGGGCGGGGGTTGCGATCCTCTTTGTGTTCTACTCGGCCATTGATGTCGCCATTACGCAAATCCTCGTGGAAATGCTGGTTGTGATCATTCTCGCAGTCGCGCTGGTCAAGCTGCCCACCATGCCGCAGGAGCGGAACTTCCGCGCGGGCGATGCGATGATCGCCACGGCGCTGGGGCTCGGCGTGGCCTTTGTGGTGGCGTCGGTGCTGATGCAGCCCTTCGATCCACGCATCAACGAGTTTTTCAACGCGGCCAGCTACCCCGAGGCGCTGGGCCGGAACGTTGTGAACGTGATCCTCGTGGACTTCCGCGCGCTCGACACATTGGGCGAGGTGGCGGTGGTTCTGGTGGCGGCGATCTCCGCTGCTGCGGCCCTGACGGCGGGTCTTCGGGCCCGGAAGAAAGTAGACAAATGAACTCGACGATCCTTCAGACCGCGACACGGGTGCTTGTGCCCCTGTTCCTGCTGATCTCCTTGCTGATCCTGTGGCGCGGGCACAATGCGCCGGGCGGTGGTTTCATCGGTGGTCTCATGGCGGTGATCGCCGTGGCGCTCTACGCGCTTGCCGAAGGTGTCGAGAAGGCCCGCCGCCTTTTGCGGATCGATGCGTTGTCGCTGGCCGGGCTTGGGCTCGCGATGTCCGTGGCAGGCGGTCTCTGGGGGGCGGCTGTGGGGGGCGCGTTCCTGCAAGGGGTCTGGCCGTTTTACGGCTACGTGCCCGGCGAGGGGACGCAAGGTTGGCCAGTCGGCTCGATCCTGCTCTTTGACACGGGCGTTTTCGTGACCGTGCTCGGTGCGGTCTGCGCCGTGCTCTTCTCGCTCGAAGACGCAGTTTTTTCCGAGCAGGATGAGGAGGCGCGCTGATGGAAATCGTAATCGCAGCCCTTGTGGGTTTTCTCGTGGCCGGGGGCGCGTACCTCATGATGAGCGGACAGCTCATCCGCTTCCTCTTTGGCCTTGTGCTGCTCTCGAACGCCGCCAATCTCGGCATCTTCGCCGCAGGGCGCATGACCTATGCCACGCCGCCCTTCGTGCCTGAAGGCTCGACCGAGGCTGTGGCCGGGGCCGCCAATGCCCTGCCGCAGGCGCTGATCCTGACGGCGATCGTGATCGGCTTCGGCCTTCTGGCCTTTGCGCTCGCGCTGGCCTTCCGCGCCTGGCAGAGCCTCGGCACGGTGGAGATGGACGCGATGCGTGCCTGTGAGCCATTGGATCCTCCCAAAACAGTTCCCGCGCCAAGCGCACCGCGTCTGGAGGCCGCAGAATGATCCTCGTTTGGCCCATTGCGATCCCGATGATCACGGCGATCCTGACCCTGCTATTGCGCAACCGCGGCGGCGCGAATGCAGTCTCCCTGCTGGGCGCGGTGGCGCTCCTCTTCTCGGGGCTTGCCCTGCTCCAAGCGGTGCTCAGCGGCGGCCCGATCTCGGCCCAGATGGGCGGATGGGAGGCCCCGTTCGGCATCACCCTCTTTGCCGATATCCTTTCGGCGGCCATGGTGGTCATTGCCGGGATCGTTGGCGTGGCGGTGATTGTCTACAGCCAGTTTGACGTGACCGACGATGAACGTCGCGTCGGGTTCCACCCGCTCAGCCATGCGCTGCTCCTTGGGGTCTGTGGCGCGTTCCTGACCGGGGATATCTTCAACCTCTATGTCTGGTTCGAAGTGATGCTGATCGCATCCTTCGGCTTGCTGGTCATCGGTGGGCGCCGGGATCAGATCGACGCGGCGGTGAAATATGTCGGGCTGAACCTCGTGGCGACGCTGGCCTTCCTCACCGGGGTCGGGATCCTCTACGGCGCCGCTGGTACGCTCAATATGGCAGACCTGCATCTCGTGCTGGCGGAGCGGCAGTCGGAAACGGCCGTGCTGGCCTCAGCGGCACTCCTGCTCTTTGCCTTTGGGGCCAAGGCTGCGATGTTCCCGGTCTTTGCCTGGCTGCCCGCCTCCTACCATACGCCGGCCTTTGCGACCTCGGCGCTGTTCGCGGCGCTGCTGACCAAGGTGGGCGTCTATGCGCTCCTGCGCGTCTTCACCGTGGTCTATGACGGTGGTGGCGGTTTCGTGCAGCCGATCCTGCTGATCGGCGCCGTGCTGACCATGGTGATTGGTGTCCTCGGGGCCGCGGCGCAGAATGATGTGCGGAGGATCCTGTCCTTCCACATCATCAGCCAGATTGGCTATATGGTGCTTGGTCTCGCGCTCTTTACGCCGCTGGCGATCATCGGCGCGATCTTCTACCTCTTCCACCATATCATTGTGAAGGCGAACCTCTTCTTCGTTGCGGGCCTGATCAAGCTGAAAGCTGGCTCGGAAGAGCTCAACAAGATCGGCGGTCTCTTGAAGGCCTCGCCCTTCCTCGCGGTGTTGTTCCTGATCCCGGCCCTGAGCCTTGCGGGGATTCCGCCGCTCTCGGGCTTCTGGGCGAAGTTCATCATCGTGCAGGCCACACTGGAGGCGCAGGACTGGTGGGTGGCGCTCGCGGCCCTCGCGGTCGGGCTTATCACGCTCTTCTCAATGACCAAGATCTGGCTTGCAGCCTTCTGGAAGGATCACCCGGATCCGGATCATGATCTCGCGCAAGCCATGCCCCGCACCATGATCGGCCCCATCGCCGTGCTGGCCGTGATGACGGTGATCATTGGGCTGGGGGCCGGGCCGCTCTATGCGGTGGCTGAGGAGGCGGCGGTCACCCTGTTGGATCCGCTCGCCTATGTCGAGGTCGTCCTCGGGCCGGAAGTGGCCGAAACCGCCCGGGCAGAGCGCGCGGCGCTGCAACTGGCGGAGGTGGTAGAATGAAACCGGTGTTGAGGCTCTACTATTCGATTAACCTCCTGGTGTTTTTCATCAAGGAGCTCTTCGTCTCCAGCCTGCGCGTGGCGTGGGACGTCATCACCCCCGAGATGAAGGCGCGGCCCCGGCTGATCGTGGTGCCGCTCGATGCCAAGACGGATGTGGAACTGATGCTGACTGCCAATATCATTTCGCTGACACCGGGTACGTTGTCGATCGACCTGAGCGCGGATCGCTCCGAGCTGCTGGTGCATTCGATGTTCGGGGCCGAGGACCCCGAAGGCGAGATTGCGGCCATGAAACACGGGATCGAACGCAGGGTGCTGCGGGCGACACGGGGGACGCGCCATGCTTGATCTGCTGGGCAACTTGCTGCTTGAGACCCGCCAGACTGGCCACCTGGGCGTTGCGGTCCTGCTGACTTTCGTGCTGGTGACGGCGGCACTGGTGTTGTCGACCATTCGGCTCTTGCGCGGGCCGACCCTGCCGGACCGTGTGGTGGCGCTCGACCTGATCTCGATCCTGCTGGTGGCAATGCTGACGCTCTTCGCCCTTTCGAGTGAGGTCGAGGCCTATCTCGACGCGGCCCTCGTGCTCGCGCTCGTGGCGTTTCTGGGCACGGTGGCCCTGGCGCGCTTCGTGCTGCGCTCGGGCCGTAACTACAAGAGTGGGCAGCCGGATTCCGACGCGGCCAAGGAGGACAACGGATGACAGCCATCGATTGGATCGCGGGCGCGCTGCTGCTTTGTGGTGGGTTCTTCACCTTCATCGCGGCGCTCGGCGTTGTGCGGATGCAGGACGTCTATATCCGCATGCATGCCTCCACCAAGGCGGGTACGCTGGGGGTGGGTATGATCGCCGCCGCCGCTGCCCTGACCGTGGATGCCGAAGGCATGGCGAAGGAGATTGCGATCATCCTCTTCCTGCTGTTCACTGCGCCCATCGGCGCGCATGTGATTGCCCGGGCGGCGTTTCAGTCGCGCGTGCCGCTTTGGGGCCAGAAAGACGACGACATCAACCGTGACAACTTCACTTGCGAGAACGAGCGGACCTGACCCGGTCCTGCGCTTTGATCACATTGCTTTCGCCGCCACGCAGCTCGAGGACGGAGTAGCGTGGCTCGAAGAGCAGCTGGGCGTGCCTCTCGCTGCCGGAGGGCAGCATCTGGCCATGGGCACCCATAACCGGCTTTTGTCGCTGGGACCGGATCTCTATCTTGAGGTGATCGCTGTCGACCCGGAGGCTGCGCCGCCCGGACGCAGGCGCTGGTTCGATCTGGACCGGTTTGACGGGCCGCCTCGGCTGCATTCCTGGATCGTGGCTGCCGCCGACGGCACGCCGCGCCCGGCCTATGCCGGGCCGCCCGTTGCGCTCAGCCGCGGCGATCTGCGCTGGAGCTTCACGGTGCTGGAAAGCGGCGCGCTGCCCTTTGACGGGGTCGGCCCGCCGATCATCACATGGGAGGTTGGTGGCCATCCAACCGAGAAGCTTACCGATGTCGGGGTGCGCCTGACCGGGCTGACCGTGTCGCACCCGCGGGCCGCTGAGCTGCGCGTGGCGCTGGCCGGGCTGGAGAGCCCGCTCGTTGAGATCACCGAGGGACCTGCCGCCCTCGCCGCGACGCTCAGCACGCCCAAGGGCGAGGTAACCCTGTGATCCGTCCCGCCGAAGCGAGCGATGCGGAGGCCATCGCGGCCCATTGGTCCGCCCTGATCCGCGACACGGCGGTGACCTTCAACACCATTGAGAAAAGCCCGGGCGATGTGGCCGCCCTCCTGCTGGAAAAGGCCGAGGAGAACCTGCCTTTCTTCGTGGCCATCGCCGAGGGCGAGGTGATGGGCTTTGCCTCCTATGGCCAGTTCCGCGCCGGGTTCGGTTACGCCAACACCATGGAGCATTCGATCATGCTCGACAGGCGGGCGCAGGGTCTTGGTCTGGGCCGGGCGCTCATGGCCGCACTGGAGGACCACGCCCGCGGGCGAGATGTCCACACGCTCTGGGCCGGGGTGAGCGGTGAGAACCCCGAGGGGGTCCGGTTTCACCGCCATATGGGCTTCACCGAGCTGGCCACCCTGCCAGAGGTGGGGTTCAAGTTCGGGCGCTGGATGGATCTGGTCCTGCTCTATAAGCGCCTCTGACTGGCGCCGCGTGTCCGGCGGACGCGCCTTTTTGCACATGCGGCATCCCATAGGCTGACAGGGTGCCGTGGAACCACTAGGATTCGCACCATGTCGATTTGGTCCCGTATTGCCGATGCTGTTGCTGCCTTTCGCTCGGGCGAGAGCCTGTCCAAGGTCTTCGAAACCCTGCGCTCGCCACCAGAGCGGACCGTGGCCTTCACCATCGCTGTGATCGCGCTGAGCGCCAAGATGGCCAAGGCGGACGGGCTGGTGACCCGTGACGAAGTCACCGCCTTTCGCGAGGTCTTTACCATCGCCCCGGCGGATGAGCCCCATGCGGCCAAGGTCTTCAACCTCGCGCGTCAGGACGTCACCGGTTACGAGATCTATGCCCAGCGGATCGCCGAGATGTTCACCGGGGATGAGGAGACGCTCACGGACCTGATGGAGGGGCTCTTTCACATCGCCATGGCCGATGGCACCTATCACCCGGCGGAAAACGCATTTCTGGAATCCGTGGGCGACATCTTCGGGCTCAGCGACACCTGCTTCCGGCGTCTGCGGGCGCAGCATGTCCCCGATGCCGAGCCCGATCCCTATGACATTCTGGGCGTGGACCCGTCGGCGTCGCTGGAGGAGGCCCGCAAGGCCTGGCGCGGGCTCGTGCGTGAGACCCATCCGGACCGGATGATGGCGCGCGGGGTGCCCGAAGAGGCGATCAAGCTCGCGGAACGGCGGCTGATCGCGATCAACCGGGCGTGGGAAGAGATCCATCACGCCAAATCCGCCTGAGCCGCCATGCGGATCGCCACTTACAACGTGGAGTGGTTCACTGCCCTTTTCGATGAGGAGAACCGGCTTCTGGCCGATGAGGGCTGGTCGCGCCGCCACAACGTGACCCGGGAGGCGCAGGTCGCAGCACTGGGCACCGTATTTCGCGCCATGGATGCCGATGCGGTCATGGTGATCGAGGCCCCGGATGAGGGCTCGCACCGCTCGACCCGCGCAGCCCTCGAAGGGTTTGCGGCCCATCACGGGTTGCGCACGACCCGGGCGCTGAGCGGGTTTGCCAGCGACACCCAGCAGGAGATCGCGCTGCTCTATGACCCTGCCAAGCTGTCGGCGGAGCATAGCCCTTCGGATCTGGGTGCACCGCGCTTTGATACGGAGTTTGCGCTCGATCTGGATGTGGATGCGCTGCCGGATCCGGTGCGCTGGTCCAAGCCTCCGCTGGAGCTGACGGTCACACCTGTGCAGGGTGCCCCGTTCCGGATAATCGGTGTGCATGCCAAATCCAAGGCCCCCCATGGGGCACGCTCGCCCGAGGATGCGACGCGCATCGCCATTGCCAACCGGCGCAAGCAGCTCGCTCAGTGCATCTGGCTCCGGCGCAGGGTTTCGGCGCATCTGGCCGACGGCGCGCCCCTGGTGGTGCTGGGCGATTTCAATGACGGACCGGGTCTTGATGTCTATGAACGGCTCTTTGGTAGATCCGGGGTGGAGATTGTGCTGGGGGAGGGGCCAGAGGCACCGCTTTATGATCCCCATGCGGCCGAGGCGCTGGAGCGTCGGCTGGGCACCAGGCCAAGCACCGCGCGGTTCTTTCGCAAGGACACCAACCGGTATCTGGCGGCGCTGCTCGACTACATCATGGTGTCCGAGGATCTGCGGGCGCGGGCAGAAGGGTGGCGCATTCTGCATCCGTTCGACGATCCGGACTGTTTTGACGACGCGGATCTGCAACAGGCTCTTCTGGCGGCATCGGACCATTTCCCGGTGGTCTGCGACGTGGACCTGTCCTGAGCGGCCTGCGGTCTCTATACTGGGGGCATCCAATGGGAGACGCGAGATGATCCGGACCACTGCCCTCCTTCTGGCGCTCTGCGCCGCTCCGCTGACCGCGCAGGCGCAGGAGACGCCGCCGCTGTCCGATCTGGACGAGCGCTTCGACTTCTTTGCGGATGGCGCGCGAGAGTTTCTCGACAATCTGGAAAGCGAGCTGTCACCCCTCCTGAAGGATCTGGGGGCGCAGCTTGACGGGTTGAGCCGCTATGAGGCGCCCGAGATCCTGCCCAATGGGGATATTCTCATCCGCCGCAAACCCGACCCCGAAGTGACCCCGCCCGCGCCGCGCCCCGAGGGCAAGAGCGAGATGGACGCGCCGGTTGAGCTTTGATCAGATCAGCACGCGGGGTTCTGCATCGAGCGCGGTGGCGAGGGACTTGAACCGTGCCTCGGCCACCTCGCCAAAGAGATCGCGCGTCTCAACGGGCATGCGCAGCTCAAGGATCTTCTTTTTCGGATAGAGCTTGAGCTTGCCCATCTTGCTGGGATCCTGCGCGGCCAGCATCGCGCCAAACCGCATGGCCTTGCCCAGAACCTCGGCCTTTTTCTGCTGCTTCTCCGGCAGAAGGTCGTAGAACGCCTCGAACCGGGTGCCTGCGCGGCTGTTCTTGTAGCGATGCAGAAGAGCAAGCCCCAGAAAGATCCGCTCTCCATGATCGAGCCCGCCGAGATTGGCCCGGGTCGCGGTGTCGAAACAGACCTCCGCCCGATAATCGGGATGTGCGCGCCAGCTGATATCATGGAGCAGGCAGGCTGCCTTGATCAGCCGCCGGGTCTTGTCCCGCTCTGTGGAAAAGAGCGGCTTGAGGAATTCGTAGAGCGACCTGCCAAAACCTGGGATCCGTGCGGATTGTGCTTCCGCGTAGCGGCATGCCTCGATCAGCGGATCGCGGTCGCGCAGTTTTTGCGGCATCTGCTCGTAAAGCAGTCCCTCACGAATCCCGTAGGCCGAGATCGCGATTTCCTTGGGACGGAAGGTGCGGATCAGCGGGCTGAGGACCTGAGCAGCCTCCGGCAGCAGTGTGATCCGCGCCTCACCAATGCCAGACACGGCGCGCAGTTCCTGCAGGCTGTGAGATTTCATCCATGTCAGCGTGTCGGAGACAGAGCGCGGGCTCATCCGGTATTCATGCAGCACGGCGAGGGGATAGTTTCGCCGCACCATGTCGAGCCGAGCAATGGCGCGCCAGGAGCCTCCCACGAGAAACAGACGGTCATAGGTGCCGTCGATCTTGCTGCGCAGGGTGGCCAGCTCGGATTTGATGTGGTTCTTGAGGCCCTTCTTGCCGCCGCGCACATCGCGCAGCTTCAGCGGCCCGAGCGCCGAGGTCTCGCGGCGTCCGACCCGCCCACCTGCGACCTCGGCCAGCTCCAGCGATGAGCCACCGATATCACACATGAGCCCTGTCGCCCCGGGCCATCCCAAGAGAACGCCCTGCGCGCTGAGCCGGGCTTCTTCTGTGCCGTCGATTACCCAGAGGCGGAGGCCGGTCTCCTGCGTTAACTCCTCCCGAAACGCAGGACCGTCCTCCGCCTCCCGCATTGCAGCTGTTGCGACAGCTACCAGCGGGGTCACGTTCATGGATTTGGCGAGCAGCACAAAGCGCTTCATCGCCTCCATGGCCCGGACACGACCCTCTGGGTTGAGCCGCCCGGACTGGCTCAGGCCGGCCCCGAGGCCTGCCATCACCTTTTCGTTGTAAAAATAGGCCGGCGAGCGCGCCGCCCCATCAAATACCACCATCCGTACCGAATTGGATCCCACATCAATCACGCCTACGCGGCCAAGTGCCTGCGCGGTTGGATCTTGAAAAAGTGGACGGCCGAACGGACCCCAGTCTTCGTCTTGCACGGGTGCCCCGTTCGCTACCCCCTCGGTCGCCCGCCGACCCTAGGCAAACTGACCCGGCAGCGTCAATTCCTTTTTCGCGCAAAAATCCGGCGTTTAGTCCCGTGAGTGGGTCAATTCGGGCACGTCGGACGCGCCCGCAGATCCGCGCCCGGACAGCGAGGGGTTTTCCATGAAAAATCGATGGCAGTTGAACATCGGTCCATCTGCGCGTTCGGTCTCGCGTTGAAACGATCCGTCGGGGCAAAGCACCCAGCTTTGGGCTGTGTCAGCAAGGTTCGCGGCCATGATCTGGCTGACGATCTGGGCCTTCACCGTGGCATTCTTGATCTCGACAAGGGTCTCAACCCTCCGGTTCAGGTTGCGCCCCATCCAATCCGCCGAGGACATGAACACCCGGCTTTTCTTGGCGGGCAGGCCATGGCCATTGCCGAAACAGACGATCCGCGAATGTTCGAGGAATCGGCCCACCACGGATTTTACCCGGATATTCTCGGACAAGCCCTTAATTCCCGGGCGAACGCCGCAGATGCCGCGGATCACCAGATTGATCTTCACCCCGCGATTGGAAGCATCATAGAGCGCATCGATCACATCCGGTTCGATCACCGAGTTCATCTTCGCCCAGATTTCGGCGGGGCGCCCGGCCTCCGCATGCTTGGCCTCGTTGTCGATCATCTCGATCAGGCTGCTTTTCATGGTGATCGGCGAGATCGCGAGGTTTTCCAGCGTCGCGGGTTCCGCATAGCCGCCGATATAGTTGAAGACCTTGGTGGCATCGCGCCCCAGTGCCGCGTCGCAGGTGAAGAGGCTGAGATCGGTATAGATCCGCGCCGTGATCGGGTGGTAATTCCCGGTGCCGTAGTGGGTGTAGGTCACCAGCTTGTCGCCCTCGCGGCGGACCACGCTGCTGATCTTGGCATGGGTCTTGTAGTTGATGAACCCGTAGACCACATGGGCGCCGGAGCGTTCGAGCTTGCGCGACTGGCGGATATTGGCAGCCTCGTCAAACCGGGCCTTGAGCTCCACCAGTGCAGTGACGGATTTGCCGTTCTCCGCTGCCTCGCAGAGCGCGTCTACGATCGGGCTCTCGTTTGAGGTCCGGTAGAGCGTCTGCTTGATTGCGACCACATTGGGATCCCGCGCCGCTTGGGCGAGAAACCGGATCACCATGTCAAAGGTCTCGTAAGGGTGATGCAGCAGCATATCCTTCTGCTGAATCGCGGCGAACATGTCGCCATCGAAATCCTGCACCCGTTCCGGGACTCGCGGGGTGAAGGACGGCCATTGCAGGTCGCGACGGCTGTCGAGCACCAGCTCTTTGAGGTCCGACAGGCCGATCAGCCCGTCGATCTCGATGATCTCCGCATCGCTGACGCGCAGCTCCTCGACGATCACAGCGCGCAGGGCCTTCGGCGCATTGGCCGAAAGTTTCAGCCGGACAACCTCGCCGCGGCGGCGGCGCTTCAGGGCGACTTCAAACTCGCGCACGAGGTCTTCGGCCTCGTCCTCAACCTCAAGATCGCTGTCGCGCAGAACGCGGAAGGCGCAATGCCCCTTGATCCGGTAGCCGGGGAAGAGGTCGGGGATCTTCTGCAGGAGCAGATCTTCGAGCGGCAGGAAACGCCGCGTGCCATCCACATCCGGCAGGGCGAGGAAGCGGTCGATCTGGGTCGGGATCGGCAGGAGGGCTTTCAGCTCGCGCTTGTCCCGGGTCCGCTCCAGCTGCAGCGCGAGAGAGAAACCTTCATTCGGGATGAAGGGGAAGGGATGCGCCGGGTCAATCGCAAGGGGCGAGAGGACCGGGAAGACGTTGGACATGAAAACCGCGTCGATCCGTGCCAGATCATCCTTGGTGAGCTGGTCGCGGCTGAGCACCGCGATCTTCTCCTTGGCCAACTCGGATAGCAGCCCCTCAAGCGTGCTCTGTTGCCGCTCCATCAGCTTGCGGGCATCTGCGTTGATCAGCACCAGTTGCTCCTCGGGGGAGCGGCCATCGGCGGCGGGCGTGGTGTTGCCTTCACGCGCCAGTTCCCGCAGGCCCGCCACCCGGACGGAGTAGAACTCATCCAGGTTGGTGGCTGAGATCGACAGGAAACGCACCCTCTCCAACAGGGGAACGCGCGGGTTCGCGGCCTCTTCCAAGACACGGAAGTTGAACGCCAGCCAGCTCAGCTCGCGATTGAAGAAGCGGCCCGGACCCGCGCGCTCTTCCTCGGGCAGTTCGATGGCGGGCGGGAAAGGGTCGGTCAGGAAATTCGCATATGTCATGGGAACGGTGTCGCCTTCGCGTGTAACGGGAGGATGACCCTATCCTTCGATCGGGTCGAGCGAGCCGAGGATTTCCCCTGCCAGCGTCGTGTTGATGGCGCGTCCCTCGCTAAGCGCACGGTGGTCGAGTTCGGCCACAAGAACCCGTGCGGCGCGAAAGGATCGCTCCATCCGGCGCAGCAAAAACGGGATGAGCGGCGGAGGCGGGAGGATTTGACGATCTTCAAACAGCTTGGCGAGGACCCGTCCCAGCAGCAGGTCATCCGGCGGGGCCAGCTGCGCCAGTGGCATGGCCTGCAACCGGCTCGCGAGATCAGGCAAGGCGATGGACCAGCGCGCGGGCGGCGTCTCGCCCGTCACCAGCAGCCCGCCGCCTTCGGCCTGGATCCGGTTGTGCAGGTGAAAGAGCGCCTCCTGCGCTTCGCCTGCGCCAAACATCTTATCCGCATCCTCGACCGCCACATGGGCGGGCAGATCGTCGAGCCGGGCGAGGGTCAGCTCCCGCGCGGGCAGGATCGTGCCCCGGCTGCGCGCGGCCCAGATCTGTGCGAGATGGGATTTGCCCGAGGCTTCGGGGCCGCTGATCACCAGCCGCGGGACAGGCCAGTCGGGCCAGGCGTCTATGCGGGCCAGCGCGTCGGCATTACAGGGCGCTTCAATAAAATCCGCACGCCCCAGCGCCGGCATTTGCGGCAGTGGAAAGGTGAGTTGCTGCGGCGCACTCATGCGGCATCGTCATCCTTTGGCCTGGTGCCGACCAATCCGCGATAGAGCAGACCGCCCTGATACTGTCCGATGCCAAAGCGCACGAGCACACCGATCATCGCCGAGACAGGCACCGCCACCAGCATTCCGACAAAGCCAAACGCCGTTCCGAAGGCCGAGAGAGCAAAGAGCAGCCAGACCGGGTGCAGCCCGACGGAGCCGCCCACCAGCTTGGGTGTCAGGTAATTGCCCTCGATCATCTGCCCCATGATGAAGATCAGGGCCACGGCGACGATCCAGCCCGGATCGCCCCAGAACTGGAAGATCGCGAGCCCGATGGAGAGCACGCCGCCTACCAGTGAGCCCACATAGGGAATGAAAGTGAGCAGGCCCGCGACCGCGCCCACCACAAGGCCGAATTGCAGCCCGACCAGCATCAGCGCCACGGAATAGAACGTCCCGAGGATCAGGCAGACGGTGAGCTGTCCGCGCACGAACCCAGCCATTACGGCATCCACCTGGCTCGCCAGCTCGCGGATGGTCGCCTGATGGTCGCGCGGCAGAAGGCCATCAATCCGCTCCACCATGTGGTCCCAATCGAGCAGCAGGTAGAAGGCCACGACGGGGCAGACCACGATGAAGATAACCGCATTGATCACGCCGAGTGCCGAGGCAAAGACCTTTTCCACCAGCTCTCCGGAGCGGGATTTGATGATCTCGCCCAAAGTGGCCAGCGATTGGCGGACGGTGGATTCGGGATCGTTCATGGACGGAAATCGGTCTGACAGAAACGTCTGCAATTGCGACAGGATCTCGGGGATTGCTTCTCCCAAGGCGATAGTCTGCGAAATCAGCGTCGGGATCACAAGCAAGGCGGCGATGACAAAGACCACCACGGCCACCAGCGCGATAATGGCGGTCGAGATCGTGCGGCTCAGCCCCATCTCCTCGAGACGGTCGGCCACGGGGTCGAGGAAGTAGGCGATGGCGCCCCCCACCACGAAGGGCAGGATCACGTTGCCCAACAGCCAGAGCAGGCCGAGGAACGCCGCAGCGGCAAGGCTCCAATAGATCACTTGTTGGCGGGTCGACAGGGCCATGGATGCCTCCGGTCTGGGGCTTTTGCAAAGAAGGGCTCCCAAACTTCATGGCCAAATCCCGCCCGACTGGCAAGGGTGAGGGGGCGCAGAATTCTCGCTGTTCAGGGCAAATCGCCCAACGCCTGCAAGGGACTCCGTACCAAAGGCTGGCATGGGCCCGCCAGACGCCTCCCGCCTCCCGTCAGACGCGCCCGGTTCGCGCCGGCACAACAGGTGCCCCTGGGGGGTGGTCAAGAGCAACGCCAGTCCCGCCGTGCGGCTTGCCTGCGCTGCTGGCCATGGGCCAAGGAGGGCGCCGGGTTGCCCGCAGGTGCGCTGCGCCTTGAAGCGCTACCGGGGATGGCCTAGACCGAGCTGAACTGTTCCCTATTGCCAGAGGCTCGCCCCACATGCGCCTGTCCCGCTACTTTCTGCCCGTTCTGAAGGAAACCCCTGCCGAGGCGCAGATCGTCAGTCACCGGCTGATGCTCCGGGCAGGCATGATCAAGCAGGCCAGCGCGGGCATCTATTCCTGGCTGCCGCTGGGCTTCAAGGTGCTGCGCCGGATCGAGCAGATCGTCCATGAGGAGCAGCAGCGCGCGGGCCATATCCCCATGCTGATGCCGACCCTGCAATCGGCGGATCTGTGGCGGGAAAGCGGGCGTTATGACGACTATGGGCAGGAGATGCTGCGCATCACGGACCGCCATGGCCGCGACATCCTCTATGGTCCCACCAATGAAGAGCTGATCACGGATATCTTCCGCTCCAACGTGGCAAGCTACAAGGATCTGCCTCTGACGCTGTACCATATCCAGTGGAAGTTCCGCGACGAGGTTCGCCCCCGCTTCGGTGTGATGCGCGGGCGCGAGTTCCTGATGAAAGACGGCTATAACTTTGACTTGACGAAGGAAGACGCGCTGCACGCCTATAACCGCCATCTGGTCAGCTACCTGCGCAGTTATGAGCGGATGGGCCTTCAGGCAATCCCCATGCGGGCCGATGGCGGTCCGATTGGCGGTGATTATACCCATGAGTTCCTTGTGCTGGCCGAGACCGGTGAGAGCGAGGTCTTCTATGACAGCGAGATCACCGATCTGAAATTCGGCGATCGCGAGATCGACTATGATGACGTGGGCCAGTGCCAATCGGTGCTGGAGGAGTTCACCTCGCGCTATGCGCGGACGGATGAGACCCATGACGAGGCCGTCTTCGCCGAGGTGCCCGAAGCGCGTCGCCGTTCGGCACGCGGGATCGAAGTGGGCCAGATCTTCTATTTCGGCACCAAGTATTCTGAGGCCATGGGGGCCACGGTAGTTGATGCAGAGCAGAACCAGGTGCCGGTCCATATGGGCAGCCACGGGATCGGTGTCAGTCGTCTGCTCGGCGCGATCATCGAGGCGAGCCACGACGATAAGGGCATCATCTGGCCTGAGGGTGTGACGCCTTTCCACTGCGGGATCGTCAATCTCAAGCAGGGCGATGAGGCGGCGGATACGGCCTGTGAGGGGCTCTACGCGGCCCTGACCGGGGCGGGGCTCGAGCCGCTCTATGATGACCGCAAGGAGAGGGCGGGCGGCAAGTTCGCCACCATGGACCTGATCGGTCTGCCCTGGCGGATCACGGTCGGGCCGCGCGGTCTCAAGAACGGGGTTGTTGAGCTGACAAGCCGCAAGACCGGCGAGAGCGAGGAGCTGTCGCCCGAGGCGGCCGTGGCCAAGGTTGTCGCGCGCTACGCCGCGCTCTGAGGGCGCGGTATGGCCGATCACGGGTTCGAGATAGACTGGTCGGAACTGCCCACACCCGCGGATGATGGCGCGGCGTCTCATCTGGCGGGACGGGCGATGCCTGCGCTCCGTTTGCCTGCAACGGATGGGCAGGAGGTGGCGCTGGACGCGTTGAGGGGCACGACGGTCCTTTACGTCTATCCTATGACCGGCACACCGGGCGTTGCTTTGCCCGAGGGGTGGAACGAGATTCCCGGTGCCCGGGGTTGCACGCCGCAAAGCTGCGCCTATCGCGACCGGTTTGCCGAGCTGCGCGCCGCCGGGGCGGATCATGTCTACGGCCTCTCGACACAGAGCCCTGCGGATCAGACCGCCGCTGCCGAGCGACTGCATCTCCCCTTTGCGTTGCTATCCGATGAGGATCTGGCGCTGGCGCAGTCGCTGGACCTGCCACTCTTCGAGACCGAGGTCGGGCTACATCACAAACGCCTGACGCTGATCCTGCGGGACGGGGTGATCGCGCAGGTGTTTTATCCTGTTTTCCCGCCGGATGCGGATGCGGGACGGGTCATGGAATGGCTTGCCGGGCACTAGATAGACATCTCTTCGGCACGTCTTGTGACATAGCCCCTTTCCCAGCCGCAATGGACTCGTCTAGGCTGTTCACACGCCCGCGAGGCAAGAGTTCAGAGCGAGGGGGATCGCATGTTCAAACGTTGGTTGGCCGAGTTTATCGGCACGTATTGGCTCGTCTTTGGAGGCTGTGGCAGTGCGCTGCTGGCCGCCGGGGTGGCAGATGTCGGGATCGGCTGGCTCGGGGTCAGCCTCGCCTTCGGTCTGACCGTGCTGACGATGGCTTATGCTGTCGGCGGGATTTCCGGCGGCCATTTCAACCCGGCCGTTACGCTCGGCCTCGCGGTGGCGGGCCGGTTCGACTTCAAGGACATCGCCCCCTACTGGGTGGCACAGGTGGTCGGGGGGGCCGCAGCGGCGGCCACGCTCTTTGTGATCTTTTCGGGACAGGCGGAGTTTGCCGGAACCGGCGGGTTTGCCTCAAACGGGTTCGGAGAGCTGTCGCCCGGCGGGTACAGCATGCTGGCAGGGCTGGTAATCGAGATCGTGCTGACGGCGGTCTTTGTCATCGTGATCCTCGGGGCGACCTCGCATCTGGTGCCCGAGGGCTTCGCACCGATCGCGATCGGGCTTTGTCTGACATTGATCCACCTGATCTCGATCCCCGTGACGAACACTTCGGTGAACCCGGCACGCTCTACGGCGATGGCTCTTTTTGCCGAGACCGGGGCCTTAAGCCAGCTTTGGCTCTTCTGGGTTGCCCCCCTGGCAGGGGCGGTGATCGGTGCTGTGATCTGGGGTGTGCTGGACGAGGACTGACGTCTTGTAAGGCCCGCCGTCGGCGCATGCGCCCGCGCCAGACCTGCTTGATCGGGCTCCGTCTCGCCACCCGATCCTGATGGCAGGACCGGAGCGCCACCTCCGCGATGCCTGTCGGCATCGCGGCCAACGATCGCACGGATCGGTGCCACCCCGAGGCAGGCCTAGACTGAACCGGCAGCGAGGTTTGGCCATGCGCTGACGCTTGGCGATTGACCTCGGCGCGGGGCGCGATAAGACCAAGCTATCCAGACAGGAGCCTGCCTTGGCCAGTTCGCCACCGCCCTTTGCCCGATACGAATGGATGATCGCGTGGCGCTACTTGCGGGCGCGGCGTGCCGAAGGCGGTGTCAGCGTCATGACCTGGATCAGCCTCGTCGGCATCACCCTCGCGGTTTTTGCCCTGATCGCGACCCTCGCCGTGCGCAGCGGGTTCCGAGCGGAGTTCGTGGACACGATCCTCGGCGCCAATGCACATATCACCGTCTACAGCGCTGTCTTCGATGCCGAAACCGGCAGCACAAACCGGTTGATGCCTGACTATGCGGCCCAGACAGCCGCGCTGGTTCAAGTGCCCGGCGTTACCCGCGCCGCGCCGCTGATCCGGGGACAGGTTATCACCACCTTCAATGGACGCACTTCGGGAGTTGAGGTCTACGGGCTCTCCGAGAACGACTTCGGCTCCCTCCCCGGGATCGCCGCAGATGGCACGGGGCGCGGCGACATCGCACGCTTCGCCAGCGGCATCGCCATCGGCTCTGGCGTGGCCCGCGAACTGGGTGTCAGGGTCGGGGACAGCATCCGCCTGATCTCGCCGGACGGGGTGAAAACCCCTTTCGGCACAAGCCCCCGGGTCAAGGCCTATGAGGTGGTCTATATCTTCTCGCTCGGGCGGTTCGACATCGACCGAACCCGGGTCTATATGCCCTTTTCCGAGGCGCAATCCTTCTTCAACCGCGAGGGCGGTGCAGATGAGATCGAGGTCATGGTCGCAGCACCCGAACGGGTTCAGGACTGGTCCGACCCGCTGCGCGTGGCGGCGGGCGACGGTGCGCTGCTCTGGACATGGCGGGACGCCTCAGGAGCGTTCCTCCGCGCGCTGGAGATCGAGGACAACGTAATGTTCGTCATCATGTCCATTCTCGTGCTGATCGCGGCCATGAACATCATCAGTGGTCTTGTGATGCTGGTGAAGAACAAGGGCCGGGATATCGGGATCCTGCGCACCATGGGGCTCAGCGAAGGCGCGGTCCTGCGGGTGTTCTTCATCTGCGGAGCTGCCACGGGCGTGATCGGTACGCTTTGTGGCGTGATCCTCGGATGCCTCTTTGCGATCTACATTGATCAGGTCTTCTCCTTCGTGAACTGGGTTGGGGGGGGCGGGGTCTGGGACCCGAGCATCCGGGGCATCTATCAGGTCCCGGCCAAGCTTGAGGCGGGAGATGTCCTTTCGGCGATCCTGCTGTCCCTGGGCCTGTCCTTTCTGGTCACCATTTTTCCGGCCCGGCGGGCAGCGCGTATGAACCCGGTTGAGGCACTGCGCTATGAGTGACTCTGTGCTGGAGCTGGAGGGGATCCGGAAGACCTACAACGCAGGCACACCGGGCGAGATCGCCGTGCTGCGCGATGTCTCACTTAGCTTGGCACCGGGCGAGGTGGTCGCGCTGGTCGCGCCGTCGGGCTCCGGAAAGTCAACACTGCTGCATATCGCGGGTCTGCTGGACGTGGCCGACGCCGGAGTTGTGCGCCTCGCCGGGCAGGCGGTCGCCGGTCTCGGAGATCGGGCACGCACCGGGCTGCGCCGCGAGGCGGTCGGCTTCATCTATCAGTTTCATCACCTGCTGCCGGAATTCTCAGCGCTGGAAAACGTGGTCCTGCCGCAACTCGCCAATGGCGTCGCAGCGAAGGTAGCCCAAGCCCGGGCGGAGACGCTTCTGGGCTCTGTCGGCCTGTCGGAGCGGTTGGCGCACCGTCCCGCGGCGCTGTCAGGGGGCGAGCAGCAGCGCGTGGCTTTTTGCCGGGCACTGGCGAACCAACCTCATCTGCTCTTGGCGGATGAGCCCACGGGTAACCTCGATCCGACAACGTCCGAAACGGTGTTTGACGCGATGATGGCGCAGGTACGGGACACGCGTCTCAGCGCCCTGATCGCCACCCATAATCCAGACCTCGCGGCTCGGATGGACCGGACCTTGCACTTGGATGACGGTCGGTTGGTAGAAGGCTAGAACGCCCCAGCCTTTTGTCTGCGCGGGCGGACAGATTGCGGAACAGATCCGCCCGCGCAGGGTCACACCCCCGCAAGACCTCGGGCCCTGTGTGGGGAGCCGTTGGTCGAGCGGACTGTGCGAATGGTTCAGGCGGTGCGCTTGCGCCGTGCGGCGACGAGACCGCCAAGACCTGCCAGCAGCAGCAATGCCGGTGCCGGCAGCGGAACCGCTGAAATCTTCAGGTCATAGAGCGCGGCTACACCCGTTGCGGACCCCTGGGTTCCATCGATCGACAGGGTATAGGTCCCCGCCGCCATGTTGCTGAAGATGTTGGAGTCCATCACCGTTGCCGAGCTCACATTCGTGAAGAATGTCTCGGAAACGCTGTTCATCATCGAGTCCGTCAGGGAGATCGTGACTTCCTTGCCGGATGCCACGAGCGCGGGGTCATCCCCGGCCAGCACCACGTCGTGGTCCACCAGCCCCGAAAGGTCTGCCCCAATGGCTCCACCTGCATCGAGAAGGTAGCCATCGAAATCAAAATCTAGGTTGAAGGTCGAAGAGATTTCGAACGTGAACTGGTCAACCGAGGACACAATACGTCCATGGACCTGCAGATCATCGGAGGACGTAAACGCATTGCCGCCATTCAGTGCGTTCAGGTTGAACCCGCCGCCGCTATCAGCAGCATCGTCGAGATCGACAGAATCCAGTACCAAGGCACGGTTTTGGCCCTGGCTCTCCGTAACAGTCAGTGTCGCAGCCGACGCCGCCCCTGCATAGGCAAGGGTGAATGCAGCGGCTGCAATCGTTAATTTGGTGATCATTTTGTACTCCGATACCAATAAAAACGCCCAAACGAGGCCCTTCTAGCCTGCACGATCAGGCCTTTCGGTCAATGCGCACGCGTTAACGCTTGATTAAAGTTAAGAATTGTTAACAAATTGAAAGGGAATGTGTGGCGTGTCTTTGGATAGATCCTCAACAGGCAATAGTCTCAGCTCCCAAATTTCCCGACAACCGCCCGCAACACCCCTCTTTTTGGTGATTCGGTCCAAACGGGCGTTCCCGGCAGCGCATTCCTCGAGCATAAAAAAGCCAGCGGTGGGTCCGTGAAATCCGTGCCGCTGGCGTTGGTATGTGCAACCCGCGCCCGGTGTCAGGATATGCGCCGTCTCCGGCGCACAGCGCAGAGCGCAATCGCTCCAGAAGCGAGAAGCGGAAGAGCCGGCGGAATCGGGATGGTCTGAACGGGTGCGAGCAAGCCGCTGCTGCGCATGGTGGCGGCGTTTGCATCCGAAATCCCGGGAACATAGCCATCCTGACTGGCCACCGATAGGTTCAGTTGCGGAAACATCAACTGGGTCGAGAGGTCGGCATCCTCATGCTCGCCGCCCAGTACATGCCCGATCTCATGGGCAGCAATCTGTGTGCCAATCTGTTGCGAGTAAGTGTCCTGCACGATGGCGAAGGGAAATGTCTCGGCATCCAGATATGCCAGCCCGACGGTCGAGGCCGACAAATCTCCTAGGAAGGCAACATAGACTGTGCGCGGGATGATCTGTGGTTCAAGCCGCAGTCCGAAGGTGGCGAGAGCGAGGTTCGGATTGATCTCGCCCTGGGGATCCGAAACGAAGGGAAAGCCAAGGATCGCGAATGGGTCGAGGACGGTCATCTCTACATCAATCTGGCCGTAGATCTCGTTCAGGTAGTCCTCGTCCAGAGTGATTTGCCCACAGCTGTCATCAATCTGATCGTTGGCGCAGAGAGACACCGGCTGGATGTTTACTTTCAAGGATGTGGCGGACGCGGGCAAGGCCCCGACCAAAAGAAATAGCGATATAAAGAGGGCGCGCATGCGAGGGCTCCGCAACAGTGGAAACAAGTTAGTCTACAGTCGGCGCGGGGCGCCTTAAGGTTAATATGGACCGGCGGGCCTGTTGAACTCAAGCCTTTTGCGTCAGGTAGACGCCGATGATCATGGCGCCAATGCCCAATGCGCGGGTGAGTTCGAGGGGGGTTTGACGGGCGCCGAAGAGGCCGAAATGGTCGATCAGCGCGGCGGAGGCGAGCTGGCCAAGCAGGACGAAGAAGATCGCATTGCCGACCCCGAAGCTGGGCGCGACATATGTCACCGACAGCACGTAGAACGCGACGAAGAGCCCGCCGAGGAAGAGGTGCTTGGGCTGAGCGGTGAGGGCGTCGACCCCCTTGGCACCCGTCAGAAGCATGGCTGTTCCGGCAACGGTGAGTGCCACGAGAAACAGCACGAAGGCGGCGGTTGCGGGGGCACCAATCTGAGCGCCCAGTCGGGCGTTCAGGGCCGCAAGAAGGGGGATGCCGAACCCCGCCAGTAGCATGATGGTGGCCTGTAGGGGCATGGGTGATCTCCTCCGCTCTGCCCGGCGGAGTTTGGCCGGAGCCGACGGGCGGGGCAAGGCCGCTTGAGCGATATCAAGGTGCGGAGGGGCTGACTGCGCTACTCTACCTATCGGGGTGAGGAGAGATGCAGGAGGCGAAAATGCGTTTTATTTTCTGTGGCTTAACTGGATTGGTTTTTGTGCTCGCAAGCGGAGCTTTGGCGGACCCGGTGAATGAAGGGCGTCAGCTTTTCCGGGATTATTGCGTGACCTGCCACGGGATGGAGGCGGTCGGGGATGGCCCGATGACCCAGGTTCTGACGATCTCGCCGCCGAACCTGACGCGGCTGAGCGAGGACAATGACGGGGTCTTTCCAATCAGCCGCGTGGTGGCGCGGATCGACGGGCGGATGCCCGTGCTCGGCCATGGCGGTCCGATGCCGGTTTTCGGGGATCTCTTTGACGGAGAGGCGGGCGCTCTGGACAGCGAAACCGGCGCGCCGATCCTGACCAGCCGGTCCATGGTCGCGGTGGTCGAGTACCTTAAGACCCTGCAGCGCTAGGCGGCGCCTGCGGGGTGGCGCAGGGCGCGTTTCAGACGCTTGTTCTGCGCATCGATTGGGGTCTGTGCGTGGCTGGGAGAGGGCGTCTGACCCGTGTCGGCGCCCTGTCGGACAGGTGTCGGACAGGTGTCGGGCATCTGTCGGGCATTTTGTCTGACAATCGGGGTTTTCGCGCGCATTTGCGGCGTTTTGGTCGGTTGGGAACTGTGCGGGAATGGTTAACAAACCTGCGGGCTCCCGGCGTATCATTAACCATTTCCGCGACAGTGATCCGATGGAATCTGCCTCAGGGTGAAGCGGTGTGGAGTGTTCGCCCGGCGCGTTGAGGTTCGGTGTTTGCCAGCGATCTGATCCGACGCGATGCGGTCAATGTCGGCAGATGTTTGGTAGAGATCTGGCGAGGCGCATCCTCCCTGCCGCAAGTGTTGCGGAGGTGCGGGTTGGTCTGGTGCCGCTTGAGAGGAAGCCAGTGGACCCTTCAAGGTCTGAACGCGTGGAGCGCCGGGAAAGGACGCTTGTGGGAAGGTTAGAGTAGGGCTGCGGTGGGTCCAAGGGTGGTTAGCGCCGGAGGCGCGTCCGCTCGTGTGGGGGTGAGGGGTGGTCCGGCGCAGCCGGTGAAACGTCCAGTGGACGTTTCAAAGCCCGAACGCGCGTAGCCCTGGGGACACAACGTCTGGTTGTTGGGGAACTTGGTTGCGGCGGTTGGAGTAGGGCCGCGGCCGGTCCGAGGGCGGTTAGCGCGAAAGCGCGTCCGCCCGTGTGGGGGTGAGGGTTGGTCCGGCGCAGCCGGTGAAACGTCCAGTGGACGTTTCAAAGCCCGAACGCGCGGAGCGCCGGGGACACACCGCTTGGAGTTTATCCGTTTTTGAGTGTCGCCGTTTGAACAGGGCCGCGGCCGGTCCGAGGGTGGTAAGCGCGCAGCGCGTCCGCCCGTGGGGGCGGATCGGACGCGGCCCGGTCTCGAGACCGGGCGAATTAGATGAGAGCGATTTCTAGGAAGAGCCTGAGTACTTTTCTCTGGAGCGTTCATTCTCCACGAGACCGATTACTGTTTCTTTGCTCGTGCGCAACTCGGCTTGGTTCACAAAACACAGGGGCAACAAGGCCTTCGAAAAAAATTTTCCCACTTTGTCTATTAGTAAAGCAAATGAGAAGGCTATCGGGACAAGTAACGTCAGGTACAAAGCCTCGGGCACCCCGTTATCTTCTGGCCCATCAAGGTAATTTAGAAACCAGAGCAGTGCAACAGCTAGCGGGAACATTAGCGGAGCCATGAGGCTAGCGTCAGGAAATTCGAAGTCTCTGCGCGCAATCTCCGGGAGGGACTTTGGGAGGTGCTTTATTTCAGGTTCTACTATCCCGCTATGTGCGAAGTAGAAGCAGACTACTTCTTCCCTTGGAATCTTTAAGCCGCGAATGCTGATTTCATCGGGTGTCACCTCTATTTCTGCATGGGCGCCGTTGCCTACGTCTATGCAGAGCGCTTCAAACAAAATACCTTTTCTCGACACAGGAATCCTGGGAAGATCAACGAAGTCTGTATCTGTTACGGTAGACTTTGTTCGATTAGATAGAACTAGGACGTCGGTGAATAGTCGTTCTGCTTTTTGTTCCCCAAACTCAACTTTTACACGATACCCGACGGGGAGGTTGGCTAGCAGACGCTCTGATCGAACCCATTGATAATACAGTTTCGCCCTCCTGTTTGACCGCCACTTTCGAGCTGTTAGAAAAGCCCCAATAACCGCAAGGGTGCTGGCTACTCCCCCAAAGAAATCACCGATCCAGAAGCTGAGGAGTCCCTCAAACATCCAACTCCTCCACGAACCGGGCGTTCTCCTGAATATACTCGAAGCGCTTCTCGGGCTTTTTGCCCATCAGGCGCTCGACGAGGTCTCCGGTCTCTCCGGGTTCGTCCTCGTCGATGGACACTCTGATCAGTTTCCGGGTTTCGGGGTTCATGGTGGTGTCTTTGAGGTCCTTGGCGTCCATCTCTCCGAGGCCCTTGAAGCGGCTCACGTCGATCTTGCCTTTGCCGCCGAGCCCCTTGTCGAGCCAGGTGTCGCGCTCGCGCTCGTCGAGGCAGTAAACCCGTTTCGCGCCTTGGGTCAGGCGGAAGAGGGGCGGGCAGGCGAGGTAGAGGTGGCCCTGGTCGATCATCGGGCGCATCTGGCTGAAGAAGAAGGTCATCAGGAGGGCGGCGATATGGGCGCCGTCCACGTCGGCGTCGGTCATGATGATGATCTTGTCGTAGCGCAGGTCTTCGACGTTGAACTTGGTGCCGAGGCCGACGCCGAGGGCCTGGGTCAGGTCGCTGATCTCCTGGTTGGAGCCGAGCTTTGACGAGGCCGCGCCGAGCACGTTGAGGATCTTGCCGCGCAGGGGGAGGAGGGCCTGGGTCTTGCGGTCGCGGGCCATCTTGGCGGAGCCGCCCGCGCTGTCGCCCTCGACGATGAAGAGCTCCGTGCCGGAGCGGTTGGTGGCCGAGCAGTCGACCAGCTTGCCGGGCAGGCGCAGGCGCTTGGTGGCGGATTTGCGGGCGGTTTCCTTTTCTTGGCGGCGGCGGAGGCGTTCCTCGGCGCGCAGGACGAGGAAGTCGAGGATGGCCCCTGCGGATTTGGTGTCGGCGGCGAGCCAGTTGTCGAAATGGTCGCGCACGGCGTTTTCGACCATGCGCTGGGCTTCGACCGTGGCGAGGCGGTCCTTGGTCTGGCCGACGAATTCGGGCTCGCGGATGAAGCAGGAGACGAGGGCACCGGCGCCGGTGGTCAGGTCCTCGCGGGTGATGGTGCCGGCCTTCTTGTTGTTGACCAGTTCGCCATAGGCCTTAATGCCCTTGAGGATGGCGGCCCAGAAGCCCGCCTCATGGGTGCCGCCCTCAGGCGTGGGGACGGTGTTGCAGTAGGACTGGATGAAGCCGTCGCGGGCCGGGGTCCAGTTGATCGCCCATTCGACCTTGCCGGGGCGGCCGAACTTGTCGAAGGAGACGGTGCCTGCGAAGGGGGCGTCCGCATAGGTGGCGGCCTGGCCGAGGGTCTCCGAGAGGTAGTCCGCGAGGCCGCCGGGGAAGTGGAAGGTCGCCTCGGCGGGGGTGTCGCCGTCGTCGATGGCGGTTTTCCAGCGGATCTCTACCCCGGAAAACAGATATGCCTTGGAGCGCGCCATCTTGAAGAGGCGCGCGGGCTTGAGATGGAGCGAGCCGAAGATCTCCGGGTCCGGGTGGAAGGTCACTGCGGTGCCCCGGCGGTTTGGGGCGGCGCCGATTTTCTCCAGCGGGCCGCGCGGGACCCCTTGGGAAAACTCCATGGCATAGAGCTCGCGGTTCCGGGCGACCTCGACGCGCAGATGGTCCGAGAGGGCGTTGACCACCGAGGAGCCGACCCCGTGCAGACCGCCGGAGGTCTCGTAATTGTCGCCTGAGAATTTGCCGCCCGCATTCAGGGTGCAGAAAATGATCTCGAGCGCGGATTTCTTCGGGTCCTTGGGGTGCGGCCCGGTGGGGATGCCTCGCCCATTGTCGCGCACGGAGACATGGCCGTTCTCGTGCAGCTCGACCTCGATCCAGGTGGCGTGACCGGCGACGGCCTCATCCATGGAGTTGTCGATGATCTCGGCCACCATGTGGTGCAGGGCGCGGTCATCCTTACCGCCGATATACATGCCGGGACGGAGGCGCACATGCTCCATATCCTCAAGCACCTGAATCGAGGACGCGTCATAGGAGGAGGTGTCGGACTGTGCACCCGAAAGAAGATCGTCGGCCATGGCTGTCACTGCTCTTTTTGGTGTTTCGCCCAGTATGGCAGGGCCAAGGCGGGGTGGGAAGTGGCAGTGCGGGCGGACGCTGCCCGGATTTCAGAGTTCCGGCTTGATCGCTTGCTGTGCGTCTTCCGTCTCAGTCCGCGCGGCGCTCTTCTCGAGGATCTCCGCGACGCGGGCCTCCCAGTCGCGCGTCTCGAACTCCCAGACGGCCTCGGTCAGGGGCGCGTTGTCGGCCAGCATGAACTGCATTGCCTCAATTGTGGGGCCGTCTTGCAGCACGTTATGCGTGACCTGGAAATAAAGGCCGCAGCCGTGCCGCCAGGCGATGCCGGTGCTGAGGGGGCGACCGATCTGAGCACCCGGAAAGCGATAGACTTGCCCCTTCAGCGCAGGCAGCGAGACCTGGGCCGCCAGCGGGCCGTCGCAGGCTTCGGTGTGTCGACTGCCATCTGGAGCCATCGCCCAGTCCACCCCGATCGGGATGCGGGTGGAGCCACCCTGAACAGCGATGACCGGGGACCGCTCAGGCCCGTATTTCTCGCGCAAGGCGGCCATGGTTGTGTCGTAAAGAGGTTGCTGATCCGTGGCCGGGATCCAACGCCGGAGCAGCGCGATGGGCCGGGCGTCCGGGCCATTCCCAACCGTGTAGGCCATGTAGTGCTCGCCCGCGTATCCGAACAACGACTGCGGCATCCCAAGCGTGTGGTAGTAGATGTCGTTGCCCGTGCTCTCGGTCGTCCAGTCTGTTGTCGGCTGGCCAAGATCTGCGAGCCGGGTGGCGACCTGCGCCTGCTGCTTGGCCCATGTGGCGGCAAGAGTGATACCGGCCGTTTCAAAGGGAAAGTCAGCGGGGCGGGTGGACGGGACAAGCGGCATCGACACTAGCTTGGGCATGTCGAACCCCCAGTCGCGTCCGTTGATCGCCATCGCGAAACGGATGTTGCCATCTGGCCCTTCGTCAAGCCGTGGGTCGCCGAGGGCTGCGTCCGACATGCCGATACAGGAGACCCCGAGAAGGGGCATCTGCGAGGGATGGAGCGCGGGGCCGAAAGCGGCGTCGCAGCTCAGAGGACCAGAGCGCAGATGCAGGATCGCGCCGTTCTCCGTTGACGCGAACACATGCCGAAAGGCGCGACGTTGCTGGTCCTGGTAAGGCAGCTCCCAAACCCCTTGCCAGCGCAGGAGCTCTTCCATTTCGGCAGCTTCGCGCAGGGCGGCCTGTTTGGCTTCGGCTTCGGCAACCGTGTCGGCGCAGTCCCCGTCACCACCATCGCAGCGCAGGACCACGGCTGAGAGAATCGCGTTGTCCACCTCGGTCAGCACCCGCAGGTCGAGACGGTTCGGATCCCCCGACTGTGCCGGGTCTATCCCGGTCAGGCGCACGATTTGCGGGACGTTGGGATCGCCGCCCGAGGCGGCAAGGACGTCGAAGCCGGCGCGCAGAACCTCGCCCTCCACCTCGATCGTCATGAGGCGACGTCCGGGATCGGGCCACCAGCCCTCCATGAAATAGAGATCCACCGTCACCGGCGTGTCCGGCACGGGACCCGACCACGTCACCTCGCCCCCCCAGCGCATGGAGGCAAAAGGCGTGTCCAGCAGTGCCTCCTGCAGGCCATTTGGCCCGCTATTATTCGCCCCTTCGGTGCCCGTATTGCCCGTGGCAGTGCCATCATCGGCCGAAAAGGCAATGCCGTCATAGGTCATGGCCGGCCCGGCAAGGTTTGTGGCTGAGAGGATGGGGCCTGGCTCTCCCGCGCTGGTGAGTGCGGGAAGGCAGCAGAGATATCCTGCGAAGAAAAGAGCAGTGCGCATCAAAGATCCCTCGGAGAAAACTGGTTTGGAGGGAGTTTAGTGCTGATCGCAACAGGGGAAAGTCACTGTTATGCCGCGTGCTTTGGAAACTGGGTCTGGCCGCGCGCGAGGATGGCCAGACCCGAGGCGCGGGAAGGTCAGGCGCGTGTTCGGCGCAGGGCGCCGATCAGGCCCATCCCGGCCAGCAGCAGGGGCAGGGAGGCGGGCAGCGGCACCGGTGCGACAACCGGATCGGCATCAATCGACAGCTCCCAGCCACGCACATTGTCCGACGGCGCGCCGGTGGAGCCCCAGACCAGCTCGAAGCTTTCCAGATCCCCGCCGGTGGAGAAGGTCGCCACGAAATCCTCTTCAATCAGGCCCTGGCCCGGTTTGAAATTCGGCTCGTTCTTCCATTCTTCGCCCGGCACGAACTCCCGATCGAGGCGCGCATAGTTGATGTCGTCGCCATCCCCATCGGTCAGAGGCGCGTCTGAGGCGAGAAAGCCGCCTTCCTCCAGCGCGGCGCCGAGGCCGACGATCTCGGCATTCACGCCCACCACATCGGTGAAGTTGGCGCGTCCGCCCGTGCCGAAATTGCTGTCGATGTCAAAGACATTGATGAATTTGGCGCCGACGACCGTGGTGCTGACCCCATTGGTGTTCATGGCGGTCAGGGTGTCATCCTCAACAAAGGTGAATTGCAGGTGTTTCCACTCGTTCACGCCCTGCACGTTGATGGTTGAGGCGGAGGCCCCATCGCTGAGGCCGAGCACTTCGACCCGCGCGTCATAGGTGTCACCATTGCCATCGATGAAGCTGGCATTTTCCAGCTTGTAGACGGTGCCCACTTGCAGGTTGTTCAGAAAGTCGATCCCGGCGGGCGTCGTGCCGCTGGTCACGCCGGCGCAGCCGCTGATGCAGGTGGCGTTGCTTGTGTTGATGGTCGCTGCGCCCGCGCTGGTGGCAGCGGCGCAGATCAGGCCCGTGAGGGCCGGTAGGTGTCTGGATAACATGATACTCTCGTCAATAGATGCTCTACGCGGAGGCCAGAACCGTCGCCTCGCGGAGATATTGATAGGATTTTACAAGAATGATGTCTATATCAAGGGTTATGTTGTATGCAACAAATGGCGCTTGGTGTGTAGCGCTTTGCCGGTTTTGGTTTGGTGGGCGTATCCGACGATCAGCGCAAGACTCTGATTTTATGTTTTTTTCGAATGCGACGGGTCCAGTTCATCCCGTTTTCCGCAGCGCGCTCCGGTCCCAGCCGAAGGACGTGGCCTGTATTCACTCTGTGTCTTGTTCGGCTGAAATCCACGTGTTTCCTGCAAATTGTCGCGAAATCGGGCTGTTAACGTAAACACCTAAAAAAACTGTATCAAATTTTCGGAGACTGCTACCTAACAGTCTCTGTGTAGAGTTCCTGTTTTTTACGAGTGGATGAGTTCCTATGTCCTACAAAACCTCCCTGGTGGCGGCAGCTATGGCTGTCGCCCTGCCGATGGCTCCCGCTTTTGCGGCGTCCATCGCTGTCACTGAGTACAATCCGGCGTTGTTCACCCTTGTCGAGGGCACCCTGTCCTCCACGGGTGAGGATTTCGAGACCCTGGGCAACACCCTGGGCGAAGGCGAGGTTGGCAGCGATTTCAGCACGGATGTGGGCACGTTCAACACGCTGGGCGGCACCGGGACCGGGGGCACAGTCAAAAAACTGCCGGGCAATACGGGCTCCGAGCTCGCCCTGCGCGATGGCAACACTTATGGCCGCTACAACACCCAGCCGCTGGACGGCGACTGGTATCTCGACAGCAACGACACCTACGGCATCGACTGGGATGTCTCGACCGGTTCGACCTTCAATACGGTGGTCTTCACGCTGGTGGACGGCTCCGACACAGGCGCCTTCCTGCGGATCACCTCCGAAGGCGACACGTTCGAACAACGCGTGGGTGGCAAGCTGCCGAACGGCAACGCCTCCATCGTGGTGGTGAGCTTCGACACGTTGGTCAGTGATGCTGTGATCGAGATTGGCAACTATACAAGCGATGGCTCCAGCCTGCGCACCAATGACGGGTTTGCCATCGATGGTCTGCGTGTGGGCACCGACAACCGCCTGATCCAGGAGCCGCCCGCGCCCGTGCCGCTGCCGGCCTCCGGTCTCCTTCTGATCGGAGCGCTTGCCGCCACCGGCTGGCGCGCCCGCAAGCGCCAGGGCTGAGATCGAGCTCACGGAACGGTCCCTGACGTGCTCCGCCCCACCTGGATTTTCCGGGTGGGGTTTTGGGCTTTGTGGGTTCGCCGGGGACCTGTGACAGTTTTTTGACACGGGTTGATCCGGGTCAAGGCGCGGGGCACGGGACCGGGATAGGGCTGTCTCGACCGAAGAGAGGAGACCCCATGGCACAGACCACGCCCACCCCAAAGACCGAAAAGACCGCGATGAATGGCACCGCGCCCGCCGCAGGCGAGCCGTCAGCACCCTCGCCCGAGGCAATCCGCCAGGCCTTTGAAACCGGGCGCTACCCCTATCGGCGCAAGATGGCGCGACGGGCCTACGAGTCCGAGAAAGCGAAGCTTCAGGCGGAACTGCTGAAGGTGCAGCTCTGGGCGCAGGAGACGGGCCAGAAATTTGTGATGCTCTTTGAGGGGCGCGATGCGGCGGGCAAGGGCGGAACCATCAAACGGTTCACCGAGCACCTGAACCCGCGCGCGGCCCGTGTGGTGGCCCTGAACAAGCCCACGGATGAAGAGCGCGGGCAGTGGTACTATCAGCGCTATATCAGCCACCTGCCCACAGCAGGGGAGATCGTGCTCTATGACCGGTCCTGGTATAACCGCGCCGGGGTGGAACGGGTGATGGGTTTCTGCACCCCGAACGAATACCTCGAATTTATGCGCCAGACCCCGGATTTTGAGCGGATGCTGACGCGCTCTGGGATCCGGCTCTATAAATACTGGTTCTCGGTGACCCAGGCCGAGCAGAAGCGCCGCTTTGACAGCCGCGCGACCGACCCGCTCAAACGGTGGAAGCTGTCGCCGATCGACAAGGCAAGCCTCGATAAATGGGATGACTACACCGAGGCGAAGGAAGCGATGTTTTTCTACACCAACACCGCCGATGCCCCCTGGACCATCGTCAAGTCCAACGACAAGAAGCGCGCGCGCCTGAACTGCATGCGGCATTTCCTGTCGACGTTGGATTATCCGGACAAGGATCTCAGCATCGCGACACCGCCCGATCCGCTGATCGTGGGCGGGGCGGGCCATGTGGTCCATTCCTCCGAGCATATTCTGGGGGCGTCGCTGCACCCGGATGCGCGTCGCAAGAACTGACGCCAAGGATCCTCCCTGGCGCGCCCGAGCGGACGCGTCCTGTTCCCCCTCGCCGCGCTGGCGTGGGGGTTTTGTTTGAGCGACATGCCGCGCAGCGGCGATTGCATGCGGGCCGGGAGGCGCTTATCTCTGGCCCATGTCGTGCCTGCGCACCATATCCCGGGCTGCCCTGCTCGCCTCGGCCATGGCGGTCTCGGGCGCGCCGGTGGTCGCTCATCCCCATATCTTCATTGATACCGGGGTGACCCTGATCTTTGATGAGTCTGGCAAGCTTGGAGCCGTGCGCTTTGTCTGGGCGTATGATGATCTGTTTTCGCTTATTGTCCTCGAAGAACGGGGGCTGGATCCCGATTTCGACGGGATCCTGACCGAGACCGAGGTGGCCAGCCTTTCGGGGTTTGATATGGACTGGGACGCGGAGTTCGAGGGCGACAGCTATCTTCTCTCGGGGGAGGCGGGTCTGCCGCTTTCCCGGCCATTGGAATGGGACGCCACCTATGGGGAGTACCGGATTGTGAGCACCCACCTGCGCGCGCTCGAGACCCGGGTTGCGGTCGGGGCGGAGCCACTGATCCTGCAGATCTATGACCCGACCTACTACACCTCCTACGAGATCAATTTGCCGGTCCGGCTGGAGAACGCACCCGAAGGTTGTAGTGCACAGGTCTTCGTGCCGGAACCCGGTGCGGCGTCTGCCCAGCTGCGCGCGGCACTCGAGGAATTCAGCGGCAGCTTCGACCCCTTTCTCGAAGTCGGGTTCCCCGCCGTTGGAGAGCTCTTCGCCCATGAAGTGCGCGTGACATGCGCGCCCTGAGTGCTGCGATTGCACTCGGGCTGCTTGCCGGGCTGGTCCTGCTCCTTTGGGGCGGAGGGGCAGAGGCGATCAGCCGCTGGGCCGCGGGCCAACAGCGCGAGGTGCAGGATGCGCTGGCCGCCCAGCTCCGGGCCCTGCGCGCCGGGTCTCCGGGCGCGTTGATGGGCTTTCTCGGTGTGTGTTTCGCCTATGGGTTCTTCCATGCGGCGGGGCCGGGGCATGGCAAGGTTGTGATTGGCGGCTACGGGGTGGCAAGGCGGATCACCATGGTGCGGCTTGGCGCGGTCGCGCTGGTCGCAAGCCTCGGGCAGGCGGTGACGGCAATCCTGTTGGTGGGCATCGGCGTGCTCGTTCTGCGGGTGGGCACAGCGCAGCTAACCGGTTTGGCCGAGACCTGGTTCGCCCCGGCGAGCGCGTTGGCGATCATGATGCTGGGGGTGTGGCTGGTGTGGCGTGGGGTGCGCCGCCTGCGATTTTCGCCGATGCAGACCCCTGTTGCGCGGCCAATGACGGATTTCGCCCCGGCGGGGTCGGCACCTGCGCGAGGCCACGACCACAGTCTGGCGCGTGATTTTCTTGCGACCCAATCCGACGCGGGTATGACGGACCCCTATGGTGGGCGTGGGGCTGCCGCGCCAGGATCCCCCTTGCTCGGGGAGGTGTGCGAGACCTGCGGTCATGTCCATGCCCCGGACCCGCATGCGGTGCTCTCGGCGCGGAGCTGGCGCGAAATCCTCGCGCTTATCGGCGCGGTGGCGATCCGGCCTTGTACCGGGGCCCTGTTTGTCCTGATCCTCGGAGTGCGGCTACAGATCATGCCCGCCGCGATTGCAGGTGTCTTTGCCATGGCCTTGGGCACGGCAAGCGTCACCATCGCCGTGGCGGTCCTCTCCACGGGCTTGCGCGAAAGCAGCCTTCTGGCGGCGGGAGGCTGGGCGCGGGCCCGTCATCTGGGCAGCCTTCTCGAAGTCGCGGCGGGGCTGCTCGTGGCGATGCTAGCTTGGGGGCTGTTGCGCGGCGGGATCTGACGTGCCGGACAAGCCTCGACGCATACGGGTACATCGCTGCTCCGGCCCGCTTTTCTGGGCGCGTCCGTGACCCCAACGGGGCTGCCAGCGGCACAATCGCCCCCGCCCGTGCGATGAGCCCTTGAGATGCAACGCCCATGGTCCTACGAGGCCTTATGACCACCCCGCTTACCTCTTTCGGCCATGCCCGGTCGATCCTCACCCTGGGGTTGCCACTCATTGGCAGCCACATGGCGCAGATCGCGATCTCGGCGACGGATACGGTGATGCTCGGCTGGTATTCCGCCGAGGCGCTGGCGGCAGTGGTGCTCGGCTCCATGACCGTGTTCTTCGCGCTGTTGATCGTCGGTTCGGGCTTTGCCTGGGCTGTGATGCCCATGGTCGCGGAAGCGGCCGCGCGCGGCGATGACACCCAGGTGCGCCGGGTGACCCGAATGGGGTTCTGGCTGGTTCTGATCTTTGCGGCCGTGGTCACGCCACCGATGATCTGGTCCGCGCCGTGGCTCATCGCACTGGGGCAGGACCCGGATACAGCGCGGCTCGCGCAGGACTACCTTCGTATTGCTGGGCTCGCCATGGCGCCAGGTCTGCTGGTTATGGTGCTCAAAGGGTATCTCTCCGCGTTAGAGCGGACGCAGATCGTCCTGTGGGTGACCATCGGGGCAGCGGTGATCAATGCCTTTCTGAACTATGTGCTGATTTTCGGACGCTTCGGTGCGCCGGAGATGGGGGTCGCGGGGGCGGCGCTGGCCTCTCTCTCCTTGCATCTTGGCTCACTGGTGGCGCTGGTGATCTATGCTCGTCGGGAACTGCCGCAGCACGACTTGTTTCGCCGCCTGTGGGTGCCGGATTGGACGGCCTTCCGGGCGGTCTATCGCCTGGGCTGGCCGATCAGCATCACGAGCTTTGCCGAAAGCGGTCTCTTTGCCGCTTCGGCCATGATGATGGGCGCTATTGGCACGCTGGAGCTGGCCGCCCACGGCATTGCCCTGCAAATGGCGGCACTGACCTTCATGGTGCATGTGGGGCTCAGCCAGGCCGCCACAGTCCGGGCCGGGCGCGCCCTGGGACAGGGAGATGTCGCGGGCCTCAAGCGGGGTGGCGGCGTGGCCATCGCCCTTTCCGTGGGGTTTTCCGTGGCCACTATCTGCGTCTTTGTGGCGATCCCCGAGGTGCTGATCGGCGCGTTCCTGTCGCCGGATGATCCAAGCCGGGCCGAGATCCTCGCAATCGGGGTGACGCTGCTCTACATGGCGGCCCTGTTTCAGTTCGCCGATGGTGCGCAGGTCATGGCGCTGGGCCTTTTGCGCGGGGTGCAGGACACGAAAGTCCCGATGATCATCGCCGCGGTGGCCTATTGGGGGGTTGGCTTGCCCGTGGGCTTCGGGCTGGGCTTCTACACGCCGCTGCGCGAGATCGGCATCTGGCTCGGCCTTGTGGTTGGCCTGGCCCTGGCCGGGGTGCTGCTCATGCTGCGCTTCTGGGGACGCGGCGGCTGGCAGGCCCGGGCTGTCGAGCCGGGCTGAGCGGTTTCGTTGCTTCGGCTCCCCCGACAGAAAAACCGCCGACACGCGGGGCGTCGGCGGTCTCGATCGTGAAGGCTCGGGCGAAGGGGAAGGGTCAGGCGGTCTGACCCGTTCGGCTCGCCCAAAGCGATGTTACGCCAGTATCAGGCGGACTTGCGGCGACGCATGGCGCCGAGACCGGCCATGGCCGTCCCCAGCAGAAGCAGACCCGCCGGCAGCGGCACCGGAGAGACGCTCACAGCGTCGATGTCGAAGCCACCGGTTGCGGCGTTGGACACGGTTGTGTCCGTGAAGCGCAGCGTGTCATAGGGGCCGCCCGCGAAGGTGAAGCTCACCCCGGCCGGACCTTGTGCGTTCGTGTTGCTGACCGAAACCTGGTCAACGGCGACAAAGGAGCTCTCGTCCCCGGCAATACCAGCGAAGATTTCGACCGATTCCGGGTGGTTGGCCGGATTGCCGAAGGTCACCTCAACCACCGTGCCAGAGCCTTGAAAGAGCGTGCCGAACTGAAATTCGACCGTGCTGCCAAGACCAATTTCGAAGAAATTGCCATCCGTTGCGCCCAGGGCGTTCAACGGGTTGTCCCGGTTATTGACGGTGCCACGCGCGGCGGCATCGTCATAGGTGATTGTGGTTGCGAACCCGCCGTCAAAGCCACCCGGGCCTGCGGACATGGTGGCGGCGGATGCGGTGGACACGGCCAGCGCTGCGCCAATCAGCGCGGTTGCGCCGAGTAGAGTCTTCATGATTTACCTCGTTACTCAAGGAACACTAGAGATGCCAGCACTGTCTCACATGGCTGACACCTCGTACATTTAATTCAAAATCCATCTAATGTGAAGGTTAACGCGATCACGTTTCCTGTGAAATCGCGTGCCGCCCTAGGGCACTGTTTCCGCTGCCATAGATGAGGTGCCCGCATTCTGAGCGCTCCAGGCCAGGGCGCTCTTTCTGTCTGTGCGTGCAGTCGGGAAGCCGATGACAAACATCCTCGGGATTCGCACCTTGGGCTGAAAAGTAGTTGCTATGTAAAATATATTCGCTATTAGGTTACATGTAACTTAATTTGACGGTACGCCTTCGGGCACTGGGCGTGGCGGGGGCTGCGTCCGCCGGGTCACGGCGTGCCGCAGCACAGGAGAGCGACATGACAAAAAGGGTTTTGATGGTGGGCTGGCATCCGAGCGTGGTGGACTACGCAAAGTATCCGGGCCTGACACCGGAACGGCTCGAGGGGGCGTTGCGGGCGGACGAGGCCGCGCTCAACGCCGCCGGCTACGCTGCGGAGATCGGGTTCATCCATGATGGCGACACCGCAACGGACCAAGTTGCAGCGGCTTTGGCTGCGACAGCCTATGACGTGGTGTTGATCGGCGCCGGGGTGCGCAAGGATGACGATCATTTCCTGATTTTCGAAAAGTTGGTGAATGTGGTGCACGCGGCCGCGCCCGGCGCGAAGATTGCCTTCAACACAGGCCCAACGGATTCCGAGATCGCCATCCGTCGCTGGGCCTGAGTGGGCGGGTCGGTTAGCGGGGCTTGGCGTCGGGCGGATCCATACGCGGAACCCAGTCCATCGCCCAGTCCCCGAGAGGTTCCAGCACCTGAAACAGGGCGCGGCCATCTTCGGTCAGGGCGTAGCCATCGGAGGCCTTTTCGACCAGCCCTGCGGTGCGCAGTTCCTTCAGGCGCGTGTTCAAAACGGTCGGAGAGGCCGAGCCGCAGCGCGCTTGAAGGTCGCGAAAGGTGCGGTTGGCTTCCGCGAGGTTCCACAGGATCCCCATTGCCCACCTCCGCCCCAGAAGGTCAAAGAGCACCATGATCGGCTGTCCGGTGCTTGAGCCGCGTACAGGCGTTCCATAGCGCGGCAAGGGGCGCTCGGGTTCTTTGTTGCTACTCATTTAGTAGCGGTCTATGCTACACATAATGTAGCATCCCATGAGGCTCCCGCGATGACAAGACCTGACATCTCCGGCACCGGCACCGGCACCGGCACCGGCACCGACACCGGCGCTTCGCTGCGCGATCTGCTTCTTTGGGGGGCGCTCGCAGCGGCGTGGAGTTCGTCCTATGTGGTCATTAAGTTTGGTGTGGCGACGCTTGACCCCACTTTGCTGGTCGCGGGGCGGATGGTCGTGGGGATGGTTGCGATCACGGGACTCTTTTTCGCGCTGGGCCATCGGTTATCGCGCCGGCCTGCGGATTGGGTGTCCTATGGGGTTACCGGCCTCTTGGGGAGTGTGCTGCCTTTTCTACTGATCACCCATGGCGAGACGGTGGTCGACAGCGCGTTGGCTGCGATCTTGATGGGGGTGTCGCCCGTGGCAACGGCAGTGCTTGCAGCGCTGATCCTGCCGGATGAGCGGCTGACAGCACGCGTGGGGCTGGGGCTCGGCGGAGCATTGACCGGGGTCGTACTGTTGGCGGGGCCGGAGGCGCTATTTGGGCTCGGTGCGCAGTTCGCCGGTCAGGCGGCGATCTTTGGCGCGACGCTCTGTTATGCGGTGTCGACCGTCTATGTCCGCCGATATATTCGGCGTCCACCGCTGGAGATGGCAGCTGGCTCCGCCCTTGTTGGGACGGTCCTGCTGCTCTGTGCGGTGCTGCTCCGAGGCGAGGCTCCCGGGCCGTCCGCCATAACGCCAACGGCGCTGGCGGCGGTTCTCTATCTCGGGCTGGTCTCGACCGCTGCGGCGAACCTTGTCTTCTTCTACCTGGTGCCACGTCTCGGGGCGACGCGCATGTCGCAAGTGAATTTCGCGGTACCGGTGGGCGGCGCGCTGCTCGGGTTTTCGTTGCTGGGAGAGGTGCTCTCCCCCCTGCAATGGACTGCGCTTGCGGTCATCATCGGATCGGTCTGGTTGACCACAACCGCACGCCGGACCTAGGGTCGATCCTTCTCGGTCCGCGCGGCCTCCATCACTCGATCCGCCTTCTTGCGCACGAGGATCGCGCGCAGGTCGTGCATGGTCAGAAGAAGGGAATCGGTCACCTCCTCCAACTGCTCCGGGGTGGCCTTGGATTGCACCCATTGCGCGGTCAGGTTCAGAAAGTCCACCGTCCGGTGCACATCATCGAGGTGCCGGGCCTCCAGCGTCTCGCGCCGTGCGACGATCCAGTTCTCGATCGCCGCGTGTTCCTCCTCGGTGATTTCACGCTGCCCTTGCGGTTTGATGTCCCCGTTGCGCAGGTTCAGCGACGCAATCGGGGTCATGTCCAGCCGGTTCTGGCGGGTTTCGGTGGTGACTCGAAACACCAATGCGCCGTTCTCTTTGACGCGAAAGAACAGCTCCGGCAGCGTGATGCTCACCGCGCGGGACCTCAGCTCAGTCCCGCACAGAAGGCCTGGATACGGCTGCAGGCTTCGGTCAGCGCCTCATCCGAGGTCGCGTAGCTGACCCGGAAGTTGGGGCTGAGCCCGAAGGCGGCGCCAAAGACCACGGCGACACCTTTTTCTTCGAGCAGCGCCGTGGCGAAGGCCTCGTCATTCTCGATCTTGGTACCACCCTCGGAGGTTTTGCCGATGCAGCCCGCGATGGACGGGTAGACGTAGAACGCGCCCTCCGGTGTCGGGCAGGAGATGCCCTCGGCTGCGTTCAGCATCTCGACCACAAGATCGCGGCGACGCTGGAAGGTCTTGTTGTTCTCAGGGATGTAGTCCTGTGTGCCGTCCAGCGCCTCAACCGCTGCCCACTGGCTCACCGAGCAGGGGTTGGAGGTCGATTGCGACTGGATCTTGCGCATGGCGCCGATCAGCTCTTTCGGACCCGCCGCATAGCCGATCCGCCAGCCGGTCATGGCATAGGCCTTGGACACTCCGTTGCAGGTCAGGGTCCGGTCGTAAAGCCCGGGTTCGACCTGTGCTGGGGTGGCAAACTCGAAATCGTCATAGACCAGATGCTCATACATGTCGTCGGTCATCACCCAGACATGGGGATGCCGCATGAGAACATCTGTCAGCTCTTTGAGTTCTTCCTTGGTGTAGCCCGCGCCGGTCGGGTTTGAGGGGGAATTGAAGATGAACCATTTGGTCTTGGGCGTGATCGCCGCCTCAAGCTGATCCGCCGTCAGCTTGAACCCGGTCTGGATCGAGGCCTCGGCAATCACCGGCTCGCCGCCCGCGAGCAGCACCATATCCGGGTAGCTCACCCAGTAGGGAGCCGGGATGATCACCTCGTCGCCCGGGTTCATGGTCGCCATCAGAGCGTTGATGAGGATCTGCTTGCCGCCATTGGCGACGGTCACCTGGGTGGTGTCATACTCCAGCCCGTTATCGCGCTTGAACTTCGCGACGATCGCCTTTTTCAGCTCGGGGATCCCGTCCACGGCGGTGTATTTCGTTTTCCCGCCATCAATCGCCGCTTTCCCGGCGTCCTTGATGTTCTGGGGCGTGTCAAAATCCGGTTCGCCGGCTCCAAGGCCGATCACGTCCCGCCCTGCGGCTTTGAGCTCATTCGCCATGTTCGTGACGGCAATCGTCGGCGACGGTTTGACACGGGCGAGAGTGGTCGAAAGGAAGGACATTTCAGGGGACTCCGGTTTGCATAACCCGGGTCCATGTCTTAGGCTCCGCGACATCCGCGATCAAGCCGAAACGCAAAGGACGGTGCTCTATGCCCGACGACCAGGATTGGTATTCCGAGGCAACCGCAACCTTCGGGGATCGCCTCGCTGGCGCGCGAGAGGCCGTGGGGCTGACGCAGCCGCAACTGGCCAAGAAACTGGGGGTCAAGGTCAAGACCCTGCGCGACTGGGAAGAAGACCTCTCCGAGCCCCGCGCGAACCGGATCCAGATGCTTTCGGGCTTGCTGAATGTTTCGCTCAGCTGGTTGTTGACCGGGGAGGGCGAGGGAATCGATGCGCCTGAGCTGGCCGGTGAACTTCCCCAAGATATGAGCGCCGCCCTGAGCGAACTGCGCCAGATCCAGACCGAGATGACCCAGCTTGGCGGTCGTATGGCGCGGCTTGAAAAGCGTCTGCGCAAAAGCACGGAGGGGTTCTTGTGAGCGAGTTCCGTATCACCGAGGCGGCCATGGGGGTTGTGACCCCCGATGAGACGCCAGAGGCCCGTCTCAAGCGGCTCAAGATCCGCGCCTGGCGGCGAGGAATCAAGGAAATGGACCTGATTCTAGGACCTTACGCCGATGCCAACCTCGCTAACATGAGCGCCGAGGAGGTCGAGGAGTTCGACGCGCTCCTCAAGGAAAACGATCAGGATCTCTATCAATGGGTGTCCGGTCAGGCCACGCCGCCTGCCGAGTTCGCGGCGTTGATCACGCGGCTAGGGCAAACCGGCCCGCGCTAGGGCTGTCTTGGATACAACTTAGATAGGTCGCAAATTTTCTGACGTTTTGCCTCGAAGCGTTAAACGTTTCTTCGGGAATTTCTCTCAGTGTCAGCTCACCAAATGACACTTGGAGACAGAAATGAGTTTGCATGCGCGACTGGAAGACACCCCGGACCTCGGCGTTCTGACGGGTTACCTGGAAAGTCTGGCGCTTGTCGAACGGCTGCACAGGCTTCTTCTGGATGTGATCAAGGACGAGTTCGAGCGTGTGGGCATGTTGGAAATCAACGCAGTCCAGGCGCTTTTGTTATACAATATTGGCGATAACGAGGTAACCGCAGGCGAGTTGAAGTCGCGCGGCTACTATCAAGGCTCGAATGTGTCCTACAACCTCAAGAAGCTGGTCGAGATGGGCTTTATGCACCATCAGCGCAGTGAGATCGACCGCCGATCCGTACGGGTGCGCCTGACGGAGCAGGGGCAGGATGTGCGCCGGGTCGTCTCGGAGCTGTTTGCCCGCCACGCTACTGGGTTGGAATCGAAGGGTGTTCTCGGACGTGAAAGCCTTGAGGATATCAACACCTCTCTGCGCCGGATGGAGCGCTATTGGGCTGATCAGATCCGCTACATCTACTGAGCTGACCTGGACCGAGGGCTAAACCGCCGGGACCTTCGCAAGACGGTGCCGGCATTTGTCGTTCCTGGCCTCAGCGCGCGCCATAGTGGAGGGCCGAGAACATCGGGACGCGGATCTCCCTGAGGAGTTTACGGCGCATGGCGTCCTCGAAGCCTTCGAACCCCAGCGCCACCTCCGTGAAAGCTCCGGCACCGCGAATGACATGTTTCTGGAAATACGCGACGAGCTCGCCGATATGGGCGTTCTTCTGCTCCGCAAGAGCACCGGGATCTGCGCCGATCACCAGCCCGTTGATGGTGATACCATCAAGACGCGGATCTGATGCCATCATCAGCGGGGTAGGGCCGTCATTGTTCTTACCATCTCCGGACAGATCCAGCGTCTGCCGCCAGCACTCGGGGCCACTGTCAAAGGCTCGCGCCGCGAACAGCGCAGCGCCTCCCAGAGCCGTGGCGTTGTCGGACCGACCGTCATGCCTATCGCGAAGTTGCGTCGCCACAGCCACCAGATCAGCCCGCGACCGGACTTTGACCCAGGGCTGCACAACGGACTGGCTGCGAAAACCGCTCCACTCATAAACCATAAGGGCAACTGGGATCTCCGGCATGGTCTCAAAGGCATCAACCACCGGCGGCGAGAGGAGAGCATTGGCCAGCCCCTCCCGCTGTAGGGTGTATTCATGCGCATCCACCGAAGCTGAGACATCCAACCCCAGGGCCAGCGCTTGGCGACATCCGGCCTCGGCGAGGCTGGCCGTCCCCAGAACCGCGGCGACAACCCCGGCCCAAAGACCGCACAGCCTGGCACCCATCCTACCAGTGTCCCGTATTGGGCATGCTTGCCCAGGGTTCCGCGGGGGGCAGGTCATCGCCTGCCTGCAAGAGCTCGATCGAGACATTGTCCGGTGACCGTACGAAGGCCATGTGCCCGCAGCGCGGCGGTCGATTGATCGTCACCCCATTGTCCATCAGGTGCTGGCAGAGCCCGTAGATATCGTCGGTCTGATAGGCGAGATGCCCGAAATGACGACTGTCCGAGGGCAGGCCGTCATCTCCGTCCCAGTTGTAGGTCAACTCCAGTTTGCTCTCGTCCTGTCCCGGGGCTGCGAGAAACACCAGCGTGAAGCGTCCGCCCTCGCTGTCGCGGCGGCGAACTTCCTCAAGGCCGAGCAGCTTGTAGAAGGCAAGCGACGCGTCCAGATCTTTCACGCGCACCATGGTGTGGAGGTATTTCAGCATATCAGTTATCCGTCTAAGTCCTGTGTTAGGACCTAGCCGGGGCGGGCGGCTGAGCAAGGGATGCCCGGGTTATCCACAAGATTCTGTGTGCTTGCCCGTCACCAGACACATTTTATGGTAGAAATGATATGGCGAATCCACCGAATGTAGAGGCCAGCAAAGGAAAGGCGCATCCGATGAATGACCAGTCCGATACCCCGATGACCCCGGAAGCCGAAATCGCCGCCCTGCGCGCGGATCCGCAGCCCACCTTGCGTGCGGTCTCGCCGGGGATGGAGGCGCATCTCTATACGCCGCGCCCGGTGCTCGACCACGGCTTTGTTCGGGTGGTGGATTACATGGGCGATGATGCCGCCATCGTGCAGGCCGCTCGGGTCAGCTATGGCGCAGGCACCAAGAAGGCGCGCGACGACAGCGGGCTGATCCGGTACCTGATGCGCCACTGGCATTCGACACCCTTCGAGATGTGCGAGATCAAGCTCCACGTGAAGCTGCCGGTCTTCGTGGCGCGTCAGTGGATCCGCCACCGGACTGCCAATGTGAACGAATACTCGGCCCGCTACTCGGTGCTTGACCGCGAATTCTATATTCCCGCGCCCGAGCAGCTTGCAGCCCAGTCGACGGTCAACAACCAGGGCCGGGGCGCGACCTTGCAGGGCGAAGAGGCGGAGCAGGTGCTGCGTCTGCTCAAGCAGGACAGCATGCGGGCCTATGACCACTACGAAGAAATGCTGAGCCAGGACGGTCAGCAGGGACTGGCCCGCGAATTGGCGCGAATGAACCTGCCCGCGAATGTCTATACGCAGTGGTACTGGAAGGTGGATCTCCACAACCTGTTCCATTTCTTGCGACTTCGCGCGGATGCCCATGCGCAATACGAAATCCGCGTTTATGCGGATGCGATCTGTGAGATGGTCAAGGACTGGGTGCCGGCGGCCTATGGCGCGTTTGAGGACTACCGCATGGGCGCGGTCCAGCTTAGCTCGACCGGGGTCGATTGTCTCAAGAGGCGTCTGGCGGGAGAGACCGTCACGCAGGAAAACTCGGGCATGAGCAAGGGTGAATGGCGCGAGTTCGAGGCGGTCTGGGGCTGAGCGGGGGCTGTTTGCCCGGGCCGCTGTCCTGCGGCGGCGCTTGGGCAACGCTCAGAAGATCAGTCCCGAAGCGCGGACGCTTCGGCTGCGATGCATGGACGTGATGGGGTCAGGTTAGGCGCTAGCCCATCACCTTCAGTTCGGTGGCAGATGCCCGTCCGTCGCGGCCTTCGCGCAATTCGTATTCCAGCTTGGTGTTGTCGGCCAGACCTGTCAGGCCCGCGCGCTCAACGGCTGAGATATGTACAAACACGTCCTTGCCGCCCTCATCCGGAGCGATAAAGCCGTAACCTTTCGTCGTGTTAAACCATTTCACGGTGCCGCTCGGCATGTCCGCGTCTCCCTCTTCGGTAGTGGCCCGGCATCCAGGATGCCCGGTCGCAGGTGGCTGAAACGCTGATATGGCGTTCCGACTTAAGTCGTACAAGCTTTCCAGTCGAAAGAAAGTTGCACAGCAAGAATGGTGGCGCTGCGCGGGCGGTTGTCAAAAAAAATCTCGGCTTGAACCTGACAATCGCGTGGGGTTCTCTACGAGCTGCGTCAAAGGAGGGTCGGATGCGGGTTTATGGGATTAAAAGCTGTGACACATGCCGAAAAGCTGTGCGCACCCTGGATGCGGATTTGCACGATATTCGGGCAGATCCCCTGAGTTCTGAGCAGATTGGGCGGTTTCTGGAGGCGTTTGGCGACGCGCTCGTCAACACGCGCTCGACCACGTGGCGCGGGCTCGATGCGGACGCGCGGCAGAGCGATCCTGCAGATCTGCTCGCCGCGCATCCGACTGTCATGAAGCGTCCGGTGATCGAGACCCCGGACGGTGCGCTTTATCTCGGCTGGGGCGAGGCGGTGAAGGCGCGGCTGCTCTGACGTAGGATAGCGTCGACCGAGATCGGGCCCGCGCCGCGCAGGACCAGATAGCCGAGGATGAAGATCCAGAAGGCGCGTTGGTCGAGGATCAGCGACGATGGATTGCCGTCAAAGAAGGCGCCGATGTCGTTTGCCCCAAGGTTGTGCCCATGCACATCCACCCAGCTCTGCACGACGACGAAGCCGATCATTGCAAGAGACGCGAAGCGGGTGAAAAGCCCGATCACGATGGCGACCGGGAGCAGAAACTCCGCCCAGGTCCCTGCGACGACCACCGCCCAGTGGAAGAAGCCCAGCTGCGAGGTGTCGTAGCCGAGCGCCTCGACGGTTTTCGGGAAGATCTGGATGTAAGCCCCGCTCGAGGGGAAGAGGAAGCCAAAGATCCCGTCGCCCAGTTTGGTCGTGGCGGAGTTCCAGTAATAGACGAAGAGCACGGCGGCAAAGACCAGTCGCGCAAGCGTCGGGGTGAGCCAGTGGCTGATGCTTTCGAGGATTTCGGTCAGTCGGGCATAGGCGGTCAGCATGGGGCATCCTCGGAAAAAACCTGCTCGGCGAAGGCGAGCGATAGGGTTGGGGTCAAGTCAAAGTCTGGGGCCTCGGCCTGAGCTGCGGCAAGAGCTGCGCCAAAGGTTTCTCCTGCCTGAAGGGCAGACAGGAAGGCAAAGGCGCCCGCGGGCAACAGATGCGGCGCGGGGTCGAAGCCGGGGCGGGTGACTGCGATATCCTGCGCCTTGGATCCGGGCTTGGGCGCATCGGCCACCATATTGGCGCGCCAGATGTCGTAGGCCGCGTGAGTGGCGCGCAGCAATATCAGGGCCGGGGCAACGGGAAACCGCGTCTCCATCAGGGCCTCGGGCGGGATTGAGGCGAAGGTCTCGGGCGCAAGAGCTGTGTGATCGGCAGCGTGATAGCTGCTGCGCAAGGCCAGCTCGAGCCGGGCCACATCGGCCAGGTAGGGCAGGTGAGCAACCGGCGGGAAGCTTTCGAGAAACGCCGGCAGCGCTTCGCCATAGCCACTCAGCACCGGCGATTGTGGTGGGTGAGCCCGCAGGAACACGCCGGCCATGGCGCGGAAGAAGGCGTCTCCAACCAGCTTGTGGATAACCGGGAAGCCCGTGACGAGCGCCTCGGTCAGGGAGCTCGCCACGTTGTTGCGATAGACATTGAAACGTTTCTGCGAGATGCGGCCCGTAGGGTCGACAACGCCTGGGGGCACAGGCGCATCGGGGGTCAGAAGGGCGGAGGTGAACGCTGTCTGGCTCATGGCGCGACCGGCGCAAGGGCGTCTGCAGCGCACTGGGCTTCGGCAGCGAGCACTGGCCAGTCGGGCACATCCGTGTCCCATTCAATCAGGGTCGGGCGCGCACCGGATTTCGACAGAGTATGAGCATAGAGCGCCCAAACCGGGTCCACGACTTCGGCGCCGTGGCTGTCGATCAGGAGCGGCGCGCCGTGTTCATCCTCGTCTTCGTCATGGCCGCCGAGATGGATTTCGCCTACGGCGCCAAGCGGAAAGGCATCGATATAGGCGATAGGGTCCCAGTTCTGGTTCGTGCAGGAGACGAAGACGTTGTTTACATCGAGCAGCAGCCCACAGCCTGTGCGCCGGGTGATTTCGGTCAGGAAGTCGATCTCGGACATCTCGCTGTCTGTGAAGGCCACATAGGTGGAGGGGTTTTCCAGAAGCATCTGGCGTCCCAGCGTGTCCTGCACCTGATTGATATGGGCGCAAACCCGGGCGAGCGTCGCCGCAGTATACGGCACCGGGAGGAGATCGTTCAGGAAATGGGTGTCATGTGTAGACCAAGCCAGATGCTCGGAGAAGCTCGCGGGGTTGAGCCATGTCACGAGGTGCTTGAGGCGGGCGAGGTGGTCAGTGTCCAGCGCGCTTTCGCCGCCGATCGACAGGCCCACGCCATGAACCGAGATCGGGAAGCGTTCGGACAACGCCTTGAGCTGGGCGATCGGTCGGCCACCAGCACCCATGTAGTTCTCGGCATGAATCTCGAGCCACTCCACCGGCGCGGGGTTGGTGACGATCTCCTGAAAGTGTTGCGCCTTGTAGCCAACGCCGGGGGCGGCGGGCAGTGGACGGTGGGAGAACTGGTCGAGCATGGCGAGATCCGGAGCAGGGAGAAAGGAACGGGTGGCCAAAGGGGGATCGACCCCCCTGTGCCACCCCGGATGCACGCATCCGGGTCCAGCGGAACCCGAATGCGCGGTGCGGCGCGCTTATGCCGGCAGGTCGCGATCCAGAGCTTTGAGCGAGCCCATGCGGTCGCCGGGGACTTCCATGGTTTCGCAGGTGCCAGCGGGAACCAGCGTCCATGCGTTGCCCTGATAGTCGACAGTGGAGCTGCCGGCGCAGGTGGTGCCGGGGCCTGCGGCGCAGTCGTTTTCGCCTGCCAGGGACACACCGAAGCACTTCTCCTGAGCTTGGGCTTCTGCCGGGGTCACATGACCGGTCAGAGCAGCAGCAACGGCACCAGCGAGAGCAACGGCGGTAATGGATTTCGACATGGGTTTCTCTTTCGTTTTGGGTTGTTCAACACCCGCTCCGGCTTTGTCCGGGGAAACGGGTATCGCATCGTGCGATGATCAAAACTTAAGTCTGCAACCCTGTCACCCGCCACTCACGGGAACGTGAGTCACGCGCCCGTGCTCGCCTGGAAACAATGTTGCAGTCCGCCCCGCGAAAGCGGCTGTATTCTCACGCGGCCGTGAGCCAGTGCGAGGATTTCCCGGGTTTGCGTGAGCGTCTTTTGCAATGCTGCGTTGCGGCTGAAACATGGCGAAACAGAAATGGCGCGAAGCCCTCTTCGCGCCATTTCCAGATTTCAGTTCCGTGAGCTCGTTTACCCCTCGGCGAGGTCCGGCGGGGTTGCCTCGGCGGCGAGATCCGCGACAAGCGTGTCCAGTGCGACCACCGATGTTTGCTTCTCGCCCAGACGCCGCAGGGTGACGGTGCGCTCTTCCATCTCGCGACGGCCCACGGCGAGAATCACCGGCACTTTGCTGAAGCTGTGCTCACGGACCTTGTAGTTGATCTTCTCGTTCCGCGTGTCAGCCTCGGCGCGCAGCCCTGCGCGGGTCAGTGCGTCCACGACCTCCTGCACGTAGTCATCCGCTTCGGAGATGATGGAGGCGACCACGACCTGCCGCGGCGCGAGCCAGAGCGGCAGGCGTCCGGCGAAGTTCTCGATCAGGATCCCGGTAAAGCGCTCCAGCGAGCCAAAGAGGGCGCGGTGCAGCATCACGGGATGCTCCTTCGCCCCTTCCTTGGTGACGTAAGTGGTCCCAAAGCGCTCCGGCAGGTTGAAATCGACCTGGAGCGTGCCGCACTGCCAGTCCCGCCCGATCGCATCGCGTAACACGTATTCCAGTTTTGGTCCGTAGAATGCGCCTTCGCCTTCGAAGATGGTGTACTCCATTCCGGCAGTCTCCAGGGCGCGTTGCAGGGCGCCCTCTGAGCGGTCCCAGCTCGCATCATCTCCGATCCGCTTTTCGGGACGGGTGGACAGTTTGACGTGCACGTCTTCGAAGCCGAAATCCTTGTAGATCGACAGGATCAGGTTGTTGACGATGAGGCATTCCTCATCCAGCTGCTCGGGCGTGCAATAGATGTGCGCGTCGTCCTGGGTGAAGCTGCGCACGCGCAGCAAGCCATGCAGAGCGCCGGACGGCTCATAGCGGTGGACCTTGCCGAATTCCGCGATCTTCATCGGCAGGTCGCGATAGCTTTTCACGCCCTTGTTGTAGATCAGCATGTGGCCCGGGCAGTTCATCGGCTTGAGCGCGTAGTCGCGGTCATCCTGCGTCTGCGCGAGGAACATGTTTTCGCGATAGTTGAACCAGTGGCCCGAGGTTTCCCAGAGTGCGCGGTCCATGATGTCGGGCGAATTGACCTCGACATAGCCCGCTTTTTCCTGACGCCGCCGCATGTACCCAATAAGGCTTTGGAACAGTTTCCAACCCGGCGGATGCCAGAAGACGGAGCCGGGCGCGACCTCTTCAAAATGGAACAAGCCCATTTCGCGCCCAAGGCGACGGTGGTCCCGTTTCTCCGCCTCTTCGAGGAACTGGAGATGCGCTTTCAGCTTTTCCTTGCCGGAGAAGGCTACGCCATAGATCCGTTGCAGCATGGGGCGGTCGCTGTCGCCGCGCCAATAGGCCCCGGCCACGCTCATCAGCTTGAAGCCATCGGCGGGCACCTGGCCGGTATGCTGCAGATGCGGGCCACGGCAGAGATCCTGCCACTCGCCGTGCCAATACATGCGCAGGGGCTCATCCCCGGGGATCGCCTCGATCAGCTCGACCTTGTAGGGCTCGCCATTCGCTTCGTAATGGGCAATCGCGCGCGCGCGGTCCCAGACCTCGGTCCGGACCGGGTCGCGGGCGTTGATAATCTCTTTCATCTTGGCCTCGATCGCGCCCAAATCCTCTGGTGTAAAGGGTTCGGCGCGGTCGAAGTCATAGTAGAAGCCATGTTCGATGACCGGGCCGATCGTGACTTTCACATCGGGCCAGATCGCCTGTACCGCGCGGGCCATGATATGGGCGCAGTCATGGCGGATCAGTTCCAGCGCTTGCTCGGTATCCTTGAGGGTGTGGATCGCAATGCTCGCATTGTCCTCGATGGGCCATTGCAGGTCGTAATGCGCGCCATTCACAGTGGCGGAGATGGCTTTCTTGCCCAGGGAGGTCGAGATGCTTGCCGCGACCTCAGCAGGGGTCACGCCGGCGTCGAAGTCACGCGCATTGCCATCGGGAAAGGTGAGAGAGATCTGGGCCATATCGGCTGCCTCGTCAGTTTGGCGCCCACGGAACGCCCGGTTGCGGGTATAGGTGTATGGCGGTCTCTTGGCCCGCCCGCGCGGTGGTGTCAATCACCGTCACGGGTTCGGGCGGGCACCGCGACGATCAATCGACGGGCGTCCAGTCCGGGCCCGGGTCGTAAAGGGTGATCGCTTCGACCGTTTTCAGAGTGTCAGGCCCGAGATCGGCCTCAAGGATGATCCCGTTCTCGGCCACCATGAAGCTGTGCACTCCGGTCTCGCCATAGATCGCCGGAACCGCGAGCAGGGCATGGCCAGCGACCATGTTCTCGCCGATGCGGTAGCTCATCTCGCCGCCCGGGGCGCTTGGACCCTGTCCGTCCAGCAAGCGGAAGTAATAGCCCGTCAACGGCTCCGCCGGATGATCCTCGACCCCGTCACTATAGCCAAAGAGCGTCGCGCGGGCGAAGCGCTGGCCGAGCGGGCTGCCCGCTCCGGGCCAGTAGAGCCCGCCCCGCGCTTCCTCCGAAGAGATGATGCTGCCTGCAAATTCCATCACGCCATCGCCGTCGTGGTCTGTTAGCCGGAAGGCGGATTGGACATCCACATAGGCCTCCAGAAGCGTAATCACGTCGAGCTCGTTATGCCCGATCTCCCGGGCGGCGATCTCGGCGCGACCTGCCTCTAGGTCAAAGGCCCAGCCTTCGGCGCTGCGCGCCACGGGGATCGGGAAGGGCCAGCCCTCCGCCCCGAGTAGAAGCGTAACCGTCCCGTCCGCGTCCGTCGTCATGCGGTAACCTTCAGCCAGAAGCGCGATCAACTCCAGTCGGTGTATCCGGTCTTCCGCCGCGTTGCCGGTTGAGAGGACCTCAGCCGCCGCATCCCCAAAGACGCCCAGAAGGGCAGCGCGCCCGGGCGTTGTCAGCGCACCGGCGAAAGCCTCCAGCGCGTCTTGCGGGCTCGCAAATTGCGCGGGCTCCGCCGCGAGTGGCGTGGCTAGGCCTGTGCCGAGAACGAGGGCCGCGAGGATCGAAAGGGGTTTCTTCATTGCGCTACCTCCGGGCCTTGAGTTTGCCCGCCTTGCCCCGGTCGGCTGCTGCGCGGGTTTTCCCTGCGGGGGCGCGCTTTTTCAGAGCAGAGGGCTTGGTCGCGGGTTTCTTTGTCGCAACCTTCTGGGCGGCGGGCTTCTTGACGGCGGGCTTCTTCGCCGTGGCCGGGCGGGCGGAGGTGTCGCGGATTGCCTGTGCCTTGTCCGAAGCGGGTCGTGTCGAGGGACGCTCCACCTGGGGGAGGCGCTGGGCGGCGTCCGGCCGGCTGATATCTGCCGCCCCCGTCCGGTCCGACAGCTGGCCGCGCAAGGCGTCGCCACGATCCGTGGTTGCGGGTCGTGTGGCGGCCTTGTCCAGCGGCAGTTTGGAGCCGCCCTTTGTGTCGCGTCGCGCTGTGATTTTGTCCTGAGCTTCCTTCTTGCGTCCGTCATCGGGCTTCCAGCCCAGATCGGGTCGGTTATTGTTGCCGATATTCACGTCGCCATCAATGTCGATATCGATATCCGGGTTGTGGATAATCGGCCCACCGCCCCAGCCGCCGCAATTACGGCAACCCCAATAGTCGTACCAATCATCATTGTCGTCGAAGATCGCATCGATCACCGCAAATGTGCCGAAGATCAATGCTCCGGTCAGAAGCGCATCGCCCAGCGTGTTATCATAGACTTCGTCCGGATCGTATTCGGGCACGTAGACCACTTCAGGGTCCGTCGGCGTGATGACAACGTTGTCGTCCGCATCCTGGGTCACGGCCTGCGCTTCGCCGCTGATCAGCGCGCCGGTTTCGATTGCCTGATCGCGCAAGGTCTGCACCGCACTCAGGACATCCTCGCTCTGGGCGAGCATCGCAGTGCCCACGGCCTCAGTCCATTCCACATGCTCCGCCATATCTGCCAGAACCGTGGGGAAGGCCGTCGCCAGTACTGTGACGCTTGGGTCCCAGCCCTCAGCCTCGATGCTGGTTTTGAGGGTGTCAGGATCCGTATCGGCATTGGTCAGAACGAAACGGTCTGCCTTGACCACATCCAGCGGGTAGGTTGCCGCGACGAGGATCTGGATCAGCAGGGTATCCGGGTAGAGCGCGACGGGCGCCATCAGCTTTTCAAGCTCGGCCTGTGTCAGCAGCGCCACCTCGGCCGCGGCTGTTTCAGGCTCCGCTGTCGGGGGCGCAATGCTGTCCTGGGCAAGGGCGGTGCTGGCCCAGATGGCCAGGGCGCCACCCATAAATAGGCATGTGATGTGATGCATCGGACCCTCCCAAGACCGCGTTGTCCGAGCCTACGCCCAGTCGCGCGATCAGGGAAAGGAGAATTTCTCCCCTTCCCCCGCATGGATAGCCCGCGAGCTTCGGATCACCGGGCGGTGAAGACCGCATAGGCCAGAAGCAGGCAGCACACCCATCCCAGTAGGAAGAGCAGGGGTCGCAAGGGCATCGCGGCCCATCCCATGATCATCCCCGCGGCATGGGCGACCCGTATCCAGAAGAAGGTGATGCAGGTCCAGAACGTCAGCGCGGTAAACCCGTCCAAGCGGTCGAGCAAGAGCACCAGAACCGAAAAGGGCAGGGCCTGTTCCAAGAGGTTAAGATGGGCGCGATGAGCCCGGTGTACCCAGGGCGGAAACTGGTCCAGCGGGGTGGGGCGCACAAAGGGTTCCGACTCGGGAATGTCGTATTTGTTTACGCCGACGATGTAGGGGATCCAAAGGGACGCCGCGAGGATCATCAGGCAGGTCAGGATACCCAGTTCCGTAGGAAAGCTCTCCATCATCCCTCTCCTTCTGCGGGGTTGAGGAAGCGGACCGTTTCACCGGATTCGAGCCATGTCTTGAGCCCGGATGCATAGCGTGCCCAGCCATCGGCAATGCCCTCCTGCCCCTCGGGAATGCCGTAGTGCTCGATGGTGAGTTTACAGAACGCGCCTTCGTCATCCACGAGGTAGACGCAGCGCGACGGCTCCATGCCCGGTCCGGCCCAGGAGGGTTCGAAGGTGGCTTCGATCCGGCTCTTGGGGTCGATGGCGATGACTTCGGTGCGCACCATGGCCACACCGGGCTGAACCTCAAAAACCATGGCCTCGCCCTTTGCCGTCATGTCGCCATGGGCCGTCTCGGCGAGAAAATGATACTGGCCTACCTGATCGGCTTCGGTCAGGGCGGACCAGAGCGCATCACGGGTGCAGCGGATAAAGGTTTGGCTCACGAAATCAGGTTTGGTGTCCGGGGTCGTCATTGGGGCGGTTCCTTCAAGTTTTGCTTTCAAATTCAACACGCCGCGGGCGGCGGGCTTGGCGAGAAACGGATCGATCCACCGGTCAATGACCTCCTGCAGCGGGACCGCATTCAAGTAGTGATACTTGAAACGGCCTTTCTTCACCGGAACCACGAGGCCGGCCTCTTCGAGCAACTTGAGATGCTTCATCACGCCAAAGCGCGTCATCTCGGCTGTCTCTTCGAGCTCTTGCAGGGACTGCCCGTCCTTCTGGCGCAGGCTGTCCAGAAGGGCGCGACGCGTCGGGTCGTTGAGCGCTTTGAAGATCGCATCCATGGGGAGTCTTATAGGTGATTAAATAGTCACGTGTCTATATGGTCACTTATTGGTCGCGCGAGATTTGCTTATGCGCGCATGAGCTGTTCTCTCTAAGGATTTGAGATTTCGTGTTTTACTTGGCGGCGCGCCGCGCGCGTTCGGCGGCTGCTTTGAGCTCTTCCGCGATCTCGACCGCCTCGTCCGGGTCGAAATCGAGCGGCAATTCGATGCCTTCAGCCTCAACATAGATTCGCACCATCCCCATCGAGGTGGGGCCAATCTGAATATTCGCAGCGATGTCGCTTTGTTTGTCGATGCCCATGGCGCGTCTCCGTGATTGACCATGGCAGGTACTGCGCTGCGCCAAAGGGATCAAGAGGGCATAGCTTGCTGATGGCAGGCAATATTGTTGCCTTTGGCAAGTATATCGCTTGCCAAAGGCAAGCGAATCGCTTAGCTCCATCCTCAAGACCCACCAGGAGACCCCCATGCCTCGCGATGTTCCAACCCAAACTCTGCCCCATGACACCATCGAAAACATGCGCGCCCTGAACAGGATCGTAACGCGGGCCTCCGGGGTGCTGAACCGGACCGTCTTGAACAGCGACCTGAGCCTGAGCGAGATGCGCGTGATCTATGAGCTGGGGCGGGAGGATTGGGCCGCGCGGGCTCTGGCGCAGCAACTGGGGCTGGATGAGGGGTATCTCAGCCGCATCCTCAAACGCTTTGCCGATCGCGGTTGGCTTGAGCGACGGCCAAGCCCCGAGGATGGCCGCGTGTCACTGCTGAGCCTGACGGAAAAGGGAGCGGAATGCCTTGAGGAATTCGAGGAGATTGCGCGTTCCAACGTCTCCGAAAGCCTCGCCGCGCTGCCCCTCGCCGAGCAACCGGCACTCGACCGGGCCATCGTGCGACTACGGCTTGCGCTGGGCGACAAGACCCTGCGGCTGGATGAGGTGATCTTTCGCGACATCGAAATCGGCGATCTCGGCTGGATGACCCAGCGCCATGGGGAGCTCTACCGGATCGAAAATGCCTATGATCAGAGTTTCGAGATCCTTGTGGCGGAGATTATTATTGAGTTCCTCAAGACCCGCGATCCTATGCGCGAACGGGCTATTGTTCCGGTTTGCAACGGGCTGCCGCTCGGCTCGATCTTCTGTGTCCAAGGTCCAGCCCCGGAAACGGCGCAGCTGCGGTTGTTCGGACTGGAACCCAGCCTGCGGGGCCGTGGTCTTGGGCGGCAAATGATGGAGGAATGGCTCCGCTTTGCGCGTGGGGCAGGGTACAAGCAGGCCACGCTCTGGACCCATGAAAGCCACGCGGCGGCCGGGCGTCTTTATGCGGCAGCGGGGTTCGAGATCACCGGCACGGAGGCCACGCGCAACTTCGGGCAGGATGTGGTCGTGCAGCAATGGGAGATGACGCTATGACACCCGCGCAAGGGCTGCAAAAACCGATACCGGAGATGCATCAGCCTCTTGCAATCGTGCAGAGCCAAAGTTAAACCCCCGCAGCGTGCCGCCTTAGCTCAGTTGGTTAGAGCGCCTGATTGTGGATCAGGAGGTCCCCCGTTCGAGCCGGGGAGGTGGTACCACTCCCCTCCAAGCCATTTTTAGATCGATAGCCATAGCTCTTTAGATCGATAGCCATAGCGCGCATTGGCTTTTTGTAGGGGTCAGGCGGCCTTGCCGTCCCGCCGTAGCGTGGCAAAAAACGCCTCGATCTCTGCCAGCAGCGGGTCGAGCTTCTCCGGTGCTTCCATCAGCACCTCGTGCTCGCCATCCTCGACCATCACGAGTTTGCCGTCGGGCCAATTGACCATGCGCGTCTGAATCGGAGCGGTCAGAACGATCCGCTCGTTCGTGCCCAGAGCCGTGAGGCAGGGCAGGTTGGGCGCAGGCTGCGTCTCGAGCCAGCGACACTCGCAATGTGCCTCATGGACCCATTGCATAGTCGGCCCCGCCACGGCGAAATCGGGCTCCGCCGTCAGGTGGTCGATCATGAACTGCCACTCCCCGCGATCGGTGGTGAGCAGGTTGTCCTCGAAAGCGCCGGTCAGGACATAGGGCTCGGAGCCGGTGGTCGGGGCGTAGGCCTCGCCCTGTCCAGCCCAGCCTGCCAGCGTGCCCAGAAGCCCCGCCACGGGCCGTGCCCAGAGCGGGAATTGCACACCCCACATCGGCGCGGAGAAGACCACGCCTTTCACCGGAAGATCCTGCGTGACGGCGCGCAATCCTATGGCCCCGCCCATGGAATGGGCGATCAGGAAATAGGGTTCCGGCAGGCCTGCATCCCGGGCACAATCCAGCGCGGCCTGCACATCGATCTGGTAGTCAGGGTACTTGCCCACATGGCCTTTGCGCCGGTCCGGCAGCAGCCGGTCCGACAAGCCCTGGCCCCGCCAGTCGATCACGAGGCTGGAATATCCCATCCCGGCGATCTTCGAGACAACGCGCCCGTATTTCTCGGCCCATTCTGTTCGCCCCGGAAAGATCAGGACTGTGCCCTGATCCCCGGTTTCATGCAGCGCAATGCGCAGGCGGATGTCGTCATCGGTCCGGACCCAGACCGCGCGGGCCCCGTCCGGGGCATCGGCCAGATCAGCACGGTAGGGGGCCGGTTCCATCAGGCTCAGCTCAGGGCTGCGCCGAGTTTCATTGCGGTGCTCATGTCACCATCGAGTTTGAGCTTGCCGCCCATGAAGGCCGCAGTGGGGTTCACATCGCCTTCCATGATCCCCTGAAATGTCTCGCGATCCGCCGAGAGGGTGCACTCGGCCTCGTCATCGCCCGCGCGGACACCGTCCTCGTCAATCATGATGGCACCTTCGTCCTCGATCACGAATTTCACGGTTCCGTCGAACCCGCCGCCGATGCGCTCCTGCAGGGCCAGAACGGCCTTCTCGATTACTTCGCTCATGGACTTTCCCGTCGCTCCAAGTTGTGACTGCCGGGCTCTCGCTTTTTCCGGCGGTTGCATTACCATGGTGCGCATGATGACTGCGATTGTTCAACGCCTCAACGCTGCCTTGGCGGCAGGTTTTCTCACTCTGACGTTAGGTCTTGTCGGGGCTGCGGGCCCGGCTGGGGCGCAGGGCGCAGATGTGGCCGAATTGCTGGATCGGTTGAAGACGCCCGAGTTGCAGAACTGGGAGGCGGTGGAGCGCCGGATCTACGAAGCCTGGTCGCAGTCGGGCTCAGCCTCGGCGGATCTGCTGCTGAGTCGCGGCAAGCAAGCCTTGGAAGACGAGGATGTTGTCGCTGCGATTGAGCATCTCACCGCGCTCATCGATCATGCCCCGGAGTTCGCCGAAGGATGGCACGCCCGGGCGACGGCCTTCTACCTGGCGGACCGCTACGGCCCGTCGCTGTCGGATTTGCGCATGGCGCTTGCGCTGAACCCTCAACACTTCGGAGCTCTTGCCGGGGCCGGCCGGATCCTGATGGAGTTGGGCGAAACCGAAGCGGCGCTGACTGCTTATCGCGCTGCAGCCGCTATACATCCCCAGCGCCCCGATATATCAGAAGCGATAGAGCGGCTTGAGCGGGAGCAGGGCGGCCAACGCCTCTGAACCTGCCGCGCGCCAGACGTGGTTTGAGACGGGTTTTCTAGGGACCTCCACATGATGCGACACGACGCGCGGATTACCGCGGTCCTTGGTCCCACCAATACAGGCAAGACCCATTACGCCATTGAGCGGATGCTGGGCTACCGCACGGGGGTGATCGGTTTGCCCCTGCGGCTGCTCGCGCGCGAGGTCTATGACAAGATCGTCGCCCTGCGCGGCCCCTCGGTGGTGGGGCTTGTGACGGGTGAAGAGCGGATCGTGCCGGACCGGGTCCAGTATTGGGTCTGTACGGTCGAGGCGATGCCCCAGGAAATCGGTGCGGACTTCGTGGCCATCGATGAGATCCAGCTCTGTGCCGATCCCGAACGGGGGCATGTCTTCACCGATCGTCTTCTGCGGGCGCGCGGCCTGAATGAGACGATGTTTCTCGGCGCCGAGACCATGCGCAACGCCATCGCCGAGCTTGTGCCCAAGGCGCAGTTCCTGAAGCGCGAGCGTTTCTCCGAGCTGACCTATGCGGGCGCGAAAAAGATCAGCCGCATGAAGCCGCGCTCAGCCATTGTCGGGTTCTCTGTGGATAATGTTTATGCGATGGCCGAACTGATCCGCCGCCAGAAGGGGGGGTGCGCGGTGGTGATGGGAGCGCTCAGCCCGCGCACGCGGAACGCACAGGTGGATCTCTATCAGAATGGCGATGTGGACTACCTCGTGGCGACCGATGCCATCGGGATGGGATTGAACCTCGATGTGACCCATGTGGCGTTCTCCGGGCTGTCGAAATTTGATGGGCGGCGGATGCGCCCGCTCGCGCCCAACGAGCTTGCGCAGATCGCGGGCAGGGCGGGTCGTTACATGACGCCCGGGACATTTGGCGTGACCGGTGAAGCGCCCGAGCTCGAAGATGGCGTGGTCAACGCCATCGAGAACGCGCGCTTCACCCTCTTGCGCAAACTGCAGTGGCGCAGCCCGGACCTGCAGTTCAGTCGGGTCGACCGGCTGATCGAGTCGCTGGAGGCCGTTCCCGATGACGAATGGCTGGTGCGGTCCCGTGAAGCAGATGACCTGAGCGCGCTCAAGAGCCTCGCCGCCGAAGCCGACATCGCGGCACGTCTGTCGGATGCCCGCGATGTGCGTCTTTTATGGGATGTCTGCCGCATTCCGGACTTTCGTGGGATTTCCAGCGGCGAACATGCGGGTTTGCTCGCCAATATCTTCGGCTTCCTTCATGATGATGGCAAAGTGCCGGAACCGTGGTTTGCGCGACAAGTTGCGCGAATTGACCGGACAGATGGCGACATTGACACATTGTCGAAACGCTTGGCCTATATTCGCACATGGACCTATGTCGCCCAACGGAAGGGCTGGGTCGAACAGGATAGCCATTGGCGCGGCGAGACCCGCGCTGTAGAAGACCGCTTGTCAGACGCTTTGCACACTGCGCTGACCCAACGATTTGTCGATCGCCGCACATCCGTGCTTCTGCGGCGGTTGAAACAGAAGGAGAGCCTGGTGGCCGACGTAAACGAAAAAGGTGAAGTGACCGTAGAGGGCGAACTGATCGGCCGTCTCGAAGGGTTCCGCTTCCGCCAGGACAAAACCGCGACCCCGGAGGAGGCCAAGGCCGTCCGCGCGGCCTCTCTCACCGCCCTGGCTCCGGAGTTCCATCTGCGCGCTGACCGGTTCTACAACGCGCCCGATACCGAGATCGACTATACCGAGCAGGGGGGCCTCATGTGGGGCGACCAGGCGGTCGGCAAGCTCGTGAAGGGCGCCGATCCGCTCAAGCCCGCCGTGCAGGCCTTCGTCGATGACGAGGCGGGCGCGGATGTGGCCCAGAAGGTCGAGCGCCGGTTGCAACATTTCATCGACCGCAAGATTGCGGCTTTGTTCGAACCCCTTCTGGCCATGAGCCGGGATGAGGCGCTGACCGGGCTGGTGCGTGGCTTTGCCTTCCAAATGGTCGAGGCGTTGGGGGTGCTGCCCCGGTCTGCCGTGGCGCAGGATGTCAAGGCGCTGGATCAGGACGCGCGCGGGCTCTTGCGCAAGCACGGGGTTCGGTTCGGGCAGTTCACGATCTTCCTGCCGCTCTTGCTGAAACCGGCACCGACGCGGCTGCGTCTGGTGTTGTCCTCGCTCTTCAAAGGGCGCGATGTTTTCCCGGAAAGCCCGCCCCCGGGTCTGGTGACAATTCCGGTGATTGAGGGTGTCAGCTCCGAGATCTATGGCGAGTCCGGTTACCGCGCCGCGGGCGCGCGGGCGATCCGCATCGATATGCTGGAGCGTTTGGCCGATATGCTGCGCGGGGTTGATACGCGCGGCGGATTCGAGGCGACGCCGGATATGCTTTCGATCACCGGGATGACGCTGGAACAGTTCGCGGACCTGATGCAGGGGCTGGGCTATGCGGCGGAACGCTCCGAACGTGTGAAGGTGAAACCGGTCCCGGCGGCGGTTCCTGCTGATGCAGCACCCGAGGGCGGGACGACCGAGACACCAGCGCCCGAGGGCGGGACGACCGAGACACCAGCGGCGGAGGCGGAGACCAGCCCTGCGGCGGAAGCTCCGCCGGCTGAAGCTGCTGTGGAAGCCGAGGCCCCTGTCGAAGACGCGGTTGCGGAAGACACAGCCGCCCCAGGGATCCCGGCAGAGCAGAATGCCGTAGCGATGACTGACGCTTCGTCAGACACCCCCGAGGCTTCCGCAGATCCAGAGGGGGCGGCAGAGCCCGCAGAGCCGGAAATGGAGGTCGTTTATACATTCCGCTGGGCACCGCGTCCGCGTCGCACCGACAATCGCGGTCGCAAAGGGGCTGGTGATGGACAGCAATCCCGCAGCGGCAAGCCCGGTGGCAAGCAGGGCGGGAAACCTCGCGGCAAGGGACAAGGTGGCAAGGGCAAGCCGGGCGGGCGTGGTCCGCGCGATACCAGCCCCAAGACCTATCAGTCGCGCCCGGAAAAGAAAAAGGATCGCATTGATCCCGACAACCCCTTTGCGGCGGCTCTTATGGGCCTGAAGGACAAGTCCTGAGCGAGGCCGCACCGGGGACCAGAATGGCGGACGCGTCCGCGCGGCAACGGCTCGACAAGTGGCTTTGGTTTGCACGTTTCTTCAAGACCCGCAGCCTCGCGGCCAAGCACGTCAGCGGCGGAGCCGTGCGCATCAACTCGGTTCGGGTGACCAAACCGGCCACCAGCGTCGTGCCCGGGGATGTTCTGACCTTTGTCCAGGGCCGCGAGATCCGCGTCATCCGGGTCGAGGCACCCGGCACCCGCCGGGGTCCGGCCCCTGAGGCCCAGACGCTCTATACAGACCTGACGCCAGCGCCTGAACCTGACGCACCGTCAGCACCGCGCAAGGGGCCAAGGCCTACAAAGAAAGATCGTCGCGCTTTGGACGAATCCCGCCGTCCGCCGCTTGAATGACCCGTCGCAAAACCTTAATGCAAGTCCAGCACACGAAGGAACGCGCTTATGACCTATGTCGTCACCGATAATTGCATCGCTTGCAAATACACCGACTGCGTCGAGGTCTGCCCGGTTGACTGTTTCTACGAAGGCGAGAACATGCTGGTCATCCATCCGGATGAATGCATCGATTGCGGCGTGTGCGAACCAGAATGCCCTGCCGATGCGATCCGGCCTGATACCGAGCCGGACATGGAGAAATGGGTCGAGTTTAATCGCAAGTATTCCGAAGCCTGGCCGGTGATCATCACCAAGAAAGACCAGCTGCCCGAAGCCGAAGAGCGTGACGGCGAAACTGATAAGCTCGACAAGTACTTCTCCGAGGCTGCGGGCGAGGGCGGCTGATCGATTCGGCCCAGCTGGTCGCGCTAACGCCTGTTCCAGGCGGATCACGCAAGAATTGATCGAAAAACGACCGAAACGGGCGGTTTCGGGGCACTCGCGCGGATGCAGGCGCAGCAAGTGCCTTCTCAAACCGCCCTTTTTTTGTTATGTTACCGTCACAATTGACGTGGAGAGACCACCCGAAACGCTTCAGCCTCGTGCCGATGCGTTTTTTTTACCGCAGAACTTCGGGCAACTGGACGCCGCTGTGCGACCGCTTTCCCGTGCGGTCAGGGCGGCGCCACAAGCAGGAGTGAAAGTGCATGAGCAAAGCGAACAAATCCAACGACTTCCGCCCGAACGAGTATGTCGTGTACCCCGCCCATGGCGTGGGGCAGATCGTTTCCATTGAGGAGCAGGAAATCGCCGGACTGACGCTTGAGCTGTTTGTGATCTCGTTCGAGAAGGACAAGATGACATTGCGGGTGCCGACCAACAAAGCCACTGAAGTGGGCATGCGCAGCCTGTCCAGCCCGGACATCGTGTCCAAGGCGATGGACACACTCAAGGGCAAGGCCCGTGTCAAGCGCGCCATGTGGTCCCGCCGTGCTCAGGAATATGAGCAGAAGATCAACTCGGGTGACCTGATCGCGATCGCCGAAGTGGTGCGCGACCTGCACCGCTCCGATGATCAGCGGGAGCAGAGCTATTCCGAGCGTCAGCTCTATGAAGCTGCGCTGGAGCGTCTGACCCGTGAGATTGCCGCTGTAAGCGGCGATGACGAGGGCAATGCGCAAAAGCGCATCGACGATGTTTTGGTGTCGCGCGCCGCGGCCTGAGCCAACCCGCAGAACGGATTGAGGAACCGCCCTCTTCGGGGCGGTTTTTTGCCTCTGAGGGATCAGACCAGAGAGGTCAGAACGAGCAGGGCTGTAATCTCGGTGACCTGTTGGGTGGCGCCGAGGATGTCGCCGGTTTGCCCACCAATCCTGGCCTGGGCCAGACGCCCAACGACCAGAGCGGCAGCCCCGCCGGCTGCTGCGAGCAGGGCGAGACCGAGCAGTCCCCAGAGCATCACGCAAATCCCAAGGGACAGACCGACGGCCAGCAGGGCAGACCAGCGCGGGACCGTTCCGACCCGGCGCGAGAGGCCATCGTCCCGCGCAAAGGGCAGGACGTGCATGACCGTGACCATCGCGCCCCGCGACAGGGCTGCCGTAGCCACCAGCGCGGCGAGCAACAGACCCGGCCCGCCGGAGGTCAGGATCGCCACAAGACAGGCCCATCGCAGCAGCAGGCTCAGCCCCAGTGCCAGTACGCCATAGGCCCCGATCCGGCTGTCCCGCATGATCTCGAGCCGGCGCGCTGGCTCCCACCCGCCCCAGAGACCATCGGCGCTGTCGGCGAGCCCGTCTTCGTGGAGCGCGCCGGTCAGCATCACCTGCGCCACCAGAACCAGCCCGGCTACGGGGCCCGGCGGAAGACCAGTTGCGCTCAGCCCCCAAGCGAGCCCGCCTGCCAGACCCGCCAGCCCGACCCCAACCAAAGGATAGGCCCATGCAGCTGCGGCGGCGCGCGCGCCCGCGCGGCTGTGATCCACGGGCACGGGCAAGCGGCTGAGCAGGCTCAGCGCAAGGGGCAAGTCGCGGAAATGCGGGCGGGACATCAAGGGGCCTCCGTCGGCTGTGGCGGACTGTCGCGTGGCGGGGGCAGGCCGTTGGGGTCAACAGTGCCGCCAGCACCCTCTATCGACAGGAAATCGCCCGGATGTCCAGCACAGCCCCGCAGACCGACGCCCCTTTCGACAGTCTCGCCGAGTTTCGCGCGGTTCTGGCCCGGGCGCCGGGCCGCAATGGGCCGGCCGAGGCTCAGGCGCGCGCGCGCAACGAGGTGCTGACTAAGCCGCCTGGCGCGTTGGGGCGACTCGAGGATCTGGCGATTTGGGTTGCGGCGTGGCAGGGCACGGACAGGCCGCGCCTTGATGCACCCCAAGTGGTTATCTTCGCGGCCAATCACGGGGTAACGGCCAAGGGTGTCTCTGCCTTTCCCGCCGATGTCACGGCCCAGATGGTCGCGAATTTCGAGGCGGGCGGCGCGGCAATCAACCAGCTGAGCAAGACGTTCGGTGCGCAGATGACTGTGCATCCGATCAAACTTGAGACGCCCACTGCGGATTTCACCGAAGGTCCGGCCATGAGCGAGGCGGACCTGATTGCTGCGCTCACCATTGGCTGGAACGCGGTCGATCCGGCCGCACATTTGTTGGTGGCGGGCGAAATGGGGATTGGCAACACCACCGCTGCGGCGGCCATCTGCGCGGCGCTTTACGGTGGGATCGCAGAGGACTGGGTTGGACGTGGCACGGGCGTGGATGAAGACGGGCTGAGCCGCAAGGCCGCCGCTGTCGCATCGGCGCTGACGGCCAATGCCGACGCACTCGGGGATCCGCTGGAGGTGTTGCGTTGTCTCGGGGGGCGTGAGCTGGCCGCGATGGTTGGAGCGATCGCCCGGGCGCGGGCGGATGGTATTCCGGTCCTGCTCGACGGGTTTATCTGCTGTGCGGCAGCGGCATGTCTTGCCGAGGCCCAAAAGGGCGCGCTTGACCATGCCCTGGCGGCGCACCTCTCGGCTGAGGGAGCGCATGGCGCGCTGCTTGAGAAGTTGGGCAAGATGCCGATCTTGTCCCTCGGATTGCGGCTTGGCGAAGGCTCGGGCGCTGCGCTGGCGCTGGGAGTGCTCAAAGGAGCCGTGGCCTGCCATTCCGGAATGGCGACCTTTGCCGAGGCGGGCGTCTCCGACAGCTGAGTTCTAGCGTTTGGCCCGGGTCATGGCTGTTTCGGACTCCAGCGTGGCGAACCGTTCGCTCTGACCTGTCAGCCCGTCCGCATCATCCAGCGTGCTGACCAGCGCTGTCTCGAGATCGCGGTTCAACTCCTTGGCACGGGTCACATAGGCCTCGTTCTCGGTCACCGGCACACCGGGTTTCCAGAGAACGGCGAGATCCCGCATCGCCTTACGGTCCATCCGGAAGAATGTGTGCTCCGCATCTGCGGCGTCGAACTCGCTCATCCCCATGTTCTCCAGCACGTAGCGGCCAGCCCGCAGGGAGCTGTCAAAAGTCTCGCGCACGATGTCATTGGCCCCCGCCGCGTAGAGTTCATAGACATGTACCCGGTCCCGGGCGCGGGCCACGATGTGCAGGTCCGGACGGATGCGCCGCGCATAGCTCACCAATTTCAGCACTGCCTCGCGGTCGTCCAGCGTCACGACCAGCACGCGCGCTTTGTCGAGCCCCGCCGCATGGAGAAGCTCGGGCCGGGTCGGGTCCCCAAAGAAGCCCTTGAAGCCGAAGCGCCGCATCAACTCGATCATTTCCAGGTCATGGTCGAGCACCGTGGTCTTCATCCCGGTCATCTGAACCATGCGGTTCACCACCTGACCAAAGCGTCCGATCCCTGCGATAATGATGGGCTGCTGCTCATCGATTTCGTCATGGGGTTGTTCTGGACCGCCACTGTCCTGCATGCGGGCGCTGACCTGATCGTAGACGATGAAGAGTAGCGGTGTGAGCAACATGGACAGCGCCACAACAAGCAGCAGGGTCTGGCTGATCTCGCCAGGCAGCACATTGGTGTTCACCGCGAAGCTGATCAACACGAAGCCAAACTCTCCGGCCTGGGCAAGGCTCAGGGTGAAGAGCCAGCGATCCCGGCCCCGGATCTTGAAGAGTACCGCGAGGCTCAAGAGTATGATGCCTTTGACCAGCATCAGCCCCAAAGTCAGCCCGATTATCAGGAGGGGCTGACCGAAGAGCACCTCGAAATTGATCCCGGCCCCCACAGTCAGGAAGAAGAGCCCCAGAAGCAGACCCTTGAATGGTTCAATATCCGCCTCAAGCTCATGTCGGTATTCGGAGTTGGCGAGTACGACCCCGGCGAGGAATGTCCCAAGCGCGGGCGACAGGCCGAGGATCAGCATGATCGATGCCACGCCCACCACAAAGAGGAGCGCCACCGCAGTGTTCATCTCGCGCAGGCGTGCGCCATGGATGAACTTGAAGACCGGACGCGTCAGATAGTGACCGCCAAGAACAATGGCGAGAATGGCCGAGATGGTCACCAGCGTAACCCCCCATCCCGGCAGCTGTTCGAGGAAATGCACCACAGCGCTTGCGGAATGCTCACCATGATCGCCATGGGCCCCATGCTCTGCTGTCGCGCCGGCCACCTGCATGCTGCCATCGGGGGCAGCTGTCATCCCGATAATTCCTGCGGCGGGGCCGGACTGCGCGACCTCATGGGGCAGGACCGACAGCGCCAGCAATGGCATGAAGGCCAGCATCGGGATCACGGCGATGTCCTGTGTCAGCAGAACCGAGAAAGCATTCCGCCCACCCGGGGTCTGCATCAGGCGCTTTTCGTTGAGGGTCTGGAGGACAATCGCGGTTGAGGACAGTGCCATGATCATGCCGATTGCAAGCGCAACGGGCCAAGCAAAGCCAAGTAGGATGCATCCGCCCATGATGGCCAGCGTTGTCACCCCGACCTGTAACCCGCCAAGGCCGAGCAATCGGTCTCGCATATCCCAAAGCGCCCGGGGTTCGAGCTCCAGCCCGATCAGGAACAGCATCATCACCACGCCAAATTCGGCGAAATGCTGCAACTCGTTCACATCCGATCCGATCAGGCCCAGAACCGGCCCGATCACGATCCCCGCGAGCAGGTAGCCCAGCACTGAGCCCAGCCCCAGTCGCACCGCGAGGGGCACGGCAATAACCGCCGCCAACAGAAAGATGCTGGCCTGGATAAGGAAATCAGTCATGGAAACATCCTAGGACGCGACCGGCCCACAAATGGGGTCGGCGAGGGGAAACGGGCTGACCCACTGTAACCGGGCTGCGCGGCGGGTAAAGACGCACGCGCGGCCTGAGAGGGATTTGACTGCGGCTGCCTAGCCTCTGGGCATCTCGAGCGTGATATTGCGCCCGCCCTTGGTGTATTGCAGCGAGTCCTCGCCAATCGCGCCGACCCTTCCACCATCCACGCGATCGCCGACCTCCACCTTCACGTAGCGGCCTGAGGCGAGCCGCACGAGCGCGCGGCGGCTGTTCGGTGTGCCATACACCCCGATGAGGTTGATCCGGTTGAGCCGCAGTGCGTCCTCGATCGTTGCCTGACGCGCGACCGAGGCCGTGGTCGGTATGGTCGGGGCGGTTGTGCGCTGCGGGGCTGGGGCTGCGGCTGCGAAAGACGCCGTCGAGGCCGCGGACACGCCCTGGTTCTGGCGCGGACTGGCGGCTTCGGCGGTTTGCGTGGCCTGGGCTGCGCGGACTTGCGCGACCAATTGCGCGAAATCGCTGGGACGACGGTCGGGATAGGCCGACCGTGCCATGGCGTTCTTTGGCTCCGGGTCCTGAGCCTCGGCCGCCGCGAGCTCCTGGATCGATGCGGGGCGCGGCGTTGGGGTCAGCCCGGCAAGCTCCGCCCGGCTGCGGCCATCCAGCTCAGCGCGCTCCTGCAACTCAGCCACGTTCTTGGGGCGCGGCGGCGGGCGCTGACCTGCTAGCTCTGCCAGACGGAGGTCTTCGGGTGTGGTTACCGGCGTGATCTGTGGACGGGGGCTGGGACGCGTATCCGGCTCGGAATAGACAAGCACACCTTCGGGCGTCAGGGCCCCCTCAGGCGTTGGGGTGACGAAGCCGTCCGCGCTCAACTCAAAAAACTGTCCTGGCGCGACAGGAGGCTGCGGAGAAACCGGGCGCAGATCCTGACTGTCCATATAGGCGGGCAGGGCGAGCGCATCCTCAATGGCAACATCCCGGTCCAGCGCGGCAACATAGAGCGCGCCAACTTCCGTTGGGGCGATAGGCAGCAGCGGATCCGGGCTGCGCTGCCAGATGCCGCTCGCGGCATAGCGCGTCTCGGTTTCGATCAGCGGCGCGCGCAATTCGCGTGGGGCAGCGACCGTCTCGGTGTCGCTCGGCGGCTCGGGCGTGGCCGTCACGGGAACCTCGGGACTCGCTGGCGCGTCGGTCACAGTAGTGGGGGCGGGTGTCCCCGGCACAGTCGCCTCTTCGCCCTCGGCAACCTCTTCGGGTGTCGGCAAGGCTTCGAACCGGCTGACCACATTCGCAGGAGACGCAGGCTGCGGCGGGCCATCGGTCATGGCCGTGACAGGGGGGCTCGCAGGCGCAGCCTCTGCGGTTTCGGGCTCTGGCGCTGCCGGAACGCTGGGCTCGGCGGCGATTTGTGCGGTCTGCTCGCCTGCGGGGGCGGGGTCCGTCGGGGGCGCTGTGGGCTCCGCTTGCGCGATCTCCGTCTCGGCGGGGGCGGCAACCGGGGCTTCGCCCGTGCTGACAACCTCGCCTTGATCCAGCACCGCTGCCACGACCCCGACCAGCACCATTGCCGCCAGTAGAGCAAGGGTCAGGATCAATCCCAGCGAGCGGGAACTACGCTTGGCCGGTGTGGCGATCTCGGCAAGTTTCGCAGCCGCTTCAACCGCCTCGGGAGGGGTCCGCTTGGCGGCGGCCTCAGCCCGCGCGCGGGCATCGGGTTGTGCCGGTGGCGTCGGCGCGATGGGTTCAGACAGCTCCGGCTCGGGCGTGTTCTGGAGCAGCTCCTGGAACTCCGAAGTCGCAACCTCCGGCTCCATTGCTGCGGTGTCATCGGAGGCCACAGGCTCTGGTGGTGCTGATACCGTTTCTTCCTTGGTCTCCGGCACGGGAGCCGTTGCCTCCGGTGCTGCAACCTGAGTGGAAGCGGGCGCCGAGGCCCGTTCACTGGTCCAATCCGTCTCGCCGAGAATGACCACCGGAGCCATGTCTCGTTCCAGCGTCTCCGTAGGGGCGAGCAGATCCGGCGCGAGCTGGGTCATCCCGAACATCGCCTCGCCCGCAAAGACGCCCTTGGGCGGTACGGCCGCAAAGCAGACGGGCTCCAGCCCATGCTCGGTGGCGAACGCCTCGGCCTCGGCAAGGGTTTCGCGGGCGACCACGGCCACCTGTGCCTCGCCCTGCGTGACCACGTAGTCATAGCAGAGTTCGTCCATGGCATAGGGCGTGCGGCCATCCAGCCGTTCGCGGATCACCGCGTCATAATCGGGGCTGGTGACACCCTCGACCGAGATCGTGTCATAGAGGACCTCGCTATTCGGCAGCACCAGCTTGGTGATGAGCGGTCCCAGCTTATGCGCTTTGGCAATTTCCAGCGCACGGGTGCGTAGCGCGGCCAACTCACCGGCTACATCGGTCGCGGTCAACAAGACCTCGCCGACCCGCAGCCAGCCATCGCTGGTGCGGTGACACAGCACCAGACCATCCTGGGACAACAGAAGCGCAAAGCTTGGCTTCATCGACCCTGTCGCAGCTCTTGCATCATCCACCTCCTGTGGTCACCTTGTACCGTGTTTAGGCCAGTGATGGAAGGACACATGCCCTCTCCGCCACCTGGTTTGTTCTGTGCCAAGGAGGCTCCGATGCACCGATTTTTCCCTGTTCCCCGTCAATTGGCTCTCTGCGGCGCGATGCTGGCCGCGCTTGCCCTGAGCCTGCCATCGGGACCCGCGCGTGCGGCGGAGGAGCCGGGGTTGCTGAACGTGACGGGCGAGGCGCAGATTCCTGCGATTCCCGATATGGCGACGATCCGGATCGGGGTGGTCACCGAAGATCGGCAGGCGGACCGGGCGCTTGCGCAGAATGCGACGCAGATGGCGGCGGTGCTGGATAAGCTGCAGGGGTTCGATGTTGCACCGCGCGATCTGCAGACGTCGGATCTGAGCCTGAACCCGATTTTTGAACCGGGGCAGGACTATCGCGGTCAGTCCCGCCGCATCGTGGCGTTCCGGGCGAGCAACAGCCTGACGGTGCGGGTGCGGGATCTGGAACGGCTGGGCGAGATCCTCGACGCAAGTGTCGGGGACGGTGCCAACGTTTTCGGAGGACTGAGCTTCGGGGTGCAAGCCCCTGGACCTCTGGAGACTGCCGCACGTGAGGCGGCGATGAAAGACGCGCTGGCGCGGGCCAAGACACTGGCGAATGCGGCGGGCGTGAGCCTCGGGCCAATCCGTTCGATCACTGAGCAGGGGGGCTTTCGTGGACCCCAGATGATGCGGGCCGAAATGGCCATGGCCGATGCGGGCGTGCCCGTCGCGGTTGGGGAGGTTTCGATGTCGTCCAGCGTGTCGCTGGTCATTGAGCTGGCCCAGTAGGCGATTTGGATGAGTGTTTTGGCCTCCCTTCACGGCCTCTTGCAATTGGGACGGTGGTCCCGGCTTTGCTATAAATCGCGCCCTCAGTGATCCCACGGGTTGGCGGCCCGCGGGGCTGGCGCATCGGGGTTTCCAAGGGGGCTCAGTTCCGCCGTGGTGTCCGCGATGCAGGCGTCCACTTCGCACAGCAGGGTCGCGCAATGCGCATCCTGAATCCCAGACTTCTGAAAATAATCGATGGTGCTGGCAAGGTCGTCGCAGCTCGAGCCGGGCAGCCCCGATCCCGTTGCAATGTATCTAAGCTGCCGGTCGTGGCTGATATCGCCCAGGATCACCGGTTCCGCGTGATCCGCGACGAAGATCAGAGCAGAGACGCGCCGCGTGCCGACATGGACCGGATGCAGGATCGGCAGGGAGCCCGGTCTGATGATTTCCCGTCGGAACAGGATCTCGGTCTCTGTTTCGATCTCGTCTGCCTGGATGCGGAAGGCGAGGCCATGGCCGCCCTCGCCATGGTTGAGCGCGGCCATCGGGCCCGGCGTCTCCTTGGTGCTGCGCTCGCCCTTGTCATCCGGCAGGATCAAGCGGCGCGCGCCACACCTCGCCAAAGCGCAGTGCTGGATCCCGCATGAGCGATCCATAACCGAAGAGCCACAGATCCTCTGTGTGGACGGCCAGTGCGGCTTGACGGATGGCGTCGCGTTCCCATCGCTGTCGTTCCAGTCCCAAAGATCGGTCAGATGAGGATAAACGGCGAGTTCGCCTCTGCGGAGAAGTCGGGAAAAAACGAGGTCGCCGGATCGGCGATCTGGTCGCATGCCTCCGCGTGGTGGGCGAAGGGGCCGTCCGAGGAGATCACCGCGTGCCGCCTCTGTTCTCAGCCGACCACCTCTCCATTCAGAGATCGACGCCGGTGATCGCCCCGGGAAAACCCTTGGAAACCGGGACATCGGCAAAGCCCATCCTTCGATAAAGGCCATGGGCAAGGCAGAGCGAATTTTGGATCGACATCTTGAAGCGACGATAGCCCGTGTCGCGGGCCTCGGTCAGGAAAACCTCGAGCAGCTGCGTGTCCAGCCAATGTCCCCGGGCCTCCTCTTGCACGAACATGCGCTTGACCTCCATCTCCGTCGCGAACCGGCCAAAATAGGCCGCCGTGCCGACAGGTCTGCCGTCCAGCTGGGCGAGCAACAGGCAGCCTGAATGCGGGCCATACCGCCCGGGCAGATCGGCGAGTTCCAAATCAAGGTTGGCAAAGACCGTCGGGTTCTCTTTGGTCGGTTCGCGGCCCGTCGCCTTGGCCACATGGACCATGGCAAAGCGGCGGAAGTCGCGCACAAGTGTGCGCAAAGCGTCGAGATTCCCGGGAGATGTGGCGCGTGTGATGGTGATCCGCTCTGACGTTTCTGACTGCTTCGAAATGGGGGGATGGCCTTGCGCCAAATGGGTCTGCCCCAAGAACCAGAGTTCGCGCGATCGGGCGATAGGGTTCCGCTAGATCACCCGTGAAACCGTAACGGGCGTGGGCCTTCCCCATCAGGTGATGTGCCAGTCCGGGTTTGCGGCGACAAGCTCCACGGTGTTGCCATCAGGGTCCCGGGTGAAAAGCCCGCGCCAACCCGTCCAATCGAAATGCTCGAACCGCACGTGGCAACCCGCCTCGCGGAGCCACTCCGCCGCGGCGTCCTGTTCCGCCCATGGAAGGCTCAGGGCAAGGTGATGTAGGGACGAGCGTTGACCCGCCTGCAGCGCGCCCGCCTCTGTCTCCGGCGACAGGGATACCCCGCCAACCGCGTCCGAAAAAAGCGCAAGCACGGCGACATGTCCACCATGGCTTTCGCCCAATCGAAAGAAGGCAATCCCGTCTCGATGTCCGCCCCTTGGGCCGGCCTCCAAACGCGCGAGGCCCAGCACGCATCCATAAAATGCCAGCATTCCATCGAAGTCGCGGCATCGAATGGCAATCTCGCCAAGGGCGCGGGGGCGGAACGGCGGCTGATTCATGCGGCCAGACTAACGGTTTGATGTCGCCAATGCACCTATCCGCAATTCGGTTTCAGCGACCGTTGCATGGTCTTGAACTGTTTGCGGATACGGCTTTGCCCGGGCAGCTTGGCAACGGCCCCCATGTTGTCCTTGCCGGTATACCACGCCTCAAAAAGCAGTGTTTTGACATCCTCGTCGAGGATCGCATCGGCGACGCGATAGGTGCACTCACAAGTGGCCTGATTCAGGCCGCCGCCGCGCCCATCGGCAATCATCTTTTTGCAGATTTCGCGCGCTGTTGGCGCTGCTTGTGCAGCGCTGGACAGAAACAAAAGCAGGGTGCAGGCAAGGATGAAGCTGGGTTTCATGCGGAAGAGCGTCCTGTTTGGAGCAAACGACGAGTTGCCCCGATCATGGCATGGTTTCATCCTCCAAAAAAACGCGCCCGCATCTGCGCAGATCGCCGCAACTCAAATCACCCGCAAATCATGAAAAAAAAGCCCCGCCGAAGCGGGGCTTGGTTCGTCGGGCGCGCTTGGCCTCAGGCCGTGGCTTTGGCCAGCGCTTGGTCCAGATCGGCGATCAGGTCATCCGCATCCTCGGTCCCGATGGAGACCCGGACGACGTTCGGCGCAGCCCCGGCCGCCTCTTGCTGCTCTGGCGTCAACTGGCGGTGAGTGGTGGAGGCGGAGTGAATGATCAACGAGCGCGTGTCACCGAGATTGGCTACATGGCTGAAGATCTCGAGGCTGTCGACCAGCTTGATGCAGGCCTCGTAACCGCCCTTGACCGCGAAGGTGAAGAGTGCGCCCGCGCCCTTGGGGCAGACATCCTTGATGCGGCCGTAATAGGGTGAGCTTTCGAGACCCGCATAGGTCACGAAATCCACGCGGTCATCGGCTTCGAGCCAGTTGGCGATTTTCTCGGCATTCTCTACGTGACGCTCCATCCGCAGGCTGAGCGTCTCGATGCCCATCAGCGTGTAGTGCGCCCCTTGCGGGTTCATGGTCATGCCCAGATCGCGCAGACCTACGGCGATCCCATGGAAGGTGAAAGCGAGCGGGCCAAAGGTCTCGGCGAATTTCAACCCGTGATAGGCGGGCTCGGGCTGGCTGAGGGACGGGAACTTGTCCGAGGCCATCCAGTCGAACTTGCCGCTATCCACAACGCAGCCGCCGGTCACGGTGCCGTTGCCGGTCATGTATTTCGTGGTCGAATGCACCACGAGGGTCGCCCCATGCTCGATCGGGCGGCAGAGATACGGCGTCGCCGTCGTGTTGTCGATGATCAGCGGAATGCCCGCCGCATCGGCGATATCGGCGATGGCGCGCACATCCATTATGTAGCCGCCCGGATTGGCAATCGCTTCGCCAAAGACCGCGCGGGTGTCGTCATCAATGGCCGCCTTGACCGCGTCGAAATCGTCGAAATCGACGAACTTCGCGGACCAACCGAAGCGTTTGATCGTTTGGCTGAACTGGGTGACCGTGCCGCCATAGAGCCGGGTTGACACCACGACATTGCAGCCGGGCTGCATCAGCGGGAAGAGTGCCATGATCTGCGCCGCATGCCCTGAGGAACAGCAGACCGCGCCGACACCTCCCTCCAGCGTCGCGATGCGCTCCTGCAACACGGCGACCGTGGGGTTGGTCAGGCGGGAATAGATATAGCCGACCTCTTGCAGGTTGAAGAGTGCGGCCGCGTGATCCGCATCGCGGAACACATAGGCCGTGGACTGGTAGATCGGCGTCTGCCGCGCGCCCGTGGCCGGGTCCGGGCGGGCGCCCGCATGGATTTGCAGCGTATCGAAGCCGTAGCTCGGCGTGTCGTCGGACATGTTTCTTTCCCTCGCATTCGATTTTGCGCGGACCATGCAGGGTTTCGCGGAGCAGGGCAATGGCCCGCGCTGACGAAGCGCTGACGTTAGGTCAGGCAAGGTCGGGAGGATTTTATACCTTTGAAGATTGCATCCGACCCATGTTCTCAAAATGGCTTTCAATCCTTGCATTGATCCTCGCCCCGCTACTCTGGGCGGGAAATTTTGTTGCCGCCCGCGGGGTCCATGACATCAGCGATCCACTCTGGTTGAACGGGGCGCGCTGGGCGGTGGCAGCGCTCTGCCTCAGCCCGGTGCTCTGGCTGGATCGGCGCGCGAACTGTGCCGCCCTTCGGAGCCATCCGGGATTCTTGCTGATCCTGTCGGGGCTCGGGATCGTGGGGTTCAACTCGGTGCTCTATGCGGGGTTGGAGACTGCCAGCGCGACAGAAGCGGGTGTGCTCTTTGCAATCTCGCCGTTGCTCATCCACGGGCTGAACTGGCTGACGGGCGGGCAGGGGCCGGGGCGCATTGAGATCCTGGGCAGCGTGACTGCCTTTGCGGGCGTTTGCATGTTGGTGCAGGGCGGACCGCAGGCGGGGCTGGGCAGCGCTGCGTCCGGAGCCGTGCTCGTGCTGCTCTCCGCGGGGATCTGGGCGGGATACACGGTTGCCCTGCGTAAGCTTCCCGTGCCCCTGTCGCCGCTTAGCTTACTGGCAACGCAAGCCGCACTGGGGGCCATCATCCTGATGCCTGCTTTGCTCTTTCCTCCGGGCGCACCTCCGGGCTTTTCCAGGTCGCTGGCGGGGGCGGTACTCTACCTTGGGCTGGGTGCGTCGGTGCTCGCCTTCTGGATCTGGACACATGGCGTGGCCTGGATTGGGGCAGGCCGCGCTGGCGCATTCCTGCAACTCATGCCGGTCTTTGGCGCGCTTCTCGCCATTGGCGTGCTCGGGGAGCGGCCCGCCCCCGTGGCCCTGTTCGGGATGGCTCTTGCCGTGACGGGTGTCGCGCTGGCCAATCACCCCGGGCTTGGCAGCGCGCCCGGCCCATGCCAAAAGGCACGGGCAAATGAAGGATCACCCCATGCGCCGCGCGACTATCACCCGCAAAACCGCTGAAACCGACATCTCGGTCGAGATCAATCTCGATGGGACAGGGGTTTACGACAATCAGACCGGGGTCGGGTTCTTCGACCATATGCTGGACCAGTTGAGCCGCCACGCGCTGGTGGACATGACGATCCGCTGTTCCGGGGATCTGCATATTGACGACCACCACACGGTGGAGGATGTGGGCATCGCGCTCGGTCAGGCCCTGTCCGAGGCGGTGGGCAACAAACGTGGGATTGTGCGCTATGGTGCCTGCCTTTTGCCCATGGATGACGCGCTGGTGCGGGCAGCTCTGGACATCTCCGGGCGGCCCTATCTGGTGTGGGATCTCGACCTGCCGACCGCCAAGATCGGGAGTTTCGACACAGAGCTGGTGCGTGAGTTCTTTCAGGCCTTCTCAACCCATGGCGGTCTGACCCTGCACGTGACTGCGCTGGCCGGGATCAACAGCCACCATATCGCCGAGGCCGCGTTCAAATCCGTCGCGCGTGCCTTGCGTGACGCACTGGAAACCGATCCGCGCAAAGCTGATGCGATCCCATCGACCAAGGGATCGCTCTGACGTGCTGACGGTTCTTGTTGATTACGACAGCGGCAACCTGCATTCGGCCGAGAAGGCCTTTGAGCGCATGGCGCGGGAGGTCGATGGCGGCGAAGTGCGGGTGACCTCGGATCCCGAGCTTGTGTCCAAGGCTGACCGGATCGTGCTGCCCGGCGACGGGGCTTTCCCGGCCTGTCGCGCAGGGCTGGAGGGGTTCACCGGGCTCTTCGAGGCCATCGAGGAGGCGGTGAAAGTCAAGGCCCGCCCCTTCATGGGGATCTGCGTCGGCATGCAGCTGATGGCGACCACAGGCCGCGAGTATACCGACACGGCGGGATTTGATTGGATCGGCGGCGAGGTTGTACAGATCACGCCGTCGGATCCGACATTCAAGGTGCCCCATATGGGCTGGAACGATCTGGTCGTGGACTGCCCGCACCCAGTGCTGGCGGGGGTCGAAACCGGCGATCACGCCTACTTCGTCCATTCCTACCATATGCAGGTCAGCAACCCCGCGACCCTGCTGGCCCATTGCGATTATGGCGGGCCGGTCACGGCGATTGTCGGGCGGGACAACATGGTCGGCGCACAGTTCCACCCGGAGAAGAGCCAGACCGCAGGTCTGCGCATGATCGGCAACTTCCTGACTTGGCGGCCCTAAACGTTGAGGGACAAGGTGCGAGCAGCTTGTTTCGTGCGTTCAAACCTCTTGTTGTTTGGCCGATGCCTAGCCAACACCATGACCGCCGCTCGCCGCTCAAAGCCCATGTTGTGCTTTCGATGAACGACTTGCGAAAAAAGTGGCCCGGTCCAAAATAAGGCCAATAACTGTTTGAACGAAATCCCAATAATGCAAGGCTTCCAATTGTTGATCCATTAGGATTCATGAAGACGCAACCTGGCTCGGTTTTCACTCAGTGAAATATCAGCCAAAGTGCAATTGAGAAGAATGAAACCCAAAGGAAGAGCGAAAAGAGTGGGATTGATTCAACATTGAAGAAGCTCCTTTTGGTTTCAAATCTCCCAATTTTTGTAATCTCTTTGTCGCTGCCAATGGCATATGATTTGCCTAGATACATTATGTCGTGGCGCAACTGAAATGGCCCAATCAGAATCCTGCGGGGCAGTTTTAGCTCCGGCTGAAGATCTAAGATGTAGGTGTCTAGATCTTTAAGGGTGTCACGGTGAACTTTTCTATACGCTGCGCTGCGCTTGTATGAGCAGTACCAAACATATGAGTAAAAAACACCCACCACAGAGAGAATAATGGCTAGTAGAAGAAGAAGCTTGGAGTTTGTTACCTGTGGGTTGATCTCGTATGCGACACCTAACAAAACGCCGTATGCTGCTACAAGAATTGTGTTTGTAGTGGCAAACTGTGTCGTTCTTTGTTGAACGAAATCATCGGAGTGCTTGAACAGCTCCAGATGCTTTCCGTAGATCGACTCAACGTGGATTAGAAGTCTCTCATTTTTTTCCATTTATCTGAGTTGGGTATTCTGTTTTATTAAGTCAAGTGATCTGGCTTATTTTTTGATTTCTCCATTCGAATAATCCAACAATTGACGGATGGTTGGGTCGTGTTCGGTATTGAGATGAAAATAATGGTGACTGAATCCGAAACCTATCTCAAGTCTAATTGCGTTTGGCCGCCGCGCCATTGCTGTTGAAATTGTCAAATTTGGGACGTTCTTTTCAATCAAGCGAAAGGCCAGTTCTAAAATAACCTAGCGCCTTGGGTTTGAGATGGTTTGCGTCAGTGTTTTGACTGCGGTTGTTCATGAACCGGAATTTTGAGGGCCACCAGCGTGTATGCTGCGCGGTGTCAGATACCCGGGCACTCGCGTCGGGCGATGGCCTGGATGCGCTGTTTCTCCTGAACGCGCGGGTTCCCGAGGCCCACATTTCCTGCGGTGACGCGCGGACCGAGGCCCGGGCTCGCGGCTGCCTTGATCGCGCTCAGGGCCGATAGAGACAGGGTTTGAATACAGGCCTCCGGGACATCCGCGTCGCGCATGGCAGGGGACAGCTGGGCCCGGAGTTGCTCCGTACCGGCGTTGCCTCCTGTCTGGGTCGTCGTCTCGCAGGCTGCCAGCAGCATGACCGCGAAGGTCGGGATCAGAAAGGTACGTCGCATGTGTGACCTCTGTGGAGTTGTCAGTGCTAACCAAGGCATACTGCTCTCACACCCCGAGACACCAGCGCAGCACCGCTTTCTGCGCGTGGAGCCGATTTTCTGCCTCATCAAAAATCACCGAGTTCGGGCCATCCATAACCTCGGACGTGACCTCCTCGCCGCGATGGGCGGGCAGGCAGTGCATAAACAAGGCATCGGGCTTGGCCTTGTCCATCAGCGCCCGGTCCACCTGATAGGGGCGGAGCTGGTTGTGGCGCCGCTCTTTCGTGGTCTGGCTATCATGCATCGAGACCCAGGTGTCTGCCACCACCAGATCGGCGCCTTGCACGGCCTGATCCGGGTCGCGCTCGATCTCGACCTTGACGCCCTTGGCCCGTGCCCCCGCGACGAACTCTTCCTCCGGATCCAGCGTCGGCGGACCGGTGAAGGTCAGATCAAAGCCAAACTGCCTTGCCGCATGAAGGAACGACGCGCAGACATTGTTGCCATCGCCACACCAGACGACCTTTTTGCCCGCGATTGGACCGCGATGCTCTTCATAGGTCATGACATCGGCCATGATCTGGCAAGGGTGGGTGCGATTGGTGAGCCCGTTGATCACCGGCACCGTGGCATGATCCGCCATCTCCAACAGGGTGGTTTCCTCGAAGGTCCGGATCATGATCAGGTCCACATAGCGGCTCAGAACCCGCGCTGTATCTGCGATGGTCTCGCCATGGCCAAGCTGCATATCCGTACCTGACAGCACCATGGTTTGCCCGCCCATCTGACGCACGCCCACATCGAAGGATACGCGGGTTCGGGTCGACGGTTTCTCGAAGATCAGTGCCACCATCCGTCCTGCGAGGGGCTGGTCGTCATCCCCGGCCCCCTTTGGCCGCCCGGCCCGGGCGTCCTTCATGGCGCGACCGAGATCGATCATCTTCCGGAGCTCCGCCGGGTCGGTCCTGTGAATGTCGAGAAAATGCGTCATCTCAAGTCTTTCTTGTCATCTGTCCGGGCCGCAGCTGTCGTCGGGGCCCACATATCCATCACCAGCACGTTTGCGCCATCCTCGCAGGGGCGCAGCTCCACAGGAGCGAACCCCGCCTTGGCATAGGTGGCAATCGCATGGCTGTTCTCGGGATCTGGGTCGACCACGACCGCTGGCACGCCCGCCGCAAAAAGGGCCTTGGCCCGCGCGCGGAGATAGCCGGCCCCGTGGCCCTGACCAAGAAAAGCCGGGTCGCCAAGGAAGGTGTCCATCCCATGGGCCTCGTCGGGAAGGTGCCCGTAATGGGGCGCCCCATAGGCGCGCACGGGATAGTCCTGTACAAAGGCGAAGGGCTTGTCGGCCCAGACGATGCGCATATCGCAGGGACCGCCCTCGATCTCGTCTTCGATCAGGGCGATCTCGGTCTCCGCATCGCCCCACCAGCCCGCCATATGGGGCTCACTGAGCCAGCTGCGCAGCATTGGGTAGTCCGCGCGCGTCACGGGGAGGAAACGGTAGTCATGCGGCATTGGCCTGCACCGTTTCCGCAACCACGCGCAGGCGGGTCAGCGCTTCGCCGATCTCCGTGTCTGAAATGGTCAGCGCCGGGAGGAGCCGGATGACATTCTCCGCCGCGGGCACCACGAGCACCCCTGCGCCATAGCCCGCCTGAACCACATCTGTGTTCGGGGCGGCGCACACGATGCCCATCATCAAGCCGCTGCCGCGCACTTCGGCAAAGACCTCGGGGAATTCCGCCACGAGCCCCTCGAGACCCTGACGCAGAAGGCCTGATTTGCGTTGCACGTCGGCGAGGAAGCCGTCCTCGGTGACGCTCTCCAGAACCGCACAGCCCACGGCACAGCCCAGCGGGTTGCCGCCATAGGTCGAGCCATGGCTGCCCGCAGTCATGCCCGAGGCCGCGTGCTCAGTGGCCAGCACGGCGCCCAGGGGGAAGCCACCGCCGATCCCCTTGGCGACCATCATGATATCCGGTGCGATCCCGGCCCATTCATGGGCAAAGAGCCGCCCGGTCCTGCCCACGCCGCATTGGACCTCGTCGAGGATCATCAGCACGCCATGGGCATCGCAGAGATCGCGCAGCCCCTTGAGGCAGGCATCGGGCAGGGGCTTGATGCCGCCTTCGCCCTGCACAGGCTCGACAATGACGGCGGCGGTCTGGTCCGTGATCGCGACTTGCAGCGCCTCGTGATTGCCGAAGGGCAGGTGGCGGAACCCGGGCAGGAGCGGTCCGAAGCCCTTGGTCATCTTCTCGGACCCCGCCGCCGCAATCCCAGCGGAGGAGCGGCCATGGAAGGACCCCTCGAACGCGACAATCTCGACCCGTTCGGGCTGGCCCGCTTCATGGAAATGCTTGCGGGCCATCTTGACCGCGAGTTCGCAGCTCTCGGTGCCGGAATTGGTGAAAAACACCGTATCGGCAAAGGTCTCGGCCACAAGCATCTCGGCCAGCTTCTGCTGGGCGGGGATCTCGTAGAGGTTCGAGACATGCCAGAGCGCCTGCGCCTGTTCGGTCAGGGCGGCGACCAGCCGGGGATGTGCATGGCCAAGCGCATTCACCGCAATCCCGGCGCCGAGGTCGAGAAAGCGTCGCCCATCCGCCTCGATCAGCCAGGAGCCCTCGCCTTTGACAAAGCTCAAAGGCGCGCGGTTATAGGTCGGCAGGATCGCAGGGATCATCGGTCACATCCTCTCGGAACAGGCGAGCCCCATTGGTGCCAATGGCGTGGGGCGGTGTCAATTTGGAATGGTCAGGGGCGGGCGGGAAAGCCCAAAGCAACAGGGCACGCGGGTTACGCGCGGGTCAGGTCTCGTCGGATCTGTCGGAGGGTGAGGGCCATGGGGCCATCTCCTGTGGTTGCTGTCGAGGCCGTCTACGCCGCTCGGTTGCACTTGGCAAGAGGGCAGCCACGGCCGCGTCGAGCGCGCAAGGGTGCTAAGAGGGGCCCCGCTCTAGCGGAAGCCGCGTCTAGAGACGCCCGCAGTAAGGCAGGTACGCAACAGCAACACCTAGAACACCCGCGAATGTCAACTGCCGTCCGTTCCGCCCGGCGACACGCCGGGCATCGCCCGAACCTCCCCCACGGGGCGGGCGATCCCGCCCACCCCTCGGTCCGGGCGACGCCCTTGGCCTAGAGGTTTCGCTTTGGTGGCAAGCTGGGCGGCTCGCCTATCGGACTCGTTGATGTCGGTAGAATGGGGCCAAAAATAAACTCCCAATACTCCATCACTTTCTCCGATCTCTGCTTCGGGCCAATCTCGTCGCCAGAGACCATCCAAACAGTTGAACACAGCGCTCCAACGCTGCAGCAAAGGACCGCAGCTTTCTTGAGCCAAGGCTTGGATTTCAGCTCGGCGTCATCTTTGGCTTTCGCCAATTCGGTCTCCAGCTGAGCGATTTTCGCTCTCAGTCGTCCAATTTCTTCTCTGAGCTTGCCTTCTCGTTCCCTTGTATCTTCCGACGAGCGCAAGAGCTGTGAAATCACATTCAGGTTCTCTGGCACCGCTTCGAGCGGTTTGAGCAGTTCAGGTGTTTCGTTCAGGCCAGACATACTGCGAAAGACTTCGAAGCCGTAGGTGATCTGGTCTATCGCTGCCGTAACTGCTGCGTTGGCGCTCGTGGGAAAATCCAAAATATGGGCGACGCTTTCTGGCTCGTGCTCTGGGAAACTGGGCCGCTCCGGCGCTTGCGCCGCGAAAGCGTTTTCAATGGATTCGATTTCCTCTGCGATCCGCGCTGGGGCGTCCGGGCCTTCCCAAATTGCAAAAGGCTTCTCGTCCTCCGCCCCGATCAGGGCGATTTGCTCTTGGAGTTTCCAGGGCTCAGGTTCGCCGCGGCGCATGCCGTCGAGCCAGCGTTTCCAGAAGCTCCAGGCTGGGTCACTGTCGAAGAACTCGGTCAATTTTACGTAGCACTGTGCAATGCCTTCAGGTTCCGAAAACGATTTGGTCTGGGTCTCGTGCCAAATTGGGAACCGAAAAATACGTGCCGGTCCATGCTTCTCTAGCAGGAATGCATCCTTTTCGTTGGCTGAGAATGCCCTCTCAAAGGCGTCTCGATCTAGCTTTGGGGCTACACTGGGTCTAGGGTCCTTTGCCAGAGCCAATCCGTTCAACGCTTGTTGCATGGCCTTGGCTGATCTGTTGGCAGCTCTCGCGCTCGGATTTTTGTGCGACCTGGGATCCGGTGTGATAGAGTAGACTGAATTTGCAGCTGACAACATTGATTGGAAGGCTGGCGTTTCCAAACTGTCAAAACTCGCGGCAGTTTTTGCATGTTCCGCTGCAATCAAAAGAGTCGTGCCCGCGGTTCTTCGTTTCGAACTGGCGCCGACAACGGACGTCAAAGTCGCGCGAAGAGCCGGAAGCACTGTCAGGCTTAAGTACCAACTGCTTTGAACACCTATGCCCGGAAGCCCGCGAAGGGCGGACCGGGCTGCAAATGCAATGTGAATGCGTCGGTCTGATTGTGTATCTAGCCAAGCACGTGCGCTCTCTTCGTCCGTGATGGCCATGCTTGCTCCCCGCTGCTCTTACCGTCAGCCTAGGATCGGGACAGCGTCCTGCCAAGCCGCACTTCAGCTCGTGCCCAGCAGGGCGGCGGCCTCGTGGGCGCGCAGGCAGGGGGCGGCGGTCGTGCCGGGGCCTTGGGCGAAGAGCTCGGGGAAGATCTGGTGCAGTTCGAGCTGGGCCATCCAGTCGAGCCCGTTCTGGGCGACCTCGCCGGGATAGAGGCTCTCGGAGAGGCAACCCTCTGCCTCGACTATCGCGTGTCCGTCGACCAGGACGTGGCAATAGGTGACCGAGCTTTGCGGAGTGCGGGTCACGCCGGGCAGGGCGGTCAGGTGCTTGGCGGCGACGAGGACTTCCGACAGGCCGAAGAGCAGCTCCGCCTGCCACGTGCGCAGGAGCATCCGGTGGGCGGGTGAGACGCTGAGGGCGCGCGTGTTGCCGAGCGCGCCGGGTGCGAAGCGGATCGGGGCGAGATCGCCGCGCCCATCCACGCGGCGCGCGCCGACCCAGCGGATCACGGCTTCCGGGTCCGCCTCGGTCCAGATGCGGTCCCCTTTTCGTAGCGTCTCGATGGCGCGGGGACCGTCCGGTGTGCGCAGCAGGGTGCCCGCGACGAAACAGGGCACGAACTGGTTATAGCGGATGTCGCCATTGTTCGAGCCGGACACCTTCACATAGGACTTGCCCGGGATCAGCGGCTGCGTCAGCCCCATGCCCCAGATGTCCGAGGTTTGCCCGTCCTTGGAGAAGACATAGACGCTGATCAGGGGGCCGGTGGGTTGGCCTTGGTCGTTGAGGGCGCGCAGGTCGATCCGGCTTTCGGATTCCACGCGGGTGCCCTCATCCACCAGCCCGCCACCATCGACCACCCGGTGGCGGTTGGGCAGGTCGTCTTCGAGAATGTTGGGGTTCGAGCCACGGCCGCCGCGGTCGTCGATCACCACGGTCACTGGGGTGAAACCGCCGACATATTCGAAGACCGTGCCGTTCGGAGTGTCGGAGTTGTTGATGATGGGATTGCCAGGCGTGCCCGAGGGACTGCCGGAGGCGATCAGCAGGGCCTCGTTGTCTATGGCGATGAGATCTCTGTCCGGCATCCGGTCTCAATTCTGCGGCGCTTCTCGCTGGGCGCGTTTTGGTTGTCGTACAATCTCAGGTGGAAATCGGGTATGCAAGAGCAACTCAACATTTAGTAGTTCCGCGACAGGAATCCGCCGATCCTGCCCTATGCGCGCCTGACCTCGCGCGCAGGGCGCGGTTTGGCTTATGGTTAAGCTGTTGCTTTCGCCGGTAAGTGTTTTGTGCGGACCCAGCCATTCGCCGCGCAAGCGCTGCTCAAGCTGCTGCCTCATACCGTTCCCAATCCCCCTACCGCAGGAGGATGACGCAGTCCGCGCGCAAATCAAGAAGAGCGTGGCGTCAGAAGCGGAACTCGACCCCGAGCCCGCCCGAGACGAGCGTGTCATCCTCGATGATCGGGCTGTCGGTGACGGCGCCGGGCAGGAAATCCGCGCGCAGGGTGCCGAGGAGGGACCAGTTTTCGCCAAGGGGCATGACGCCGCGCAGGCCGACGAAGGGCACCACCACGTCGCCGGGATCGTAGGCGTTGCGGCCGATCCGTGCCTCATCCGGACTGACCCCCCAGACATAGCGGCTGAGATCGCCGCTCTGCCAGGCGGCGCCTGCGGACCAATCGAGCCGTACGGCGCCAAGGGATTGACGCAAGCCAAAACGCAAGCGCGCCTCTTGCCCGTCATGCTCGCCGGTGAATTCCTGGCGCAGATCCGCGCCCGCATAGAGCCGCCCGAGATCGTAGCGCAGCTCCAGCGCCACATCCCCGGTAACCTCGCGGTCGATGCCATCGAGCTGTTCCCCATCGGTCGAGATCAAGCCCGAGAAGCGGGGCCGGGCCGCAACCGAGAGACCCCACACGCCTTGCGAGAACACCGAATAGCTCAGGCCATTGGTGCTGAGCTCAAAGGGGCCATTGGCATAGCGGAAGAGAGGCAGCGGGATCACATCGGATCCTTGGCCGAGATAGGGGTTGGTATCCGCGGCCACGAGCCCGCCCAAAGACCAACCATCCGGTCGACCGGGAGCCTCCTGCGCAAGCGCAGGCAGAGCGGGGGCGAGGCCAAGGGCCAGAAGGGCGATCATGCGGAACATGGAAACATTTTAGCCGATTCGAAAAGCCTTGTCCTGCAATGAGATGGCGCGCGGAGTTCACAGATCCAGTGCAGGATTGCAGACTCGGTGCCTGGCCTGTTTTGCGGATGGAAACTGCACTGTTTTTGGGCGTTTTCTGTCCGGGGCGCGTGCGCGGTGGATGGAACGCCGCGCCCCTCCCTGCACTCAGAGGCCGCGGCAATGGTGAGAAGCCAGTTCAGGTATTGCCCGAGTGCCGATTGGTAGCTTAAGACCTAAGAAGTTGCGGCATTGGAACCCAAGTGTTTTGGCCAAGACTATGCGGTGGCCTGTTGTTCAACAAAGAGAGACCAATACTCGCGCGGCTATTTCGGCTGTACCTTGTCGGGGGCTCCAAGGAACCTGTTGTTTTCGGCCTTGCCTTCATCCACCAAGAGCGCGCAACCAAGCTTCTGCCGCTTTCAGAATGCCTTCCAAGTGCGGGGCCTGCGCCGCGAGCCAGACCGCTCCGATTCGAGTACTCCATTTTGCGAAAAGCTTTCCGAACTCCTTGGCCGCTGCATCGACTGCAGTATCCAGCTTGCCGCCCAACCATTTGCCACTGGCGAACAGCAGAGCTTGGATGCGCCCTATGGCACCTCGAATTCGGTCCTTATCAGGCTCTTCTGAGTCGGCCTCCTCCTTGAATGCAACTAACGGTTCCCAAACCAGCGTGACCTCGTTGGGCCAGTCGGCAAAGTCATCTATCGCGCCGGGCGGGTTGTTCCCACCGATTTTTAGCCGTTGCGCAGCGTCGCGGACCATCGCGGTTTCCGCTTCGCGCAACCGCGCTTTCAACTCAAGACGCGCCTCAACCTCTCGAATCTTTTCAGCGACGGTCCTTGGACTCTCTCCCCATATCTTGAAGCTGTCTTCTCCACCGATCAGCGCGACTTGTGCCTGTAGCTCCCAAGGCAATGGCGTGCCAGTCCGCATCCCCTCCCACCAACGTTGCCAGAAACTCCAGACCGCAGTTTCCTTATCCATGGACGCGATGACACGCTCATACGCTTTCACATGGCCAGCTGGTTCTGCTGCTGCGTGATTTCTTTCGCTGAGGGAGGGCCAAAGGGATGTCTTGAACACATCGCTTGCAGGTTGGCTATTCTCACCAATCTGCGTCAGAAGTTGCGCATCTCGATTTGCTGCCGCGTAGGTGTTCGTCACGTAGCTCTCAGCCCAGGTGATAGCGGTTGCCGCACTCTTCTCAATGAGGTTTTCTTGGGCTGCCGCAATTTGCACTGCGTTTAAGGCAATTCGTCCAGCACTGATGGCAGAGGAGTTATCCATGGACGCTGTCGTCCTCAGCTCCGAGCGGAGCGCGTCTGCTGCATACTGTGCCGCTCGTGCGAGCTTGTTCGCGGTCACCTGAGAGTGCTCCCCTGCCGAGACACAGGCGATCAGTGTTGAACGTAGGATGAAGAAGCGTGCTAGATCATCCGATGAGGTCGAAACAAATTGGATGGCGGACATTGCGCGCAAAGAATTCCTTGCTGCAAAGGCTGCTATTGTTTTCTGGTTTTGATGGCTTAGCCAGGTTTCAGCAGTCTGTCGGTCGTATATTTTCATACCGTCCTTGCCCCGCGATCTCGACTTCCAGCCTAGTGGTTGGACAAAGCCCTGCAACAACCCTGTGATGCATTCGACATGGGTGCCATCATCTAACCGCGAAGACTGGACAAGGTCGCCACTTGCCAACCCCCTCAAACCGCCGCATATCCCTTCCCATGACCGACCTCGCGCATATCCGGAACTTCTCCATCGTGGCTCACATTGACCACGGCAAATCCACTCTGGCGGACCGTCTCATCCAGGAAACGAACACCGTGGCGGACCGGGATATGAAGGCCCAGCTGCTCGACAGTATGGATATCGAGCGGGAGCGGGGGATCACGATCAAGGCCAACACCGTGCGGATCGACTACACCGCCGAGGATGGGCAGGATTACGTTCTGAACCTGATCGACACGCCGGGACATGTGGATTTCGCCTATGAGGTCAGCCGATCCATGCGCGCGGTGGAGGGCTCGCTTCTGGTGGTGGACAGCACGCAAGGCGTCGAGGCGCAGACGCTCGCCAATGTCTATCAGGCCATCGAGGCGGATCACGAGATTGTCCCCGTGCTCAACAAGATCGACCTGCCCGCGTCCGATTGCGACCGTGTGGCGGAGCAGATCGAGGATGTGATCGGCATCGATGCCACCGGCGCGATCCAGGTCTCGGCCAAGACCGGCGTCGGGATCCGCGAGACGCTCGAGGCGATTGTCACCGAGCTGCCTGCCCCCGCGGGCGACCGGGATGCGCCGCTCAAGGCGATGCTGGTGGACAGCTGGTACGATGCCTATCTCGGCGTGATCGTTCTGGTGCGGATCATCGATGGGCAGCTCAAGAAGGGCGAGCGGATCAAGATGCTCTCGAACGGCTCGGTGCACCATGTGGATCGGGTGGGTGTCTTCCGCCCCGAAATGCAGCCTGTGGATGCGCTGGGCCCCGGCGAGATCGGGTTCCTCACCGCTTCAATCAAGCAGGTGCGCGACACCCGTGTTGGCGACACGATCACCCATGAGAAGAAGGGCACGACCGACCCGCTGCCGGGGTTCAAACCGTCCCAGCCCGTGGTGTTCTGCGGTCTCTTCCCCGTGGACAACGCGGAGTTCGAGGATCTGCGCGACGCCATCGAGAAGCTCGCCCTGAACGACGCCTCTTTCAGCTACGAGATGGAGACCTCGGCCGCCCTCGGCTTCGGCTTCCGCTGCGGCTTCCTCGGGCTCCTGCATTTGGAGGTGATCCGCGACCGGATCGAGCGCGAGTACAATATCGAGCTCATCACCACCGCGCCCTCGGTCATCTACCACGTCTATATGCGCGACGGCTCCATGATCGAGCTGCACAACCCCGCCGACATGCCGGACCTGACCCATGTGGACCATCTGGAGGAGCCGCGGATCAAGGCGACCATCCTGGTGCCCGATGACTATCTCGGCGATGTGCTGAAGCTGTGTCAGGACCGGCGCGGCATCCAGCTGGACCTGACCTATGCGGGCAGCCGCGCGATGGTGGTCTATGACCTGCCCCTGAACGAGGTGGTGTTCGATTTCTACGACCGGCTGAAATCCGTGACCAAGGGCTATGCGAGCTTCGATTATCAGATGCTTGACTACCGGCAGGACCATCTGGTGAAGATGTCGATCTTGGTGAATGACGAGCCGGTGGACGCGCTCTCGACCATGGTGCACCGGGACCGTGCCGAGATGCGCGGGCGGGCCATGTGCGAGAAACTCAAGGACCTGATCCCGCGCCACATGTTCAAGATCCCGATCCAGGCGGCCATCGGCGGCAAGGTCATCGCGCGCGAGACGCTGGCCGCACTGCGCAAGGACGTGACCGCGAAATGCTATGGCGGTGATGTGACCCGGAAGAAGAAACTGCTGGAGAAGCAGAAGGCGGGCAAGAAGAAGATGCGCCAGTTTGGGAAGGTGGATATCCCGCAAGAGGCGTTCATTTCCGCTTTGAAAATGGACGGTTGATCGAAGATCAGCTACCGTTTCTTGAGGCGACCCCGAAGCTGGTTTGTGCAAAGCAATGCAGGTTTTTCTAACGTCGCTAGCCCTATGCGGCGCTGGGTGCCATACTGAGCGCAGCAGTGGATATGATTTGGCAATGACCGAAGGGCTTCCAAGAGGTGCGAGCTTCGCTTTCTCTAGGTGGTTAGGTCTTGCGCTCGGTTTTCTGGTTGCAAGTGCAATGAACTCGACACGCAGCTACGGATTGGATGCAGCGGGGTACTTGATGAAACCAGACAGCAGATGCTGGGACTCTCTTGACCAATCTCGAAAATGTGCCAGCCTAGGTGGAGTAGCCGTGCGTCAGTAGCGTTTCAAACAACTGTCTTGCTCTGTAGAGGTCTGCACTTTCAGATATCTTGAAGCACTCTTGTTTGTTTGCACTAATAGGAGCTCCTGAGATGGTGACAACAACATCAGAATTTGAGGCGCAGTTCGGCAGAGATCTTATCGATCAAACGCTCAATAGAGTTCTTGGGGTCTATGCTTCCTTGTTTGCGAATGCTTGGGACCCTTTACGCAAAAACGAAGTGCTGGCTCCAGTTCTCAAAGATCTTGAGGGCGTCGATGCGAACCCCTTGTTGGACCTTCTGGAACATGCGTCAATCATGACGCTTCACAGTGCCCTCAATCATTTCACTTCCTTCGAAAACGAGGGCGCTGGCTACTCTTTGTCTGTGAGAGTTTGCAGAGGCCCCGAGCAAGCCTGCGATCTTTTGGATTATGTCGACTGGCCCGGTGGTTACCTTGTTTCCGAAGAAGGTTGGGTAGAAGAGTTTCTCGATTATCGGGAAACAGCTCCATAGCCTGATGTGTCAGATTGGAAGTTTGGAAACGCCCAAACCAGTCCGCGGGGCCGGCGCTACACTCTGGGCAGACCGCATCGTCAATGGATGTATGCTCCAGAGTTGCGCCCGTCCGCACCTTGAAAGATCCAATGAACAATTCGCCGAGTTGAACGACTGTACCTAAGCGGATCCGATAAGTCCTGGCACCGCATTTTGACCGGAGCGCGTATCCAACAACAAACCATGTCTTGACCCAACTCATATCCACCAATCTAGTTTTTGCCCACAGTCCTCCCTAAGAGGAGAACCGCCATGGACATCACCACCGCTGAAGAAACTCTGCGTGCTCGCCGTGCTGAGATTGTCGGGGACCTGAACCATATCGAGACAACGCTGGATACGGCCGCCCCGAAGGATTGGGAAGATCGCGCTTCGGAGCGGCAGGGAGATGAGGTTTTGGAGGCTTTGGGCCATGTGGAGCAGGCCGAACTCTCTCGGATCGATGCGGCGCTGAACCGGATCGCAGATGGGATTTATGGTACCTGCTTGAAATGCCGGGAGCCGATTGCCGAGGCGCGGTTGCTTGCGGTTCCGACCGCGCCGCTTTGCACCGATTGCATGCGCCGCTGAGCGCCCAAACAGCCTCCAGTTGCGGCAGATCAAAGACGCATTGGGGACTCATCGCGTAAAATCAGCATCGTAAATACACCTAAAGTGAAGGGGTTTTCCGATGATCCGTCTGGCCTTGATACTCTACGCCCTGATCGGCACCACGCTCGCGGGATCGTTCATGGTCGCAGCGCTCACCGCAGGCTACACCACGGCCCAGCCGGTGATCCTGTCAGCGGCGCTGGGATTTGGCCTCGGCATCCCGGTCTCGGTTCTGGTGGCCCGCGCGATCACCACGCGCGCCTGACCCGCGGCGACCGAACCTGAGGCGCGAGCCCTGCGGTTTACTGGATCCGCAGGTGCTCGCTGCTTTCGTGCTGCGTTGCAGCGCGCTATCAAACGCGTTCCGCTACTGGCCGAACCAGGGTCGGTGACCCTCCGCACTGGGCAGAACGCGTGCCCGCGGTCAAACGTGACCGTTGATCTCGATGAGGTTGCCTTCGGGGTCGTTTACATAGACATGGCGCAGCCCCGGAATGGCGAACTCGCCCGTGACCGAAAACGGGATCCCTGCAGCGGTCAGCCGGTCAATCACACCTTGTAGATCATCCACATGGATCGCCACGTGGCCGCCGACGCTGGGATTGTGGATCAGGTTGTTTTTCTCTGCAAAATCAGGGTCTGGTGCAATCAAATGAAGCCCTGTATGCCCCTCGCGTCCATCGCCCAGCAACGCCAGCTTGTCCGGATCACCGGGCAGGTAGCCACGGGTTTCGGGGAAGACCCAGTCTTGCTCTGTCATGCCGAGAACATCGCGGTAAAACGCGGCGGACCGGCGTACATCCTTGGCTTGCAGATTGACGTGATGAATGGACCAGCCCATTGAACCTCCTCCTCTTTTTGGGCAATCCTAGCATGGAGCGGAGCCACCGCCCAGAGCGCGGTATCAGTCGGTGCAGCCTGCATCTGACATGGATCAAGGCGAGCGATGCTGCGCTTGCATAAAAGGGCTGTCATCGAGAGGACGCCGATGCACCGCCTGCCTGTGACGATTTTCAGCCTGACCGCGCCAACCCTTGCCGGGGTGGCGGTCGTGGTTGCGCTCGTGAGTGGTGTCACAAGTGGCTTGGCGCTCGGCCTTGCGGCGACCGGTGGTGCGCTCATCGCTGCGCCCTTCAGTTGGCTCGTCGCGCGCAAGCTCGCCGGGCCGGACCAGAGAGAGGATTGACCATGTTGAAAGCATTTACCGTGATTTTTTTGGTGCTGGCTGCGGCGCTGGGCCTGTTTTCGGGGGTTCTGACCGTCAGCATGGGTGAAACCTCGGCTCCTGTGGTTGCGCTGGCTGTGGTTACGGGCATGTTCCTGGCTGCACCGGTCGCCTGGCGCCTAATGCAGAACGGCAAGCTCGGTTAATCAAACCTTAACGCGCGCGGCTCAGACTGGTGACATGCGCGCGCGGTTGATCCTGATCTGTTTCGCTTTGGCCGGGTGTTCTGGGCCTGGGTTGGACTATCGTGGGCTTCCGGCGACACGGGTTGAACAGGCGGGCTATACCTTCGATCTCTATTACAATGGTCGCTCGGTGCGTGGCATCCGCCTCAACCAGGGGCGCCCGTCCTCGCGACTGCACTTTCGGCGTGCGTTCTACGATGTGGTGCGCGCGACCTCGGGCTGCGATGTGCTGGACAGCACCATGGAGGGTGACCTCGTGATGTTGACAGTCGACGTGTACTGCGGCGCGTAAAACGGCGAAATCGTTTCGTTTCTTGAGCCATGTCAATGTTGAGACAAGATCTGTCAGATAAATTGTACAGGAGACATGTTGGGCTGGGCTGAGAAGCTCGCTTCGGCGTTGATCTGGACAGGGAGTGATGGGGGTGCCCTCGTGGCACAAGTGTCCAGTCGATCCGATCTCAGCGTGTCTCATTCCTGTTTGCGCCCGTATTTCGGGCGTTGACGGCAGAGAACTTGCGTGCGCTGGAGCGTCTTGGAGCCCTTATCTCATGATGGGGATCGAGGAGATTTAGGGCCACGACACGTCTCGTTTTAAGGCGTACGCAAGTTCGATTGCCCTCCCTTCGGATGGGCAACCTCCCACAAAGTCACATCGTGATGCGGGATCAGTCCCCGAGAAAGGCGCTCAGCTTCTCGATGAACTGGGTCGGGGCCTCAGCGTGGAGCCAGTGACCCGCGCCCGGGATCTCATCAAGGGTCGCGGTGGGAAAGAGACGATCGATCTCGCCCTGATGGGCAGGCAAAACGTAATCGGAGTTTCCGCCACGCAGGAACAGCGTGGGCCCGTCATAGGATCCCTTCATTTCGGGAAAACCCATGATTAGCGGCATTTCACGGCGCAAGGTGGTGAGGTTCAGGCGCCAGCGCGGCCCTCCTTCGGCCCGCAGATCCAGCGATTGGGTCAGGAAGGCGCGCGTGGGCAGATCGGGAACAGCGGCCACGAGGGCCTTGTCAGCATCCGAGCGCTTGCTCACCACGGCAAGGTCCACACTCTCCATTGCATCAATAAAGCCCGATTGTGTGCGGTCGTAGCGCACCGGTGCGATATCGGCGACAAGCAGGCTCTCGACCATTTCGGGCTGGGTCAGAGCGAGGACCATCGCGGCCTTGCCGCCCATGGAATGACCCAGCACATGGGCGCGCCCGCCATGGGCGTCGATCACCTCGGCCAAATCCATCGCGAGGTCGGGATAGCTATGGGTCGGGGTGTGGGGGCTGTCGCCATGATTGCGCAGGTCAACCGCGATCACCTTGTGCTGCGTTGCCAGCTGTTTGGAAATCGCGCCCCAGTTCTTGGCCGAACCAAAGAGACCATGGACAATCAAGAGCGGTGTGCCGGGGGCATCGCCATAGGTCAGGGTATTCAGCATGGCCATCTCCGAGGTTTCCTGCGCTCCGTGCTAGCGCGACAAAGCGCCAAGGGCCAGCCCGCTTGAAGCGCGCGGTTGCCGCAGATAGCGTTGGGTCATGGCCCGTGCGCGTTTTGATACCGTTTATGATCTGCCAGAGGCGAACCTCGCGCTGGCGGCAGAGATCGGTCGCAAATTCCGGTCGCGGCCCAAGGATCTGACCGAGGCGCTGCGCCGTGTGAAGGGCGTCATGCCCAAGGCGATGGTCGCGGAGCTTCAGGCGGCAATCGAGGCAGAGAGCTGGCTGAGCCACCCCCATTGGCATCGCCAGATCGATCTGGGGCACATGCAGGACATCCATGCGCGGGCGCGGCGGTTTCTCGATGGGGTGAACCCCAAGCGGGATCGGGAGCGGTATTGGCTCGGGATTGTTGCTTGCGTGGTGGTGAACCTCGCGATCCTCGCCGCGCTGTTCGTTTTTGTGGCAAGGTGGCGCGGTCTCCTCTGAGACCGCGCGGACCCTCTGCTGCTCAGAGGTTTGGGTAGATCGGGAAGCGACCGCAGAGCTCGAGCACTTCGGCGCGCACGGCGGCCTCGACCTCGGCATTGCCATCCTCGCCATTGGCGGCGAGCCCATCGACCACCCGGACAATCCAGTCGGCGATCTGACGGAATTCCGGCGTGCCAAAGCCACGCGTGGTGCCCGCGGGCGAGCCCAGACGGATGCCGGAGGTGATCATCGGCTTTTCGGTGTCAAACGGGATGCCGTTCTTGTTGCAGGTGATATGGGCGCGGCCCAGAGCCTTCTCGGTCGCGTTGCCCTTCACGCCTTTGGGGCGCAGGTCGACCAGCATCAGATGCGTGTCGGTCCCGCCGGTCACGATGTCGAGCCCGCCTTGCATCAGCTGATCCGCGAGCGCCTGGGCATTCTCGATCACCTGCGCCTGGTAGGTCTTGAACTCCGGCCGCAGGGCCTCGCCAAAGGCCACGGCCTTGCCGGCGATGACATGCATCAGCGGGCCGCCCTGGATGCCGGGGAAGATGGCGGAGTTGAACTTCTTCGCCAGCGCCTCGTCATCGGTCAGGATCATGCCGCCCCGCGGACCGCGCAGGGTCTTGTGGGTCGTGGTCGTCGCCACATGGGCATGGGGGAAGGGCGAGGGGTAATGGCCCGAGGCCACGAGCCCGGCGAAATGCGCCATATCCACCAGCAGGTAGGCCCCTACCGTATCGGCGATCTCGCGCATCTTGGCAAAATCAATGACGCGCGGGATGGCAGAGCCCCCGGCGATGATCATCTTCGGTTGGTGCTCAGCGGCCAGCGCGGCGATCTGGTCATAATCAACGTCGAGCGTGTCTTCGCGCACGCCGTACTGGATCGCGTTGAACCACTTGCCCGACTGGTTCGGACGGGCGCCATGGGTCAGGTGCCCACCGGCATCGAGGCTCATGCCCAGAATGGTGTCGCCTGGCTGCAGAAGCGCGGTGAAGACACCCTGGTTCGCCTGGCTGCCGGAGTTCGGCTGTACATTGGCAAAGCCGCAGCCAAAGAGCGCCTTGGCGCGGTCAATGGCCAGTTCTTCGGCGATGTCCACATATTGGCACCCGCCATAATAGCGGCGACCGGGATAGCCCTCGGCGTATTTGTTCGTCATCACCGAGCCTTGCGCCTCCATCACGGCGGCGGAGGTGATGTTCTCGGACGCGATCAGCTCGATCTCGTCGCGCTGGCGGCCCAGCTCCTGGGTGATCGCGCCAAAAAGCTCGGCATCCCGAGAGGCGAGGGACTCGGTGAAGAAACCGGAATCGCGGTGCGGTGCATTCATCTGGACAGCTCCATTGGTCTAGGACGGGGCACGACCGACGTGCCGTAGTGGAGGTCCATGTAGAGCAAAGAGGGCCAAGGAGAAAGAGGAACCGGTGCGATTTGGCGCAGCGCCGGGGGGAACACGCCGCGTATAAGACCCTTGTGTTTCCGACACGCGCAGGCGAACACTTTTGGAAACGAAAGGCCCCACGCGATGCAAAGCCGCGAAAAGATTGCGTTTCTCGCCAGCCCTGCGCCGGTGGCTCAGGATGCTTGCACGGCGCTCTCGGCGCTCCATGGCAGTGTCGCGCCCGAAGAGGCGGATGTGATCGTAGCTCTTGGTGGGGACGGGTTCATGCTGCAGACCCTGCATGCCACTGAGGGTCTGCGGGCGCCGGTCTATGGCATGAATTGCGGCACAATCGGTTTTATGATGAACGAGTACTCCGAGGCGCGCCTGCCCGAGCGGCTGGCAGATGCGGTTGAGGAGGTGATCAACCCGCTGCACATGCGCGCGATCGGGTCGGATGGCACGATTGTCGAGGCGCTGGCGATCAACGAGGTCGCCTTGCTGCGCGCAGGCTCGCAGGCCGCCAAGCTGCGGATCTCGGTGGATGGCCGCGTGCGCATGGATGAGCTGGTCTGCGACGGCGCATTGGTCGCGACGCCTGCGGGGTCGACCGCTTATAACTATTCCGCCCATGGGCCGATCCTGCCCATCGGGTCCGATGTGTTGGCGCTGACGGCCATGTCCGCCTTCCGGCCCCGGCGTTGGCGTGGGGCGCTCTTGCCGAAAACGGCGATGGTGCGGTTCGATGTGCTGGAGCCGGGTAAGCGCCCGGTGATGGCCGATGCCGATAGCCGCTCGAACCACGAAGTGGTTTCGGTCGAGATCCGCAGTGAGCCCAGCGTGCGACACCGGCTTCTGTTTGATCCGGGGCACGGACTCGAAGAGCGTCTGATCCGCGAGCAGTTTGTCTAGTCTGCGGGTAGGGCGGAGCGCCGGGGCCTCGGCGATGCTCCATCGCGGGGCTATTCCGCGGCGTCCTTCATCCAGCTTTCCCGTTTGCGGTAGATCGTCGAGGGTGACAGGTCGAGCACCCGCGCGGCTTTGGGCACGGATCCCCCATGTCGGGCGATGGTCTCTTCGATCACCATACGTTCGATTTCGGCCATGGTCCGGCCCACGAGCCCATCGAGCGATACCACCGGTTTGTTCGGGGAGTTCGCCGCGAGAGGGTCCTCGCCACTGGTCATCGCTTCGTGATGGTGCAGGATCTCCAGCGGCAGCATGGTCTGAGTGACCATCGGTCCGTCATTCAGGACCACCACATTGCGCATCACGTTGATGACTTGCCGGACATTCCCGGGCCAGGGCAGGGTACGGAACAGCTGCTCGACCTCCGAAGAGAGGCCATTGAAGCTGCGCCCTTCCTCGTTCGAGAAGCTCTGCACCGCATGGCGCGCGATGGAGATCACGTCATCCCCACGTTCGCGCAGCGGGGGCAGGTGGATCGGGACAACCTGAAGGCGGTAGTACAGGTCCTCGCGGAAGCGGCCCTTGCGAACTTCCTCCAACGGGTTGCGGTTCGTGGCGCAGATGATCCGCGCATTGACCTTGCGCGCGCGGGTCGCGCCCACGGGCTGGATCGTCGAGGTCTGCAGGAACCGCAGGAGCTTGGTCTGCAGGTTGAGATCCATCTCACAAATTTCGTCGAGGAACAGCGTGCCGCCATCGGCCGCTGCGGCCGCGCCGATTTTGTCGGCAATCGCCCCGGTAAAGGAGCCGCGCAGATGGCCGAACACCTCGGATTCCAGCAGGTCCGATGGGATCGCCCCGCAATTGAGCGGTACAAAGGGCTTCTCGGCTCGGGTCGAGCTGTCATGGACTGCCTGGGCGCAGACCTCCTTGCCCGTCCCACTCTCACCGGTGATGAAGACCGTCGCCATGGAGCGGCTGACCGACTGGATCCGGCGATAAACGTCCTGCATGGCCTCGGAGCTGCCGATGAAGCCGCGGAAATCGCTGAGCACTTCCGGCGTCTCACCCGAGGGCCGCGCCTGATCCCGCAGCGCGTTGTCGATGGCGGCGAGGAAGCGGCCCTCGTCAAAGGGCTTGACCAGAAACTCATAGGCCCCGACGCGCATGGCCTCCACTGCGCGGTTGATCGAGCCATTGGCGGTGATCACCACGAAACGCGCCTCGGGCACAAGCTCAAGACACTCGCGCATCAGATCGAGCCCGTCCCGATCCGGTAGCATCAGATCGAGAACAACAACGCGCGGCTTCTCGCGCTTGAAGGCGGCCAGGCCGTTATCGGCCGTGTCGGCACAGGTCACTTTGTGACCGGCGCCGCGGATAATCGCGTCGTAAACAAGTTGCAGCGAGGGAGTGTCCTCGATCAGCAGGATAGGCGGCGCACTCATGCAGGCGTGGTCCTTTCAGCGGCTTCGCGGTCGATCACTGTCAACAATTCGTCGATCCGCGCCTTCGCCTCGCTCCCCAGCGTAACGATTTCGCATTCATCCATTCGGTGGGCCGCGGCGTTCAACGTCGAGGCCAGAGTATGTAGCCGGTCCGCGCCGACCGCGCCGGCAAGCGAGATCAGCACATGGGTCTCGGCGCGCAGGGCCGATTGGTCCATAACCGGGATTGCCGCCCGCAGATTGCTGTCCACCCGACGCAAATCTGCGGCCAGCCGGCTCAGGAGCTCGGCAGCACCCTCGGTTCCGGCAATTTCCAGCAGCCGTTCAAAGCGGCTGCGATCGGCGAGCGGTGAGCCATTGCCCGTGCTCTGGGTCAGGGCAGGACGGCTCGCGCCCAGATACTGGCCCAGGGTTTCGGCGAAGCTCTCCAGCGACATGATCGGCTTGGCGATAATCGCATCGGTCCCGGCCTGATAGATCGCCTCGCGGTTCGAGCGCAGTACATACGCCGTCAGCGCGACAAGCGGCATTTCGGCCACCTCATCCTCGCGCGCACGGATCGAGCGGATCACTTCGATCCCGTTCAGCCGGGGCATCTCGATATCCACCAGTGCCAGATCATAGCGCCGCTCTTCCAGCGCCTCGAGGGCCGCGACCCCATCCGCAGCGATGTCACAGGTCGCGCCCATCGCCTCCAGCATCTGCGTGGTCAGGATCTGGTTCGTTTCATTGTCCTCGGCCACGAGAATGTGCTTGCCCGCGAAGCTGGGCACATTGCCTTGCTCGATCGTGGTCGCACCTGGGCTCCAGACAAACTCCGGAATGCTGAGCGAGACCAGCGCTCCGCCCTTGGAGCGGTTTGACACCAAAAGGCGTCCGCCCATTGTGTCCGACAGTTCCTTGGCGATGTGCAGACCCAGCCCCGTGCCGGGTTTCTGGGCGTCTTCGGGCCTCCCGCGCAGCTGGAACAAAAGCGCCAGCGCGGAATCCGAGAAGCCTGGCCCGTCATCCAGCACCCGAAACTGCAAATCGCGCCCCGGCAGCAGCGCGACATCCAGCCGGACGCAGCCTTGTTCGGTGTATTTCATCGCGTTGCTGATCAGGTTGCCCAGCACACGCTCCAGCGCGACGCGGTCCAATGACACCACTGTGGGCACGTCATCAGCGATGGACATGGAAAACTCGAGATCCGAGGCAAGCGCGCGCCCCGACCAGCGCGAATCCAGATCATGGAGGAACCGCCCGAGGCTGAGTTTCTGACCCGGACTGCGCGGCGCGTCATGGCCCTCGTTTGCCCAAGACAGGATATCCTCAACCAGCCGCGCCAGAACTTCGCCCGAAGATCGCACACGGTCGAGCTGCGCCCGGGTCTCCGGATCCAGCAGTTCCAGATCGACCAGACGCAGTCCCCCAATAACGTCAGACATTGCCCCCCGAACGTCGTGGGACAGCATGCTGATCTGGTCCGACGCCGCGACGGTTAGACCATCTCCGCTTCGAACAAATGTGGCATCCCCTGAGGTCACGTGTTTTGCGTCATCCAGTCGGTTGGTCGCGTTGAGCCCAGCTTGATCCGTTCAGCGCAGGGTTGTGTGCTAAAACCTATGCCAGAAGGCAGGATTTACAAAACGAAAAACGTTCTTTTTAAAGCCAACGCTGCGGAAACTTTACCCTTTCGGATAGCCCAAAGCCCGTAACGCTTCCGTGATCTCGTCCAGAATGACGGGATCATCGATCGTCGCGGGCATTTTCCACGCGGTGCCGTCGGCGATATTGACCATGGTTCCGCGCAGGATCTTGCCAGATCGGGTCTTGGGCAGGCGGTCCACGACCGTGGCCAGCTTGAAGGCTGCAACCGGTCCGATCTTCTCGCGGACCAGCTTGACGCTTTCGGCGACGATTTCCTCGTGGGGTCGGTTGACCCCTGCGCTCAGGCAGAGAAAGCCCATGGGCATCTGCCCCTTGAGCGTGTCCGCGACGCCGATCACGGCGCATTCGGCCACATCCGGATGGCTGGCCAGAACTTCTTCCATAGCCCCTGTAGACAGGCGATGTCCGGCCACATTGATGACGTCATCGGTGCGGGCCATGATGTAGAGATAGCCATCCTCGTCGATGTAACCCGCATCGCCGGTCTCGTAGTAGCCGGGGAAAGTGGTCAGATAGCTTTTGACGAAACGCGCCTCGGCATTCCATAGGTTGGGCAGAGTGCCCGGCGCCAGAGGCAGCTTGATCGCGATGGCGCCGAGAGTGCCGGGCTCGACTGGGTGGCCGCCTTCGTCCAGAACCTGCACGTCATAGCCGGGCATGGCGACCGAGGGGCTGCCGATCTTTACGGGCAGATGCTCGATCCCCATGGGGTTGGCGGCGATGGCCCAGCCAGTCTCGGTCTGCCACCAGTGATCGATCACCGGCACGCCGAGCTTGTCCATGGTCCATTCGATGGTGTCCGGATCCGCGCGCTCGCCGGCAAGGTAGATGCAGCGCAGATGCGACAGGTCGTATTTGCCCACGAATGCGCCCTTAGGGTCCTCGCGCTTGACCGCGCGAAGGGCCGTCGGGGCGGTAAAGAATGACGTGACTTTGTGCTCGGAAATTACCCGCCAGAAGGTGCCCGCATCGGGCGTGCCCACGGGCTTGCCCTCGAACACGATGGTGGTGTTGCCGTGGATCAGCGGTCCGTAGCAGATATAGGAGTGTCCGACGACCCAGCCCACATCCGAGGCCGCCCAAAAGACCTCTCCCGGCTCCACATTGTAGATCGCTTTCATCGTCCAGTTCAGCGCCACCAGATGCCCGGCGGTCGGGCGCATCACGCCCTTGGGCTGACCCGTCGTGCCCGAGGTATACAGGATATAGGCCGGGTGGTCGCCTGAGACGGGGACACATTCCGCGGGCTCGACGCCGAACTGCGCCTCATGCCAGTCGTAGTCACGCCCCTCTTCGAGATGGGCAACCTCTTGTTCACGCTGATAAATCAAGCAAAAGCTCGGTTTGTGCTCGGCCAGATCAATGGCACCGTCCAGGAGCGGTTTGTAGTGCACTACCCGGCCCGGCTCGATCCCGCAGGAAGCGGCGATGATCGCCTTCGGTGTCGCGTCGTCGATCCGCACGGCGAGCTCGTTGGCTGCAAATCCGCCAAACACCACCGAGTGGATTGCGCCCAGCCGTGCGCAGGCCAGCATCGCCTCAAGGGCTTGCGGCACCATGGGCATGTAGATCAGAACCCGGTCGCCTTTTTCCACGCCCTTGGCGCGGAGCGCCCCGGCCAGCATCGAGACCCGCTCCTGCAGTTCAGCGAAGGTAATCTCTTGCTTGGTATGGGTGACGGGGCTGTCATAGATGACCGCGACGCGGTCGCCATTCCCGGCCTCCACATGCCGATCCACGGCATTGTAGCAGGTGTTCACCTCGGCATCGGTGAACCATTCATAGAGCGGGGCATTCTCATCGCTCAATGCCTTGCTCGGCGGGGTGACCCAGTCAATCGCCTGCGCGGCGTCCATCCAGAACCCCTCAGGATCCGATTTCCAAGCGGCATAGGTATTTGCATAGGTCATGTGGGCCTCCTCAACATCGCGGGCATTCTTGAGGGACGGCCCCGCAAGGGCAAGGCCCGCGCCTGCGACTGATTGCGCAAACGCACCGGCCCCGGTGTCGCGCGAAGTTGGCAGGGAAGCGCGGGCGTGGCCCGCGCCAACCCGAGGCTAACCGTAATGGGCGACGGGCGTTCCTGCGACCGCAGACATGTTGAGCAAACCGCGAGCTGTGATGGACGGTGTCACCACATGTGCGCGGTTGCCGAGACCCATGAGGATCGGTCCGACCTCAAGGCCATTTGCCTTCATCTTCAGGATGTTGCGCACCCCAGAAGCTGCATCGCTGTTGGCGAAGACCAGAACATTCGCCGCGCCCTGCATCCGAGAATGCGGGAAGATCCGGTCGCGCAGCTCCGGGTCGAGCGCGCTATCCGTATGCATCTCACCTTCATAGCAGAAATCTACATTCTGGCGGTCAAGGATCTGCATCGCGGCGCGCATCCGGTGCCCGGAATCGATGTCGAGATTGCCGAATTGCGAGTGCGAGCACAGGGCGATGTTCGGCTCCAGTCCGAAGCGGCGTACATGACGGGCAGCCCCGCAGACGGTCTCGGCGATCTGCTCCGGTGTCGGGGTCGCGTGGACATGGGTATCCGCAATGAAGAGCGGCCCGTCTTCAAGGATCATCAGGCTGAGCGCGCCCACTGGGTGGCGGCCGCCCTGACCGTCATCCAGAGTTTCGCAGACATAATTCAAATGCCACAGATACTGGCCAAACGTGCCGCAGATCAGGCTATCGGCATCACCGCGCCGCACCATGATCGCTGCAATCGCCGTGGTGTTTGTGCGCAGCACGGCCTTGGCGATATCGGGGGTGACGCCCTTGCGCTCCATGATGCCGTGATAGGTTTCCCAATACTCGCGGTAGCGGGGGTCGTTTTCCGGGTTAACCAACTCGAAATCCGTGCCGGGGCGGATCGGCAGGCCCGCGCGTTCACAGCGGGCGATGACCACTTCCGGACGACCGATCAGGATCGGCTTGTCAGTGGTCTGTTCGATCATCGCATTCGCGGCGCGAAGCACGCGTTCATCCTCACCCTCGGCGAAGACGATATTGCGCTCGGCCTGGGCGGCTGCATCAAAGACCGGGCGCATGATCATTGCGGATTTGAAGACCGACCCGTCCAGCGCGGACTTATAAGCGTCCAGATCCGCGATCGGGCGTTCCGCCACGCCGGAGGAAATCGCGGCACGGGCCACGGCGGTGGCCACCACACCCATCAGGCGCGGATCGAAAGGCTTCGGAATGAGGTAATCCGGGCCGAAGGTCATCTGTTCGCCGCGATAGGCGGCGGCTGCCTCTGCGCTGGTCGTGGCGCGCGCCAGCTCGGCGATCCCTTCAATGCAGCTCAGCTGCATGGCATCGTTGATCTCGGTTGCGCCCACATCCAGCGCGCCGCGGAAGATGAAGGGGAAGCAGAGCACGTTATTGACCTGGTTCGGGTAGTCCGTGCGCCCCGTGGCGATGATTGCGTCGGGGACCGTCTGCTTGACCAATTCAGGCATGATCTCGGGGGTGGGGTTCGCCAGAGCAAAGATGATCGGCTTGTCGGCCATGCGCGCGACCATTTCCGGGGTGATGACCCCTGGGGCAGAGAGGCCAAGGAACATATCCGCGCCCCCGATCACCTCATCAATGGAGCGTGCGTCCGTGTCCTGGGCAAAGGCCTCCTTCTGCGGTGTCATCTCCTCTGTGCGGCCCTTGTAGACCACGCCAGCAATGTCGCAGAGGGTGACATTTTCGCGCCGAACGCCGAGCTTGAGCAGCATGTTCAGGCAGGCGATACCTGCCGCGCCGCCGCCGGTCGAGACGATCTTGAGGTCCTCAAACTTGCGGCCCGTCACGCGCAAGGCATTGGTCGCCGCCGCGCCGACCACAATGGCCGTGCCGTGCTGGTCGTCATGGAAGACGGGGATATTCATCCGCTCGCGACAGATCTTCTCGACGATGAAGCAATCGGGGGCCTTGATATCTTCGAGATTGATCGCGCCAAAGGTTGGTTCCAGGGCGCAGACCAGCTCGGCCAGTTTTTCCGGGTCCTTCTCGTTCAGCTCAATATCGAAGCAATCAATATTGGCGAACTTTTTGAAGAGGACAGCCTTGCCCTCCATCACCGGCTTGGAGGCGAGCCCACCAATGTTGCCGAGACCCAACACCGCCGTGCCGTTCGACACCACGCCCACCAGATTCCCGCGCCCGGTATATTGCGCCGCTGTGCTGGGGTCTGCCTTGATCTCAAGGCAGGCCTCGGCCACGCCCGGAGAATAGGCGCGCGCCAGATCCAGCTGGTTCGCCAACGGTTTGGTCGCGCGGACCTCCAGCTTGCCGGGACGCGGATGCGAATGATAGTGAAGCGCCGCCTGTCGGGCGCTGTCGTCTTTGCTCGTGGACACGGGACCCCTCCCCAATCTCAAATTAGTTTAGACTTAAACCATCTCATTCCCCTGGGGAATGGAAATCCGCCCGGCTGGCTTGCGGCGGATCCACTCAGGGGGGTGGGGTGACCATAAGCTGCCGTTGCGGGCTTGCAAACCGGCGCGCTCCACCGCACTCTGAGTCGTGATCAAGGAGGGTGTGGAATGGAGCTTCTGAACGCCGCCCGCGCGGTGCGTGAAAAGGCCTATACGCCCTATTCGAATTTCAAGGTCGGCGCGGCGATCCGCGCGGCCTCGGGCACCATCTATACGGGCTGCAACGTCGAAAATGTGGCATATCCCGAAGGGACTTGCGCCGAGGCGGGGGCCATTTCGGCGATGATTGCAGCCGGTGAAACCGCGCTTGTCGAGGTGGCCGTGATCGCCGGCAGTCCGGACCTTGTTCCGCCTTGCGGCGGCTGCCGTCAAAAGCTCAAGGAGTTTGGTGCGGCTGAGGTGCCTGTGCTCATGGCGACGACCTCGGGGGCTGAGCTGTCGATGACGCTGGGCGAGCTTTTGCCGGGCGCGTTCGATCCCGGCCATCTGGAGGGAACTTGACCACCCGCACTGTGATCGAAGCCGTTCGCGATCGCACCCCGCTGCCTGCAGGGGCCTTGCAAAGCTTTGCCGCCGGGCTGGCCGACGGTTCTGTATCCGATGCGCAGGCTGGCGCTTTTGCCATGGCCGCAGTGCTCAACGGTCTGGGGCCGGACGGCCGTGTGCGCCTCACCAAGGCGATGCGCGACAGTGGCGATGTGCTTCGCTGGGATCTGCCGGGGCCTGTGCTCGACAAACACTCTACCGGTGGGATCGGCGATACGGTCTCGCTGCTGCTCGCGCCCGCGCTCGCAGCGTGTGGGGCTTATGTCCCGATGATCTCGGGGAGGGGGCTGGGTCATACCGGGGGCACACTCGACAAGCTGGAAGCGTTGGAGGGCTACCGGACCAATATCTCCGAGTCGCAGCTGCGTCAGGTTGTGGCCGAGACCGGCTGCGCAATCGTTGGCGCGACGGGGCGGATCGCGCCTGCGGATCGGCGGCTCTATGCGGTCCGTGATGTGACGGCGACGGTCGAGAGCATCGACCTGATTACTGCTTCGATCCTGTCAAAGAAGCTCGCAGCGGGGCTTGAGGGACTGGTGCTTGATGTCAAGTGCGGCTCGGGCGCCTTCCTGCCGACTGCCGAGGCGGCCACCGCGCTGGCCGAAGCTCTGGTCGAGACCGCCAATGGCGCGGGTTGCCCGACCGTTGCCGTGCTCACGGATATGGATCAATCCCTCGCGACCGCCGCGGGCAACGCGCTGGAGCTGGCCGAGGTGCTGCGCGTCCTGCGGGGGGAGGGGGGCAGCCCCCGATTGCGCGCGGCAACCGTGGCTCTGGGTGGTCCGCTTCTGGCTTTGGGAGGGCTTGCGACCGATACCACAACTGGGTCAGAGGCCATTGATCTTGCCTTGCGCGATGGGCGCGCGGCCGAAATCTTTGAGCGGATGGTTGCGGCGCTGGGCGGGCCGCGCGACGTGGTTGAAAATGGCCTGTCTGGTCTGCCAGAGGCCTCGATCCTGCGCGAAGTGCCCGCGCCCCAAACCGGGGTTTTGACAGCTTGTGACGCCCGCGCCCTGGGCTGGGCGGTGGTTGGGCTTGGCGGTGGACGCCAGACCGAAACAGACCGGGTTGACCCTGCCGTGGGCCTTTCTGACTTGTTGCCGCTTGGGACCAAAGTCACTGCGGGCCAACCGTTGGCGCGGGTTCACGCGGCGCGGGAAGGTGCCGCGGATCGCGCGGTTGCGCAAGTGCAGGCGGCCTTCACCATAGGGACTGGATACACCGCGCAGCCGATCGTTTTGGGAGAGGTGCGACCATGACCCGGGCGTTTCTGATCGTGATGGACAGCGTCGGCTGTGGCGGCGCGCCTGATGCGGCCGCGTTCGGAGATGCCGGTGCGAATACACTTGGCCATATCGCGCAGGCTTGCGCAGATGGGCGCGCGGCGGAAGGGCGCTCTGGCCCGCTGCGGATGCCGGTGCTCGATGGGCTGGGGCTCGGAGCTGCGATTAAACTTGCATCTGGTGTGGCGGCCCCGGGGCTCGAGGCGGATCCAACCGGGCTTTGGGGGGCCGCGACCGAGATCTCGCCGGGCAAGGATACCCCCACCGGCCATTGGGAACTTGCGGGCGTGCCCGTACCTTGGGATTGGACCGTCTTTCCCACAAGCGACCCGGTATTCCCTGCGGACCTTCTGGCGAAGACAGCGCAGCTTGCAGGAACGGACGGCACGCTGTGCAACGCTCACGCCTCAGGGACCGAGGTGATCTCGCGCCTGGGGCCGGAACATCTGCGCAGTGGCTGGCCGATCTGCTATACCTCTGCCGATAGCGTGTTCCAGATTGCCGCTCATGAGAAATCCTTCGGGCTCGACCGGCTTTTGGACCTCTGTGAGACCCTCGCGCCCACACTTCACGCCATGAAGGTCGGGCGGGTGATTGCGCGGCCCTTTGTTGGCTCCGAGGCCGAGGGGTTCACCCGCACCCAGGACCGCCGCGACTACGCGATCGCCCCGCCAGGAGCAACGCTCTGTGACAGGGCGCAAGAGGCGGGGCGTAGGGTCCATGCCATCGGTAAGATCAAGGATATCTTTTCGGGCCAAGGCATCGACACGGTTGTCAAAGGCAGCGATGCAGCGCTTATGGAAGCACTCGTCGCCGCCGGAGAGGTGGCGGAAGAAGGCGCGCTGGTTTTCGCCAATTTCGTGGAGTTCGACAGCCTTTATGGTCACCGCCGTGACGTGTCGGGCTATGCCCGGGCGCTGGAATGGTTCGACGCCTCCCTGCCGCGCTTTCTGGCCACACTGCGACCCGGAGATCTTGCGATTTTTACGGCCGATCATGGCAATGACCCTACTTGGCACGGCAGCGAACACACGCGCGAGCGGGTGCCTGTCATTGGCTGGGGGGGCGGGGTGAAATCCATCGGTCATGTTGGGTTTCAGGACATTGGGGCCAGTATTGCTGCACATCTGGGCCTGAAGATGTTGGAAAAAGACAAGGTGTTTCTACCGTGAAAGAGCTCCCGAAACTGGAATTGCACCTTCATTTGGAGGGCGCGGCCCCGCCGGAGTTCATCCGTGAGCTTGCCGCCGAGAAATCCGTCAACCTCACGGGGATTTTCGACGAGACCGGCGCCTATCGCTACAAGGATTTCGTGGATTTCCTGCGGGTCTACGAGGCGGCCTGCACGGTTCTGCAATCGCCGCAGGATTTCTACCGTCTGACCCGCGCGGTTCTCGCGGCCTCTGCCGCAGAGGGCGTTGTCTATACCGAAGCCTTCCTGAGCCCTGATTTTTGTGGCAACCGGGATCTCGCTGCGTGGCGCGACTATCTTGCCGCCATCGAGGAGGCGGCCCGGGATGCGGAAGCCGCTGACGGGATCGTCATGCGCGGGATCGTCACCTGTATCCGCCATTTCGGTCCCGACAAGGCGAAGGAGACCGCCCTGTGCGCTGCAGAGACTGCGGGCCGCTTCATCACCGGGCTGGGGCTCGCAGGCGATGAGAATATGGGCGCGCCCAAGGATTTCAACTATTCCTTTGACATGGCGCGCGAGGCTGAGCTTGCACTCACGGCTCATGCTGGCGAATGGGGTGGGCCCCGGTCCGTCCGCGAGGCCTGGCAGGATCTGGGCGTCTCACGGATCGGCCACGGGGTTCATGCGATCCAGGACCCGGCTCTGATGGAGGCGCTGGGCGAGGCGGGAGTTGTGCTGGAGGTCTGCCCAGGCTCCAATATCGCTCTCAAAGTCTATGACACCTGGCGCGATCATCCGGTTGACCGTCTGCGCCGGGCGGGCGTCCCCGTTACCGTCAGTACCGATGATCCCCCCTTCTTTCACACGACGATGTCTCGCGAATACGAGAACCTCGCCCATCATTTCGGCTGGGATCTGCCGGAGTTTGCCGCGATCAGCGACACTGCCCTCGACGCCGCCTTCTGCGACGCGGAGACCAAGACCACCCTGCGCGCCAAACTGGACGCCACTTTCGGAGACCTCTCATGACCGAGCATTGCACAATCGTCGACCACCCGCTTGTGCAGCACAAGCTGACCCTGATGCGGGACAAGGCGACCTCTACTTCCGAGTTTCGGCGGCTGCTGCAGGAGATCGCGCTGCTTCTGGCCTATGAGGTCACGCGGGATCTGCCGATGAAGAGCGAGCAGATTGAGACGCCGATCCAGCCCATGAATGCGCCCAAGCTCGAAGGCAAGAAGCTCGCGCTGATCTCGATCCTGAGGGCAGGAAACGGGTTGCTGGACGGGGTGCTGCAGCTGATCCCCTCGGCCCGGGTTGGATTCGTCGGGCTCTACCGGGATGAAAAGACGCTAGAGCCGGTGCAGTATTACTTCAAGGTGCCTGATGCCCTGTCCGAGCGGCGGGTGATCGCGGTGGATCCGATGCTGGCCACGGGCAACTCCTCGGCGGCGGCAATTGACCTGCTGAAGCAGGCCGGGGCGACGGATATCCGGTTTCTCTGCCTGCTGGCCGCGCCCGAAGGTGTGGCCCGGATGAAAGAGGCCCATCCGGATGTGCCGGTCGTGACTGCCGCGGTGGACAGTCATCTGAATGAGAAGGGCTATATTGTGCCCGGTCTTGGCGATGCGGGCGATCGGTTGTTCGGAACGAAGTAATCTCAGCTCTCGCAGAGCGCCTGCAGCACGATCCAGGAATTGTCATCCAGCACGATCGGACTGTCCGCGCCGCGATAGGGGTCTGCCTCGATCAAGGCGAGCGTCGTCTCGCCCGTCACATCCAGCGCCCGGGCATAGGGGGTGGTTGCCACCCGCGCCCGGGCAAACCGGTTGAGAAGATCAGCGTCCGATACTCTGTGTCCCGGTGTGGTGAGAAGGTGGCGCGCATAGCGTGACAGGGCCACCTCCGGGAAATGCCCCGTTGTCAGGAAGCGCAGGGTTGTGATGGTCCCGAGCTCTCCCAGCATCACCCGCAAGGGATCCGAGGTTTCGGCCTCGGCAAGCTTGGCCAGAACATAGCCTGCCGCCACATCCGCCGTCTCGTGATCCTCGATACTGCTACGCCCCAACACGATCAGCGGCCCGGGAAGCAAAAGCGCATCCTCGACCCCAGTGCGCACCACGTGGACGCGCGGTGCATCCGGTCGAGCCACGCGTTGCACCATCTGGGTCAGAACGCGACTGCCTTCAGGCGTGGTGCAGACCGGGCCGGTCATCGGCTCCAGCGCGCCGAGCACATTGACCCCGATGGCCGCGCGCTGGGCGATGGGCACGACCGAGGTCGCATGATCCTTGATCGCGTCGGGCAGCCAGAGCGCCCCGAGCGTCGCCACGACCACTGCCGCGCTTAGCGCACTCAGCAGACGCAGGCGCCCGGGACGGGGCTCGGCCTTGCGAACGGCGTGCTGCACCTTCTCGATGGCGTCGATCATGTCCGGATCGGTGATCTCAAGGGTCTCATCCCCATCTGATCCCGGCGTGAACAGCGCCGGGCGCACCCCGGGATTCTGTCGTTCGATTGCAGGCAACGACCAGTGGGAGAGCGGCGCCTCTGTCTTGTCGGCGATCACGAGAGAGGCGGTGCCCACAAAGACATAGACATCGCGGCGCTGGGCATCCTCGCCCGCGCGCCAGAGGCCCGTGGATTCCAGGCGGATATAGTCCTTGAGGGCGGTCACTGCCGAAATTGCCTGTCGATTATGCGTTGCCCGGCACCCTAGCGGGTTGTCCGGGCAGCCTCAATCGCAAGCGGGCGTCACGACCGCCCTGAACGCCAAAAGCGGGACCGCAGATCAGATCTCCGCTGCGGTCTTGCGTAGGGCGAATTTCTGGATCTTGCCGGTGGAGGTTTTGGGAAGATCTTGAAACACAACCTTTTTCGGCGTCTTGAAGCCGGCGAGCCGTTCCCGCGCGAAGGCGATGATCTCGTCCTCCTCCGCCTCTGCCCCATCTTTGAGCTCCACAAAGGCGCAGGGTACCTCACCCCATTTTGCATCGGGCTTGGCCACCACTGCGCAGAGTAGAACCGCCGGGTGGTGCATGAGCACCCCCTCGACCTCCACCGAGGAGATGTTCTCGCCCCCGGAGATGATGATGTCCTTGGCCCGATCCGCGATCTGGATGTAGCCGTTCGGATGTTGGAGGGCGATATCGCCGGAGTGGAAGTAACCCCCTGAGAACGCCTCTTCCGTGGCGGATGGGTTCTTGTAATAGCCCTTCATCACCGAATTGCCGCGCATCATGATCTCGCCCGTGGTGCTGGCATCCATGGGGATTTGACCCATCTCTGCATCCATGACGGTGATGTGGTCCATCTGGGGCAGGGCGACCCCCTGGCGGGCCTTGATCGCCGCGCGTTCGCTTTGCGGCAGGTCCGACCAGGCCGGGTCCCAAACGCATTCCGTGACATGGCCATAGGTCTCCGTCAGCCCGTAAACCTGGGTGACGTTGAAGCCCAACTCCTCAATGGCGGCCAGAGTTGCTGCCGCAGGGGGCGCGCCCGCGGTCATCACCTCAACCGTGTGTCCGAAGGGGCGACGGGCGGTTTCCGGCGCATTGACGATCATGTTGAGCACGATCGGCGCGCCGCCGAAATGGGTCACGCCATGATCGGCGATCGCCGTATAGATCGCCTCGGCGCTGACATCCCGGCAGCAGACGACCGTGCCACCCACCATGGGCATCATCCAGCTGTGGTTCCATCCATTGCAGTGAAAGAGCGGCACGATGGCCATCCAGCGCGGGTAGAGCACCATCCGCCAGGACACCACCGTGCCCATGGTCATCAGATACGCGCCGCGGTGGTGATAGACGACGCCCTTGGGCCGCCCGGTGGTGCCGGAAGTGTAGTTGAGCGCGAGGCTCTCCCACTCATCCTCGGGCATGTGCCAGGCAAAGTCCGGATCGCCGCCCTCGAGAAATGCTTCGTATTCCGGATAGGTGCCGGTCGCGTGCACTCCGGCGTCATCATCAGCCACTTCGATCAGTTTCGGCGGTTCCCCCGCCATCTGCTCGCAGGCGGCAACGGCAAGGGGCAGGAATTGCGGATCGACCAGGACGAGCTTCGCGCCGCCATGTTCAAAGATATAGCCGACCGTATCCACATCGAGCCGGATGTTGATCGTATTGAGCACCGCGCCGCAAGCGGGCACGCCGAAATGCGCCTCGACCATGGCGGGGACATTGGGCAGGAGCGTGGCGACCACATCCCCCGGTGCGATCCCGGCCCCGATCAGCGCGGAGGCCAGCCGGCTGACCCGCCCGTGATATTCCAGGTAATTGCAACGTCTTGCGCCATAGATCCACGCGTTGTGATGCGCATAGACCTGCGCGGCCCTTTGCAAATGGCTCAGGGGTGTGAGGGCCACGTGGTTCGCCGCACATTTCCCCAGCCCGGTCTCGTCTGCCAGCCAACCCATGATGTCCTCCCGTCGTTTTTTCCGAATAGACGTGGAGAGCGGCCCATGGTCAACTCCGCGCGACACGAAAGGACCTCCATGGCGCATTCTGCAAACCGCGTGCCGGCTGCGGCCGGGCTCATTCTGGCGGCGATGCTGATCATCGGGTTGATCGACAATTACGTGCGGGTGATCGCCGAGGATGCGGGGCTGTGGCAGTTCCATGCTGTGCGCAGTGCCATGGTGCTGCCACTGCTGACCGGGCTTGCGCTGGTTTTTGGCTGGTCGCTCCGGGCACGGCGGCTCTGGGCGGTGCTCGTGCGCTCGGCGCTGATGGCAACCTCGATCCTGCTTTATTTTGGGGCCGTCGCGGTGCTGCCGATCTCGACGGCGGGGGCGGGGCTCTTTACGTCGCCGATCTTCGTGCTGCTGCTGAGCATCGGGCTCTTTGGTGCGCGTATCGGGCCGTGGCGTGCGGGGGCCGTAGCGGTGGGCTTTTCAGGCGTGCTTCTGGTGCTGCAACCCGGGGGGGACGCGTTCACGCCGGTCGCGGTGATCCCGGTGCTTGCGGGCGCGCTCTATGCGGCAGGGTCGCTGGCGACGCGGCAGCTCTGCGCCGAGGAAAGCCCCTATTGCCTGACCTGGTGGTTCTTTGGCCTCCTGCTGATCTACGGCCTGGTGGGCGCAGGGGTTCTGGCGGCAACCGGCTGGGGCGGGACGCCTGAGACGGCGAGCTTCTTTGGCACCGGCTGGCAACCCCTGACGGGTCAATTCCTCGCGCTGACCGCGCTTCAGGCGGGTGGGTCGCTGATCGCGGTGGGATTTCTGGTCCGAGCCTACCAGATTGCCGATCCAAGCTATGCTTCGGTTTTTGAGTACAGCTTTCTGCTCTTTGCCGGGATCTGGGGCTACGCCCTTTGGGCGGAAGTCCCCGGAGGCCTCGCCTTTGCCGGGATCTGCTGCATCCTCTTGGCCGGGACGGTTATCATCCTGCGTGGCCAGCAGACACAGGACTAACGACCGGGCGGCGCGAGACCTGGGTTGATCCGCCCCACCAACCGCCAGCCCAGCGATATCGCACTGACGAGGCCCATGGCGATGGTCACGGCGAGCAAGACCGCCTCGACGCGCAGCAGGATCCCGTCAGAGCCCAGCGAGTTGATCAGCAGCACGGCTGATGTGAAGGCCGCCGTAGACCAGGGTGCTGGATGGGGAAGGTAACGCAGGCCCAGCACCACCAGCATCAGCGTCAGCGGCAGCGTGACGGACGCCGCCGGGTGAAACCATGTAAGCAGCAGGGCGCAGCCGGAGCCAAGCACCGCCCCCAGCGCATAGGTCAATGCGCTCTGGTGGCTTTGATGGGGGGGCGAGAGCGCGCGCAGGATGAACAAGAGCACCACCCAATAGCCGTATTTCTCGTCAATCCACGCGGTGATCTGTGCCGCCACAAAGATGCCCACGAGCAGGAAGACACCCAAGGAAGTTGCGGTTTGTCCGGACAGAGGCGGTTGTGCGGCCTTACCGGTGAACTGAAAGATCCGAGTGACCAGCGCACCCCAAGCCAGCCCCATGGCGACGAAGGGCAGGGCATCGACCGGGCTGGGCATTGTCGGAGCGAGGACCAGCGCGCTCCATCCGTAGAGAGCCAAAACAAAGGCACGCCCGCCCGGGCGCCAGGCTTCCCACGCGGCGCAGCCGATCAGCACAAGCGTGCAGCCCCAGATCGTCAACGCACACGGCGCGAGAGCAAGCGTCGCCATTGCTGCGAGGAGCGCACCCGCCGCCAGATGGGCCATCCGGCGCTGGCCCAGAACATGCCCGCCAAAGGCCGGAATGAGCCCCACAACCAAAGTGACCCCGCCAAAGGCGGGGCCGAAATAGATCACGATGGGCGCGATCAGCAGTGCCCAGGCACCGAGGATTGCCAGCAAGATGCGCCAGGGCAGCACACGGTGCCCTGGTGCGGGGGCGGGCGCGGCCTCCGCCGCCATATCAGGCCGCGGCAGCCGCTGGGTTTTCCCCGAAACGCCCGTAGAAGGTCTCGCCCTTCCCGGCCATCTCCCGCAAGAGTGCGGGCGTGGTGAAGCGCGCGCCATGGGTCTCGGTAAGTGCGTCGCAGATTTCGACCGCGCGGCTGGCCCCGATCATGTCGAGCCAGCTGAGCGGACCACCGGACCACGGTGCAAAACCCCAGCCGAGGATCGCGCCCACGTCGCCTTCGCGGATGTCCATCAGGACCCCGTCTTCGAGCGCGCGCACCGCTTCCAGAACCTGTGCCATCAGCAGTCGGTGCTGCACGGTCGTCAACTCGGGCTGGTCCGCAGCCTTGGCATACTGATCGCCAAGCCCGTCCCAAAGCAGCCCGCGCTTGCCCTTTTCGTCATAGGCGTAGAAGCCCGCATTGGACTTGCGGCCCAGACGGCCTTCGTCAGCCATCCAGAACAGGACCTCATCCACAGCCTCATCCGGATAGGCATCGCCCATGGCGGCCTTGGTGGCCTTGGCGATCTTAACGCCCAGGTCGATGGAGGTTTCATCCACCAGCTGCAGCGGCCCGAGCGGCATGCCCACGAGCTTCGCGGCGTTCTCCACCAGGGCCGGGGCCACGCCCTCGGCGACCATTCGGATGCCCTCGTTGATATAGGGAATGATGCAGCGGTTGGCGTAGAAGAATCGCGCATCGTTGACCACGATCGGCGTTTTGCGGATCTGGCGCACGAAGTCGAGCGCCTTGGCCACGGCCACATCGCCGGTCTCCTTGCCCTTGATGATCTCAACAAGCAGCATTTTGTCGACGGGCGAGAAGAAGTGGATGCCGATAAACTGCTCGGGCCGGGTGCTCGCCTTGGCCAGATCGGAGATTGGCAAGGTCGAGGTATTGGTGGCAAAGATCGCATCCGACGGGATCACGGCCTCGGCTTTCGCGGTCACCTCGGCCTTCACGCCGGGGTCCTCGAACACCGCCTCGACCACCAGATCGCAGCCCGCAAGGGCAGCGTAATCCGTGGTGGCGGTGATGCGGGCCAGAACCTCTTCCTTCTTCTCCGGCGTCACCTTTTTGCGGGAGATCCCCTTATCGAGAATGCCTTCGGAATAGGCCTTGCCGCGATCGGCGCTTTCTTGGGCGGCGTCGATCAGAACGACCTCGATCCCGGCATTGGCAGAGACATAAGCAATGCCCGCGCCCATCATGCCCGCACCGAGGATGCCGACCTTCTTGACCTTCTGATCCGCTACATCCGCGGGACGCACAGCGCCTTTCTCCAGCGCTTCCTTGTTGATGAAAAGCGACCGGATCATCGCCGAGGAGGACGGGTTCATCAGCACGTTGGTAAACCAGCGCGCCTCAATCTTCAGTGCGGTGTCGAAAGGCACCATAGCCCCCTCATAGACCGCGCTCAGGAGCGCCTTGGCCGCCGGATAGACCCCTTGCGTCTTGGAGTGGATCATTGCGGAGGCGCCGACAAAAGTCATGAAGCCCGCCGGGTGATAGGGCGCGCCGCCCGGGAACTTGTAGCCCTTCTGATCCCAGGGCTTCACGATGTCGGCGTCCTTGGCCGAGAGGACCCAGGCTTTGGCGGCGGCCTGCAGCTCCTCCGCCGGAACGACCTCATCCACGATCCCGGCCAGCTTGGCCTTCTTGGGCTCGCTCAGCTTGCCTTCGAGCAGGATCGGAGCCGCCTGCATCGCGCCCAGCTTGCGCGAGACCCGCATGGTACCGCCCGCGCCGGGGAAGATGCCGACCATGATCTCCGGCAGGCCGATTTTGGCCTTGGGGTTGTCGGCGGCAAAGATCCGGTGGCAGGCCAGCGGGATCTCGAGCCCGATTCCAAGCGCAGTGCCGGGCAGCGCGGCCGCAATCGGCTTGCCACCCTTATTGGTCTTGGGATCCATACCCGCACGCTCGATCTTGCGCAGGATGCCATGCATGGCCATCACGCCCTCAAAGAGCCCGCGCGCCGGATCGTCGCCCGCGTCTTCCTTCATTTTGGCGATCACGTTGAGGTCCATCCCTCCGGCAAAGCTGTCCTTGCCCGAGGTGATGATGATCCCCTTCACGGCCTCATCGGCCAGCGCCTGGTCCACCAGGGCGTCGAGATCCTCGAAGCCCTTCTGGTTCATGACATTCATGGATTTGCCCTGGACATCCCAGGTGATGGTGGCGACGCCGTCAGCGTCCGTGCTCATGGTAAAATCGGTCATCTCTCGTCTCTCCCTCACACGCGCTCGATGATGGTGGCGGCACCCATGCCGGAGGCGACACAGAGGGTCGCGAGCCCGGTGCCTTTGCCCGTGCGCTCCAGCTCGTCGAGCAGGGTGCCGAGGATCATCGCGCCTGTTGCGCCCAACGGGTGGCCCATGGCGATCGAGCCGCCATTCACATTGACCTTGTCATGGTCCACGTCGAAGGCCTGCATGAAGCGTAGGACGACCGACGAGAAGGCCTCGTTCACTTCGAACAAATCAATATCCGAGATGCTCATTCCGGAATCGGCCAGGATTTTTTCAGTGGCGGGAACAGGTCCGGTCAGCATGATCGTGGGGTCCGTGCCGATTTTGCAGGTCGCCTTGATCCGGGCGCGGGGCTTGAGGCCATTCGCCTTGCCAAACTCCTTGTTGCCAATCAGAAGGGCCGCGGCCCCATCCACGATTCCACTCGAGTTCCCCGCGTGGTGGATGTGCTCGATCTTTTCCAGATGGGGGTATTTCATCAGGGCAATCTTGTCGAAACCTGGCATTTGTTCGCCCATATCCTTGAAGGCAGGCTTCAGGCCGCCGAGGGACTGCATATCCGTCTGGGGGCGCATGTATTCGTCATGATCAAGGATGCTCAGACCGTTCTGGTCACGCACGGTGAAGAGCGATTTCTCGAAGCGATTATCGTCCCAGGCCGCTTGGGCGCGCTGCTGGCTGGCAACAGCGAGCTGGTCCGCGTCATCGCGAGAGAAGCCGTATTCGGTGGCAATGATATCCGCCGAGATGCCTTGGGGCACGAAATAGGTCTTCATGGCGACACTCGGGTCCGCAGCAATCGCCGCCCCGTCCGAACCCATGGGTACACGGCCCATCATCTCGACGCCGCCAGCGATGTAAGCCTTACCGCCGCCACCGCGCACCTGGTTCGCGGCGAGGTTCACGGCCTCAAGCCCGCTCGCACAGAACCGGTTGATTGCGAGCCCGGGGATCCGCTCGTCGAGATCCGAAGCGAGCACGGCGGTCCGCGCGAGGCAGCCGCCCTGTTCCATCACCTGGGTGACATTGCCCCAGATCACGTCCTCGACCGCGTGGCCCTCAAGCCCGTTGCGGTCTTGGAGGGCGTTGAGCGTCTGCGCCGAGAGGCTGACCGCGGTCACTTCGTGCAGGCTGCCATCCTTGCGTCCCTTGCCCCGGGGGCTGCGGATCGCGTCGTAAATATAGGCTTCGGTCATGTGTCCTCCGTTCATGCCGCCACGCCGAAGGCGCGGGGCATCAGATCATAGGGGTGTTTCCAGCCGGGCAGGGCGGCGATGCCGTCGAGCCAGCGGTCGATATTCGGGAAGGCCTTGCGGTCAAAGCCGAAGGACTCGTCATAATAGAGGTAGGCGCAGCAGGAGAGGTCCGCCGCGCTCAACGCCTCGCCCACCAGCCAGTCGCGTCCGGCAAGCGCTGCATCGAGGGTCTTGTAGGCGCCAGCGCAGCGGCCCTGGGCCCAGCCAATCACCTCGGCGGGTCGTTTGTCCTCGGGAACGAAATTCATCAGGAAGCGGGTGATCCCGACCATGGAGGACATTTTGTGATTGTCCCAGAGCACCCAGCGCAGCACGTCGCGCCGGATCGCCGGATCATGCAGGCCGAAGCGCCCGGTCTTTTCCGACAGGTGGTCGAGGATCACGCCCGATTGGCTGAGCACCGTCTCACCATCCTCCAGAACCGGGCATTCGCCCATCTCATTGAGGGCCAAATGCTCGGGCGCACGGCTGCCGCCGCGAAAGAAATCCACATAGACGGGCGTCCAGTCGAGCTCGGCCAGATTGAGCGCGAGCGCAACTTTATAGGAATGCCCGGACTCGCCGAAACAGTGCAGTTTGAGGGTCATGCGAAGGCTCCTGTCCTATCCGAGGCACGGGCGCAAAAAGAAATGAGAGTCTGTGACATGGGTTTACCTGTCCTTAAGGCGCGCTTGGGTAAATCGAAGCCAAGGACCTGGTTCAGATGCCCCTGATCGGGTTCTCCCAAGGCCCTTCGGTTGTCCGCTCCCCCGTATGCCAACCGAAGGGCCGCTCCAGCTTGCGCGGTCCGGGCCATCTGGCTCACAGGGCTCTCCCGATCAGTTCCTTCATGATCTCGTTCGTGCCACCGTAGATCCGCTGCACGCGGGCATCGGTCCACATCTGGGCGATGTCATATTCGGCCATGTAGCCATAGCCACCATGGAGCTGCACGCATTCGTCCAACACCTCACCTTGCGTGTCGGTGATCCAGTATTTCGCCATCGCGGCCTTCTCGACACTGAGTTTGCCCTCCAGATGCTCGGCGATGCATTCGTTGAGGAAGGCGCGCGCCACGGTCGTTTTGGTCTGGCACTCGGCCAGCTTGAAACGTGTGTTCTGGAATTTGAGGATCGAGCCGCCAAAGGCCTGCCGCTCCTTGGCGTAGTCGATGGTGCGTTGCACAGCGCCTTCCATGGCCCCCACCGCGCCTGCGGCGATGATCAGGCGCTCCTGCGGGAGTTGGTTCATCATTTGGTAAAAGCCGCGGCCTTCCTCGCCCCCAAGCAGGTTTTCAGGTGGGATCTCAACATTGTCGAAGAAGAGCTCCGAGGTGTCCGAGGCGTGCAAGCCGACCTTGTGCAGGTTGCGGCCGCGGGAAAAGCCCTCGGCCCCCTCGGCTTCCAGCACCACCAGAGAGACGCCTTTGGCCCCCGCACTCGGGTCGGTCTTGGCGGCGACTATGATCAGATCCGCGTGCTGGCCATTGGTGATGAAAATCTTGGAGCCGCTGAGCCGGTAGGCGTTGCCATCCTTCACTGCCTTGGTCTTAATGCCTTGCAGGTCCGAACCGGCGCCGGGTTCGGTCATGGCCAGGGCGCCGACCATCTCTCCCGAGACCATCTTGGGCAGCCATTTCTGTTTCTGCTCTTCAGAGCCATAGGCAAGGATGTAATGGGCCACGATTCCGGAATGGATCCCGTGTCCCGCGCCCCAGGACGACAGGTTCGCCCGGGCAATTTCGTTCAGGATCGCGGCCTCATGGCCGAAATCACCGCCAGGCCCGCCGTATTCCTCGGGAACGGACGGGCAGAGGAGGCCCAATTCGCCCGCCTCCTGCCAGATCTCGCGATCCATCTCGCCCTGTTCGCGCCAGCGCTCGAATTTCGGGGCCCATTCGGTGGTGATGAAGCTATGGGTCATCTCCGAGAGCATCTGATGCTCTTCGGTCATCCATGTGGTCGTCATCGCGGCTCTCCCCTTCTGCGCGGACCCGGGCGGTCCGGCGCCTCCTGCTGTTTATGATGTCCGGAGTATGGTCATTGCCACCCCGGTTTGAGTATCTCAAAGATCGGGAAAGCCGCGCCTGTGACGCTGCGTTTCCGCCGCGCGGAGGGCCTTGGCTTTCCCGATCTCCTCCCTGTCCGTCGCCCCGCAGCTGCGCGGGGCGATCTCTTGTCAGAAGTTGGCGGCGTCCAGCGCCATCACCGGCTCGGCCCCGGTGGTGATCCGCGCCAGATGGGTGCCGGTCATGGGCAGCTGGCGGGACATGTAGTAGCGACCCGTGGCGATCTTGGTTTCGTGGAATTGGGTGTCACTGTCACCCGCCTCCAGCGCGGCCATGGAGGCCTTGGCCATCTTCGCCCACATCAGCCCGAGGCAGACATGCCCGAAGAGATGCATGAAGTCATAGCTGCCCGAGAGCGCGTTATTGGGGTTCTTCATGCCGTTTTGCATGAAGTACATGCCGGCGGCCTGCAGGTCCTTGGACGCGGTCTTGAGCGGATCTAGGAAGCCCTCTTTGAGGGCGGCATTGTCCTCGTTCTCCTTGAGGAAGCTCTTGACCGTGTCGAAGAAGGCCATGACGGTCTTGCCGCCATTCAGACCCAGTTTGCGCCCGACGAGGTCGAGGGACTGGATGCCGTTGGTGCCTTCATAGATCATGGCGATCCGCGCATCGCGGACGAGCTGCTCAAGGCCCCATTCCTTGGTGAATCCCGACCCGCCGAGGGTCTGCTGGGCGAGCACCGTGGTCTCGAAGCCCTTGTCCGTCAGGAAGCCCTTCATTACCGGGATCAGGAGCGAGATCATCGCGTCCGCCTCGGCATCCTTGGACCGATGGGCCTGATCAATCATGGTAGCGCCCCAGAAGACCAGCGCGCGCGCCGCCTCAACGAAGGATTTCTGATCCATCAGGTTCCGGCGCACATCCGGGTGGACGATGATCGGATCCGCGGGCTTGTCGGGCGCTTGCACGCCAGTCACATCGCGGCCCTGCAGACGGTCGCGGGCAAAGCCGAGCGCGTTCTGATAGGCGATGTCGCCCTGGGCATAGCCCTGCAGCGCGACCGAGAGGCGGGCCTCGTTCATCATGGTGAACATGGCGCGCAGGCCTTTGTGCATCTCACCCACAAGGAAACCCGTGGCCTCGTCATAGTTCATCACGCAGGTGGCGTTGCCGTGGATGCCCATCTTGTGTTCGAGCCCACCGCAGGAGACCGCGTTGCGATCACCCAGACTTCCATCTTCGTTGACCATGAACTTCGGCACGATAAAGAGCGAGATGCCTTTCACGCCCTCGGGCCCACCGGGGATCTTGGCAAGTACCAGATGGATGATGTTCTCGGACATGTCGTGCTCGCCCGCCGAGATCAGATCTTCTGGCCGGAGATCTTGTAGGTGCCGTCCTCCTGGGGCTCCGCTTTGGTGCGGATCAGGCCCAGATCCGTGCCGCATTGCGGCTCGGTCAGGTTCATGGTCCCCGTCCAGGTGCCCGCGATCATGTTGGGCAGATAGGTCGCCTTCTGCTGATCCGAGGCGTGCTCGGCCAGGGCCGACATCGCGCCATGGGTCAGGCCGTTATACATCTGGAAGGCCATGTTGGCGGCCGAGAACATCTCGCCCGTAGCCGTCTGCAGGATATATGGCATGCCCTGGCCGCCATAGTCGGGATCCATGTCGAGCCCGGTCCAGCCGCCTTCGCACATCAGCTTGTAGGCGTCCTTGAACCCCTTCGGCGTGCGCACCACACCGTTCTCCAACACACAGCCCTGGGCATCGCCCACGGTGTTCAGCGGGTGGAGCACTTCGGTGGCCAGCTTGCCCGCCTCCTCCAGCACGGCGCTGGTGAACTCGGCATCAAGCTCGTCATAGCCAGGAATGCCGGTCTGCGAGACGTTCAGCACGTCGTGAAGCAGGAACTGCATGTCCTTGGTGGGGGCGGTGTAGCTGGGCATGGGCCTCTCCGTTGATCGTCGCGCGCGCTTAGGCGGCGGCTTCTTTTTCCTTCAGGGAGTCGATCATCTTCGCCCCCCAATCGAGTTGCTCCTTGAGATCATCGATGGCCTCGTCCAGCTCTTCGCGCTGACGCTCCATATCCGCGAGCCGTTGCTGCGCGATCTCATAGGTTTTTGACAATTGCGTGAGCTGGCGGTCGCCCCGGTCGTAGAGATCGAGCAGCTGACGGATCTCTTCGAGGTTAAAACCAAAGCGCTTTCCACGCAGGATCAGCTTCAGGCGTGCCCGGTCCCGGCGGGTGAAGAGGCGCTTCTGGCCTTCACGGACGGGAAAGAGCAGTTCCTTGGATTCGTAGAACCGCAGCGTGCGCGGAGTCACATCGTAGATTTCGCACATGTCGCGGATTGTGGTGTAGTCAGTCTGGGTCATGTTACATCTCACTTGTCAGGTACACGCTGCATGTGACCCGACATGCATTAGGTTACAAGAACAGTTGACGTTTACGTAACAGGGACGTCACGTCATTTCGTGAACGACCCGGCGTTAAGTCATTTTCTTAAGGTAAATTGGGGATCCAGCGCGAATCTGCCCTTTGGTCACCATGGTCATTTTGCCGAGATTCCTGTGCTCCGAGATCGGTGACGCAGGGGGAGGGATGGCGCGAAGACGCGCGCGGTTGTCTCCTGCAACCTGACGGCGCGTGCGGTTTGGATCGACCAGTCTTGCGCCATGAAGATCCCGAATTCCGCGCGCTCGCTGACGCGCAGGTGCCGAACTTTGACCCGCGCGGGGTGCTCGGTCCGCCAAATCGGCGAGACGGTCCGGCTGACACAACTGTCCAAACGCGATCGGTGATATCTATCAGGAGATGTAAATCCTCCAAACCGATTTGGGGGCGAAGCTCCGCCGAGACCAATACAGACCAATATCTTTCTTAACGTTTCGGAAAATCTGACTTAGATAGCGTTGTGGTCCGCCGGTTTTCCGTATGGCGGGTTGAGTGTACGAAGGCAGATTAATGACGATTTATATAGTAGGCAGCTCCTCCACCGTGATGCATGGCGGCTGGGCTGATCAATTCGCCCTCAAGATGGTGCGCCGTTATCCGGTACGGAACTCGGCAATCAGCGCGGCCAGCACGCTGATGTCTCTCATCCGCATGAAGCAGGATCCGCCCTATGAGCCGGGCGATACGGTGCTCTGGTCCGGCTGCGTCGCCGATGCCACGGCGCTCAGTGCCGGGGGGTTCACTGATGGCAGTCTGCTGCATTACCTCGAAGAGATGATCCGCCATGTGGCCGATTGCGGGGCCAGTTTCCTGCCGATCCTGATCGACACCTGGAAAGCGGATATGAACAATGACCAGCGCCCGTATAAGGACGCGCTGCTGGAGCTCTTCAATCATTACGGGCTGGCCTGGGTCGACATCACCGAGGAATACGAGCGGGACACGGGGCTCGCGGAGCTGCCGCGCCACTTCTTCAACGCTACGGGCCATATCCACGCCAATTCCGACATGACCCGCTTTATCGGGGATCTCGCGGCGGAGGCCGTGGATGCCGGGCTCGCGCGTCTCCCGGAAGGCGACCCGGTCTATGTGGATCCGGAGCGCAAGCTGCAGGTCGTGTCGGTCTTCGCGCCCGAGAGCAAGGCCGAGGCGTTCCGCAACCGTGTGGTCAACACCACCCTCTGGGAGCCGGGCGTGACCCTGCCGCCGGAGGGGCGTCCTGCCGGGGATCTGGACCTGGAGGCCGTGGTCTTCATGGCCGTGCCCGAGGGCGGGGCCGTGGATCTCAGCGTTGGGGACGAAACCGTTACGCTTTCGGCGCGCTGCACGGTGGGGGCAGGCAACTGGCAGATGATGCTGGCCGCCTACCTGCCCAACATGACCGGCGCGCCGCTCCACGTGCCGGAGGGGGCCACGATCACGACCGCCTGGGCCACCGAAGCCAAAACCGTGGAGCCGGATCTGATGTTCCATCCCGAACCCGGAGCGGGCCCGGGGCGGGCGCGGCTGGCGGCCATGGCGTTCCGCCCCTCCGCCTGAGGCGTGGTGGCTTTAGGGCAGGGTCTTGGCGACCTTGTCCCGGAGCTCGGTCAGCTCATTGATCGCGGCGTCGAGATCCGCGCGTTCCCGGTGCAGGGCCTCAAGCTTCTGCGTGGCGCCGTCCACCCAGACCCTGTTCTGGGCCTCGGTGCCCTCGTTTTCGTAGATCAGCAGCCATTGCCGGATCTCCTCCAGTGAGAAGCCGAACCGTCGTCCGCGCATGATCAGTTTCATCCGGGCCACCTCGCGCGGGGTGTAGAACCGGCTGCGGCCCTCTCGGATCGGGGACAGCAGTTCGATATACTCGTAGTAGCGCAATGTCCGCGGCGTTACGTCAAAGGCCGCGCACATGTCCTTGAAGCTCAGAGTGTCCTCCGCCATGCTCCCTCCCCAAGGCTGCGGTCTGTGTCCGAGTTCTTTTGTGCCCGCCCATCGGCGTCTGTGCAAGGGGCGGCACCGGACCCGGCAAACAAGCGAAGGGCCCCATGACAACAGACCCCCAAGGTGACAAGGCGCGGATCGCGCGTCAATTTATTGAGATGATCCCCCATGCGCGAGCCCTCGGCATGACGGTTGAGGAGATCGGGGACGGCCTTGCCGTGATTTCGATGCCCTATAACGAGCAGCTTGTGGGCGACATTAAGACTGGGGTGATCCATGGAGGCGCGGTCTCGGCGCTGATGGATACCTGTGGCGGTGCAGCGGTGGTCTGCCACCCAGATGCGCCCGGCGGGACCGCGACCATTGATCTGCGCATCGACTACATGCGCGCCGCCAAGCCCGGTGACCGGATCACCGCCCGGGCAGAATGCCACCATATCACCCGCAACGTCGCCTTCGTGCGCGCCGTGGCTATGGATGGCGATCCGGAGCACCCGGTGGCCATGGCGACCGGAGCTTTCACGGTGGAGCGTCCGAGATGAGCCGCAAGCATCCCGAACCCATGCAAGCGGTTAAGCAACGCCGCGATGCGGCTCTGCGCGCCCTGGTCGAAGGCGTGCCCTATATCCAGTTTCTCGGTGTCTCGGTTGATCGGCGCGGGGATGAACTGACGGCGCTTCTGCCCTTTGATGACAAGCTCATTGGCAACCCGATGCTGCCTGCGATCCATGGGGGTGTGACGGCGGCCTTTCTGGAGGTCACGGCCCAGATCGAGGTTAGCTGGGCGATGCTCTGGGATGATCTGGAGCGTGGTGCCATTGATGCCGAAACCCTGACCCCGGCCTCCCTGCCGCGCATGCCCAAGACCATTGACCTGACCGTTGATTACCTGCGTTCGGGCCTGCCGCGTGACGCCTATGCCCGAGCGCGGGTGACCCGATCCGGGCGACGCTACGCGACCGTGTTCGTCGAGGCGTGGCAGGACAATCGCGAGCGCCCGATCGCTCAGGCCACGGTGCATTTCCTGATGCCCCGGCGCGAAGCGGCGGCTGCGCCTGCAAGCAATGGCTGAGACTGAGCTTGCCGCGACCGAGCGGCCCCTGACCCATCGTCGGGTGCTGCATATCGCGGTGCCCATTGTTCTCTCAAATGCGACCGTGCCGATCCTCGGGGCGGTGGATACGGGCGTGGTTGGACAGCTTGGCGAGGCGGCCCCAATTGGCGCTGTTGGGATCGGAGCGATCATCCTGACGGCGATCTACTGGATCTTCGGGTTTCTGCGTATGGGGACGAGTGGCCTTGTCGCGCAAGCCTTGGGGGCTGGGCAGCGCGATGAGGTTTCGGCTCTGCTCTCGCGTGCGCTCCTGATCGGGTTTGGCGCGGGTTTGGCCTTGATCGTTCTGCAGGGCGCGTTGTTCTGGGGCGCGTTTCAAGTCTCGCCTGCCAGCCCCGAGGTCGAGAGCCTCGCCCGTGACTACATGGAGATCCGGATCTGGTCGGCCCCGGCGGCCATCGCGATCTATGGCTTGACCGGCTGGCTCATTGCGGCAGAGCGGACCAAGGGCGTGCTGGTGCTGCAGCTCTGGATGAATGGGCTGAATATCGCGCTTGATCTGTGGTTCGTGCTCGGGCTCGGCTGGGGCGTGTCGGGCGTGGCCTTTGCCACCTTCCTCGCGGAATGGACGGGGCTGGCGCTGGGCCTATGGCTCTGCCGAGATGCCTTTGCCCGGCCCGCATGGCGTCAGAGCGCGCTGGTCTTTGCCCGGGATCGGTTGGCGCAGATGGCGGCGGTGAACGGAGATATCCTGATCCGCTCAGTCCTGTTGCAGGCGGCGTTTCTGTCGTTTCTGTTTCTGGGGGCCGATCTGGGCGATGTGACGCTGGCGGCCAATCAGGTGCTGCTGCAGTTCCTGCATGTGACATCCTATGCGCTCGACGGGTTCGCCTTCGCCGCTGAGGCGTTGGTTGGGCAGGCTTATGGCGCGGGGGCCGTCGCGCGCCTGCGCCGTGCGACATGGATGACTGGCCTTTGGGGCGCGTTTACAGCCGTGGGGCTATCACTGGGTTTTGCTCTGTTTGGCGTGCCCTTTATCGAGCTAATGACCACAGCATCCGAGGTCCGTGCATCTGCGGTGTCCTATTTGCCCTGGATCATCGCGGCGCCGGTGCTTGGGGTGGCAGCCTATATCCTCGATGGGGTGTTCATCGGCGCGACCCGGACGCGGGACATGCGGAACATGATGGCCCTTTCTTTCGCGGCATATTGCATAGCAGTCGCGCTGCTACTGCCGTTTCTAGGCAACCACGGGCTTTGGGTGTCGATCCTTGTGATGTACGTCGTCCGGGCCGTCACGCTGGGCTCGAAATACCCGGCGCTGGAGCGGTCCGCGGGCAGCTAGACGATCTCGAGCACCCGTTCCGGCGGACGGCCAATCACCGCCTTGCCCCCGGCAAAAGCGATAGGCCGCTCGATCAGCTTGGGATTTGCGGCCATCGCTGCAAAAAGCTCGGCATCGTTGCTGTCGCCATCGAGCCCGGCCTCGCCATAGGCCTTCTCCTTGACGCGCATCATCTCGCGTACGGTCCCGCCGAGCCGCGCATGCACAGCGCGCAACTCCTCTTCGCCGGGCTCCTCGCTGAGATAACGGCGCAGGGTCACGTCGTGCCCCGCGTCTTCGAGCAGGGCGAGGGCGGCGCGAGACTTTGAACAGCGTGGGTTATGCCAAAGCAATACATCTGTCATAGCCATTCCTCTCTTGCAGTGCCCACGGCGTCGGCGACGGTCGAAAACCCGTCCTGAGCCAAAAGTGCGTCGAGCCCCTGCGCGATCTCGCCAGCAAGGCTGATCCCGCCATAGACCAGCGCCGTATAGAGTTGCACCGCCGAGGCACCTGCGCGGATCTTGGCATAGGCCGTCTCGGCACTGTCCACACCACCGACCCCGATCAACGGGATCGCGCCATCGGTCAGGACTGATAGCCGCGCCAGCACGCGGGTCGAACGCTCAAAGAGCGGTGCGCCCGAAAGCCCGCCCGCCTCGTCCCGGTGGGGGGAGGCAAGCCCGTCGCGGTTCAGGGTCGTGTTGGTGGCTATGATCGCGTGGATCCCGCTCGACTTGGCGACCTTTGCGATATCGGCCAGCGCTTCCGCGTCCATGTCCGGTGCGATCTTGAGAAAAACCGGGATCGGGGTTGCGAGGGTTGCTCGCGCTTCCATCACTCCGGCGAGGAGCGCTTCGAGCGCCGCAGCCCCCTGCAGATCGCGCAGTTTCTCGGTGTTCGGGGACGAGACATTCACCGTGGCAAAATCCACATGCCCCCCGCAGGTCTCGAGCACGCGGGCGAAATCTCCGGCTCGATCCTCGCTCGTCTTGTTCGCCCCGAGATTGAGCCCGATCACCGTGCCCTTGGGGCGCGCGGCAAGGCGGGCGGCAATCGCCTCGGCGCCGTCATTGTTGAAGCCAAACCGGTTGATCGCCGCACGATCCTCGGTCAGCCGAAAGAGCCGCGGGCGCGGATTGCCCGGCTGGGGCAGGGGGGTTGCCGCCCCCACTTCGAGAAACCCAAAGCCGGTCTTGGCCAGCGGCGCAAGGGCCTCGGCATTTTTATCGAACCCGGCTGCCAGCCCCACGGGGTTGGGCAGGCGCAGCCCGGCGATCTGCGTGCTGAGCCGGGGTGTCCGCACCGGCCCGGTCGAGGGGCCGAGCCCCGTGCGCAGTGCGCGTAAGGCCAGACCATGGGCGGTTTCGGGATCCAGCCGTGTCAGAGCGGCGAGCCCCATCCGCTCCAGTGCGCTCATGGCAGATCCTCGGGAAAGACATGGCCCCGGTCGCCCATGGGCAGCGCCGAAGTCCAGAGCACATCCGCCGCTGTCAGCGTCCGGTAGAGATGTGGAAACAATGCTCCGCCCCGGGACGGCTCCCATTTCAGCGCCGCGCCAAGCGCCTCTGGCTCGAGCGCCAGAAGAACCAGATCCGTCTCGCCCGCGAAATGCTTGGCGGCGGTTTCGCGCACCTGCTCGGCCGTTGAGAAATGGATATAGCCATCGGCCAGATCGACCGGCGCGCCAGCGGTCTCTCCTGCGGCCAGAAACGCCTCATGTTCGGGCAGTCTGAAGATTTTGTAGATCACCATGGCCCCTCTGTCGCGTGTCCGGCCCCCATGGTCAAGATCCGCCCGAACCTGTCGTAAGGATCGCTTTGACACCCCCTGTGGAGTGGTTAACCTGCCCTCAGTCATAACAGGGGGTAGACACAATGATGTCTCGGATTCTTACCTCGGCGGCGGCGCTCGCGCTGACGACGGGGATGGCGGCAGCGGAATACACGTTGCACGTCATTCACATCAACGACCTTCACAGCCGGATCGAGTCGATCAACCGCTTTGACAGCACCTGCAACGCCGAGGGCGAGGCCGAAGGCAAGTGCTTTGGCGGCGTGGCGCGCGTCGCCACCAAAATCAACGAGCTGCGCGATCAGATCACCGCCGAGGGCGGCAATGTGGTCGTGCTCGACGCGGGCGACCAGTTCCAGGGCTCGCTGATGTACACGACCTACAAGGGCGCGGTTGAGGCCGAATTCATGGAAGCGATCGGTTTTGACGTCATGGCCGTGGGCAACCACGAGTTTGATGACGGCCCGATCAAGCTGTCGGAGTTCATCGACAAGGTCAGCTTCCCGGTGATCTCGGGCAATCTCGACCTGTCGGCAGAGGATCTGCTGAAGGACAAGGTGAGCAATCACGTCGTGCTCGAGGTTGGTGGCGAGAAGATCGGGATCGTCTCGGCGCTGGCGACCGACACGGTCGAGACCTCCTCGCCCGGCCCGAATGTGGTCTTCCAGAACGAGATCGAGGCGCTGAGCCAGGATGTGGCGACGCTCGAAGCGGAGGGCGTGACCAAGATCATCGCGCTGACCCATGTGGGTCTGCCCAAGGATCTGGCGATTGCGGAGGCGGTCGAGGGGCTTGATGCAGTTGTGGGCGGGCATTCCCACACCTTGCTGAGCAACTCCGCCGAGCGCGCCTCGGGCCCGTACCCAACCATGGTGGGCGATACACCGGTGGTGCAGGCCTATGCCTATTCGAAATATGTCGGCCATCTGGTGCTGACTTTCGATGATGCGGGCAATGTGACTTCGGCCACAGGCGATACCATCGTGCTCGACGCCTCCGTGACCCCCGACGAGGCGATTGTTGCCCGTGTGGCCGAGCTGGCGGGCCCCATCGAAGAGCTCAAGGCCCGCCCGGTCTCTGACGCCGCCGAGGCCATCGAAGGCGACCGCTCGGTCTGCCGCGCCATGGAATGCCCGATGGGCAATCTGGTGGCCGATGCCATGCTCGCGCGCGTGGCCGATCAGGGTGTGACCATCGCCTTCCAAAACGGTGGCGGTCTGCGCGCCTCCATCGATGCGGGCGAGATCACCATGGGCGAGGTGCTGACGGTGCTGCCTTTCCAGAACACGCTCTCGACCTTCGAGGCGTCCGGCCAGATGCTGGTCGATGCGCTGGAAAACGGAGTGAGCAAGGTTGAGGAAGGCGCGGGTCGCTTCCCGCAGGTCGCAGGCATGAAATTCACCTGGGATCCGGCTTCCGAGCCGGGCAGCCGCGTCTCTGACGTGATGGTTGCCGAAGGGGATGGTTTCGTCGCCATCGACCCTGCCAAGACCTATCTCGTGGTCACCAATAACTATGTCCGCAATGGCGGGGATGGCTATGGCATGTTCGCAGGCGACGATAAGAACGCCTATGACTTCGGACCGGACCTCGCTGATGTAACGGCAGAGTTCCTCGCGGCAGGCGGGGCGTACCAGCCCTACACGGATGGCCGCATCAGCTCCAAATAAGCTGCGGTTCCAGAATAAGAAAAGGCGCCTCGTCGGGCGCCTTTTTTGATTGGCCAGTCTCGGACTTCAAGATTTCGGGCCGCGCCGTTTAGGCACCGCGTTGCCGCCCTTGCCCGCAAAGGTCTTGCGCCCAGTGCCACCGGGACCGCCCTTGCCGCCGCGACGCATAGGTTTGCCATCGGGGCCGAGCTTCTGGGACGGATCGCTGGCCGCCTTGAAGCGGCGCGGCGCCTCGCCGCTGCGGTTGTCCTTGGGGCCGCCTTTGCCGCCCTTGAACGGGCCGCCAGGTTTTCCTGTGCCACCATCGCCGCGCGGTGGGCGACTTGCGCCATCTCGATCCTTGTCGCGGAACGGAGGCTTGCCGCCGGGCTTGCCCGTGGGCTTGCCGGTCGGCTTACCATAGGGCTTTCCGCCCTTGCCGCGATCCGGGCGGTCGCCATCGCGGGCGCGCTTCTCATAGGGTGCCTTGCCCGGTGCGCCTTTGGCACGCGGAGTATCGCTTTTGTGACGGGGTTTGCGGGCGGGCGTTCCCTCGGCGGTCTCCGCCGCCGGCGCCCGGTGCTCTTCGCGCTGGGGTCTCGGTGCGCGCGGTTCCAGGTTCTCCCCGTAGGTTTTGCGCGGAGGCTTGCCATGGGCTTTTCGATCGTCACGCGGCGGTCGCGGGCTGGGACGCGGTCCTGGTCCCTTGCCACGACGAGGATTTCCTCCCTCGCGCGGCTTGCGCTGCATGCCCGAGCCATCGCGCTGGGACAGATCCGGCGCGCCGCTCATTCGCGTTAGCACAGCTTCGTCCTCGAGCTTCACCGAGGCCCCGTCACCTTGCAGGGTGTCCGGCACCGCGGTCTCGAGGATTTCGACAAAGGTTTCGGTCTGCTGGATGCGGATCGCGCCAATCTCTTCCCGGTCGAATCCGCCCACCCGGCACAATAATGGCAGGATCCAGCGTGGTTCGGCGCGGCTGTTGCGCCCGACCGACAGGGTGAACCATACGCTGGGCCCAAAGGGCGCGCGCGGCGCAGGCGCTGCATCGCCCGCGGTGATATCCTCGGGCGCCGAACGCTGGGTTGCGCCAGCGCGCAGAACCGCCGCCGCGAGTTGTGTCGGCGAGAACCGCTCCACCATGCGCGCGATCATCTCGGCTTCTGTCTCGGGGATCTCTGCCTCCCAGGCCGGATCCTCCATCAGGCGCGCCTCATCCTGGGCCCGGACCTCATCGGCACTGGGCGGAGAGACCCAGTCCGGTGTGACCTTGGCCCATTTCAGCAGCCGTTCTGCCTTCTTGCGGAACCGCGTGGGGACGATCATCGCGCTGACGCCCTTGCGTCCGGCCCGCCCGGTCCGGCCCGAGCGGTGCAGCAGGGTGTCCGAGCTGGTCGGCAACTCCGCATGGACCACCAGCTCGAGATTGGGCAGGTCGATTCCGCGCGCTGCCACGTCCGTCGCAACGCAGACCCGGGCGCGCCCGTCCCGCATCGCCTGCAGGGCATGGGTCCGCTCGGACTGAGTTAGTTCGCCCGAGAGCGCCACGACCTGGAACCCGCGGTTCGAGAAACGCGTGGTTAGCCGGTTCACCATGGCCCGCGTGTTGCAGAAGACGATCGCATTGGCCGCCTCGTAATAGCGCAGCACATTGATGATCGCGTTTTCTTCGTCGCGCGGGCCGACCACCATGGCGCGATAGGCGATATCCGCGTGCTGCCGGGTCTCGGCGCGGGTGGTGATCCGTTGGGCATTACGCTGGTAGAGTTGGGCGAGGCTGGCAATGGCGGGCGGCACGGTGGCTGAGAAAAGCAGCGTGCGCCGGTCTTCGGGGGCCGCACCGAGGATGAATTCGAGGTCTTCACGAAAGCCCAGATCGAGCATCTCGTCTGCCTCGTCCAGTACCACGGCCCGGACTGCGCTCAGGTCGAGATTGCCGCGCTCGATATGGTCGCGCAGCCGCCCCGGTGTGGCAACGACCACATGGGCCCCGCGCGCCAGTGCCCGCCGTTCGTCCCGCGCATCCATTCCGCCCACGCAGGAGGTCAGTACCGCGCCCGCCGGCCCGTAAAGCCAGGTGAGCTCGCGCCGCACCTGCATGGCAAGCTCCCGCGTCGGCGCGATCACGAGGCCCAGGGGCGCATCCGCTTTGCCAAAGCTCTCGTCCTCGCCAAGAAGCGTCGGCGCGATGGCCAGCCCGAAGGCCACGGTCTTGCCCGACCCGGTCTGGGCCGAGACCAGCAGGTCCGCCTCCGTCAGATCCCGGTCCGAGACCGCAATTTGCACGGGCGTCAGCGTGTCATACCCCTTCGCATCCAGCGCCTGCGCAATCGGGCTGGGCAAAGGGGGCAGGGGCGGTGTCTGGCTTTGGTCACTCGGCACGGGGTCAGCTTTCAGCAGAAGGGGCGGCGCCTCTCCCCAAGCGCCCAATGGAACCCGCTGCGTCTAGAGGCTTTGGCGCGCGCCGTCTAGGGGCAACCGATGGGCGGGCCTGCGGCATGGCGGCTGTACCTCCGCCGGCGCGCGGGCTAGCTTTGCGCGCATGTGTGGACGCTTTGCCATCACCCTCCCAAATGAAGCCATGGCGCAACTCTTTGCTGCGACCCCGGCCAATGACTTGCCAGAGGCAACCCGATACAATGTTTGCCCGACCAATGCGGTGGCCGTTGTCACCTCCGATGCAGACGCGCGGCACCTGCGGCCCATGCGCTGGGGCTTCCTGCCCCATTGGTACAAGACCCCGACTGCGGGTCCGCTTTTGATCAATGCGCGGGCCGAAACCCTCGCGCAGAAACCCGCCTTTCGCGCGGCGTGCCGGGCGCGGCGCTGTCTTATCCCGGCCACGGGGTTCTATGAATGGACAAAGACGGAAGAGGGCGCGCGCCTGCCCTGGTACATCCACCGGCGTGACGGCGGACCGATCGCCTTTGCAGGTGTCTGGCAGGCTTGGGAGGCGCAGGATCAGGCCTTCTTCACCTGCGCCATCGTCACGACCCGCGCGAACCAGCCCATGTCAAAGATCCATCACCGGATGCCGGTCACCTTGCCACCCGAGGACTGGCCCCTCTGGTTGGGGGAAGCGGGCAAAGGGGCCGCACGCCTGATGGAGCCCGCCCCGGACGCGACCTTTGCCTGTCACCGGGTCGATCCGGCCGTGAATTCCAACCGTGCTGCCGGGCCCGAATTGATCGAACCCATTGAGGCCTAGGAGCGGCGCGGCAATCCGTTTGACGCCAATGGGTTTCGCGCGGATCATGGCGGCAGCGGGGCTAGGAGGAGGAGCGCATGCCCTTCAAACTGATAGACAAACGGACAGGGCCGATCCGGACGCCCGGTCAGATCGGTCCATATTGCGTGCCAAAGACCAGCTCATGCTGCTGACTTCACTCGGCACCATCGTTTTCGCTTTGACCGTGCTCGCAACGGGGGTCATGGCTGCCTCCGCTGCGATCCAGGGCGCACGCCAGGGTTTCGATCCGTTCGGCGCGACGGTGCTCGCCATCGTCACGGCGGTGGGTGGGGGCACCCTGCGCGACATCCTGATCGGGCGATTTCCGGTCTTCTGGATCAACGATCTGACTTATCTCGCCACCGCCATCCCCGTCGCTCTTCTGAGCTTCCTCGCCGCCCGGCGTATGCGGGCCGGTGGCGGACGGCGCCTCCGACTGCTTCTCTATCTCGATGCGGTGGGGCTCGCGCTCTTTACACTGGTCGGCGTTCAGATCGCCCTCGGTGCTGGCCTCTCTCCGGTCATCGCCGTCATTCTCGGCTGCACCACCGGCGTGGCGGGCGGGATGATCCGGGACGTGCTTTGCGGGCTGCAACCCTCGATCCTCAAGGAGGACCTCTACGCGACTATCTCCCTCGGCGGAGGCACGGTCTTTGTTATCTGGCGCGAAGCCCTCAGCCCTGAAACCGGTCTGATGACCGCCTTTGCCTTGATGACCGCCGCGCGGTTCTACGTGGTCTGGAGCGCGCGCCCCAAGGACGAGCCATTGGCTTGAGGGCGCAACCCCCAAACTTAAGTCTTCAAATATCCTCGCCGAAGGCTCCTGAACTTGTCGCCCGCACTACCGGGCGAGGTGACGCGCCGCCCGATCCGCCAGAACATAGAGCAAAACCGACATCACCCCGAGCGTCAGCATGGCCGCGAACATCAGGTCGGTCTTGGCCCGCCCATTGGCCAGGAGCATCAGGTATCCGAGCCCTTGGGAGGAACCGACCCACTCCCCGATCACCGCCCCGATCGGCGCATAAACCGCTGCGAGCTTCAGCCCCGATCCAAGGTTAGGCAGCGCATTGGGCACTTGGATCCGCCACAGAATTGCGGCCCGGCTTGCCCCCATGGTCTGGGCCAGATCGAGATAGCCCTTGGGCACCCGCATCAACCCGTCAAAAAACGCGGACGTGATGGGAAAGAAAATGATCAGTACGGCCATGGCGACTTTGGAGCCAAGCCCATAGCCGAGCCAGAGGGTCAGGATCGGCGCAAGCGCAAAGACCGGGAGGGCCTGCGAAAACACCAGCAAGGGCCGGATCAGCACCCGGGCCGCCGGGCTCATGGCGAGGCTCAGCGCCGTGAAGATCCCCAGCCCCCCGCCTATCAACAGCCCTAGCGCCACCTCCGTCAGTGTCACCAGCGCGTGCTCCCCGATCAGGGCACGGCTCTCCCACCAGGTGCTCCAGACCCGGGCGGGGCCGGGCAGAATAAACGACGGCAGCCCGGTCAGGCCGACCACCGCCTGCCACAAGGCCAGAAGGAACAGCGTCGCGGCGAGGGCGTGACCAAGCTTCATGCCACATCCTCCCGCAACCGCCGCAAGAGCGCGCCCTGCATGGCCAGCGTCTCCGGGTCGTCCACCGAGCGTGGCACCGTGCCAGTGGGGGGCGGAACCTCTGTCAGCCCGTTGGGGCCCAGAACCTGGATCGCATGCCCGAGCCGCGCGGCCTCTCCCGGGTCATGGGTCACGAGCAGTACCGTGCGCCCGGCCAGAAGCTCCACCGCCAGATCCTGCATCTCGGAGCGTGTCCGCGCATCCAGCGCCGAGAAGGGTTCATCCAGCAGGATGACAGGCCGATCCTCCATCAGCGTCCGCGCGAGGGCTGCCCTCTGCCGTTGTCCGCCCGACAGCGCATCGGGCCGCTTCTCGCCATGTTCTGCCAGTCCGACCCGCTCAAGGAGCCGCAGCGCCCGGGCCCGGTCAGGTCGGCTCCCGCGCAGCCGCGCGCCAAGGCAGAGATTGTCGATCACCTTGCTCCAGGGCAGCAATAGATCGCTTTGAGCCATATAGGCCACGCGCCCGGCGAGCGGCGTGGCGTCCTGGGCCGAGATCTGGCCGTCAAACGCCACATGGGCGTCAAGCCCGGCGATCATTCGCAAAATGGTGGATTTGCCCGCGCCGGATGCCCCCAGGAGACAGGTCCAGCGCCCAGCCTCCAGCGTCAGGTCCAGCCCCCGAAAAAGCAGGCCCGCCCCGCTCCGCGCATCACCGGTGATGCGGATGGACGGGGCGGGATCGATCATGCGGGCGCAAGCCCCATATCCCAGAACCCGACTTCGAGCGTCGTGGCCTGAGCAAACCGCGTCCCAAGTTGGGCAAAACGCGGCAGGTTCCTGTAGTCCGGGCCAAGCCGGTGGCTGAGGGCATTGTCGATCAGGGTTCCCACACTCTCGCAAATCCCCTGATACTCGTCCCCGCCATAGGTCGCGATCCAGTCGGCATAGGCGGGGGCGTGGTCCTGTGCCAGCCGCTGCCCAATCTCGCCATAGCCGAGCACGCAAGGCGCCAGTGCCGCCAGCAGATCAAGGAAATCGCCGGAATACCCGGCCTCCAGCACGTAGCGCGTATAGGCCATATTGCCGGGAGCCTCGGGCGTGGCGCGCAGCTCCGCCTCCGAGATCCCTGCCGCGCCGCAGATCTCGACATGCAGACCCATCTCGTGGTGGAGCAGCCCATGCACCGTGGCCGCCGCCGCCTCCATCTCGTCCAGCGTGTCGGCCTTGGCAATCGCCAGACCCCAGGCCCGGCTGAAATGCTTCAGGAACACGTAATCCTGGGCGAGATAGTGCAGAAAGGCCGCGCGCGGCAGGGAGCCGTCGCGCAATCCCTCCACAAAGGCGTGGCGCGTATAGGCGTCCCAGTCCGGGGACGCCGCACGCCAGAGGCCGAAGGCCGCGCCGTAACCGCTCATTGCGCGGTCACATCCACGGCGATCTCTGCCACCGGGTTCACGCTGTCGGTCAGACCGGATTCCTTGAGGAACTCCTCAAACCGGGCATACCGACCCTCATCCAGCGCGGCCGGGCGCAGGGCGAAGCGCGGCAGGGTGTCTTCCCAGGCCATGGCGTTCAGCCGGTCATTGAGCTCGGGCGAGGTGCCGGAGAAGATCTCCCACGCGTCCTCGGGGTGGTTCACGATGTACTGGGTGGCCTTTTCCACAGCGCCGAGGAACCGCGCGATCTTGTCCGCATCCATGGTCTCAGCATGGGCCACATAGATCAGCTCGTCATGAGGCGGCACGCCCTCTTCCTCGATATAGATGCAGTTGCCCGCGATGCCTTCGATCTCCATCTGGTTGAGCTCGAAATTCCGGTAGGCGCCGATCACCGCGTCGACCTGCCCGGACATGAGCGAAGGCGAGAGCGAGAAGTTGACATTCACCAGCTCAACTTCTTCGAAGGCCACGCCGTATTTGCCAAGCACTGCACGTAGAAGTGCTTCCTCGACGCCTGCCACCGAGAAGCCGATCTTGCCTCCCTTGAGGTCCGCCGGGCTTTTGATCGGGCCATCTTCCAGGGTCAACAGGCAGTTGAGCGGTGTGGCCACCAGCGTACCCACGCGCAGGAGCGGCAGGCCCTCATGGACCTGCAGATGGGTCTGGGCCTGATAGCTGACGGCCATGTCGCCCTGACCCGCAGCCACCAGCTTGGGCGGAGCAGAAGGGTCCGCGGGCGCGATGACCTCAACCTCAAGGCCCGCTTCTGCAAAGTACCCACGTTCCTCGGCGAGGATGATCGGTCCGTGATTGGGATTCACGAACCAGTCGAGCAGCAGCGTCATTTTGTCTGCGGCCAGCGCCGGTGTTGCCGTCGTCAGGGCGGCGGCAAGTGCCAGGTATTTCATGAGGTTGTCTCCTGTTGAGGATCGGCGGCGAGGACTATCTCGCCGGGCCAGGTGTCGGAAAGGGTGGTTCCTGCACGCCAGGCCCGCAGGCCGGAGGTGCAGGCGAGAACGGTGCGATGCCCGGGGCGCAGATCTGCCGGGATCGGGGCCGCGATGCGGCGGGCATGGGGTGCGACCGGGCGCGGGGCCTCGGTCTCGGGGCGCAGCTCGATCACCGTATCTTCGGGGGTGATCTGATCGGTGGCGATGAAGGGCAGGGCGCGGTCGGGTTCGGGGGCACCGTCAAAGCGGAAACTCGCCACGCGCCAAGTGGCGGTATCCAGGGTCACGACCTGCCCAAGCGGCGAGGCGTCGAGCCCCAGCAGCACGCTCAGCGCCATCTGCGCCTGCAGCGCGCCGAGCGCGCCGACCACCGGGCCAAAGACGCCCGCGGTGGCGCAGGAGGCCGCGCTGTCGGGCGGATCCGGGAAAAGCGCGCGCAAGCTCGGCGCGCCGCCGCAACAGCCCGCAACATAGCCCGACGCCCCGAGGACGGAGGCCGTGATAAGAGGCGTGGATCCGCAAAGGTCGGACGCCCCGTAGCTCGCGGCGTAACTATCCGCGCAATCCAGAACGACGTCCGCATCGGCAATGGCCGTCGGTCCGGTCGCGGGCGTGAAAGCCTCCGTCACGGCGGTGACATGGCAGTCGGGATTGAGCGCACGGAGCCGTGCTGCTGCGACTTGCGCCTTCGACGCGCCGATATCGTCCACGGTGAATAGGGTCTGGCGATGTAGATTGCTTAGGCTAACCCGGTCCACATCCATCACTGTGATCCGCCCGATGCCTGCGCCCGCGAGATAGCTCAAAACGGGCGCTCCGAGACCGCCCGCGCCGATGATGAGCGCGTGGGAAGCGGCAAGTTTTGTTTGCCCCGCCGCGCCGACCTGTGGCAGCTGCATCTGACGCGCGTAGCGGGTCATGGGTTCATACTCCAACGGGCTCCATCAGCCATCAATCGAATCCACCCGGTGCCAATGCGTCCGGCACCTTCTGTCCTGAAACGGCGATGGGCCACGGGAGGGGTCATCCCAACTGCTCCAGCCAGGTCCGGACACGGCCCTCGGGATCCTCGTTCAAGGTGATATCCGTCACCGCCGAGACCACATCCGCCCCGGCCTCCAGCGCAAGCTGGCCCCGCTCCGGCGTCATGCCGCCAATGGCAATCAGCGGCAGATCCCCGACCCGCTCCCGCCAGTCGGTCAGTTTCTCAAGACCCTGCTGTTCCCATGTCATCTTCTTCAGGATCGTCGGATAAATCGGGCCCAAGGCCACATAATCCGGATCGCAGGCCAGTGCCCGGTCCAGCTCCGCCTCGTCATGGGTGGACAGGCCAAGCTTGATCCCGGCCCCTTTGATCGCGTCCAGATCGGCGGTGTCCAGATCCTCCTGCCCCAGATGCACCCAGTCGCAACCCTCGGCGATGGCGATCTGCCAATGGTCATTCACTACCAGAGTGGAGCCATGCTCGCCGCACAGGCCCTTGGCCGCCCGGATTTCGGCCCGCACCACCTCTGGCGGCTGGTCCTTGATCCGGAGCTGCACCAGCTTGATTCCCAGCGGCAGCAACCGGATCAGCCACTCGGCCCGGTCAAAGATCGGATAGAAAGGATGCAGCGCGCTCATGACAAAAACGCCTGTCCGATGACGGGGGTCGAGGCGGCGGCCATATCACGCGCCTCCATCGGGTCAGCAGCCTGCGCCAGCGCCCCGGCCTCGGTCGCGCGGGCCATGGCCACGGCCATCGCCACCGGGTCGCCCGCCTTGGCCACCGCCGTGTTCAAGAGCACCGCGTCATAGCCTATCTCCATGGCCGCCGCCGCGTGGGAGGGCAGACCAATCCCCGCATCTACGACCATGGGTATGTCTGGAAACCGCGCCCGCAGGGTCCGCAGACCGTAAGGATTGTTCAGCCCCAGCCCCGTGCCGATCGGCGCGCCCCAGGGCATGAGCACCTCGGCCCCGGCAGCCAGCAGTTTCTCGGCCACCACCAGATCCTCGGTGCAATAGGGAAAGACCTTGAACCCTTCTCCGGTCAGGATCCGCGTCGCCTCCACAAGTTCGAACACATCCGGTTGCAGCGTGTCGGTGTTGCCGATCACTTCGAGCTTGATCCAGTCGGTCTCAAACACCTCGCGGGCCATCTGCGCCGTTGTGATCGCCTCCTTTGCAGAGTGACACCCGGCCGTGTTGGGCAGCACGGCCACCTCAAGATCCCGGATCATCGCCCAGAAGGTCTGGCCCGCTCCGCCAGCGCCCTCGCGCCTGAGCGATACGGTCGCTACCCCGGCACCCGAGGCGCGGAAGGCTTCAGCAAGGATCGCAGGCGACGGGTACTGCGCCGTGCCCAGCATCAGGGGATGGCTCAGGACTGTCCCATAGAACGGCTTGGCGGTTGCGGTCGGAGTGTCTGGCATGGCTCAGCCGCCTTGCATCGGGGCGAGGATCTCGATCCGGTCGCCGGGGGACAGGGTCTGGCCCGCCCGCGCACCCACGGGCACGAAGCTCTCGTTCAGGGCAGTTGCGACCGTCCCGATGTGACCGAGCTCGGTCAGCAGGTCCGCGAGCGTCATGGCCGCGACCTCGGTAGCGGTGCCGTTAATGACAAGCTGCATGGGCAGTCTCCGATGGGGTGGGGCCGAGCAGCGCCTCGGCAGCCTGCTGCGCCATGGCGGGCGCGAGCAGATAGCCGTGGCGGTAGAGGCCGTTGACGTAAGTGACGCCGCCCTCTCGCGTGACGCGGGGCAGATTGTCGGGAAAGGCGGGGCGCAGATCTGTGCCGATCTCGAGGATCTCGGCTTCGGCAAAAGCGGGGTTGAGGGCATAGGCCGCGCTGAGCAACTCCAACATCGCGCGGGCCGAGATGCGACCGCGATCCTCAGCCTCGACCATGGTCGCACCCAGCATGTAGACGCCATCACCGCGCGGCACGATGTAAAGCGGGATCCGCGGATGCAGCAGGCGCACTGGTCGGGTGAGCGACAGATCCGGGGCGCGGATCACCAGCATCTCCCCTTTGACGCCGCGCAGCTCGGGCAAGACGTCCCGCGCGGCAAGTCCGGTGCAATCCACGATCTGCGCGCCGGAGGGGGGCGCGTCGTCCCGCACGGGCACGCCCCGTGTGACCAGGCTCTCAGCGAGATCCGTCAGGGCTCGGCGCGGATCGAGATGCCCTTCGGCCTCGAAATAGAGACCTGCCGGAAAGCGTGCGCCCAGATCAGGTTCCAATGCTGCGATTTCGGCCCCTGTGACAGGGGCATGTCCATGGGTACGCCGGGCAAAACGATCCAGATCGGACCGGTCGCGGGCATGGGCCACCACCAATGTGCCGCGCGTCGCAACCTCGGTCCGCGCGCCCCACCAGCCGAGCGCCATCTGACCATGGATCAGTACCGGCTCCTCGGCGTTTTCATACTCGCACCACGGGGCCAGCATGCCCCCCGCCCACCAGGAGCAGCCATGGGCACCGGGTCCACCCGCGGGGTCGTGCAGTGTAACCTGTGCACCTCGCGCGGCCAGCTCGGTTGCAACGCAGAGCCCTGCGACCCCGGCCCCCAGAACGGCGAAACGCGTCATGACCAGAACTCGTGGAAGTGATGCACAGGTCCATGCCCCTGACCGATCCCGAGACTGTCGGCCTTGGCAATCGCGCCCTGCAGATAGCCGTGGGCAGCGGTCACGGCAGCGCGCAGATCTGCGCCTTTGGCGAGTTCCGCCGCGATGGACGCGGAGAGGGTGCATCCGGTGCCATGGGTGTTGCGCGTCGGGATGCGCGGGGCCTCGAGCCGCAAGGGCGCAGTGCTGCCATCGATCAACAGATCCACGCAGGTCTCCCCGCGCCCGTGCCCGCCCTTCATCAGAACCGCCGCCGGCCCCATGGCGCGCAGGGCTTGCCCTGCGTCCAGCATGGCCGCGGGATCATCGCTTTCTTCGCGCTTCAGGAGACGCGCCGCCTCTGGCAGGTTCGGGGTCAGCACGGTGGCGCGCGGCAAGAGCTGTTCAGCCAGCGCTTCTTCAGCTTCAGCCGCCAGCAGGGCGTCGCCGGATTTCGCTACCATCACCGGGTCGAGCACGACAGGGCCCTTGAACCCGGTCAGCCCCTCGGCCACGGTGGCGATCACCTCGGGCGTGCCCAGCATGCCGATCTTGACCGCATCCACGGCGATATCATCGAACACCGCGGCAATCTGTGCGCGGATCATCGCCACCGGCGTGATCTCCACCGCTGTGACCGCACACGTATTCTGCGCTGTCAGCGCGGTGATCACGCTCGTGCCATAGACGCCGCGCGCGGAGAAGGCCTTGAGATCCGCCTGGATTCCCGCGCCGCCGCCGGAATCCGAGCCTGCTATTGTCAATGCGGTCGCCATCGCACGCCTCATATTGGCGGGCCATTCGGCAGGAGGGGGAGTGGGGGCGCTCTGCGAGTTGTCGCGATGCGCGAACCGTTCCCTCCGCCGGTATTGCCCGGATCAGGTTCCATGGGTTGACGCGTCGCGTCTCTCAGCCCGAACCCGGGCACCCCAACGGTAGTGCTCCAGACCTAGGCGCGAATTTGATCGAGTGCAAGAAGGATCTCCCTTTGCTGCTGCAGCAGACGTGCTACCCTCTCCCTCCGGAGTCGTTTGGAAAGTACCGCCCATGTCGTTGTTGAGGTTCTGTGGATATTTGGCCGTGAGTGTTTCGCTCCTGGCGACGGTTGAATCCGCGGTGGCCCAGGGGCAGCCGGCGGCGGTCGTCACCGAAGTGGTCGAGCGGCGCTCGCTCGCCGAAACCCTGCCGGTTTTCGGTCAGATCGTGGCCTCCCGCGACAGCGAAGTGGCCGCCCGCGTGGCCGGGATCGTGGACGAAGTTGCAGTGCTCGTCGGCGACACGGTCGTGGCTGGTGCGACCCTTGCCGTACTCGATACGGAGTTGGCACAGATCGAGCTGAAACAGGCACTGGCGGAGATCGAGGAAGCGCGCGCGGGCATCGCTATCGCAGAGGCGCAGTTGCGCCGGGCTCAGGACGCGCTGGACCGGGCCGAGGGCCTGCGGGACACCGCCTCGTTCAGCTCGGCGCGTTTTGACGATGCGACCAGCGATCGGGCTGCGGCCACGGGCCAGATCAATCAGGCGCAGGCGCGGCTTCTAAACGCCGAGGCGGCCGAGGCGCGCGCGCGCTATACGCTGGAACGGGCGCGGATTACCGCGCCATTCGAGGGCGTTGTCCTGTCGGTCGAGGCGGATCCAGGACAGTTCATATCCGTAGGTGCTCCTGTGGCACGTCTGATTGATATCAGTGCTTTAGAAGTTGAAGCTCAGGTTCCGGCTGAGTTTGCACCAGCCATTCCCGATGGCGTGCAGGTCGCCGGGGAAAGCGATGACGGCACCGCGCTCGACCTCAAGGTGCGCGCGATCCTGCCCACCGAGAGCCTGTCGACCCGGACCCGTCCCGTGCGCCTGTCGGGGGACTTCGCCGTGCTCGGGGCGACCCTGGCCGTGGGTCAGTCGATCACCCTGATGGTGCCGGTGAGTCCGCCGCGAGACGCGCTCAGCGTGCCAAAGGACGCCCTTGTGCAGGGCGCGCAGGGCTGGACCGTGTTTGTCGATGCCGAAGGCGTGGCGCAACCGCGCCCGGTGCGGATCGGCGTGGCCATGGGCGAGCGGTTCGAAGTGCTCGACGGGTTGGCAGAGGGAGACGCGGTCGTGGTGCGCGGCAATGAACGCCTCCGCCCCGGTCAGGCTCTGCAGGCCATGGCCGGCGGCGCGCCGCAGCAGCAATCCAACTGAGGAAGGGCCGGTCATGAACCCCATTCGTTTCGCCATCGAGCGGCCCATCGCTGTGATCGCGGCGGTGATCATGGCTGTGCTCTTCGGGGTGATCGCCCTGTCGCGGATTCCGATTCAACTCGCCCCGGATGTGCGCAAACCCGTCGTTGTGGTCGAGACCCAATGGCCGGGTGCCGCCCCCGCAGAGATCGAACGCGAAATCATCAACCCGCAGGAAGAGGCGCTGCGCGGGCTCGAAGGGCTCGACATCATGACTTCGCGCTCCCAGTCGGGCTCTGGGGAAATCACGCTGGAGTTCTCGCCGGGCACGGATATGAGCCAGACGCTGCTGCTGGTGTCGAACCGGCTCGACCGGGTGGGAGACTATCCGGATGAAGCCAGCGAGCCTTCGCTCGATACGTCGGGCGACGACGACAGTCCCATTGCCTGGGTTATCGTCACCGATGCTGGCACGGCCGAGCGGCCTCTGCCGACTTATGGCGACTTCATGGAGGATGTGGTCAAGGACCGGATCGAGCGGATCGAGGGGGTTTCGGCAGTCAACGTCTTTGGTGGGGTCAGTCGCGAGTTGCAGATCGTGGTGGATCCGCGTCGTCTCGCGCGGTTCGGTCTGACCGTGCCGGAGGTGGTTGGACGGCTGCGGGCGGAAAACATCTCCCTCTCCGCAGGGGACATTGAAGAGGGCAAGCGCCGCTACGTGGTGCGGGCCGAGGGCGCGCTCGACACGGTGGAAAGTGTCGGTGGCGTCGTCCTGCGCTCTGAAGCATCCACGGGCACGCTGGGCCGGGTGCTCGTGCGCGACGTGGCGCGGGTTCAATTCTCCTTCGGGGAGCCGCAGGCGCGGCTGCGCTTCAAGGGCGAGTCCGGTCTCGCTTTTAATGTCGTGCGGGAGCGCGGAGCGAATGTGATCGAAACCATGGGCGAGGTGCGCCGGGTGCTGGCCGAGTTGCAGGCAGGACCCGTCGCGGACCAAGGACTGCTCCTCGAACAGGTTTATGACGAGACGATCTATATCGAAGGCGCAATTGATCTGGTGACGCAGAATATCTGGATCGGCGGGGCGCTGGCGGCGCTGGTGCTCCTGATCTTCCTGCGCTCCCCGCGTGCGACACTGGTGGTCAGCCTCGCGATACCGGTCTCCATCGTGGCGACCTTCGTTGCTATGGCCGCCACGGGGCGGACACTCAACGTGGTGAGCCTTGCCGGTATCGCCTTCGCAGTGGGGATGATCGTGGATGCGGCCATCGTGGTGTTGGAGAATATCTACCGGCTGCGCGAGCAGGGCAAATCCCGCTCCGAAGCGGCCTATCACGGGGCGCGGCAGGTATGGGGGGCGATCCTCGTCTCCGCGCTGACCACGGTACTCGTCTTCGTCCCGATTCTGATTATGGAGCTGGAGGCCGGGCAGCTCTTCCGGGACATCGCCGTGGCGATCTCGGTTTCCGTGCTGCTGTCGCTGGTGGTGGCCGTGACGGTGATCCCGGCGCTGGCCAAACGGCTCTTGAAGGATGGCCAGCAGACGACGCTGCCGCTCTGGGGAATCGACCATCTGGCGCGCGGCTTCAAGGCGCTCGTGATGTGGTATGTGCGTCTGACCGTTCGGGTCCGCGTGCTTGGCGTGCTGATGGTAGGGCTGATTGGTGGCGCGGCGGCGGTAGCGACAGTGGTTTTCCTGCCGCGGCTCGAATATCTGCCGGAGGGCAACCGAAACTTGGTTTTCGGGCTGATCATCCCGCCGCCGGGCTACAATCTCGACACGACAGAGACCATCGCGGAACGGATCGAGCGCGCCGCCGAACCCATGTGGCAGGCCGCGCCGGAGCTTCAGACCCCCGAGGGTGGGCCGACCATCGAGAATTTCTTCTTTGTGGCGACCCCTGGGAACTCTTTTGTTGGCGCCACAGCGCTGGATGGCCCGCGCGTGGCGGAGTTGATCCCGCTCCTGTCGGGGCCAATTTTTGCGGAACCGGGCACGTTCGGGTTCATGACGCAGCCTTCGCTCTTTGGCCGGGGTGTTGGCGGGGGACGCACCATCGAGCTCAACGTTTCGGGCCAGAACCTGGAGCAGATCCTCGGCGTTGCAGGGCGTGCCGCCGGACTGGTCTCGGGGCTCTTGCCGCGCTCAGAGGGGCATCAATTCCGCCCGATCCCGGGGCTGGAGCTGGGTGCTCCGGAGGTGCGGCTCGTGCCCAACCGATTGCGGTTGGCGGATGCGGGCGTGGATGCCGGTGCGCTGGCGGCCACGGTGGATGCCTATAATGACGGGCTGCGTGTGGCGGAAATCACCGAAGGTTCGGACCGGCTGAATCTTGTGCTCAAGGGGGATACGTCGCTCTCTGCCGGGTTCCGGACGCAGGATGTGGGCGCCTACCCGGTGGTCACGCCCTCGGGCCGCATCGTGCCGGTCTCTGCGCTGGCGGATGTTGTCGTGACGGCTGGTCCGACCGAGATCCGTCACCGGGACCGTCTTCGCACGGTGACACTGGAGGTGCGCCCCTCGGATGCGCTGCCGCTGGAAACAGCGGTGGAGATGTTGGAGACGCAGGTGGTCTCCGTGCTGGAAGAGCAGGGCGTGCCGCCGGGGATCCGCCTCAGCGTGTCGGGCACGGCAGATCAGCTCAGTCAGACATGGGAAGCGATCCAGATCAATCTCGTGGTTGCTCTGGTCATCGTGTTTCTGGTCATGGCGATCCTGTTCGAGAGCTTCGTCTTGCCTTTGGTCATTCTGGTTTCCGTGCCTGTGGCGGCGGCGGGCGGGGTCGGGGGGCTGGCGCTTCTGAATGTGTTTCAGACGCAACCGCTCGACATGTTGACCCTGCTTGGCTTCATCATTCTGGTCGGGATCGTGGTAAACAACGCGATCCTGATCGTGCACCAGTCGCTCTATCATCTGCGCGAGGAGGGGATGTCGCCCATCGACGCGATCGAGGAGGCGACTCAAAACCGGATCCGCCCGATCTTTATGTCGACGCTCACCAGCATCATGGGGATGCTGCCGCTGGTGGTGTTCCCGGGCGAGGGGTCGGAGCTTTATCGCGGTTTGGGCGCGGTTGTGGTCGGCGGGCTCTCGATGTCTGCCTTCCTGACGCTGTTGACGGTTCCGCCGCTCTTGCGTCTGTGTCTCGTGGCACCGGAGCGCGAGGATGATGCGGCACCTGCGTTCCAGGGGCAGCCCGCCGAGTAGGAGATTGCCGTAGCGCAATCTGCGGGCCGGAGAATTGAGTATTTGCGGAACAATGAACGGGGCGGCGCGCCCCTAGGGTAGAACACTCAGCCAGAAAGCGGCGGAAAGGATCGACACCGCCGTTCCGGCGAGCACGGCCGTGGCGACCACCCGTTTGGCGACGCCGTACATATTTGCGAAGATGTACGTGTTCACGCCGGGTGCCATTGCGGCGGTCAGGGCGGCCGCCCGCAGCATGGGATCCGACAGCTCGAAAGCGCCGTGGCCAAGCGCCCATGTGATGCTGGGATGCACCATGAGCGAGACGAGACAGACGAAGATCACCTCCCGCAGATTGCCTTCGGGCTTGTAGCGATAAAGCACGCCGCCGAGGCCGAAGAGGGCTGCGGGCAAGCCGGCGCGGGCGATCAGGCTTACCGCTTCCTCCACCACGACGGGCGTCATCAGCCCGCTCAGATTGACCGTGAACCCCAGCGCCACGGCGATCATCAGCGCGTTTTGCGACATGGTTTTGGCGATGGACCAGATCGTCTTGAAGAGCCCTTTGGAGGAGGCGCGCACGATCTCCATCGTGGTGATGCCGACCATGTAGACAAAGGGCGCGTGGATCGAGATGATCGCAAACATCGGCTCGAGGGCCGCGACCCCGTGGGCGCGCTCCATGATCGGCAGGCCGAGGAGCACCGTGTTGGCAAACATGCAGCAAAAGCCGATGGCGACCGCGTCCTGAATGGGGCGGCCAAAGACCAGCTTTGCCCCGAGGATCCCGATCCCGAATGCGCAGAGCACCCCGGCATAGTAGCTCGTCAGCAATCGCCAGTCGAAGACCGCTTTCAGGTCGAGGGTCGAGATCGCCGCAAAGAGCAGGCAGGGGATGGCGAAGTTTTGGGTGAAGCGCATGAGCGCATCCACATTGTCATCCGAGAAGACCTTGGCCCAGACCGCCACATAGCCCGCCGCGATCACCAGAAAGACCGGGAGGGTGACCTCCAGCAGGACGCTCATGCGGGCAGATCGGGCGCGGGGCGTTCCAGGACCATGCCGTCATAGGCGGGGGTCACATGGTCGGGCGTCTCCGCCGCTACGGTCGCATAGTCGAGATCGATATGCATATTGGTGAGGACGGCCTGTTTCGGCGCGAACTCCGCGATCCAGTCCAGCGATTGCGCCAGATGGGCATGGGTCGGATGCGGATCCCGGCGCAGGGCGTCGAGGATCAGCACTTCGAGTCCGCTGAGGGCCGCGTGGCTTTCGGGCAGAAGTTTCGCGACATCGGGCAGGTAGGCCAGATCCCCGATCCGGAAGCCGAGGCTATCGATGCTGCCGTGATTGACTGGGAAGGGTGCGAACGGGATCGGACCGCCGGGTCCGTGAATAGTGACGGTGCCGTCGAGGTCGTTCATCTCGAGGATCGGGGGATAGGGGCTGCCCTCGGGCTGCTCAAACGCGTAGCCGAACCGAGCAAACAGGCTCTCGCGGGTCGGGGCATCGGCCCAGACGGGCAGGCGGGCGCGCATGTTGAAGACGATCATCCGCAGATCGTCGAGCCCATGGGTATGGTCCGCATGGGCATGGGTGTAGATCACCCCATCGAGCCGCCCGATCCCCGCATCAAGGAGCTGCTGGCGCATATCCGGCGAGGTGTCGATCAGCACGCTCGTGGTGCCTTCGGGCCCGTCTCGCTCCACCAGTAGCGAGCAGCGCCGCCGCCGGTTGCGGGGGTTTTCAGGGTCGCAATCGCCCCAATGGCCGCCGAGGCGGGGCACCCCGCCCGAGGATCCGCAGCCGAGGATCGTGAAGCGCATGCCGCTCATGCAGCGGCCTCGGGCGTCCAGGCGGCGGCCTTGGCGAAGAGCCGGTCGAAATTGGCGCTGGTCTGGGCGGCAAAGGCCTCGGGGCTCAGGCCGTAGACCTCCGCCCCGGCGGCGGCTGTGTGGGCGACGTAAGCGGGCTCGTTGCGCTTGCCGCGATAGGGGGGCGGGGCGAGATAGGGTGCGTCGGTCTCGACCAGCACGCGCTCAACCGGCGCGTCGGCGAAGATCGCCCGCAGCTCCGTGGATTTCTTGAAAGCCGCGATCCCGGACATCGACAGGTAGAACCCCAAATCCAGTGCGGCCTCGGCGAGCGCCCGGGTCGAAGAGAAGCAATGCATGACGCAAGCGTAGGGCGCAGCGCGATGCTCCTCGATCAGGATCCGGGCCATGTCGTCATCCGCGTCACGGGCATGGATGATCAGGGGCAGACCGGTCCGGCGCGCGGCCTCGATATGCAGGCGCAGGCTTTCTTGCTGCACGCCCGCGCTCTCGGCGGTGTAGTGGTAGTCGAGGCCGGTCTCGCCGATGCCGACAAATTTCGGGTGCGTGGCCAGAGCGACCAGCGCCTCTACCGTCGCCATAGGCTCGGCGGCGACGCTCATCGGGTGGGTGCCGGCGGCATAGAAGACCTGGGTATGGGCCTCGGCGATGGCGCGCACCTGCGGCTCGCTCCGCAGTTTGGTGCAGATCGTGACCATACGCGTCACACCGGCGGCAACTGCGCGGTCAATCACCTGCGGCAGGGTGTCGGCGAAGTCGGGGAAGTCGAGATGGCAATGGCTGTCAACGAGCGTGGGCTGGGTCGGAATGGAAGCCATGGAATGCCTGAAATCGCTAAGGGATTAGGCAGCGGCGGGTCCGGATGCCACCGTCTGCAGTCCGTGGAACATATCCAGCAGAAGCATCGAGGCGTCAAGGTTTACAGCGCGCCCGGCACGCACCCGTGGCACAAGTTCTGCATGCGCGGTGGCCCAGGCCTGTCCGGCGCGAGCGTGGGGGGCGAGACGGGCCAGAAGCTGCGCTTCGCTCTCGCTGGCCAGGGGCGGAGGCGCCCCTGTCGCGCCCGTCCGCGCAAGGCGGTGCAGGAATACCTCCGTCAGGCTCAAAAGCAGATCGAGCCGACCTTCGGCCCCGCGCGCACTGGCACTATCGGCCAGTGCTGCCATGGCCGGGCGGTCGAGCCGGGGCAGATCGCCCAGAAGCCGCAACAGGCTGTCATAGGCCTCGGGCCCGCCCGCATCGCGCAGGCTGAGCGCTTGTCCGACCGAGCCTTCGGCGAGGGGCAGCAGGCTTTGGACCTCGTCTTCGGGCAGCGGGGCGCCCGTGGCTTGGGCCAGCGCGTCGCTCAGGTTCTCTGGGCTGAGCGGGGACATCCGCAAGGTCCGGCAGCGGCTGCGAATGGTGGGCAGGAGCTTGGAGGGTGCGTGGCAGATCAGGAGCATCACTGTATCGGCGGGCGGTTCCTCCAGCACTTTCAGGAGCGCATTGGCCGCGTTGGCGTTCATCTCATCGGCGGCATCGACGATCACCACCCGCCGACCTCCATCCATCGCCGCCATGGAGAAGAAGCCCTTCAGCCCACGCGCTGCATCCACCGGGATGTCCTGTTTGAACCGACCAAGCTTGGCGTCATAGGGACGGCGCAGCAAGAACAGGCGGGGCTCGGACAGCGCCGCGACCCGACGCGCCACCGGATGATCGGGATCTACATCGAGGCTTGTGGGGACGGCCATGGGTTCCGGCTCCCCAAAAAGGCTCGGCCCCGGATCCTCGGTCGGCAAGGTCAGGAGGGCGCGGGCCGCCCGCCAGGCGAAGCTCGCCTTGCCGATCCCCTTGGGGCCGGTCAGCAGCCAGGCGTGGTGCAATCGCCCGGATCCGATCGCATCCAGAAGCGCAGCCTCCGCCGCGTCATGGCCGAACACCTGCTCGGCAAAGCGCGGATGGGGCGCACCGGGAAGCGCATCGGCCTCGGGCAGGGCGTCCTCTTGGGGCACCTCGGTTGCACGGCTCATGCGGGCATCCCTTCCCAAGCTGCGCGGACGTCTCGGGCCACAGCCTCCGGCGCGCGATTGCCATCAACGAGGACGCAGCGCTCGGGCGCGGCCTCCGCCAGAGCGCGGAACCCGGCATGGAGGGCGGTCTGAAAGGGCAGGCCGAACTCCTCGAACCGGTCCTCGCCGCTTTGCCGGGCGAGACCGCGGCGCAGGGCGAGCTCCGGCGGCATGTCGATGATGACCGTCAGGTCCGGCTCCCGTCCGATCATCAGCGCGTGAAGCTCGTCAACCAACCCGCGCAAGTCGCCTCGTGTGGCCCCTTGATAGATCCGCGTGCTGTCCGCGAAACGGTCGGTGATGACATCCCGTCCCGCCGCCAGGGCAGGGGCAATTGTGCGCTCCAGATGATCCCGGCGCGCGGCGGTAAAGAGCAAGAGCTCGGTTTCGGGCGACCAGCGATCCGGGTCGCCTTCGACCAGCAGCCGACGGATTTCCTCGGCTCCGGCGGAGCCACCCGGTTCGCGGGTCAGAACCGGATCGCCGCCCTGCGCGCGCAGATGCTCGGCCAGCAGGCGGGCTTGCGTGGACTTGCCGCTGCCGTCAATGCCTTCAAAGCTGATGAGCCGGCCCGGGGTCGGCATCACATCTGTCCCGATGCTTGGATCACTGGGCCTCTGCGGCCTCATCCTGGGTCAGCTCCCGGTAGAGGACCTGTGCCGCGGCCTGCATCCGGACCCATGCCCCGCCTTTGGCAACCGCCTGCTCTGCCACCAGTGGGAAACGTTGCGGCGGCATCTCGGGACCAGAGATCACCAGCTCACCCAACTGCTGTCCGGCGGCTATGGGCGCGTTGATTGGCGTTTCAGCCTCAATCTCGGCGGTGAGGCTGCCCGAGGCCACCAGCGGCACGAGCGGGCGCACATCCGTGGGCGAGACAAGGCCCACTGTCGCCTGCTCTCCTACCCAGACGGGCAGATCCGCCAGGCGCGTGTCGGCGGCGGCAAGGTCCTTTTGCACAAACTGACGGAAGGCCCAGCTGACGATACGCTCGGATTCCTCGGCTCGCGCCCGGTCGGTTTCCAGCCCTGTGATCACGAAGACGATGCGCCGCGCACCTTGCTGGGCGGACCCGACAAGGCCGTAGCCTGCCTCTTGCGTATGGCCGGTCTTGAGACCATCCGCCCCGATCCCGAGCTTCAGGAGCGGGTTGCGGTTGAACCGGTTCTGTGGCGCGCGCCCGTCATAGCCCCATTCGGACATGGAGAAATAGCCGTAATATTCCGGGTAATCCTCGATCATCCGCTCTGTCAGGATCGCGAGATCCTTCATGCTCATCCGGTGCAGGGGATGGGGCCAACCCGAGGCATTGGCGAAGACCGACTGGGTCATGCCCATGGTCTGGGCCTTCTCGGTCATCAGGCGGGCGAAAGCCTCCTCGGTGCCCGCGAGCCCTTCGGCCACGACGACTGTCGCGTCATTGCCCGATTGCACGATGATACCCTTGATCAGCTCTTCGGCCGTAGGGCGGTCGCGCTCGGTCAGGAACATGGTCGAGCCGCCCTTGGCCATGGCCCGGGCTGAGACCCGGAAGGTTGTGTCCAGCGTGACGGCGGGGTTCTTGTGCAGGGCTTCGAACAGCATGTAGAGCGTCATCAGCTTCGACATGCTGGCCGGGGGCAATGGGATGTCCGCGCTTTTTTCCAGCAGGACGGTGCCGGTGGTCAGATCGACGACATAGGCGGCCGTTGCCCGGGTCTCGAATGCGGCCTTGGCAGGCTGACCAAAAGTCAGGCCAAGCGCGAGGGCCATGAGTGCGACAAGGCGCAGGCAGAGCAGAGGGCGCATCAGACAATCTCCGTCAGTTGGTCACGAAATAGGCGTCGGCAAAGCCCATGGATTTTGCGGTCTCAAGGGCAGCGGCACGGGCGCTCTCGTTTTGGGCTGGCCCGACGATCACGCGATAGAATGTGCGGCCCTGGCTCTCCTGGGTGAAGGTCTGGGCCGCCAGACCGGCCCCGCGCAGCTGCGCCTCGGTGGCTTCGGCATTGGCCGCAACATTGAAAATCCCGATCTGGATATAGGGTCGCGTCAGGGTTGAGTTTAGCGGCACAGGCGTCGAGGCAGGCGGGGCGGCGGCCTCGGACTCTTCTAGCTCGACCTCGGCAATGGCCGCGGCGGCCAGCGCTGTTGGGTCGACGCTCTCTGTCGGCACTTCGGCCTCCGCTGGCGGAGCCACGCTTTCGCGTTTGAGGGCGATCACTTCGATCTGAGTCGGTGCGCCTGCGAGAATGTTCAATGCCTCCGCCGCATCGGACGAGACCTGGAACCTGGGGCCTGGATTGTCACGCTCGCGCCGGAACAGGGCACCGATGACCGAGCTGCCATTTTCTACGTTGCGGATCACCACGCGCTCGGGCTCGGGCACGTCCGGATAGGCGACCCAGACACCGCCTAGGGACGGGCGCCCATCCCAGAGCCCCGCTTCAGCCTCGGCGAAGATCTCGGGCGCTTCCACATCCCGGGTCTCGCCATCGCGCGGAGCACTGGTCTCCACCGGCGCGTCGGCCTCGTCTCCGGGTTTGAGAAAATCGAAGGCGTTGGTCCCTTCGCAGCCTGCCAGCGATACCACGAGGACCAGCCCCAAGGCTCCGCGCGTTCCGACCATCCAGCCCATATGTCGCCCCTCATCCTCGACCCACGCCGACACGGTCTTGCTCCTGCCGTTTCGCCCGCGTTCTGGGTCCGCTGCTCTGCTTTGTCATACTGCCTCGGCGCTGCAATGAAAAGCGCCACGACCGGAGGGATCGCTTTAGCGCGGCTCACATGCCCAAGTTTTGATCAGTCTCAGGGGTGCCTAGGGAGCAGTTGGTTTTTGCGCCTTTACGCGGGGCTGGCGGCGCAGTACCAACGCCGTATTGCGGAGAGGTGGCAGAGTGGTCGAATGCGGCGGTCTTGAAAACCGTTGAGCGTGAGAGCGTTCCCAGGGTTCGAATCCCTGTCTCTCCGCCACAACCTTACTTTGCATGATACGTCTCGTTCAGTTGGGGCTTTGCTGTTGCCAATTCGTCAAGCAGCTAGGGCGCTTCCCCGTTTTCGTGGACTTTGCTCCAATATCGACCGCAGTGCTTCGCTGGGCGGTATAAAATGTAGTATCAATATGTCGGCCTAGGGTCAGGACTCATAGGCAATAGATGACGAGAGCGGTGAGTGCGATGGCTGACAGGAAGACCTTCGGGCATCTGTCGTATCGGGTTGCCACACGCCGCCAGTCTTTCAACCTCCCAAACATGATCTCGATCAC
>JBCDKN010000003.1:0-260965 GCA_038746545.1 Pseudomonadota bacterium
CCGCGAGGAATGTGGCAACCTCTTCGTCCGCTGGGGCCGCGCTGTCGTCATCTTCGGTCGCGGCCAACTCTGTGTCGCGCCATGTTTCCTCAGCCTCAGCCTCAGCCTCAATTGTCTCGTGGTGAGGCATGGTAAAGGCCACGTCATCGGTCAGATCGTCGGAATCCTCGACATCGAAACGAGCTTCGAGCTCGGCGGTGCTGTCTATGGCATTCGCTGCAACGACCGAGCGAATCCGCTGCAGCTTGGCGGCGATGCTGGAAGCGCTGAGCCCGGTTTCCGCCAGATCCGGCGCGACATCCGAGGCTGGGGCGGGGGGGGGAAGCTGGGTCGACGGGATTTGGAACAGCGCGTGGACATCTTCCGCCCCATGCCAAGGGTCTGGCGCAGTGGTGGGATCCGGCTCCGCCACGAACATCGGGGGCTCCGGGGCGATGGCTTCCATCGGAGCCCGATCCGACATGTCTTCTGGCAGCGCGGCCTCGGGACGTTCAGCATCCGATCTATCCGGGGTGGGGACCTCAGCGATCGGGTCGTCTGGTTGCGCCTGAGTCAGATGCACGCTGCCGTCGCGCAAATCTGCATCCACATTGGTCGAGGCACGGCGCTGGGCGATGTTTTGCAGCATTTGCGCGTCCGGGGTCGGCGGCTCGGCTCCGAAGTATCGATCCTCGGCCGCCAGATCGCGAAAATACTCCGCGATGTCCTTCATTGCGGAGAACGGGTCCTCGAACCCCTCAAGCGTACAGGAGAAGGTCCCATAGGAAACCGTCAGGATCTTGTTCGAATCTTGCATGTGCCTGCTCACTTCCTTCCCCCGAGCCAGCTGACATAAAATACGGGCGGCAATTTCCATTTCACAAACAAAAACAAGAAAAATTCCCTAATTTTCAGCAATTATGGTTGAAGTTTGGCAAGCCTCGGAAAATGGTCATGAAATGGCCCAACTCCCGAAAAATTCCGCCACATTCGTGACATATTTGGGTGCTGGGCCTGCCCCGATTCCCGTGATGCGGGCGGCCTTGGCCCATGCCCCGATTCTCGTCGCGGTTGATGGAGGGGTCTCCCATGCCGCCGCCCTTTCGGAGCGGCCGACACGAATTCTGGGAGATCTCGACAGCCAGCCAGAGGCTCTTCCGGAGGCGTTTTCAGATGTCCCTATCACCCATATCGCCGAACAGGACAGTACAGATTTCGACAAGGCGTTGCGGAGTGTTCCGGCGGACCTGGCGCTGGGTGTTGGGTTTCTGGGCGGGCGCGTGGATCATGAACTGGCCTGCTTCCACACCTTACTGCGCTATGCCCATCGCCGTGTGTTGCTCCTGTCGGACACGGATGTGGTGACGCTCGCATCGCCGCGCGGGGTGATGCGCTTGACTGTGGACAGTCGTCTGTCATTCTTCCCCCTCCAGCCGGTGCGGGTCACGTCCACCGGGGTCCGCTGGCCCCTCACGGCGGAATGGTTGGACCCGCGAGACCGGATCGGGACGTCGAATATCGTGACCGCCGGACGGGTCACGCTGGAGACTTCGGATCCCGCCTGTTTGGTCATTGCACCGGCTGATTGCCTTGCTCAAATGATCGATTACCGGCTGCAATCGGAGGTTTGGCCTGAAAAACGCGCATGAGTCCGCCGCTGATCACGAGAATTTCAGGAAAATCGCCGCGTGGTCTCGCGCATCGCGCGCTTTTGTCCCATAAGCGGCCCGTGACCGTCGAGGAGCAGGCCCTATGTCCGGAGAATTGTCCCCAATTGATCGCGCAAAATACGTCGCGGCCAAACGCGCTGTCGCATTCATCGAAGATGGTATGCGCGTTGGTCTTGGCACCGGCTCTACCGCGGCCTGGATGGTGCGCCATCTGGCGGAAACGGTCGCCGAGGAAGGGATGCAGGTCACCTGTGTCGCCACTTCCACGCGGACTGCAGAGCTCGCGCGGGAGCTTGGCCTGACCGTCACGACCCTCGACGAGGTCAAATGGTTAGACCTGACGATCGACGGTGCCGATGAGTTCGACCCCAGCCTCAACCTGATCAAGGGCGGCGGCGGGGCCCTTTTGCAGGAAAAGATCGTGGCGACCGCCTCGGACCAGATGATCGTGATCACTGATTCGTCCAAGGCTGTAGCCACGCTGGGGGCCTTCCCGCTGCCGGTCGAGGTGATCAAGTTCGGTTGGGAGACGACCAAGGCGCTGATCGAGGAAACCCTTGTCAGCATCGATGTAACGGGCCGCGAGACCCGTCTGCGCATGGATGGCGACGCCCCATATATCACTGATGAAGGCAATGTTATCGTGGACCTGGATCTGCAACGCATTGGAAATGCTCGCCAGCTCTCGCTCGTGTTGAACCAGTTGCCTGGCGTGGTCGAGAACGGGCTCTTTCTGGACATCTGCGACGTGGTGGTGATCGGGAAGGGCGATGGCAGTGTCGAGCTGCGCGATATCAACACCGGGACGGTCCACCAAGAGCAGGTTGAAGTCCCCGGTGCGGGCAACGTATTCTCCGACCTGTAACGACCGGGCCGGGTGGACCCGGCGTGGAAGACAGGAGCGACCCCATGAGTTTTGACTACGACTTGTTCGTCATCGGGGGAGGCTCCGGCGGCGTCCGTGCGGCGCGCGTGGCCTCTGCCGAGGGGGCCAAGGTGGCGCTTGCCGAAGAGTACCGCATGGGCGGGACCTGTGTGATCCGTGGCTGTGTTCCCAAGAAGCTCATGGTGTTTGCTTCGGGCTATGGCGAGATGCCGGAAGAGGCCCGGGCCTATGGCTGGGATATCCAGGATGGCGATTTCGATTGGCTCCCTTTCCGGACCAAGCTGAACACCGAGTTGAACCGGCTGGAGGAGGTTTATCGCAGCCTTCTGAACGGTTCCGAAGTCGAGATTTTTGACAGCCGCGCGGCCCTCGCCGATCCGCATACGGTGCAGCTCGCCTCGGGAGAGACCAAGACCGCCAAGCATATCCTGATCGCCACCGGCGGCCACCCGGTGCGGCCGGATCTGCCGAATGCCCATCTGGGGATCACCTCGAACGAGATCTTTCAGCTTGAGAGCCTGCCGAAATCGGTTCTGATCATCGGTGGTGGCTATATTGCCTGCGAGTTCGCTTGCATTTTCAATGGTTTGGGAGTGGAGGTCACGCAGTATTATCGCGGGGCGCAGATCCTGCGGGGCTTTGATGACGAAGCGCGCGGGCTGGTGGCCGAGGCAATGCGCGAGAAGGGTGTGAACCTGCATCTGGGCACGAATATTGTTGAGATGCGCGCGGCGTCGGATGCGGGGAATGCACAGATCCTGACCAGCACCGATCCCGCAATGGGCGCGGCCGCACAGGATGCCGCCGACCTCGCGGAGGCGGGACCGGCCTGTGGCCCGGTTTGGGTCAAGGCGACCAACGGGCAGGACGGCGTTTATGATCAGGTAATGTTTGCCACCGGACGCAACCCGTCCACCGATGGGCTTGGTCTTGAGGCAGCGGGCGTTGCGGTCGGACGGCGCGGAGAGGTCGTGGTGGATGACTATTCCCAGACTAACATTCCGTCGATCTACGCGATCGGGGATGTCACCAACCGGGTGCAGCTGACACCCGTGGCGATCCGCGAGGGCATGGCCTTTGTCGAGACGGTGTTCAAAGGCAACCCGACCAAGCCCGATCACGACCTGATCCCTTCGGCGATCTTCACCCAGCCCGAGCTCGGCACAATTGGTCTCACCGAAGAACAGGCCCGCGAGCAGGAGCCGGTGGATATCTACTGCACGTCCTTCCGGGCGATGCAGGGCGCCTTTGCCGGCAAGTCCGACCGGGTGCTCATGAAGCTCGTGGTCAGCAAGGCGACGGACAAGGTCCTGGGCTGCCACATCGTGGCCGATCATGCGGGCGAGATGATCCAGCTCGCGGGGATCGCAGTAAAAATGAGCGCAACAAAAGCGGATTTCGACAGGGTCTGTGCGGTGCATCCGACCATCTCCGAAGAGTTGGTCACGATGAAATCACCCGTGCGGAGCGCTTGATATCCGGGCGTTCGCAACCATGTCCTGAGGGGAGTTACGACGATATGCAGACGACAAGGAAAACGGATGGCGAATAACAACGGTGGACCCTGGGGCGGCGGGGGTGATCGCAACGGTGGCGACAACCGAGGCGGTGACGATCGCGGCGGCCGACGGCCCGGTGGCCCCGGAGACAACGGTCAAATCCCCGAGATCGACGAGATCATGAAAAAAGGCCAGGAGCAGCTGCGCGTCCTTATGGGCGGTCGTGGCGGCGGCACCAACGGGCGCGGCCCGGGCGGTGGTGGCGGTGGCCCAAAGATCACCAAAGGCTCTGTTGCTCTTGTCGCGCTCGCGGCGGTTGGGCTTTGGGTGTATTCGTCCCTCTACACGGTCCGTCCGGAAGAACAATCGGTCGAGCTGTTTCTTGGCGAGTTTTCTGCCGTGGGGAACCCGGGTCTGAACTTCGCACCCTGGCCGCTGGTGACTGCCGAAGTGTTGCCGGTGACGCGGGAAAATACCGAAGAGATCGGACAGTCTCGCACCAGCGCGCGCGGCGAAGACGGTCTGATGCTGACCACCGATGAAAACATCGTCGACATCGACTTCGACGTGGTGTGGAACATCTCCGATCCAGCGGCTTTTCTGTTCAATCTCCGCGATGGTCAGGAAACTGTCCGTGCCGTTTCCGAAGCGGCCATGCGCGAAGTGATCGCCCAGTCTGAACTGGCACCGATCCTGAACCGGGATCGCGAACTCATTGCACAACAGGTGCAGGATCGGATTCAGGAAACGCTCGACAGTTATGTCAGCGGCATCAATGTGGTGCGTCTCAACCTCGACCGGGCTGACCCGCCCGAGCAGGTGATCGACGCCTTCCGCGAAGTGCAGGCCGCTGAACAGGAGCGGGACCGTCTGGAACGTCAGGCTGACGCCTATGCGAACCGGGTGCTCGCGGGCGCACGGGGTGAAGCGGCGCAGCTCCTGGAACAGGCCGAAGCCTATCGCGCTCAAGTCGTGAACGAGGCCGAAGGTGAAGCCAGTCGTTTCACTGCCGTTCTGGCCGAATACCAGAATGCACCCGAAGTGACCCGCAAGCGTCTTTATCTCGAGACGATGGAGCGTGTGCTTGGCGGGATCGACAAGGTCATCCTCGACAATGATGCGGAAGGCGGCGCTCAGGGTGTTGTTCCCTATCTGCCCCTCAATGAATTGCGCCGTCCGGCCGGAGGAACGAACTGATGAAAAAGGGACCTATTGGCCTGATCGCAGTCGCAATTGTCGGTTTCATCGCGATCAACTCGCTCTTCATCGTGGACGAACGTGAAAAAGCTCTTGTGCTCCAGTTCGGTCAGATCAAGGCCGTCAAGGAAGAACCCGGGCTGGCGTTTAAGATCCCCTTCATTCAGGAGGTCGTGCGCTATGACGACAGGATCCTGAGCCTCGACACCCAGCCTATCGAAGTCACGCCCTCCGATGACCGGCGTCTTGTGGTCGATGCGTTCGCGCGCTACCGGATTTCGGATGTGGTCCAGTTCCGGCAGGCGGTCGGTGTGGGCGGCATGCGCGCCGCCGAACAGCGTCTCGAAGGGATCCTGAACCCGCAGATCCGCGCGGTGCTGGGCTCGGACGGGGTGACTTCGAACACCATCCTTTCCGCAGATCGTGCCGCACTGACATCTCGGATCACTGCGGGCGCGCGGGCGCGTGCCTCGGATATCGGGCTCGAGGTCGTGGATGTGCGTCTCAAGCAGACCAACCTGCCGACGCAGAACTTGGATGCCACCTTCGCTCGGATGCGTGCGGAACGGGAACGGGAAGCCGCGGACGAGATCGCGCGCGGTGAAGAAGCCGCGCAGCGGGTCCGCGCCCAGGCCGACCGGACAGTGGTCGAACTGGTCTCGGAATCCCAGAAGGAAGCCGACATCACTCGAGGTGAAGCGGATGCGCGCCGGAACGCCATCTTCGCGGGCGCCTTCGGAGCGGACCCGGAGTTCTTTGAGTTCTACCGCTCGATGACTGCCTATGAGCGCGCATTGCAGGGCTCGAACTCCACCATGGTCATCGCGCCTGACAGCGAGTTCTTCGATTATCTCGACGGGACGGCTGCCCGCGCAGATCGGTGATGGACACGCTCATAACCGCCTTTGGGCTGGTTCTTGTGATCGAGGGGCTGGTGTTCGCACTGGCCCCTTCGCGTATCGAGGATCTGCTGGCCGCATTCGCGCGTATGCCCGTCACGACCCGGCGCGGCTTGGGTTTGGCCGCAATTGCCCTAGGTACTATACTTGTCTGGGTCGGAAAGAGCTTGGTCGCCTAGCGATCCCGTGGAACACTCAGACCCGGGCATGTCACGTCTACGTGACGGCGCGCGAGAGGCAGGACGCTTGAATATGGCGTGGGCAATGAAAACATCTGGGACAGCATGGGCTCTGTCCCGTGACAAGACCTAAGACCCGCTCCCCCGTGGCGGGCTTTCAGGAGGACCCCAAGAGTGAACAGACACGACGAACAGCGACGCGCGCCGCAGGTCATTGCGCAGGTCGCATCCCCCGCGTCCGGGCGGGTAACCCCTCTTCAAGCCATGGCGGCGGCCCTTCTGGCCCTCGCGCTGGTTTTGGCACAAACCCTCGCCACGCAGGCGCGGGACAATCCGGGCAGCTTCGCCGATCTGGCCGAACGCGTCAGCCCATCCGTGGTGAACATCACCACTTCGACCAATGTGGCGACGCCCGGTGGCCCGCAGCCCATCGTCCCCGAAGGTTCGCCGCTGGAAGACTTCTTCCGCGATTTCATGGATCGGCAGCAGGAAGAGGGGCGTCCGGCCCCGCGCCAGCGTCGCTCCAACGCGCTGGGCTCAGGCTTCGTGATCTCCGAGGATGGCTTCATCGTCACGAATAACCACGTGATCGAGCAGGCCGATGAGATCCTGATCGAGTTCTTCTCCGGCGAGGAGTTGGAGGCGACGGTGATCGGCACGGACCCCAACACCGATATCGCCCTTCTGAAGGTCGAGAGTGACGCCCCGCTGCCCTTCGTGAGCTTTGGCGACAGTGATGCGGCCCGTGTGGGCGATTGGGTGATGGCCGTGGGTAACCCGCTGGGCCAGGGCTTCTCGGTCTCTGCCGGGATTGTCTCGGCGCGCAATCGGGCGCTGTCGGGCACCTATGACGACTACATCCAGACCGACGCGGCGATTAACCGGGGTAACTCGGGCGGTCCGCTCTTCAACATGGATGGAGACGTGATCGGTGTGAACACGGCAATCTTGTCGCCGAATGGTGGCTCGATCGGCATCGGCTTCTCCATGGCCTCCGGCGTGGTGACCAATGTGGTCGATCAGCTCAAGGAGTTCGGCGAGACCCGTCGTGGCTGGCTGGGGGTGCGTATTCAGGACGTAACCGATGATGTGGCTGAGGCCCTGGGGCTTGAGACCGCCGCTGGTGCGCTGGTCACGGATGTGCCCGATGGGCCGTCGCTGGATGCTGGCATGGAAGCAGGCGACGTGATCCTGACTTTTGATGGTCGTGACGTGGAAGATACCCGCGAACTCGTGCAGATCGTCGGCAACACTGCGGTCGGCAAAGCCGTGCGCGTGGTGGTCTTCCGCTCCGGTGCGACGCAGACCCTGCTGGTGACCCTGGGCCGCCGCGAGGAAGCGGAGCGCGCGGTGCCTGTCTCGGCCCCGGCGGATGAGCCGATCGAGAAGGAGATCATGGGTCTGACCGTGACCGAGCTGAATGACGAGCTGCGCGAGCAGCTGGGCATCACCAACGGTCTTGCGGGGCTTGTGGTCAGCGATATCGACGAGACTTCCGAGGCCTACGAGAAAGGCTTGCGTGCTGGTGACGTGATCACCGAAGCCGGTCAGGAGAAGATCGCTTCGGCAGATGAGCTCGAAGAGCGGATCGCGGCGGCCAAGGAAGCCGGACGCAATTCGCTCCTGCTGCTGGTGCGTCGGGACAACGAGCCACGCTTTGTAGCGCTCTCGCTGAACTGAACCTCGCGAGACGGATAGCTTAGGAAACAGGCGCGCCTTCGGTGATCCGGGGGCGCGTTTTTCGTTGCTTAGGGCTGATCAGCGGCGCGGCAGATCTCGGGCCGCAGGAGCTGGTCCAGCATGGCGGAGCAATCCTCGATCTCATCAGCGATCAGATGCAGCACCGCTCCTTCGCGTTGAATCCGTCCCTGAACGCGCAACATGCGTCCGGCGATCACGGCGCGGCGGTAGCGCTCATAGATCTTGTTCCAGACCACCACGTTCACCGTGCCGGTCTCATCTTCCAGTGTGATGAAGATCACCCCATGGGCCGTGCCCGGGCGCTGGCGCAGCAAGACAAGCCCCGCCACGCAGACCCGCGCGCCGTTGGGCGGGCGGTGCAGCAGATCCGCCGGGATGCAGGCCGGAGGGCGAGGCCAGGGGGCGGGGGATCCCATGGGGAGGTTGCTGGAAAGCGACATGAGAACATAAGTAGAACATTTATCCGGTTTCGCAAGGCTGGCCAATTCTGCATGGCTGATCTATGTGAGGGTTAACACTTGTCTTGCAGAGCAAAGGACGGCGATCAGAATGGCGAAGATCACCTATATTGAGCATAACGGGACGGAGCACGTCGTTGACGTGGCCAATGGGTTGACTGTCATGGAAGGCGCCCGGGACAACAATATTCCGGGTATTGAGGCCGATTGCGGCGGCGCCTGCGCCTGCTCGACTTGTCATGTTTATGTGCATCCCGAGTGGGTCGAGAAGATCCCTGGCAAGGAAGCTATGGAAGAGGACATGCTGGATTTCGCCTATGAGCCCGATCCGGCGCGGTCGCGTCTGACCTGCCAGATCAAGGTCACCGATTCGGTGGACGGCCTCGTGGTGCAGATGCCCGAGAAGCAGATCTGATGACGATCCGGGCGCCGCGTCGGCTGGCGCGCTTGTGGCTCATACGGGCCCGCGGCGCGGTGCAGACCGCAGCGCTTGTGGGACTGACCGCTCCGTGGCTGGCGTCGGGTGCGGCTCAGGCCGCTGAGGGTGTGGTGTCCGCCGAATACGGGGGCGAGACCACCCGCTACGCCCATGGGGTGCTGGGCGATGCGATTGAATATGGCTCTCTAACCGTTGTGACGGATCGGGGTCGCCGCTTGCGCATTGTTTTGCCGGAGCATTCGGTGTTCGAGGATCTGGCCCCCCGGGTTGTGGATCTCGACGGGGATGGCGCGGCAGAGGTTGTCGTTGTTGAAAGCCACCGGGATCTCGGCGGGCAATTGGCGGTTTATGGCCCAGAGGGCAAGATTGCCGCCACGCCCCATATTGGCCGCACCAATCGCTGGCTCGCGCCCATCGGGGCGGCGGATTTCGATGGTGATGGCGCGATGGAGATCGGCTATATCGACCGGCCTCATCTGGCGAAGACCCTGCTGCTCTGGCGCTACGAGGATCGCGCTCTGACCTGGGTCGCGGCGTTGCCGGGCATGACGAACCATCGGATCGGCGAGGATTTCATCTCGGGCGGTATCCGCGATTGCGCGGGTCCATTGGAGATGGTGGTGGCCGAGGCGAACTGGTCGGGCACCGTCGCTGTGCGGTTCACCGCAGGTCAGCTGTCCCGCGCAGAACTGCCCTATCCGGCCACACCGTCGGGTTTTGCGGACGCGCTGAGCTGCGCGCCCTGAGCGCGCCTCAGAGGGCGCGCCAGCCGATATCGCGGCGCACCATGCTCTCAGGCCAGTCGAGGCCATCCACCAGCGCATAGGCCTTGGCCTGCGCCTCGGCGAGGCTTGCACCGCGCGCGGTCGCGTTGAGCACCCGACCGCCATTGGCCAGAAGCCGTCCGCCTTCGCGCTTGGTGCCCGCGTGGAAGACCATGTTGGCGCTGTCCTCGGGCAAGTCTTCTACCCCGCGTATCTCGGTCCCTTTTTCATAGGCTCCCGGATACCCTTCGGCGGCAAGCACAACGGTCAGGGCATGATCCTCGGCCCAATTGACCTTGGCGTCGGCCAGCCTGCCCTCGGCGCAGGCCAGCATCAGGTCAAGCGCCTGGGCCCCGAGCCGCATCATCAGCACCTGACATTCCGGATCGCCGAACCGCGCGTTGTATTCCACCAGCCGTGCGCGCCCGTTCTCGATCATCAAACCGGCATAGAGCACCCCTTGGTAGGGCATGCCGCGCTTGGCCATCTCGTCCATGGAGGGGCGGATGATCTCGTCCAGCGCTTGCTGCGCGATGGCGTCGGTCAAGACCGGGGCCGGGGAATAGGCCCCCATCCCCCCGGTATTCGGTCCCTTGTCGCCCTCAAAGGCGCGCTTGTGATCCTGCGCGGTCCCGATGGGCAGGACAGTCTCGCCATCGCAAAGCACGAAGTAAGACGCCTCTTCGCCGGTCATGAACTCCTCGATCACGACCTCTGCGCCTGCCCCGCCAAAGGCGCCGCCGAACATGTCATCCACTGCTGCCAATGCTTCGGCCTCGGTCATCGCGACGATCACGCCCTTGCCTGCGGCCAAACCATCGGCCTTGACCACGATGGGCGCGCCCTGCGCCTCGATATAGGCCCGTGCGGAGGCGGCTTCGGTGAAATGAGCATAGGCGGCGGTGGGCGCCCCGGCCGCATCGCAGACCTGCTTGGTGAAGGTCTTGGACGCCTCGAGCTGAGCCGCCGCCGCCGAGGGGCCAAAACACAGGATCCCCGCCTCGCGTAGCCGGTCGGCGACCCCGGCGGCCAAGGGGGCTTCGGGGCCGATGATCACGAAATCGATTGCGGCCTCCTCGGCAAAACCCACCACGGCATTTCGGTCCTCGATATCCAGGGCCGCGCAATCGGCGATTTCGGCCATGCCCGCATTGCCCGGCGCCACGATCAGCCGGTCGCATTTGGGGTTCTGGGATACCGCCCAGGCCAGCGCATGTTCGCGACCGCCACTGCCGAGGATGAGGATGTTCATGATCTGCCGCGTCCTTTGACTTTTACCCGGGGTTGCCGCGTTCTAAGATGCGCAGCAAAGCGAGGCAAGCGAGGCCAAATGTCCGATTTCGACCTGATCGATGACCCCCAGCCGGGCCAGAACGCGCCGGAGTTCACGGTCACCGAGCTCTCGGGCGCGATCAAGCGCACGCTGGAGGGCGAGTTTGGCCGTGTGCGGGTCAAGGGCGAGCTGGGCCGCGTGATGCGGGCGAAGTCGGGGCATCTCTATTTCGACCTCAAGGATGATCGCGCGGTGATCAATTGCACCACCTGGAAAGGACAGGTGGCAGGCCTCGGCGTGATGCCCGAAGAGGGGCTCGAGGTTGTTGTCGAAGGCAAGCTGAGCGCCTACGCGCCTTCCTCGCGCTACAACATCAATGTGGACCGGATCGCCGTGGCCGGGGTCGGCGCGCTGATGGCGATGCTGGAAAAGCGGCGCAAACAGCTTGCCGCCGAGGGGCTTTTTGACGAGGGGCGCAAGCGTCCGATTCCGTTCCTGCCCGAGGTGATCGGCGTGGTAACCAGCCCCTCCGGGGCGGTGATCCGCGATATCCTTCACCGGCTGCGCGAGCGTTGTCCGCGCAAGGTCCTGATCTGGCCGGTTGCGGTGCAAGGGCAGAATTGCGCGCCCGAGGTTTCAAACGCGATCCGTGGGTTCAATGCGATGACCCCAGGGGGGGCGCTGCCGCGGCCCGATCTTTTGATTGTGGCACGGGGTGGCGGCAGCCTCGAGGATCTTTGGGGTTTCAACGAGGAATCCGTGGTTCGTGCTGCCGCTGAGAGCGAGATCCCCCTGATCTCCGCCGTCGGGCATGAAACCGATACGACGCTGATCGACCACGCAGCGGATCTGCGCGCGCCCACGCCCACTGCTGCGGCCGAGCGGGCGGTGCCCGTGCGGCTCGACCTGCTGGCGGGGCTCGATACGCTCGGCGCGCGGATGCTGACTGGGCTTACCGGGGGCGTGCGCATGCGCGGCCAACGGGTGCGCGATCTCTCCCGGGCCTTGCCGCGCGCCGAGGAGCTTCTGAGCACGCCGTCCCAACGGCTCGACCACGCGGCGGCACGCCTGCCTGCTGCCCTGCGGGGGGCAACCCAGGCCAAGCGCGGGGCGCTGGCCGAGGCCGGAGCTGCCTTGCGGCCCCGGTTGCTCCGCGCGCAGGTCGAGACGGGAACCCAGCGGGCAGCACAGGCCGGCACGCGTCTCGATACCGCGCTGCCCCGGGTCGTTACCCTGCAGGCAGAGCGGCTCACGACCCGGACGGTGCGTTTGCGGCCGGACGTGCTGACGCGTCAGCTGGACCGGGAACGCGATCGGTTTGATGGGCTGTCGGCCCGGCTGGCGCGGGTCTCCGCGGCGCAAATTACGGGCTGGCGCACCGGGCTCGAAGGGTTGGAACGCGTGCGTGCGACCGTAGGCTACGAGGCGACGCTCAAGCGGGGTTATGCCGTGGTGCGCGCGGGGGACGAGATCGTCACCACCAAGGCCGGCGCCTCTGAGGCGTCCCGATTGGAGATCCAGTTTCAGGACGGTCGCCTCGCAGTGTCTGCCACGGACGGCCCTGGCGTGGCCCCGTCGAACCCCTCCAAGCCCAAAGCGCCCCGCAAGCGCAAACCCTCTGCGCCTGATCAGGGCTCGCTCTTTTAGCCGGTCAGGCCTCAGGCACCGAGATAGGGTTGGTCGCAGATCAGCGGCGCGGGGCTCTCGCGCCGCCCGGTCAGGTCATCCAGCGGATCCGCCCCCACAACGCGGCCCACGAGCCCCTCGGGCGCATCGAAAAAATGCCAGCATTGCGGCTCGTTCGGCGCATACTCATAGACAAAACAAATCGCGTCCCCTTCCGCGTACCAGCGTCCTTCCCGACACTCCTCACCGGAAAACCGCCAGGTGACGGATCCGTCTCCGCGATAGGTTTCAGCCCCATAGGCCCGGCCATACTGCTCGAAATAGATCGTCTTGCCAGTGACCCGCTCGGCAAACGCCGCGCCGGAGAGGGGTGACCCCTCCATGGCCTGCACCGGGAGAGCTGTGATGAGACAAAGGGTGAGGGTGCGCAGCATGACGAAAGGCTAGCAACGCCACCTCTATCCGTCGATCCCCGATCTTCGGCGGCAGGACCGCATCAGGCCCGGGCGAATCCACGCAGAAGCAGGCTGCGGGCTTTTCCTCGGACAGCGGGACGATTAGGTGTCATCCAGAGGTGTAGACCCCGCGAGAAGGCCCCCGATGTCGTTTTTCAAGAAGCTCAAGACCCGGATGTTCAAATCCTCCTCGAAACTGGAGGAAGGGCTGGACGCGCTTGTCGAAGATGGGGGCGAAGTTGATACGACACCGCCGCCGCCGGCTCCTGAGCGAACCGAGGCCCCCATGCGTGCCCAGGACCAGGAGGCGCCGCCCAGCCCGCAAGAAACTGCGGAACCTGCCGCTTTCTCGGAGCCGGTTGCCGATCTGACGCCGGAGCCTCCGCAGACATCCAGCCCGGAGCCAGAGCCCGTGCCCACCCCGGACCCAGATTCGGTGGAAGAACCCGTCATGATGCCAACCGCGGAGCCGGTTGCCGATCCCGAAGAGGCACGCGATCTGCTCCCTGAGCCTGAGCCTGAGCCTGAGCCTGAGCCTGAGCCTGAGCCTGAGCCTGAGCCTGAGCCTGAGCCTGAGCCTGAGCCGGCGGCCGCCCCCGAACCCGCCCGCAAGCCCGGCCTTATGGGCCGTCTTTTCGGCGGCGGACCTGCACAGCCCGCGCCCGCCGCGCCGGATACAGCGGCACCCGTACCCGCACCGCCTCCGGCCCCAGCTCCGGTAGCGCCGACCATGCGCCGTGTCATGGATGATGAAATGCTGGAAAGCCTTGAAGAGGTGCTGATCGCTTCGGATATGGGGGTCGATACGGCCCTGCGGGTCAGCGCGAACATCGCCGAGGGGCGCATGGGACGCAAGGTTTCGACCGCGGATATCAAGCGGATCCTATCCGAAGAGATCGCCCGGATCATGGAGCCGGTGGCCCGCCCGCTCCCGATCTATCCCAAGCGCCCGCAAGTGGTGCTGGTGGTCGGAGTGAACGGCTCGGGCAAGACCACGACAATTGGTAAGCTTGCCAGCCAGTTCCGTGCTGCCGGAAAGTCCGTCGTGATCGCGGCGGGCGACACGTTCCGCGCAGCGGCCGTGGAGCAGCTTCAGGTCTGGGGCGACCGCGCGGGTGTGCCGGTGCTGACCGCGCCCGAAGGCTCAGACCCGGCTTCGCTTGCGTTCGATGCCATCAAGCAGGCTCAGACCAGCGGCGCGGACTTGTTGATGATTGACACGGCCGGACGGCTGCAAAACCGCGCGGACCTCATGGAAGAGCTGGCCAAGATCGTTCGCGTAATCCGCAAGGTCGACGAGACTGCCCCGCACAACACCTTGCTGGTGCTGGATGCAACCACCGGTCAGAACGCGCTCAGCCAGGTCGAGACCTTCCGCAACCTCGCCGATGTGTCCGGGCTTGTGATGACCAAGCTTGACGGTACGGCCAAGGGCGGTGTCCTTGTGGCGCTCGCGGATAAATTCGGTCTGCCGATCCATGCCATTGGTGTCGGTGAGCAGATCGACGATCTCGCCCCCTTCGACCCGGAGGAGTTTGCCGATGCGCTCACCGGTCTCGAGCGCTAAGGCCTTAAGTCTCGAAATATCCTCGGGGGGGCGCAGCTTGTCTGCGCGGGGGGCAGACAGCCCCCCTCCGACGTATACCGGCCGGACCGACCGATGAGCGCCTGGCTGGTGAGCCTCGAAGGGACCGCGGATGGTAAGTCCCTGGCCCTGATCCTCGCGCTGACTGCGGCGCTCCTCCATGCGATTTTTGGTGCGCTTCAAAAGGGGCGACATGACCCATGGCTATCCCGCGGTGCCATCGATACTGCGCTGTTCGTGATCGCCGCGCCCACGGCGCTCTGGCTCGTGCCCTGGCCGGAGCCGCATATGTGGCCCATCTTCTTCGGCGTCTTTCTGATCCACACGGCCTACAAGACGTTGCAGGGGTTTGCCTATTCCAAGGGAGCCTATACGGTCGTCTACCCGGTGGTGCGCGGAACAGGGCCGCTCTTCACCGTGTTCGGGGCCTACCTGATCTTCGGCGAGACCTTTGCGCCGATGCAATGGGTCGGCGTCGCGGTCTTGCTGGCGGGGATATTCGGGCTTGCGGCCTATAACCTGATCCATATCGAAGTGGCGCGCGACACGCTTGTTCCGGCGCTGGGGCTGGCCGTGGCCACGGGGCTATTTGTGGCGCTCTATACCACGTTTGACGCCTATGGAATCCGGGCCACGGCGGATCCTTTTACGTTTCTGGCCTGGTTCTTCTTCATCGACAGCCTCGTTTTTCCTTGCGTGGCGGCCCTGCGCTGGCGCCGGATGGCGGATGCCCCTGCGCTCGGGCCGCTCGCCCTGCGGGGTTTGATCGGCGCAATAGTTGCCATTGGCAGCTTCGGCTCGATCATGATGGCGACCCGGCTCGACAAGGTTGGCGAGGCGGCCATTCTGCGCGAAACCTCGACGGTCTTTGCCGCCGTGATTGGCTGGGTCTTCCTGAAGGAGACCGTTGGGCCGCGCCGCATGGGCCTGATGGCATTGATCGCAGCCGGGGCTGTGATAGTGGAGGTCGCAGGATGAGTGAGAGAGGCCCGATGGCAGAGCAAAAACCGATCAACCCCTGGGTCAAGATGGCGTTGGAACTGGGCCCCGTGCTGGGCTTTTTCATCATCTACATGCGGATCAAGGACGAGATCTATCCGATCTGGGGCCGTGAGTATGACGGGTTCATCGTCGCGACGGCGGGCTTCGTTCCGGTGCTTCTTTTATCGATTGCGATCCTGTGGAAGTTGACCGGCAAGCTCAGCCGGATGCAAATCATGACGGCTGTGCTGGTCATCGTCTTTGGCGGGCTTACGGTGATTTTCAACGATGAGGCCTTCTTCAAAATCAAGACCACCATCGTCTACGGCATGTTCGCCACGATCCTTGGGATCGGCCTGCTCCGGGGGCAGTCCTATCTGGCCTTCGTTATGGAGGATCTGATGCCTCTGGCGCAGGAGGGTTGGATGTTACTGACAAAGCGACTGACAGCGATGTTCGCGGCCATGGCCATCGCCAATGAGATTGTCTGGCGCACCATGGATACGGAATTCTGGGTGAAGTTCGAAACCTTTGCGCTCCCAGCGGCCCTGTTTGCCTTCTTCATCGCGCAGGCGCGGATGCTGGAGCGTTTTTCGTTGGAGAAAGACGACCCGGAAACCTGAACTGCGAGCCCAACGACCGGCTCATGGGCTCCTTTGGATGGCTGCCAAACGGAGCGCCTGCGGCGCATTTCTATCCGCACTGCGTGCCTGAATTGGTGGCGATGCCCCCGTCGCGCGTGGCGCGACTCCCCCTTGGCCTCATGTTTTGTGGCATGCCCGACGCTACTGATGCGACGCCGGGCCGTTGGGTCAGATACGTTCGACCGTCACTTTATGCGGGTAGAACGCGATATGGTCGCGAATGCGGGCCACCCCGTCTTTGGGGCTTTCATAGGACCAGCCTGCATCGGGGATGAGCCCGGCAGAGGCGTGGATCGAATAGTAGCTCGCATCCCCCTTGAACGGGCAATGGGAGCGGGTGTCGGAAGGCTCTAGAAACGCCATGCCGATATCCGCGCGCGGGAAGTAGATCACTGGATCGCTGCTGCCTTCGATCAGCTCCAACGCGTTCTCGCTCTCGGCCAGGACCGCGCCATCCGCCCGGACGGTCCAGGTTCCCTCGGCCTTGTGGATCTTGATGTGGTCGCTCATGTCACTCCCCTTCCTTCGGTTTGCCGCGTCCCGTGTGATAGGGCGCGGACTGTGTCAGTTTTGTGTCTCGGTCACGCTGTTCCGCGCGCTCAGAGCGGCGCTGTGACCCGGAGCAGCCAGTCCCGCGCATTGGGCGAGACCCTGGGTTCGAGATAGGTCCGAACCTGCGCGTGGTAGCTGTCAAGCCAGCTACGTTCTGCGGGAGAAAGCTGGGACAGGTCGATCAAGCGCCGGTCGATGGGCACATAGGTGAGGGTCTGGAACCCCAGCATTTCGCGCCCTTGATCGCCGCCTTCGGGCGGTGTCATGGCGGTGACGACGACAAGGTTCTCGATCCGGATCCCGAACGCGCCCTCGCGGTAGTATCCCGGCTCGTTGCTCAGGATCATGCCGGGGCGCAGGGGCACCTCACTGACACGGCTGAGCCGTTGCGGCCCTTCATGTACGCAAAGATACGTGCCAACCCCGTGGCCTGTGCCGTGGTCGTAATCCTGCCCGGCCCGCCAGAGCGGTGCCCGGGCCAGCGCATCGAGATCACGGCCTGCAAGCCCCTTGGGCCAGCACGCAAGGCTGACGGCGATCATGCCTTGCAATACCCGGGTGAAGGCCGCCACAGCCCCGTCCGGGGGCGTGCCCGTGGCCATGGTGCGGGTCACATCCGTGGTGCCATCGGCATACTGCCCGCCGCTATCGACCAGCAGCAGATCGCCCGGGGTGACCGCACGATTGGTGTCCTCGGTGACTCGGTAATGCACGATCGCCCCATGGGGGCCGGTGCCGCAGATCGTCTCGAAACTGATATCGAGGAGCGCGCCGGTGGCCGCGCGGAACCCCTCCAGTGCTGTCACCACATCGATCTCATGCAGGTCGCCCGGATCCTGTGCATCGAGCCAGGCGAGAAATTCGACCATAGCCGCCCCGTCGCGCAGATGCGCCTCGGCAGTGCCAGCGATCTCGGCCTCGGTCTTGCAGGCCTTGGGCAGAATGCAGGGATCGTCCCCTTCCGCAACCGGGATCTTCGCGCTTTCCAGTAAATCGAAGATCGCGATCGGCGCTGTTGCGGGATCCAGCCGCACGGGGCCGGTCAGGCTCATCACTGCCGGGCCGAAGGTCTCGGGCGCAGCGATCCGCACCTCGGGGCCGAGATGGACCAGAACTTCCTCTGAAAGCTTTGCAGCATCGATGAAGAAATCACAGGACCCGTCCGCATGGAGGATCGCGAAGCCATGGACCACAGGATTGCGCGGAATGTCCGAGCCCCGGATGTTCAGGAGCCAGCACAGGCTGTCGGGCAGGGTCAGGATCGCAGCGGTTTCATCCGCCGCACGCAGGGCCTCGGCAATCTCCGCACGTTTCTCGGCCGCGCCGCGACCTGCGAGCGCGTCCGGGTGGATCTTGACCGCGCCCTGGGGTGGGGCGGGTTGATCGGACCAGATCCGGTCCACGAGGTTGTCGACCCGCAACAGGCTGAGACCTTCGCCCAGTCCCTTCTCGAGCCGGGCGATCTCGGCCTTCGTATGGAGCCAGGGATCGAACCCGACCACGCCCTTGCCCAGGGTCTCGGTCAGCCAGGGACCGGGCTGCGTTTTGGGCCAGGAGACCGGGGTGAAGGCTTCGAGCGCGACCTGCTGGCGCGATTGCAGCGTATAGCGCCCGTCCACGAACACACCGGCGGTTTCGGCCAGGGCGATGCAGAAACCTGCCGACCCCGTAAAGCCTGTCAGCCAGGCCAGCCGGTCATCGCGCGGGGCGACATACTCGCCCTGATGGGCATCGGCGCGGGGAATGAGAAACGCATCCACCCCGGCGCGGGTCATCTCCGTGCGCAGGGCGGCAAGCCGAGGCGGCCCTTGCTCGGGCGTGGTGGTCGCAGAAAAGGATTGAAACATGAGGTCCGACGTCTTGTTCTAGAGCGTCTAAGATAGCGTTTCGCGAGGAAACTACCATGGCAATCGGACCCGAGCCGATGAAGACCGCGTGGGGGGAGGTGCGGGACCGTCGGATGGTCTATACGGACATAGGCCATGGCGCTCCGAACCCGTTTCAACATGGCAATCCAACGTCGCCCCGGCCGTGATGCAATGTCCTGCCAGAGTTGGCGGAACTGGAGCGCTGCATTGCAGTGGACTTCATCGGCATAGGCCAGAGCAACGAGCTGCCGGGCAAAGGGCCCCTGCGCGATGACTATGCGGCCCATGCGGACTCTCTGGCGGAGATTTGTCAAGCCCTGGGCGAGCCAGGCGAGGCGGTGCTCGTTCCGCACGAGTGGGGATCAGCGCTGTGTTTTACTCGCGCGAGCCCCCCGCGCGGCGATTGCGGGCATCTCCAATACAGAGGGGAATACCGCGTATCCCCAAATGGGGTGGCGTGACCCGAGGCCGCGCAGGATCTCTCAGGCCATGCGCGACCTGGCGAGGGGAAGAGATCGCTCCGGAAAAGAATGCCTTTGGTGAGAGGGGTCTGCCTGCGTCGATCCTGTGGGGCCTCAGCCCGCCGAAAATGAACCATTACCGCGGTCTCTTCCTGCGTCCTGAGGATCGTTGGCATATGCTCCGACCGGCCGCAGCAGATCCCGACTGTTGGGGAAGCGCCCGAGGTCGCGGCACTTGTCGCCGGCTAGGCGGATTGGCTGGTGCGGAGCCCCGTGCCGAAGCTCTTGATAAGTGCAGAGCCCGGCTGGGTCCTCGTGGGGCCGCGGCGGGAGGCTTGCCGCGCCTGGCCAAACCAGACCGAGGTCACCGTGCAGGGCAGTCATTTCCTGCAGGAGGACAGTCCTGACGAGATCTTCACGGCCTTGCGCGCCTTCTTTCTGGCGCTGCGCGGCGGGGGCTAGATGTCGAACTCCACTACCACCGGGCAGTGGTCGCTGGCCTTGGGCCGGTCCCAGCCGATCCGGGGATAGCGCGCGGTTGCGAGGTTCGGAACCCTGTGGGGCATGCCCGCGCGGATGATCTCCGGAGTGCTGCGCACCCGGTCCGCAAGGGCAGGGGAGGTGATGATATAGTCGAGCTGCGTCTTGGAGCGTCCGCCTGCGTAGTAGTGGGTCCAGCGCTCGGCCTCGGGCAGTTCGGCGACAAGGTTGATGCCGAACCCGTCCTCAAGCAGGGGAGCGACGCCGGACCCGTCCTCGCCCGAGGGCGGTTTGTCCTTCTGGGTCTCGTTGAAGCTGCCATCGGGCTGTTGGACGGAGCTGACGAAGCGGAAATCGAGCGCGTCGTTGAGATCCCCACAAATCGCCCAGAGCGCCGTGGCCGGATCTTCGAACTTCCGGGTGATCAACTCGCGGACGAGGATCGCCTCGGTCTGGCGGGTGGCGAGGGATTTCTCCGCATCGCGCCCGCCCATGGATTTGAAATGGCAGTTGAAGAGGGACAGGGTCGCGTCGCCCACGGCTAGTTCCAGCTCGAGACAGTCGCGCCGGAACACCCGGGAGGATCGCAGAGATCGCGCGCGGGTCTTCGCCAGCGGATATGCGTCCAGCAATGCTTTGCCCGTATCCGTGTCGTCGATCACCGAACCAGTGAGCCAGGCATGACTGCGGCTGTAGAATGGGAATTTCCGCACCGAGATCGCGGCCACATCGATCCCACGGATATCATTGCCCTCATGAAGCACCCGGTTGTGAAAGCTCTCTCCCATGGTTTTCTTCACATAGGCGTCGAGAAAGCGGCTCAGGGGATCGAAGCCTTCGACCTCTTGCAGGCAGTAGAAATGGGAGTCGGCCTCGGCGATGGCGAGTGCTGTCTGCTGACGCTTGTCGTCATCCTGCGAGATGGCGGCGGTCTCGACCATGCGTTTGAACGCGTCGAATTTCGACAGGTCGTCATCGCCGAAATCCCCATAAAACTGCACGATGGGCGAGAGGTAGCGGGCCGCGTCCGGGTCGGAGAAGGCCGAGAAGTCGAACCGGGTGAAGAGGTTCTCGATATTGAAGCTGCACAGGCGGAATTTGGTCATGAAACGGATCCTCTGGAGACTGCGCTGAGGGTAGCACAGCCGGATCCGTCGCGCGCCGGTCCTCAGGGGAACGCGGCGGCACGGTCAGGATGTGAGTATTTGGGGACCAATGAAGGGGAGGCGCGCGCCCGTGAGAGGCGCGGCTCCCTGTCGATCGGATCAGCCTGCGCGTTTCATGCCCACCACGCGGGCCCGGGCGCGCGGGTTGGTGTCAAAGAGCGCGGCGAGCTGTTCGGTCATGGCCCCGGCGAGCTGTTCCACATCCGTGATGGTCACTGCCCGGTCATAGTAGCGCGTCACGTCATGACCGATGCCGATGGCGATCAGCTCGACTGCGCGACGTTTCTCGACCATGGCGATTACATCGCGCAAATGCTTCTCAAGGTAGTTCGCCGGGTTCACCGACAGGGTGGAATCGTCCACTGGCGCCCCATCAGAGATGACCATCAGGATCTTGCGGGCCTCGGGCCGCGCCAACATCCGGCGGTGCGCCCATTCCAGCGCTTCGCCGTCGATGTTTTCCTTCAGAAGCCCTTCTTTCATCATTAGGCCCAGATTGTTTCGGGTCCGGCGCATGGGAGCGTCGGCCTGCTTGTAGATGATGTGGCGCAGGTCGTTCAGACGGCCGGGTTGCTGCGGGCGGCCATCGGCGAGCCATTTCTCGCGGCTGAGCCCGCCTTTCCAGGCGCGGGTGGTGAATCCGAGGATCTCAACCTGGACCTGGCAACGCTCCAGCGTGCGGGCAAGCACATCGGCACAGATCGCCGCGATCGAGATCGGGCGGCCGCGCATGGAGCCGGAATTGTCCAACAGAAGGGTCACCACCGTGTCGCGGAACTCGGTATCCTGCTCGACCTTGAAACTGAGCGGGGTGGTCGGGTTCGCCACCACGCGGGCCAGACGGCCCACATCGAGGATGCCTTCCTCCATGTCGAACTTCCAGGAGCGGTTCTGCTGGGCCTGGAGCCGCCGTTGCAGCTTGTTTGCGAGACGTGAGACTGCGCCTTTCAGCGGTTCGAGCTGCTGGTCGAGATAGGCACGCAGACGTTCGAGCTCGGCGGCTTCGGCCAGCTCCTCGGCCTTGATCTCTTCATCATGCTCGGTCTGGAAGACGATGTAATTCGGGTCCGCATCGGAATGGGCGGGCGGGGGCGGCGGGTCGAGCGGGGCCTCGCCCTCGGGTAGCTCGGCCTCGTCGCCCAGTTCCATATCCGCGAAATCATCCATGGCGACCTCGGCCTGGGCCGGGTCCATTTCCTGGGTGTCCGTGGGGTCGGGGGCGGCTTCGCCTTGCTCGGTCTGATCGTCGCCGTCATTGCTATCATCAGAGGCGCTTTCTTCCTGCTCCTCCTGCTCGGAGGTCTCGTCCGAATCCTCCTCCTGCTGGTCGGGGTCATCGCCGAGCTGATCGCCATATCCCAGATCATCGATGATCTGGCGGGCGAGCTTGGCAAAGGCGGCTTGATCGCTCAGATCCGCCTGCAGGGTGTTGAGTGTGTCGCTGCACTGATCCTCGATGTGATCACGCCACAGATCCATGACGTTCTGCGCCCCCTCGGGCAGGTCGCGGCCCGTGGCGAGGTGGCGGATCAGGTAGCCCGCAGCGATGGCCAGGGGCGCTTCCGAGGCCTGGGTGATCTGGTCATAGCCCTTGCGGGTGGCTTCAGCCTCGATCTTGGCATCAATATTGCCCGCCGTGCCGGGCATCGCACGCGCGCCCATGGCCTCGCAGCGGGCGGTTTCCATCGCCTCGTAGAGGTCGCGCGCCATCTGCCCGGCGGGCTCGTATTTCATATGCGTGCCCGCGTCGTGATACTTGCGCCGCATGGCATAGGCATCGGCCGTCCCGCGCGCAAAGAGCACCTCATCCCGAGTCATCCGGCGGCTGATCTGCGGCAGCCGCATGGCATCGGATGTCATGCCGGGCGGGTCGACCGAATAGGTCACGGCGATATCCGGATCATCGGCGAGCACGCGGGTCGCCTCGGCCAGGGCCTTTTTGAACGGTTCAACGGGGTTTTCTGGCTTGGACATCGGAGCCTGCGTGTCGTGAGGGGGGAAAACGGCGGGGCCGCTGAGCACATATAGGTGTTATGGAGCGGTTGGGGAGGATTGGCCAGAGGCGGCAGGCTCGGGATCGTCCTCATGGACCAGCAGATCCCCGGGCTGGCAGTCGAGCGCGGCACAGATGGCGGCCAGAGTCTCGAACCGGACGCCCTTTACCTTGCCGGATTTCAGCAGAGACAGGTTTTGCTCGGTGATGCCGATGCGCCGCGCCAGTTCGCGCGAGCGCATTTTGCGTCGAGCCAGCATCACGTCGAGGGTGACGACGATCCCCATGTCAGACAAAGAGCCTGTTCTCATCGGTCTGCCGGGTCGCCTCGGCCATCACCCAGCCCACCACCAGTAGCAATGCGCCGAGCAGCGCGAGCAGAAGGTCATGACTGGCCAGTGAAATGGTCAGTGAGCGCTCACCGGGCGGATTGTCATGGGTCAAGATCAGCACGGCCACTGTTCGCCCTGCGATAGCAAGCGCGGTTCCAGCCAGCAGGGCCGTCCCGATCCGCCGGATCGCCCGAGCGTTCCGGGTGCTGAACACAGCGCCTTGCCCGTAGCGGGCAAAGAGCCCTCGTGCAGTCCAGAGCGCGATCAAGGCCGGGACGAACAAAACAGCGGTCAGACTGGCCAGCGCCACCCGTTTGGCCGGGGTGAGACCGGTTGCCGTCTCCACGGGGGGCGTGAAGGCCGCCGGCTCCGTTAAGACCACGCCATAGGCTGCGATCAGTGCGAGACAGCCCAGGGTACAGCCATGGGAAAGAACACGGCAGAGGCGGCCCAGAAACGGCGGAAGTTCGGATCCCATATTTTCAATCCTTACAGTGATAGTTTAATGTAAATCAATAAATGATTCGTGTCTAGCGAGGTGTCTATGAAGGTATTGGCTTGGGTGGCGGCAGGTGTGCTCGCCGGATGTGGGCAGGTGCCCGTTATGAGTATGGTGGAACTTGCGCGGTTTGATCCGCTCACCAGCGATCTGGCGGCGGTGTCCGTAGCGGTGGATGTGACAGAGGGGCTGCGCGTGGCGCCGGGTGGGGCCGTGATGACACTTGGGGCGATGGCCAAGGACGGGCGGCAAGTCTCTGAGGCGTTCACCCTCGAGCAGCGCCGGGCGGCAGAAGGTGATCGCTGGCTCTTTGGCGTTGCGCCCGAGAATGCCGCGCGGTTGGAGGAGACGCGTCAGGCGATCCTCGCGCTCAAAGCCGAGGATCCTGAAACGGCAGGGCAGCTTTCGGTAACCGCAGCACCCTGTCGTGCGGGCCCGGGCGCGGACGGGCCACAAGTTGTGGATGTATTTCTCCAGCTCGCACCGGACCGGCCGTTCGTGCCTGTCGCGCCGCGTGTGGATCTGCTGGCCGAGGGCGTGCCGCTGCCGGACTGTGCGGCAGCGGGCTGAGCGGCGCTAGGCGGCGCTACGGGCGCGGCGAGGCCTGCGCCGCTTGTTCCCGGGCTTACCGGGGGCCTTGCCCGGTCCGCCTGTGCCCTTGGCCGTGCGGCCCGGATTGGGCGTGGCTGCGGCCTTGCGCTTTTGACCTCCGGCACCACCGCCGGGGCCACCACGGCGACGTCCGCCGCCTCCGCCACCGTTTCGCTTGGGCTTGGCACGCTCCTCGTCCCGCTCCCAGGGCAAGCCGCCAGCCACTGGCAGGGTCAACCCCATGACCTTTTGCACGGCGCGCAGCTCACCCATTTCGTCTGGGGCGACAAAAGCCACGGCCTGCCCGTCGCGCCCGGCGCGGGCGGTGCGCCCGATCCGGTGCACGAAGTTCTCGGGCACGTTCGGCATGTCGTAGTTATAGACGAAGCGCACATCGGGAATGTCGATCCCGCGCGCGGCCACATCCGTGGCGACCAGCACCTTGAGCGTGCCCTCGCGGAACGCCTTGAGCGCGCGCTCCCGTTGGCCCTGGCTGCGATTGCCGTGGATCGCTGCGACCTCGTAACCCGCGGCGGCAAGCTTGCGCGCCAGCCGGTCCGAGCCGTGCTTGGTGCGGGCAAAGACCAGCGCGAGCTCGTCACGATGCTCGGCCAGCAACTCGATCAGGGTCGCGGGCTTGTCGCTTTGCTCGACGAAATGCACCGATTGGGTGATCTTGTCGGCGACCTTGCCCGGCGGCGCGACCTCGACTCGGACCGGATCGGTCAGGTAGGCGCGGCTCAGCTCCTCCATCTGTTTTGGCATCGTGGCCGAGAAGAGCATTGTCTGACGCTCTTTCGGCAAGAGCGGCGCGATCTTGCGCAGCGCGTGGATGAAGCCCAGGTCAAGCATCTGATCTGCCTCATCCAGCACAAGGAAGCGGGTTTCCGACAGGCGCACGGCCTTGCGGTCCAGCAGGTCGATCAGACGGCCCGGGGTGGCCACGATCAGGTCGGCGCCCTTCTCGAGACGCTTGATCTGCGGGTTGATTGAGACCCCGCCTACAATCAGGTTGATCCGCAGATGACTGCCTTCGGTGAAGGCGCGCAGGCTGTCGGAGATTTGGCTGACCAGCTCACGGGTGGGTGCGAGGATCAGGCCCCGGCAGGTGCGGGGCGCGGGTTTGGTGCCCTCTTTCAGCAGCTTGTCCAGCAGCGGAAGGCCAAAGGCCGCCGTCTTGCCGGTACCAGTCTGGGCGAGGCCGAGCACGTCGCGCCCGTTCAGACCATGGGGGATTGCCCGGGTCTGGATCGGGGTTGGGTCGGTGATGTTCTGGGCGGCGAGGCCAGCCACGAGACGGGGCGAGAGCCCCAGCATGTCAAAATCCATGAAGGATCATGTCCTTTCCGCGCCCATGGGGCGCAGGCAATGGTCCACGCGGCCCGCTCGGGGCGGCACGTGGCACGGGTGGGTGCGAAGGGAGGCGGGGCGTCTCCCCTTCCGTCAACTCTCCGCAGGGCCCAGGCGTGAATGGGAACCGGTAGGGGGCGAATTGGTGTCCGTTGCAGGGTCTTTATCCCGGGGCAACGGCTCTGCTCACGCGGCAGGACCAGTTTCACTTGCGGGTAGATGGGGCAGAATGCGCCCCGCGTCAAGTGCTTGGCCTGCGACCGGCTTGCGCTTTGACGCGGGTTCGAGCCGCGCCGTGGCGTCAAACGCGGTTGCAATGGCACCGATTTGGCCCTAGCGCTGGGGGCCAGCTGACCCCGAACGGAGCCCGAAGCGCCCATGCGCATGACCGATACCTTCATCAAGCCCATGCATCCCGAGGGCCGGAAATTCGTGGCGATCTTTGCCGCCGTGGCGCTGGCCCTGTTTCTGGTCTGGGAGCCGCTGGGCTGGATCGGCTTCGGGGCGACGGTCTGGTGCTACTATTTCTTCCGCGATCCAGAGCGGGTGACGCCCACGCGCCCCGGGTTGGTGATCAGCCCAGCGGATGGCATTGTCTCTCTGATCGAGCCTGCAGTCCCGCCAGCGGAGCTTGGCATGGCCGACACGCCGCTGACCCGAGTGAGTGTCTTCATGAACGTGTTCAACTGCCATGTGAACCGCGCGCCCGTGCCCGGCACGGTCAAGGCTGTGGCTTACCGCCCGGGCAAGTTCCTGAACGCATCGCTGGACAAGGCCTCTGAGGACAATGAGCGCAACTCGCTCTGCCTCGAGATGGCCGATGGGCGCGAGGTGGCCGTGGTGCAGATCGCGGGTCTCGTGGCCCGGCGGATCGTGAGCTTCGTCTCCGGCGGCGAGGCTTTGGCCACTGGCGATCGCTTTGGCCTGATCCGGTTCGGCAGCCGGGTTGATGTCTATCTGCCCGAAGGCGTTGAGCCCTCGGTGATCGTTGGGCAGACCATGGTTGCGGGTGAGACGGTGCTCGCTGATCTAGGGGCCACCACCTTGGGGGAACAGCCCGCATGACCCGCCCGCCCCGCAAGCCGCGCAAGGAGTTTGCCATCGTTCAGCTTTTGCCGAACATGCTAACCGTCGCGGCGATCTGTGCGGGGGTGACGGCAATCCGGTTCGGCGTGGATGGCAATTACGAGCGTGCGGTGCTTCTGATCCTTTTCGCCGCGGTGCTGGACGGGCTCGATGGCCGTCTGGCCCGGGCGCTGGGTAGCGATAGCGAGATGGGGGCCGAACTCGACAGCCTCGCGGATTTCCTGAATTTCGGGGTGGCGCCGCCGCTCCTGATCTATTTCTGGGCTCTGCAGGATATGCGCAGTGCGGCCTGGATCTCGGTTCTGGTCTTCACGGTGTGCTGTGTGGTGCGGCTGGCTCGGTTCAATGCGACCAGCAAGGCGGATGAAGGGGCGAGCAAGCTGTCGGAGTTCTTTACGGGCGTGCCTGCGCCCGCAGGAGCAATGCTGGTGATGCTGCCGATGTTTGCCTCCTTCGCGGTGGCGGATGCCCCGATCGTGCCAGGGCCGGTGATCATGGTCTACATGATGATCATCGGGTTTCTTATGATCAGTCGGATTCCCACATGGTCGTTCAAGACAACGCGGGTCTCGCGCGAGAACGTAAAGTTCTTCCTCGTTGGGTTCGTGGCGGTTGTGGCGGCGGTCTTTACCTTTGCCTGGACGACGCTGGTGATCCTGTGTCTGGCCTATGTGGGGGTGGTGATCTGGGCGCTGCTGATGCGGCGACCGAAACCAGAGATGTCCGGGGCCGACACAGACGGCGAGTAAGACCGGCAGTTCCGATCATAGCGAAGCACTGCCACACCCTGCCTTCGGCAGCGTGTGGCGGACGCGCGAGCGGTCTATGCTTATTACTTTAAAGGAAACCGCCCAACTGGCGTGTGGCGGCTATGCTGGGCGCGTCCGCGCGCTCCGCATGCGGAGCGCGCACCGAGACATGCTCAGCCAAGAGCGTTGGAGGCGGCGCTTTCGGGCAGCTCTTCGTCAAAGCACCGCTGATAGAACTCGGCCACGGTCTCTCGCTCCAGCTCATCGCACTTGTTGAGGAAGGTTAGCCGGAACGCGTAGCCCACATTGCGGAAGATCTCGGCATTCTGGGCCCAGGCGATTACCGTCCGGGGGCTCATCACTGTTGAGAGATCGCCATTCATGAAAGCCGTCCGCGTCAGCTCGGCCACGGTCACCATATGCCCGACGGTCTTGCGCCCGGCCTCGGTGTTGTAGTGGGGGTTCTTGGCCAGCACGATCGCGGCCTCCGCATCATGGCTGAGGTAGTTCAGCGTCGCCACGAGGCTCCAGCGGTCCATTTGCCCTTGGTTGATCTGCTGCGTTCCGTGATAGAGGCCCGTTGTATCGCCCAGACCCACGGTATTCGACGTCGCGAAGATCCGGAAATAGGGGTTCGGCGTGATCACCTCGTTCTGGTCCAGAAGCGTCAGCTTGCCGTCCACTTCCAGAACCCGCTGGATCACGAACATCACATCCGCCCGGCCTGCATCATATTCGTCGAACACGATGGCCGTCGGGTTGCGCAAGGCCCAGGGCAGGATCCCCTCGTGGAACTCGGTGACCTGCACCCCGTCCTTGAGCTTGATCGCGTCTTTGCCGATCAGGTCGATCCGGCTGATATGGCTGTCGAGATTGACCCGCACACAGGGCCAGTTCAAACGCGCGGCGACTTGCTCGATATGGGTGGATTTGCCCGTACCGTGATAGCCTTGGATCATCACCCGGCGATTGTGAGAAAACCCGGCGAGGATCGCGAGCGTCGTGTCTGGATCGAACTTGTAGGTGCTGTCGATATCCGGCACGCGGTCCGAGCCATCGGCGAACCCTTTCACCTTCATCTCCGTATCGATGCCAAACACTTCGCGGACCGAGATCTCTTCCGTGGGTTTGCCAATATCCAAGCTGCCGTCCGCCATTCGTGTCCCCGAATCTGTTGAGTCGCCCGGGGCAGGTCCCGGGGGTATTTGCCCGCAACATATCGTAGGGCGCGCCGAGGGAAAGGGGGGTCCGTCCCGCCAAAGCGGGGTTTTCTCGCCTCTGCCCGTCAGCCTGCCCCGGTTTTTGCTGCGATATCCTGGCCCGCGGCCCACCCCGAGGACCAGGCCCACTGAAAGTTGTACCCACCGAGCCAGCCGGTGACGTCCACAACCTCGCCGATGAAGTAGAGCCCGGGCTGCTCGCGGCTCTCGAGACTGCGCGAGGACAGCCCGCCAGTCTCGACCCCACCGAGGGTCACCTCGGCCTTACGGTAGCCTTCGGTGCCTGTGGGTTTGAGATGCCAATCCGTCAGGGCGGCGGTCACCGCGCGCAAATGCGTATCGCTGAGATCGGCGAGATTGCCCCGCCCGGCAAGTTCGGGCGCGACGCGGGCGGCGATGCTCTGGGCGAGGCGCTTGGGCATCCACTCGGTCAATACTGTCGTCAGATCCCGGCGCCCCGCAGTGCTGCGCCGTTCGCGCAGTGCCTCGAAGAACGCGACCTCCGGGCACAGTTGCACCGTGATCTCGTCGCCCTCGCGCCAATAGGAGGAGACCTGTAGGATCGCAGGCCCGGACAAGCCGCGATGGGTGAACAGCAGCGCTTCGTCAAAGAACGTACCATTGGCGGCGATCCGCGCGGAGCTTGCGACCCCGGCAAGATCCGCAAAGGCGGCCTCGGCCCCGAAGGTCAGAGGCACAAGGGCCGGGCGCGTCTCGGTCAGGGTGTGTCCGAACTGCCGGGCGATGCGGTAGCCCTGATCGCTTGCGCCAATCTTGGGGATCGATTTGCCGCCACAGGCCACGACCAGATGCTGCGCCGTGATCTCCTGGCTCTGACTCTCTTGTGTGACGCGCAGACGGAACCGCGCCCCATCATGGGTGACCTCATCGAGCGTGGTCTTGAGCCAGAGCGTCGCGCCCGCCCGATCCATCTCGTCCCGCAGAAGCTGGATGATGTCCCGCGAGGAGCTGTCACAAAAGAGCTGACCTAGGGTCTTTTCGTGATAGGCGATCCCATGCCGCGCCACGAGGTCAATGAAATCCCATTGGGTATATCGGCTCAGCGCGGATTTCGCGAAATGCGGATTGGCGGAGAGGAAGTTCTCGGGCCCCGCATACATATTCGTGAAGTTGCAGCGCCCACCGCCCGAGATCCGGATCTTCTCGCCCGGCTTGGCCGCATGGTCGAGCACGAGCACACCCGGCCCCGCATGGGCGGCGCACATCATGCCCGCGGCCCCTGCGCCGAGGATCACGGTTGTATAGCTGTCTTTCGGTCCCGCCATGGGCGCGAGATGGCCCAGCAGCGCGCAGGAGGCAAGCCCTCACGGCCCCACACATCCGCGTTATGAGCCTGTCGCAATGGGGACAGAGGCCTATGAGGCCGCTTATATACCTTTCACACGATCGAGAGGATGCCCCATGAACCGCCGTCAATTCCTTGCTGCTTCAACCGGTTTTCTGGCTACGGCTGCGGTGCTGCCGCAAACCCTGACCGCGTCAGAAGGCGATTTCGAGATCACGATGAGTGAGGCGGAATGGAAAAAACGCCTGACCCCGCAGCAATTCAAGGTGCTCCGCAAGGAAAGCACGGAGCGTCCTTTCACCAGCCCGCTGAACGACGAGAAGCGCGCAGGGACCTATCACTGCGCAGGCTGCGACCTGCCGCTTTATCCGTCCCGCACCAAATACGACAGCGGCACCGGCTGGCCCTCCTTCTGGGAGCCGCTGGACAATGCCATCGGCACCAAGCCGGACCGCAAGCTTCTGCGGGTGCGGACCGAGGTGCATTGCCGCCGCTGTGGCGGGCATCTGGGTCATGTGTTCAATGACGGGCCGAAGCCCACGGGAAAGCGGCATTGCCTGAACGGCGTCGCGCTGACCTTCCGTCCCGCCTAAGTCGAGATCAGACCGAGGGGCCCGAACGCTTTACCGCCCTGTCAATCGCCGATTGCAATTCGAACGGATCCACCGGCTTGGGCAGGAAATCGTCAATCCCGGCATTTCGGTAGCGTGCCTGCACGTCCCCGCCCACATGGGCGGAGCAGGCGATGATCGGCACGCCGCTCTTGTCCGGTGAGGCAGTGCGGATCTGCTCCGTCGCGCCCAACCCGTCGAGCCCGGGCATGGTGATGTCCATCAGGACAAGATCGAAGCTGTCGGAAATAATGGCTTCCACAGCTTCGAACCCATTGGAGACGACCACCGGGTTATGCCCCAGATCGCGGAGCATGGCGTCCATCACCTTCTGGTTCAGCTCGTTATCTTCTGCGATCAGGACATTGAGGCTTTCTGTCCCGGCGGCGAGATCTTCGGCACGGATCGGCGGCGCTGCGCTGCGCGTCTTTTCCTCGACTGGTGCGCTCAGCTCGAAATGGAAGGTCGAGCCTGCGCCGGGAGTTGAGCTTACACCGATCTCTGCCCCCATGGCCGTGGCGATGTTGTGGCAGATCGACAGGCCGAGGCCCCAGCCACCGCGATCCTTTCCAAAATCGCTCTCGATCTGGACGAAGGGGCGGAAGAGGAGAGCTTGTTGCTCCTCCGAGATGCCAATGCCCGTATCCGTGACTTCCATCCGAATGCGGCAGATCCCGGCCTCGCACGAGACCTGACTGACGCTGAGGGTGATGCTGCCCTCATCGGTATAGCGCAGGGAGTTTGCGAGGAAGTTATTCAGAACCTGTTGCAGGCGCACCTTGTCCGAGAGAACGCACTCGGGCAGGTCCTCGTCGATCAACACCTTGAGCGTGATGCCTTTTTCCGAGACCGAGCTGTACCACCAGTCAGCCACCTGATCGAGCATCGGCTCCAGCAGGGTGGGGCGCGTTTCGACCCGCATTTGCCCGGTTTCCATGTGGCTCAGGTCCAGCAGGTCCGTTAGCAGGTTCATCAACTGCCCACCGGCCGAGATGATCGCGTTCACATGGCCTCGCCGTTTGGCATCCAGATCCGACAGCTTCAGAAGTTGGGCAAAGCCGAGGATCGCATTCATCGGCGTGCGGATCTCATGGCTCATGGCAGCGAGAAACCGGCTCTTGGCGCGGCTGGCATCCTCGGCCTTCATCAAGGCGCTTTGCAAGTCCTGATGCAGCCCGTCCGCGCCGTCATCGGCTGTCACGATTGCGAGGGAGCGCTCAAAGAGCCCGTCCTTGTCTCGCAGCGCGACGGCGGAGACGAGCACCGGGAACAAGGTGCCATCCTTGCGCAGGAATACATTGCTCACCCGCTCCACCGAGGAGGTACGAATCAGCATCGGGATGAATTCTGTCCGCACTCGGTTGGCCGATTGCGGTGTCATGAAATCCGTCAGGTCCCGGCCCACCATCTCGCGCGGCTCATATCCCAGGCGCGAGGCCCAATAGGCGCTGATGGCCACGATCACGCCGTCCCGATCCACCGAATGCATCATCATCGGGGCCTTCGCAAAGAACTCCGAGAACGGGTTCATCACGTGTGATTGCAGGCCGTTTAGTGTCGTCTCAGGCATTGCGCCATGTCCCTAGATCAGGTCCAAACCTACATTTAAGATAGACATATGGTCATCTCAATGCGGCACTCCCCTGAAAGAGAAGTTAGCTTTGCAATTTGCAAATGCAATGCGTTCAGCTGCGAATCCCGGAAAAACGTTCCGCCCAGTCATCGCGGTCCCCATCGGTGATCTTGGCAAAGGTCACCTCAGGCACGTCAAAGGCGTGCTCAGGGGGCAGGGCGGCCAGGGCTGCTGCCACATCCTCGGGCCACTCCGCATCCTCGGCACGCATGGCGCGCAAAAGATCCGCGCTGGCCGTCGGGATAAACGGGGCCGAAAGCACGGCGTAGAACCGCACGAGGTTCAAGCCCAATCGGATGATCGCCGCCGCAGCATCGGGATCGGTCTTGAAAACGGTCCAGGGGGCCGCCCCTTGCAGGTACTCGTTGCCCGCGACCCAGATGGCGCGCAACTCCGCGGCGGCTTTGCGCACATCCATGGAATCCATATGCCCTTCATAGGCGCGCAGCTTGGCCGACAGATCGGCGATCAGCGCGTCCTCGGCGGGGCCGTAGGCGCCACCGCCCGGGACTGCCTCGCCGTATTTGGACCGACAGAACTTGGTCACCCGGCTCGCGAAATTGCCCAGAACATCGGCCAGATCCTTGTTCACGGATGCCTGAAAATTCTCCCATGTGAACTCCGCATCGGAGTTTTCCGGCGCGTGGCTCAGGAGCCACCAGCGCCAGTAATCCGCCGGCAGGATCTCCAGCGCCTGATCCATGAAGACGCCGCGCCCCTGACTGGTCGAGAACTGTCCACCGTCATAGGTCAGGTAGTTGAAGGATTTGATGTAGTCCACCAGCTTCCAGGGCTCGCCCGAACCCATGATCGTTGCCGGGAAGCTCAGGGTGTGAAAGGGCACGTTGTCCTTGCCCATGAACTGAACATAGCGCACTTCATCGGCGCCCTTGTCCGTGCGCCACCAACGCTCCCACGCAGCATCATCCAGACCGTTTGCATCCGCCCATTCTGCCGTGCCTGCGATGTACTCAATGGGTGCGTCGAACCAGACATAGAAGACCTTGCCTTCCATCCCTGGCCACTCTTCGGAGCCCTTCTTGACCGGCACGCCCCAGTCCAGATCCCGGGTGATCCCCCGGTCCTGCAGCCCGTCGCCATCATGTAGCCATTTCTTGGCAATCGATGTGGTCAGCACCGGCCAGTCGGCCTTGCTGTCGATCCAGGCGTCCAACTGATCCTTCAGTGCCGATTGACGCAGAAAGAGATGCTTGGTCGCCCGCACTTCCAGGTCCGTGGAGCCCGAGATCGCGCTGCGTGGCTCGATCAGGTCCGTAGGATCCAATTGCTTGGTGCAGTTCTCACACTGATCCCCACGGGCCTTGTCATAGCCGCAATTGGGGCAGGTCCCCTCGATATAGCGATCCGGCAGGAACCGTCCATCTGCATGGGAATAGACCTGGCTCTCCTCGACCTCCTCGATCAAGCCGTTCTCGGCGAGCTTTCCGGCGAAGTACTGAGTCAGCGCCTTGTTCCGCTCAGAGGAGGAGCGGCCGAAATGGTCAAAGCTCAACCCGAACCGCTCTGCGATATCCGCCTGCACTTCATGCATTTCGGCGCAGTAATCGGCCACAGGCTTGCCGGCTTTGGCCGCGGCCAGTTCAGCCGGGGTCCCGTGCTCATCGGTGGCGCAAATGAACATCACCTCATTGCCCCGGGCGCGGCTGTAGCGCGCATAGAGATCCGCCGGAAGCTGGCTGCCGACGAGGTTGCCCAGATGCTTGATCCCGTTGATGTAGGGAATCGCGGAGGTGATGAGGATGCGTGCCATGGCGCGGGACCTTCTGAAGTGCCCGCATGGCCTAACGCAGCCGCGCGCAGAGGTCTAGCGCTTGCGTCCCAGAAGCCGTCCGATGGTGAAACTGGTGCGCGGGGTATAGACGTAGTCGGTCCGTTCGGTGGGCGCGGCCCGGACCCGCATCCGAGCGAGGCTGAACCCGACCAGCACCAGATGCCCGGCCGCCAGAAACACAAAGAGCGCCATGGGTCCGAACGCGTCAATCAGGAGGGAAGAGACCAGCGGGCTCGCAATGGCGCCGCTGGCAAAGAAGAACATCAGCGCCGCGGACAGCTCGACCCGTTCGTGGTCCTCGGCAAAATCATGGGCATGGGCTGCGGCGACCGAGAAGATTGGGAAGGTCGTCAGACCAAAAAGCAGGGCTGCGCCGAACACGGCGATCGTGCCGTTTTGCTGGGTCGAAATCGTGACCCCGCAGCTCAGGATCGCCGCCAGTGAGAACCCGATCATGACGTAGCGCCGGTCGAAGCGATCCGCGAGCCACCCGGCCGGGTATTGCGCCAGTGCGCCGCCCAGCACGAAGGCCGCGAGGAAGAGGCCGATCTGGTCAGGGCGCAAGCCGACCTCCTGCCCATAAAGCGGGCCGACCATGCGGAAGGCCGCCGCCGTCAACCCGGCGACCACCACAGCCGCTGCCGCCAGGGGCGATCGCGCAAAGGCCAGCCCGGGCCGCAGGCGCGGCGCATCGGGCACCTCCGGCGCGCTGGTCTGGGTGAGGGCCAGCGGCAAAAGAGCGGCACAGCACAGGATCGCCAGCAGATTGTACGAGAGATACGCGGCCGGTGGCAGCACCCCGATCACCAGTTGCGCGAGCAGAGCTGCCCCCAGATCCACGAACCTGTAGAGCCCCATAGCACGACCGCGTGTCTCATTTGTGAGACGCGCCTGTAGCCAGCTCTCAACCACGGTATAGCAGCCCGCAATGCACATCCCCGTGGCCACGCGCAGCCCGGCCCAAGCGATGGGTTGGACCAGCATCATATGCGCCAGAAGGCCGATGGCTCCGGCGGCTGTGAAGGCTGCGAAGGCCCGTGCATGGCCGACCGTCCCGAGGATACGCGGCGCGCTCCAACACCCGAGAAAGAACCCGATGAAATGGGCCGAGCCGAGAAACCCGATCTGTGCCGTGCTGAACCCCAGCACCGTGCCGGAGATCGCATCCAGCGGACCGACCGCGCCCGATGACACCTGCAGCAACGCCACAGAGGCAAACAGAGCAGCAAAGGTGATCAGAAGGCGCATGGCCGGGTCGCCTCAGGATGTGCTCTGCCACCCTGACGGGCGACAGGGGCGGGGATTACTGGGCGCGCACAGTGTCGATCATGAGCTGCACGTTTTCGGGATCCGCATCCGGTGTGATGCCATGGCCGAGGTTGAAGATATGCGGCCCCCCGGAGAAGGCCTGCACGATCTCCCGCGTCTCATCGATCAGGGCCTGTCCACCGGTCACCATATGTGACGAAGCCAGATTGCCCTGCACGCAGCCATCGACCTGCACATGCTCGGCGCCCCAGGCGGCAGAGACGGAGTTGTCCAGCGCAACGCAATCCGCGCCCGTGGCTTTCGCAAAGCCGATATAGCCGTCCCCCGCCTCGCGCGGGAAGGCAATGATCGGCACGCTTGGATGCTTGGCTTTGAGGGCGGCAATGATCTTCTTCGTCGGCTCGAGCGCGTATTTCGTGAACGCCGCGCCCTTGAGCGACCCGGCCCAGCTGTCAAAGATCTTGACCGTCTCGGCCCCCGCTTCGATTTGCATCGACAGATAGGCGATCGTCGCCTCGGTCAGCCGATCCATCAGCGCATCAAACACATCGGGTGCTTCGGTCATCAGCTTATGCGCAGGACCCTGATCCGGTGTGCCGCGCCCGGCGATCATATAGGTCGCCACAGTCCAGGGGGCTCCGGCGAAGCCGATCAGCGTGGTTTCAGAGGGCAGCTCGCGCGACAGGATCCGAACGGTCTCATAGATGGGCGCCAGGTGATCATGGATCGCGCCCGCCGGTTTTAACGCGTTGAAACCGGCCATGTCCGTGATTGTAGACAGGCGCGGTCCTTCGCCCGTCACAAACCACAGATCCGCACCAAGTGCGTCGGGAATCAGCAAGATGTCGGCGAACAGAATAGCCGCATCGAAACCGTAGCGCCGGATCGGCTGCAAGGTCACTTCCGCTGCGAGATCCGAGTTGTAGCACAGGGACAGAAAATCACCCGCTTCGGCCCGCGTGGCACGGTATTCCGGCAAATAACGCCCCGCTTGCCGCATCATCCAGATAGGTGGGACCTTTTGCGTCTCTCCGTCCAGCGCGCGGAGCAGTTTTTTTCTGTCAGTCATGGAGGTCATTCCTTAGTGTGCGGGACGACGAGTCCCCTCGTGCTGTCAACGTTACACCGGTAATCGGTTGTCAAGTCAAGTTGACACATATAGAGATTGACCTATGGCTATCACACTTCCGTCCCCCGCTTCACCTCTCAAAATCGGTACTCGAGGCTCTCCGCTCGCTCTGGCGCAAGCCTATGAGACGCGCGCGCGGCTGATGGCAGCCTTTGATCTGCCCGAAGCGGCGTTCGAGATTGTGGTGATCAAGACCACCGGGGACCGGGTGCTCGACCGGCCGCTCAAAGAGATTGGTGGCAAGGGCCTCTTCACACGTGAGATCGAAGAGGACATGCTGGCGGGCAAGATCGACATTGCCGTGCATTCCATGAAGGACATGCCGGTGGAGCAGCCTGGGGGACTGCTGCTCGACACCTATCTGCCACGGGAAGATGTGCGCGACGCCTTCGTGACCCTGGATGGGGGCACGCTGGCGGATCTGCCCGAGGGCGCGGTGGTCGGATCAAGCTCCCTGCGGCGCCGGGCTCAACTGGCCCATCGCCGTCCGGACCTCAAGCTCGTGGAGTTCCGCGGCAATGTGCAGACCCGGATGAAGAAACTCGGAGACGGTGTGGCTGAGGCCACTTTCCTTGCTATGGCAGGGCTCAACCGGCTCGGCATGGATGAGGTGCCGCGTACGGCCATTTCTCCCGAAGACATGTTGCCCGCCGTGGCCCAGGGCTGCATCGGGATCGAGCGGCGGGCCGATGATACCCGTGCCGCAGATATGTTGGCCGCCATTCATGACGTCCCGTCGGGACAGCGACTCGCCTGCGAGAGGGCCTATCTCGCGGCGCTGGATGGATCCTGCGAAACGCCCATCGCGGGTTTGGCCGAACTGAAGGATGGCAACGTCCACCTGCGCGCAGAGATTCTGCGCCCGGATGGCTCGGATGTTTTGATCGATGCGGAAACCGCTCCGATCGAGGATGCTGCGAAAATGGGCACTGAGGTCGCCGAGAGGCTGCGCGCCCGCGCACCCAAGGACTTTTTTAGCTGGACCACTGTGCAAGCCTGACGGAAAATGGCCGCTTTTCGCCACAGCATGCGACGGATCGCTGCGCTGCGGCGAGCGGTCTCTTTGGGAAATCTCAATCTCTGTCAGACTAGGTTTACCAAGTTTTCCGTGCCGCGTGTTTTGTGAGGCCCGACATGACGTATCTACCGGCGGCGGCGTTGCGAGACGCCCCACACGACCCTCAGACACAGCACGTCCTCACCCTGATCCGACAGCGCGCGGATGCCTCGCGCAGCGCGGCGCGCCTTGATCTCTTCAAGGCCTGTGCCGTTCTGTCCTTGCGTGAGGAAGCGTCTGCCTATGATTTCGCCGATGCGGTGGCCCGGACCCTCGGCCAAGCGTTGGAGCGTGCGCCGGAATGGCATGGTCCCGACGCGCGCAGCATCACCTTTGACGAGACATGGCTTTTGCGCCTTGTGGAGCGGTCCATTGCCTGTGACAGCGCCAGCGTGGCCTTTCTGATCTCGAGCCGTGTGCCGCGCGGCAAGCGTGCCTCGCTAGCCTACCTGGTCAATGGTCTCGCAGCTCGGGTCGAGGCGGCCTGATCGGGTTTCAGGCGGCTCAGCCCCCTTCGGCTCCGCGCGGTTCTGTGCCCCGGCGCAGCGCGTGGGCCAGCATCTCGGGGCTCACATTTCCACCTGTTGCGATGGCAACCACATCCGGACCGACACAGGCCTCGGGCTGAAACAGCGCGGCGGCAAGGGCGACGGCCCCGCCAGGCTCCAGTACCAGTTTCAGATGCTGAGCGGCGAGCGCCATGGCACGCTGCGCATCATCCTCGGACACCACACATCCCGGTCCGGCGAGCGCCTGAAGCACTGGAAAGGTCAGGTCTCCGGGGGTCGGCGTCAGAATGGCATCGCAGATCGAGCCCGCGCGCTGTGCATTCGTGACCCGCTGCCCGCTGGCGAGGGACCGGGTCACGTCGTCGAAACCCTCGGGCTCTACAGGACGGACGCGTAAGTCGGGCGCGGTTTCGGCCAGCGCAAGCGCGGTCCCCGCACTAAGCCCGCCGCCGCCACAACAGACGAGCACATCTGCCGGGCCGATACCTGCGTCCCGCGCCTGTTCCGCGATCTCGAGCCCGGTCGTTGCCTGACCCGCCATCACCTCCGGATGGTCATAGGGCGGGATCAGCGTCAGCCCGCGCTCCGCCATAAGCGCGGCTCCGATCTCTTCCCGGTTCTCCGTGGCCCGATCATAGAAAATGACCTCCGCCCCCAAGGCCCGCGTCGTGTCGCTTTTGATCGCCGGAGCATCACCGGGCATGATGATCTGGGCGGGCGCACCGAAGGCCTTTGCCGCACGGGCAATGCCCTGGGCGTGATTCCCGCTGGAATAGGCGAGAACCCCGCGTCTGCGTGCGTCGTCGCTGAGCGCCGAGACCGCAGCCCAGCCTCCGCGCGCTTTGAAGGAGCCGGTGTGTTGCAACGCCTCGGCTTTCACCCAGACCCGGCGTCCTGCGATGGCATCCAGCGCCGGGGCGTTCAGAAGCGGAGTGCGCCGAATATTCCCCGATAGACGCCCAGCCGCGGCGCGGATCCGGTCGAAATCCGGCGGGGCGATCGGTCCGCTCACGCCCCGATCGCGGCCACAAAGGCCCGCAATGCCGCCACCGACTCCGGCTCATCGAGATAGGGGATATGGGCGCGGTCCGGCACCTCGGCCACGATCATGTCCGGGCGGCGGCGCTGCATCTCGGCCACGGTCTCGGCGCTTAACAGATCGGAATTCGCCCCGCGAATGACGGCCAGCGGCAATCCTTCGAACGCATCGAAGAAGGGCCAGAGATCCGGGGCTGGGGTCGCGCCGGATTCGAGCACTGCATCGCGCAGTTTCGGGTCATAGGTGATCTGCAGGCCGCGCTCTGTTTCAGCGTAGTGCTTGGTGACTTCTTCCATCCAGCGGCTGGCCGGGACATTCGGAAACCCGCGCATGAGTTTTGGCATTTCTGCGGCCATTTCGGCATGGGTCTGGAAGGAGGGGTTGTGCCCCAGATAACCTTTGATGACATCGATCCCCTTCGGGTCGAGCTCTGGCCCGATATCGTTAAGGCACACCCCCAGCAATCGTTCTTTGACCACGGCGGCCAGCCCCATGGCAATCAACCCACCGCGCGAGGTGCCGAGGATCGCTGCCTTTTCGATCCCCAAATGGTCGAGCAGTTGCAGCGCGTCGGTCCCCTCCTGCTGCAGGGTGTAACTCGCATGATCGGCCCAATCACTCTGCCCGCGACCGCGGTAATCCGTGCGGATCACTCGGCAGCCAGTCAGATGGGGCATTGCATAATCGAAATCCCGTGTCGTGCGGGTCAGACCCGACAGGCACAGGAGCGGTACACCCGTGCCTTCGTCGCTGTAAAACAGGCGTGTGCCATCGGGGGCGGTGATGTGGGGCATCAGAACTCTTTCAAAAGAACAGGTAGGGGGCGCAGATCTGCGAGGACCCGGTCCGGTGCAGCAGGCAGGCGGTCGATCGGCTCCGAGGCGCGGTTCGCCCAGACGGTGCGGAAGCCGTAAGCCGCGGCCGACGCTGCGTCCCAGCCGTTCGAGGATACAAAAAGCACCTCGTTCGGGGCGCAATGGAAGCGCGCACCCACAAGGTCATAGACGAGCGAGGCCGGCTTGAAGATCGACACCGACTCGACGCTCAGCACGTCATCAAGGAGAGGCCCGATCCCGGCGCTGTTGACGGCCCCGGCAAGCATATCCGGCGACCCATTTGACAGGATCCCGGTCGCGAGGCCCTGATCCTTGAGCAATTGCAGCATCGCGGGCACCTCGGGATAGGCAGACAGTTCCCAATAGAGCTGCAGGAGGCGCGCGCGCAGATCCGGATCAGCTCGATCAGATGCCTCAAGCGCCCAATCGAGCCCGTCCTGGGTAACCTGCCAGAAGTCACAATGATGGCCGGTGATTGCCCGCAGCCACGTGTATTGCAGCTGCTTCAATCGCCAGTTCTGGGCGATCTCAGGCCATTTCTCGGCAAAGGCTTCGCGCCCTGGCTCAGCTGCGGCCTCACGGGCGGCGGCGCTCACATCGAACAGGGTGCCATAGGCGTCGAAAATGCAAGTGGTGATCGTCATCGCGTGCTCCGTTCTGGCCCAAGGATGACCTGCACGGCCAAGCGGCGCAAGTCGCCTGTCGGGCGCGCGCGCTCTCATTGTTCCTGAAATACTCCCACCGGAGGCATTTGTCCCAACCACCAGCGATGTAGGTTCAGACGAGAGTGCCATGGTGCACCACCGGGGGCGCTGCCCCCGGACCCCCGCAGTACTCTGGGAACAATGGAAGCGGTGCGTCAGACGGTCAGCAACCCGCGCAGCTCGGTCTCGTCCATTTCGGCCTTTGTCCCGGATTTTATGATCTGCCCGCGATCCATAACGGCAAAGCTGTCGCAGAGGTCGCGCGCAAAATCGAAATACTGCTCCACCAGAAGGATCGCCATGTCGCCGCGATCCCGGAGAAAGCTGATGGCGCGTCCGATGTCCTGGATGATGGACGGCTGGATGCCTTCGGTCGGCTCGTCAAGCACCAGGAGACGTGGACGCATGACGAGGGCGCGCCCAATGGCGAGCTGCTGTTGCTGGCCGCCAGAGAGATCGCCGCCGCGGCGTCCGAGCATATCCTTGAGCACGGGGAAGAGAGTGAAGACTTCGTCAGGGACATGGCGCAGGCTGCGGGGCAAGGCCCCGAAGCCGGTCTCAAGATTCTCTTGCACGGTCAGCAGGGGAAAGATCTCGCGCCCTTGCGGGACTGATGCAATCCCGGCACGAGCGCGGGCGTCGGCCCGCAGTCGCGACAGGTCGGTGCCTTCCCAATCCATGCGGCCTGCCGAGATCGGTTGCCGTCCTGTGATCGCGCGCAGGAGGGTGGTTTTGCCGACGCCGTTGCGCCCGAGCACGGTGGTGACCTTGCCGGTTTCCGCGCTTAGGGAGACGCCGCGCAGGGCTTGCGCCGCGCCATAATGGAGGTCGATGTTTTCAATCGTCAGCATCTCAGCGCCCCAGATAGACTTCGATGACTTGCGGATTTGCCGAGACGTGGTCCAAAGAGCCTTCGGCCAGCACATGGCCTTGGTGCAGGACCGTCACCCTGCAATCAAGCGCGCGGACGAAGTCCATGTCATGCTCGACCACGATGACAGTGTGCTGCCCGGCAATCCCGCGCAGCAGTTCCGCTGTCCGCATGGTTTCCGCGTCGGTCATGCCCGCTGCGGGCTCGTCCACCAGCAGGAGTTCCGGATCTTGGGCCAGCAGCATTCCGATTTCGAGCCATTGCTTCTGACCGTGGCTGAGATCGGCAGCGAGCCGGTCGCGGTCGTTTTCCAGCTTCACCAGCTCCAGAAGTTCGGTGATCCGATTTTCCTCGGCCTTGGTGCGGCGATTGAAGAGGGTCGACCAGACGGAGCGTTCGGCCTTTAGGCTCAACGCGATGTTGTCGGCAACCGTGTGGGTTTCAAAGACCGTGGGTTTCTGGAACTTGCGACCGATCCCGAGCCGGGCACTGTCGGCCTCGTCGGTTTTGGTCAGGTCCACGGTCTGGTTCCACAGGACCTCACCCTCATCCGGGCGGGTCTTACCGGTGATGATGTCCATCATCGTGGTCTTGCCTGCGCCATTGGGGCCGATGATCGCGCGCATCTCCCCTTTTTCCACGTGGAGGCTAAGGTCGTTGATCGCCTTGAACCCGTCAAAGCTGCGGTTCACGCCGTTGAGGGACAGCTGGACGCTCATGCTTTGGCCTCCTCAGGTGTCGCTGCCGGTTTAGGTTTGCGCTGCAGGGCGTTCTCGACCACGCCGAGCACGCCCTTTGGCATGAAGATCGTGACGAAGATGAAGAGCGCGCCGAGGGCGAAGAGCCAGATCTCGGGGAACCAGCCGGTGAGGAGCGTTTTCGACAGGGCGACGAGGATTGCGCCGATGGCCGCGCCCACAAGGGTGCCACGCCCGCCGAGGGCGACCCAGATCACGATCTCGATGGAGTTGGCGGGGCTGAACTCGCCCGGGTTGATGATACCGACTTGCGGTGTGTAGAGGGCCCCGGCCACGCCTGCCATCATGGCCGAGACGGTCCAGACAAAGAGCTTGTAGCTCTCGACCCGGTAGCCGAGGAAGCGCGTGCGGCTTTCGGCGTCCCGGACGCAGACAAGGATCTGACCGAGCTTGGAGGTTGTGATCGCCTTGGAGATCAGCAAGCCCGCGGTCAGGGCCAGGGCCGAGAGGGCAAAGAGCGCCGCGCGGGTGCTGTCTGACTGCAGGTCAAAGCCGAGTACATCCTTGAAATCCGTGAGCCCGTTATTGCCACCAAAGCCCATTTCGTTGCGGAAGAAAGCGAGCATTAGGGCGTAGGTCATCGCCTGAGTGATGATCGAAAGGTACACGCCCGTGACCCGGGAGCGGAAGGCGAACCAGCCGAAGACGAAGGCGAGTGTGCCTGGCACCAGCAGGACCATAAGACAGGCGAACCAGAATTGGTCGAACCCGTACCAGAACCAGGGCAGCTCCTGGTAGTTCAGGAAGACCATGAAGTCAGGCAGATCGGGATTGGCATAGACCCCCCGGTCGCCGATCTCGCGCATCAGGTGCATCCCCATGGCGTAGCCCCCCAAGGCGAAAAAGGCGCCATGGCCGAGAGAGAGGATGCCGGTATAGCCCCAGACCAGGTCAAGGGCGACGGCGAGGAGGGCATAGCAGAGATACTTGCCGAGTAGGCTGACGACATAGGAGGGGACGGACTGGCCCTCCATCCAAAGGTTTCCGGCCGGGATGGCCACTGTGAGGACAAAGAGACCTGCGAGGAAGATGCCCATGCGGCGGTCGATCAGGCGGCTCATTGGGCAGCTCCCGATGCAAGAGAGGAGAGGGGGCTCCCGCCCGTCGTTGCCGCCCTGACGGGCAGCGCCTCCCCTTGGGCCGGACCGCGTGCTGGCGCACGCGGCGGACGCGCATTGAGGCAAGCTGAATTATCTGAAACCGAACCCTTGTACAGGGCGTTGCCGCCGCGCACGCAAGCGTGCGCGGCCGGGCCCAACGCCGCCCGAGTGTCCGCGAAGCGGACCGAGAGGCTGGGGCGGGAGAGCCATGTTGCCATTTTGTGGGAAGCGTTCATTGTCAATTCTCCACCGCCCGGCCCTTCACCGCAAAGAGCCCACGGGGCCGCTTCTGGATGAAGAGGATGATAAAGACGAGCACGAGGATCTTGGCCAGAACCGCTCCGGCATAGGGCTCCAGGAACTTGTTCGCGATGCCCAGCGAGAACGCACCGGCCAATGTGCCCCAGATATTCCCGGCCCCGCCAAAGACCACCACCATGAAGCTGTCCACGATGTAGCTCTGCCCCAGGTTCGGCGAAACATTGTCGATCTGGCTGAGCGCAACGCCAGCCAACCCTGCAATCCCGGCCCCCAGACCAAAGGTCATCGCGTCGACCCATCCGGTTCGGATCCCCATATTCGCCGCCATCGCGCGGTTCTGGGTCACGGCCCGCATCTGCAGCCCGATTGGCGTCTTCTTCAGCACAAAGAGCAGGATGGCAAACACCGCCAGCGCAAAAAGCAGGATCCACAGACGGTTGTAGGTAATCGTCATCTGCCCGACATCAAACGCTCCGGACATCCAGCTCGGATTGCCCACCTCGCGGTTGTTGGGGCCGAAGATCGAGCGCACGGTCTGCTGCAGGATCAGGCTAATCCCCCATGTGGCCAGCAGCGTCTCCAGCGGGCGTCCATAGAGGAACCGCACGCAGCCACGTTCAATCGCGACACCCACGCCCCCGGCCACTAGAAAGGCCAACGGGGCCGCGATCAGAAGGGACCAGTCAAAGAGCCCTGGAAATGAGGACCGGATGATCTCCTGCACGAAGAACGTCGTATAGGCTCCGATCATTACCAGCTCGCCATGGGCCATGTTGATCACGCCCATTACGCCGAAGGTGATCGCCAAACCAATTGCCGCCAGCAGCAGGACCGAGCCCAGGGACAGGCCGAACCAGACATTCTGGGCCATATTCCAAAGCCGCTGATTGTCTTCGATGGCCTTGACCGCATCCGCCGCCGCTGCGGCCAAGGTCGGGTTCGTGGCTTGGATCAGCGGGGTCAGCACGCTCAACGCGTCCTGATTTCCCATGTCGCGTAGAACTTCGATGGCCGCCACCTGCTCGGTCTCGGGCAATTCCCCCTCCAGAACGGTCGCGGCAATGGCGAAATCGAGCGCCTCCGCGACATTGTCATCGCTTTCTTCACCGCGCGCAGCACGCAACAGTTCCAGCTGATCCACATTGGGCGCCCGGAAGGCGGCCTCGGCCGCGGCCAAACGCAGGGCCGGATCCGGCGCGCGGAGGGTCAGGGTGCCAATGGCTGCGCGGATATCCCGTCGCAGCCCGTTATTGACCCGGATCTTCGAGGATCCGCGCCGGGGGACGATCCCGTATTCCTCACCGGTCAGCGCGTCATAGGCCACGTCGTCATCGGCCACCTCGCGCACCTCGACCACGCGGTCATTGGATTTCAACACGTGCAGATTACCCTCGAGCAGCACCTCCAGAACCGGCACGGCCCGGGGATCGCCCAGCGCGCCAAGCTCCGCGACCACCGCCGCACGTTCGGGAAACTTGCCGTCGGGCAGACGCGCCACCAGCTCTTCGAAGCTTTGGGCCGAGGCGGCAGGCGCAGTCAGCGCGGCAAGACAGGTCAGCAGGGCTGCGACGCACAGGCGAAGAAGTGTCATGAAACTCTCGGGGGTTCGGAGAAAGGCACGGCCCCGCCGCCTAAGCAGGGGGCCATGCGTATCAGGCGATGTCGCGGACCAGCAAAGGCCGCAACACGGGGCAGGGCTTAGGAGCCGCCGCCGCAGACGCCGGTTTCAGTGTTGAAGTTGCCGCAGGACATGGGCGGCAGCCAATTGGAGATCAGCGGCGCGCTCTCGGGCAGGTGGTCGGACCACGCATCGCCACGCACGAGGCCGGAAGTCTCCCACACGACGTCAAACTGGCCGTCATCCTGGATCTCGCCTACCAGCACCGGCTTGGTGATGTGGTGGTTCGGCAGCATGGTGGAATAGCCACCGGTCAGGTTCGGAACCGAGACGCCGACAATGCTGTCGATGACCGCGTCCGGGTCCGTGGTGCCCGCCGCCTCGACGGCCTCGACCCACATGTTGAAGCCGATGTAATGGGCTTCCATCGGATCATTGGTCACGCGGTCTTCGTCGTCGATAAAGTCGATCCAGGCGTCGATGAACTCGTCGTTTTCGGGCGTGTCCACGGACATGAAGTAATTCCATGCGGCCAAGTGACCGACGAGCGGCTCGGTGTCGAGACCGGCGAGCTCTTCCTCACCCACGGAGAAGGCCACAACAGGAATGTCCTCGGCGGAAATGCCCTGGTTGCCCAGTTCCTTGTAGAACGGCACGTTGGCGTCACCGTTGATGGTGGAGACCACGGCGGTCTTCTTGCCAGCGCCGCCGAAGGAGGCAATGTCGGACACGATCGTCTGCCAATCGGAGTGACCGAAGGGCGTGTAGTTGATCATGATGTCTTCGGGGGCGACGCCCTTGGACTGCAGATAGGCCTCAAGGATCTTGTTGGTGGTGCGGGGATACACGTAGTCGGTGCCCGCGAGCACCCAGCGCTCTACGCCTTCTTCGTTCATGAGGTAATCCACTGCCGGGATCGCCTGCTGGTTCGGAGCCGCACCGGTGTAGAACACGTTGCGCTGGCTTTCCTCACCCTCGTATTGCACCGGGTAGAACAGCAGGGAGTTCAGCTCTTCGAAGACCGGCAGAACGGATTTGCGGGACACGGAAGTCCAGCAGCCGAAGACTACGTTCACGCCCTCGCCTTCGATCAGCTCGCGGGCCTTCTCGGCAAAAAGCGGCCAGTCGGAGGCCGGGTCGACGACCACGGCCTCGAGCATCTTGCCGTTCACGCCGCCTTTTTTGTTCTGCTCTTCAATGAGCATCAGCATGGCGTCCTTCAGCGTCGTCTCGGAGATCGCCATGGTCCCGGAGAGGGAGTGCAGGATGCCGACCTTGATCGTGTCGCTATGGCCTGCCGCAAAGGCGGTCGAGGACATGAGCGCCGCTCCAATGCCGGCACCGATCAGGGATTTCCCAAATTTTGTCATATGCTTGTTTCCCAAAGCCATGACTGCGTGGGGGCGCGTACGGGCCCGATGGATTGAAACCGGACCGGGATCTGCATACATGCCCTTACGCAGCGTTTTTGTTGCATTGTGCGGCGGCAGAGAACTGCCAGGAACGACGCCGTCGCACACCTCCTGCGCCCGCTGCGAGTGACCGCACCTGAGCGCGGGGGCAACTTCGACCAGCCGTCCCCTCTGAAGAACCGGGAATCACGCTGTCAGCGCCACCAGAGCACGTCAACCGGCAAGATTTGCGCCCATCTGCCTGCACTTTGCGCAGACTGATTAATTATTGCGCGCTCATCGAAGGCGTGTCGCGCGGGTTTCTGCATATGCGGTGATTTCGCTGCGTTGCCGCAATTTCAGGCGGAGGCGCGATCCTGTTTCCGCCCATCCGCGCGTCTTTGTCGTCGAACGGTATGGCTCCTGATGGGAGGACACAGCGGGAGCGGGGCTTTCGGCTGGCGCTGGTGCGCCATATTGCGATGTCGCGCGAAAGGCCCTTGACGCCCCCACACGGGTGTCATACCCAGCCGCGCACGATGGCGTGGTAGCTCAGTTGGTTAGAGCGAACGACTCATAATCGTTAGGTCGGGAGTTCAAGTCTCCCCCACGCCACCACCTCTTATCTTTGTCGGAACCCGGGCCATCGCTGAGCCATATCGCGGTCTCTCAAAGGGTGTGCTCCTAAAACAGTGCAGCGCGTCCTGAGCCTCCGAGAACAGACGACGATTCACCATACGCGATAATCGAGCCGCGATGTCCTCGCGTGTTGCGGCGTTGCCGCGTTTCACGGGGCGTGGTTCCGGAGCCTCCGCCAAGGGGTCTTGTTGCCAGAGGCGACTCTTAGCGGTTAAAGTGGAGGCCCATTTCAAGGATTACTTTGTGTTCAGGGGAGAAACACATGAAGAGAATTTGTTTGAGCACGCTTGCCGCCGGGTTTGCTCTGGTTGTTGCGGCGACTGCAGCGCAAGCCACCACAGTGTTCAGTTCGGGGTTTGAAGAGGGGCCGGACACCAACAGCGTGACCTTCAAACCGACGGATGTAGATGGTCTGGGTTGGGTTGCGTCGAATACGGATGGAGAGCGTATCCAAGGCACCGTCGCAAAGCCCGCCGGGGCGGATGACTACTATGCCAGCCTGTTGCAGAATGCAGGCGCCTATGACGGATCCGCGCTGGGCGTTGGGGATTTTGGGTTCACAGGGTTCGACCGGATTTATGCGACCTTCTCGGTGGATATGGGGACTGAGTACGATGTGTCCTTCCTCCATGCAGCGGATGACCGCTTCGGGTATCTGGGCGACACCTCCGTGGTTGAGATCATCGATACCTCGACCAACACGACCCTGGCGCTGGAGACATTTGACACCCCGGACTTCTTTGATTGGACCGAGGACGGGTTCAGCTTCAATTCCGGTGGGGCGACCTCTCTCGCCATTGCTTTCACCGTGACGGGGGACCGGAACACGAGCGGTGTCTTTGATGAGATCCTTGTCGCCGAAGCCTTTGCGCCCATCCCGATCCCGGGCGGGGGGCTCTTGCTCTTGACCGGCCTTGTGGCGCTTGGGGCGCGGAAGGTTCGCAAGATCTGACCAAGACGAGTGCGGGATCGCATTTCGCGGTCCCGCGCTCGTCGTTCCCATGTGACGTCGCGCGACGCCCGCCGGCAAGGAACCCTACTGTTCTATAGAGCGCGCCCGAGGCTCGGCGTCTTCACGCGTTGTCCTTGCGGCGTCGGATTTCCGTGAAAACCTCGGAATCGCTGGCGGCCTCCATCCCCAGATGGGCGCGGATCGCCGGATCCGCCGCGCGCAGGAAGGGGTTGGTGGCGAGTTCTTCCTCCAGGGTGGTGGGGACCGTCGCCTTGCCTTGGGCGCGTAGGGCCTTGACCGTCGCGGCCTTTTCCCGAAGGGTTGCGTTGTCCGGATCCACGGTCAGGGCAAAGCCCGCATTCGCCTCAGTATACTCATGGCTGCAATAGATCACGGTCTGGGGTGGCAGCGCGGTCAGTTTCTGCAGGCTTGCATGCATCATCGGGCCGTCGCCTTCGAAGAGCCGCCCGCATCCCATCACAAAGAGCGTGTCGCCTGTGAACACCACCCCCTCGGCGGGCAGGTAGAAATTGATCATATCCGTCGTGTGCCCCGGCGTGTGCAGGACCTCGACCCGGTGGCCCGAGAAGTCAAAGGCCTCGCCATCGCCATAGCGGGTGTCGACCCCGGCGATCGGCTGGCTGAGCGGTTTCGGTCCGATCACGGTGCAACCCGTGGCTGCCTTCACCTCTTCGATGCCATCGGTGTGGTCATGGTGGTGATGGGTCACCCAGATCTCGGTCAGGCCCCACCCGGTCTTTGCCACGGCTTCCAGCAATGCAGCCGCGTCCCCGGCATCCACCGAGGCGGTCTCGCCCGACGAGGGATCATGCAGCAGCACACCGTAATTCGCGCCGGGACCATAGGGGTATTGGTAGATCTCGAGTGCCATGTCGCTTCCCTCCGCTCTTTAAGGTCAGACAAGCGAAGCGCGCCCGGTTTGGCAAGGGGCTGGCCGGGCCGGGCGGCGGATTTCCCAGTGGCTCTGTGCCCTGCGGGCTTGACCCGAGGCCCCGGCACCGGGCAGCACTCAGGCAGAGCAAAGCGGTGGAGGCAGAGATGGACGAAGCATTCTGGGACGAACGGTGGCGAGAGAACCGGATCGGTTTTCACGAACCCGCAGCAAATGCCTTGCTCACGGATCATTGGGACCGCCTTGCCCTCGCGCCGGGCGCGCCGGTTTTCGTGCCGCTCTGTGGCAAGAGCCTCGATCTCGACTGGTTGCTGGCGCGCGGCTTTACAGTGACCGGTGTTGAATTCAACCGCATGGCCGTGGCCGAGGTGTTCGACCGGTTGGATCTGGCACCCGTCATCACCCGTCAGGGACCGTTGGAGTGTTTTACCGCCGGGGCGCTGCGCCTCTTTGTCGGGGATGCGTTTGCCCTGACCGCGGCGATGCTTGGCCCTGTGGCGGCAAACTATGACCGCGCGGCTCTCGTTGCCCTCCCGCCCGAGACGCGCCCGCGCTATGCGCGCCGCCTGATCCAGGTGACCGGGGCGGCGCCACAATTGCTGGTCACGATGACCTATGACCAGAGCCAGACCAATGGCCCGCCCTTTTCGGTCCCGGCTGGGGAGGTCACCCGCTACTACGCCAAGACATACGATCTCGATGTGCTGACGGCGCGTCCGCTGGGCGGCCCCGTCGCGCTGCGCGCCGGGGGCGGCGAGGAGGAGGTGCGCTTGCTGCGCCCCCGCGCATCCTGAGCCTGCCCGCGGTCACGTTTCTGCGAGGGCGGGCTGCTCTGCTGGCCGGGGCGAGGGCCGACGCCTACCCTCTGGTAGAACAAAACGGAGGGTGCCCGATGATCAGAACAGGCCTGTGGAGTGCGGGGCTCTTACTCGCGCTGGGCGGATCGGCGCTGGCCACGGTGCTCGATGGGCAGATCCTGCGCCAGAGCGGGCAGGGGGATTTCATCATCCTCGACACCAACCAGCCCTTCGATGTGGGCCAGGACAATTTCAACACCGACCACCTTTATGCGTTCGACGAGGATCAGAACATCCGTCTTATGGCCCCGATTGATGTGGATGTGGGCGGCATTGATGGCGTGATCCCGGCCGGGGAGGTCGTGGCCAGTCACTATGTCTTTTTCGACAGCCTGAACGGCATCCACTATGGCTGGGTCGAGTTCGACGCACCGATCCTTGGGGTGGCGGCCTTGCCAGCCTCCATGGATGCCACGGATTTTCTCGCCAACACCCAGGTCAACTATATAAGCACGGAACTGCGGGGGCTGGAGCAGGGCGACTATGTCTGGATCGACGAGGACAATCCCGCACGGCTTTGGGTCTATTGGGCGGGCTCTTCGCCGGGGGATTACATCCGGGTCTTCACCGCGCTCTCGCCTGCGGCAATGATGTAGCGCACCCTCGGAAATGGAGTAATTTGCCAAACAAGGAAGTCCTGGACAAGGGCGCGGCGCAGACCCTTGGGGAAGACCAAATAGTTGTCTTCATAGCGCGAGGTGAAACACCATAAGTTGGCCCCCGGCATGCGTCGTCCCGGTCTGAGGCGGGCGCTGGTCATGGCTTGGATCGCCGATGCGCGCGAGACGGGCATGAAGCGCCTGATCGCCGATAGGTTTTCGACCTACTGCGAGATGCGGGCGCTCTGCAGGAATATCAGCAGTGACGAGGTCCCGCCCTGAGCCCAAAGCGCGACGGCTGAGATCCACGCGGAGTTGACGCCCTTCATGACATGCTAGCGCATGGATCTGTGACCGGCAGTGCCCCTCCGGAAAGGAGGGGATCAGCCGCCATCAATCGTAGCTCAGCGCCCGCGCCTTGCCGCGGAAGATTACATAGCTGAGGATCGTGTAGCCGAGGATCGCCGGGAGCACGAAGATCGTCCCGAAAAGGATGATCAGCAGGCTTTCGGGCGCGCTCGCCGCCTCGTAGATCGTCAGCTGCTCGGGTACCACATAGGGGTAGAACGAGTAGGCGAGGCCAAAGAAGGCGAGGATGAAGAGCACGATCGTTGCCGCAAAGGGAAACCACGCAAAGCTGTCATCGGCCGTGGGCAGGCGCTTCAGCCCCACGAACAAGAGGCCGATCAACAGGCAGAACATCATCGGCAGGGGCGCGAGGAGGACGATTTCGGGAAAAGAGAACCACTTCTCGAAGATGCGCGGGCTCACGAGGGGCGAGGCTAGCGAAACGGCCCCCAGGCCCAGCACGAGGCCCCAGATCCCGCCACGCGACCACTCCACAGCCTTTTTCTGCAACGCGCCTTCGGTCTTCAGCACCAGCCATGTGGCGCCGATGAACGAATAGGCGACGGTCAGGAAGATGGCGGTCAGCAGGGCAAAGCCCACGGTCCAGATCGTCCATTGCAGACCCATGATATAGAGCCCCAGCATGAAGCCCTGGCTCAGCGAGGTCATGAGCGAGCCGATGAAGAACGCCCGGTTCCAGGCGGGTTTCTGATTGGCCGGGGCCTTGGCGCGAAACTCGAAGGACACGCCGCGCAGGATCAGCCCGAAAAGCATGATCGCCACAGGCAGGTAAAGCGCCGTCAGGATCGCCCCATGGGCCGAGGGGAAGGCCACCAGCAGGATGCCGATGGCCAGCACGAGCCAGGTTTCGTTGGCATCCCAGAAGGGCCCGATCGAGGCGACCATGCGGTCCTTCTCGGCATCCTCGGCAAAGGGGAAGAGCACCCCGACGCCGAGGTCGAACCCATCAAGCACCACATAGATCAGGATCGAAAGACCCATCAGGGCGGCGAAAACGAGGGGGAGCCATTGGCTCTGATCGGCAAAGATCTCGGACATGGGTCTACTCCGCCGGCGCCACGGCCCGGACCGTGGCCGCGCCTGCGCCGCTCGGTTCCAGAAGGCCGCCGCCATCCCCCTTGGCCGCCTTGTTGGCCAGATAGGTCAGTACGCTGATATAGCAGAAGATCAACGCCGCGTAGATTGCGAGATAGGCGATGAGCGTGCTCAGCACCATGCCCGCGGGCACATCCGCCACCGCATCTGCGGTCTTCAGCACCCCATCCACGAGCCAGGGCTGCCGCCCGATCTCGGTCGTGTACCAACCCGCGAGCGTTGCGATCCAGCCCGAGAACCCCATGGCGACAAAGCCATAGAACATCGGTCGCGGCAGACCCTCCAGCCCGCGCCCCTTGCGCATGAACCACATGGCCGCCCAGCTCATCACCAGCATGGCCATGCCGGTGGCGACCATGATCCGGAAGGACCAGAAGACCTTGGCCACGGGCGGGTGCAGCACCTCGCCCTCTTCGGTGACAAAGTCGTTCAGCCCGGGGATCTTGCCGTCGAGGCTATGGGTCAGGATCAGCGAGCCCACATAGGGGATCTTGATCGCGAAATCATTCTCGCGGGTCTCTTCATTGGGCATCGCAAACAGGATCAGCGGCACCGGGCTCTCCTCGCCATCCCAGTGACCCTCCATGGCGGCGACCTTGGCGGGCTGATGCTCCAGCGTGTTCAGCCCGTGCTGGTCGCCCACAAAAATCTGCACCGGGATCAGGAAGGCTGCGACCGTCACCCCGGTCTTCATCGCCGCGCGCATCCCGCCCGAGCGGTCCCCGCGCAACCAGCGGAAGGCCGAAAGCCCGGCCAGCAGGAAGGATGCGGTCAGGCCCGACGCCAAGAGCACATGGAAGAAGCGGTAAGGCAGGGATGGGTTGAAGATGATCTCAAACCAGTTCGTGGCATAGACCACCCCGTCGCGCAGCTCATAGCCCTGAGGCGTGTGCATCCAGCTGTTCAGCACAAGGATCCAGAAGGCCGACATGGTCGTGCCAAAGGCCACCAGAAACGTCGCCAGCGTGTGCAGCCAGGGCGGCACCCGGCTCACCCCAAAGAGCATGATCCCGAGAAAAACCGCCTCAAGGAAAAACGCGGTCATGACCTCATAGGCAAGCAAGGGCCCCGCGATGTTGCCCACGGTCTCCATGAAGCCCGGCCAGTTGGTGCCGAACTGGAAGGACATGGTGATGCCTGAGACCACGCCCATGGCGAAGGTCAGGGCAAACACTTTCACCCAGAACCGATACGCCTCCATCCACTTGCCATCCCCGGTGGCCTGAAAGCGCAGCTTGAAGAACAAGAGCACCCAGCCAAGAGCGATGGTGATTGTGGGGAACAGAATGTGAAACGAGATATTCGCGCCGAACTGAATGCGCGACAGCAGCAGGGTGTCCATCGGGGACCTCCTCAGGGGGTTCAGATGCCTGGTCAGATGTCGTTTTGTCTTGTTCCAGAATTAGCTTTTCGCCTCAGGGATGCCAGAGATCCAAGGTGCGACCCGCTGTCCCGTCTCAGGCTTTGGCTTAAGTCCTGAGTTTTCCCGGGGCGCGCGAGGGGCTGGTCCCTTGCCCCGTCCGCTTAGCTCTGCGCGGCGATGCTGGGCCGGACCTCTCAATCAGACCCTCCGTGCCGCAGGCCACTAGCCCCAAGAGCCTAACCCCAACAAAGCTGCCGCTTGCCGCACGCGGGATGGTGACAAAGCCCGAGCCACGGCGCGCCGCTTCGACCAGAGGTTCTGGCGCTGAAGTCTGCTTCGGGGAGCGCAATGCGTGTGACATGCGTTGGCAATCACCGCCTTCGCCGTTGAAAGGGTCCTCTCTCTCGCGCGCAGCCAGGAGCTGCCCTTTTGGTCCGCGCATCGATTGCGGGACTGGATCTTGCGCGGGCCGGGCGCTTGGGCCATGTGTGGGCCGAGGAGGCCCCCATGCGTCAGTATAATGTGATCATCAACGGCTTTGGCCGGATCGGTCGGTCTGTCTTGCGCGCCTGGCTGGCGGGAGGTTGGCCGGGGCTGCAGATTGTCGGCGTGAACGACATCGCGCCGCTGGAGACCTGCGCCTATCTCTTTGAGTATGACAGCGTCTTTGGCCCGTGGCGGGGCGAGATGCGGATCGAGGAAGATGCGCTCGTGGTGGATGGGCGGCGGATCCCGTTTTCGACCGTGGCGAACCTGCGGGATCGGGATCTGTCGGGTGTGGATCTGGTGATGGAATGCACCGGGCGCGGTTCGGACCGGGCCTTTGCCGAGCGCGCGCTCGAGGCCGGGGCGACCCGGGTGCTGGTCTCGGGCCCCTCGGTGGAGGCGGATTGGACGCTTGTCCTCGGGGCCAATGACGCAGATCTGAGCCGTGAGCACCGGATCGTCTCAAACGCCTCCTGCACGACGAATGCGGTGGCGCCGCTGGTCAAGCTTCTCGACGGGGCCTTCGGGATCGAGACCGGGCATATGACTACGGTCCATTGTTACACCGGGTCCCAGCCGACGGTGGATATGCCCATGGCCAACCCGGCGCGGAGCCGGGCGGCGGCTCTGTCGATGGTGCCCACGACCACCAGCGCGCAGGCGTTGACGGATCTGGTGCTGCCCGCACTTGCCGGTCGTATACAGGGCGCGTCGGTACGGGTGCCCGTGGCCTCTGTCTCGGCGGTGGATCTGAGCGTGATGCTGCGCGCGCGTCCCGATGGCGCGGCGGTGAACGCGGTGTTGGCCGGGGCCGAGGGCGGGATCATCGGGGTGACCCAGAAGCCGCTCGTGTCCTCCGATCTGCGTCAGCGCCCGGAGAGCATCATCATGGCGCCGCGCGAGACCCAGGTCAGTGCGGGCGGTATGGTCCGGGTCTTTGGCTGGTATGACAATGAGTGGGGGTTTGCGAACCGGATGCTCGACGTCGCGATCCGGATGTCGAAGTTCTGAGCGTTGCTGCAGGCGGGATCGCCTGTTGCAGGCGTGCGCCTTCGGCGAGGATATTTGCAGACTTAAGAAAGGGGGCGCGCCTGGATCGCCGCGCCCGCTTGGTGTTAGTGGGGCAGGGAGCCTTTGGAGCTGCCTTTTAGACCGCCCGAGACTTCCTCGGTGGATTCCTCGGAGAGCTCCTCGGGCAGGATAAGGTTCAGTGCGATGGCGATGGCCGCTGCGGGCAAGAGGCCGCTGGTCATCAGGATGCGCAAGGTGTCGGGCAGGTATTGCACCGCGCCCGGCTCCAGCTGCAGGCCGAGGCCCACGGAGAGTGCGATCGCAAAGATCACCATGTTGCGCCGGTTCCAGTCTACGTCCGACAGCATCGAAATGCCCGCTGCTACGACCATGCCGAACATGACGATCACGCCGCCGCCCAGTACCTCAATCGGCACCGTCCGGATGATCCCACCGACCTTGGGCACCAGCCCGCAGATGATCAGGAAGATCGCCCCGCAGGTCACCACATGGCGGCTCATGACGCCGGTCATGGCGATCAGGCCGACATTCTGACTGAACGAGGTGTTCGGGAAGCCGCCGAAGATCCCAGCAAGCGCCGAGCCGAAACCGTCCGCATAGGTTGCGCCCTTGATCTCTTCCTCGGTGGCCTCGCGGCCCGCGCCGCCCTTGGTGATGCCCGAGACATCGCCGACGGTTTCAATGGCCGAGATAAATGCCATCAGGCAGAAGCCCAGGATTGCCGCGAAGGAGAACTCGAACCCGTATTTGAAGGGCTGCGGCAGGGCGAAGGCGGCGGACCGCTCCCAAGAGCCGGTGATCGCGTCGATGCTCAGCATGCCAACCATGATCGCGTAGATATAGCCGACGATCAGGCCGATCAGCACTGCGGAGATCGAGAGCATTCCCTTGGTGAAGAACTTGAGCCCGAGGGTCACGAAGATCACCACCAAGGCCGCGGACCAGTTCAGCAGGCTGCCATATTCCGGCGTGCCGATGGCGGGAACGCCGCCCGCCGCGTATTGAATGCCGACTTTAACCAGCGCCAAGCCGATCATCGTCACCACGAGGCCCGTGACCAGCGGTGGCAGCGCGAAGCGGATCTTGCCGATGACCAGCCCGAGCAGGGCATGGAAGAAGCCGCCGATGATGATGCCGCCAAAGAGCGCGCCGAGGGCATCGACCCCCTTGCCCGCCACCAGCGGGATCATGATCGGCAGGAAGGCAAAGCTTGTCCCTTGCACGATGGGCAGGGCCGCGCCCACGGGCCCGAGCGTCACGGTCTGCAGAAGCGTCGCGAGCCCGGCAAAGAGCATGGACATCTGGATCAGATAGAGCAGCTCGGGGAAATCCGGCGAGTTCGAGCCGAAGCCGAAGCCCGCCGCCCCCGCGACGATGATCGCCGGGGTCACGTTCGAGACGAACATGGCCAGCACATGCTGGATGCCGAGCGGGATGGCTTTGGCGAGGGGTGGGGTGAAGTTGGGGTCGCGCAACTGCGCGGGAGTTCCAATGGAGGTATCTGCCATGAGGGGCCTTTCTTCCTTCCCTGTGGGGCGGCGGGGCTTCTGGCGTCCCCGTCGCGCGGGCTTACGGCGCGACCACCTCGTAAGGTGCTTCGAACCAGTGTTCTTCGAGGTTCGGCGTGGCTCCGATCCGGTCGACCACGGCGAAGAGGCCTGGCGCATGGAGTGGCGTGAGCACCCCGTGCCAGGTGTTGCGGTGATAGTTCACGGCCTGACCGGGCGCGGTCAGGAAGGCGCGCGGTGCGCCGGGTACGCCGTCCGCATCCGGGGCCACGATGACCAAGAACGGATGGCGGCTCATGGGGATGAAAGCCTGGGAGCCTTCGGGGTGGCGCTCTACCATGTCGAGTGTCAAAGGCAGCGCTCGGGGCTCGGCATCAAAGAGGCTGATCCCGGCCCGCCCGTCGGGGCCAAAGTCGAGAGCGGCTCGGTCATGGTGCCGCCCGCAGAGCCCCTGATTGATCACCTTGTCTGGCGCGCCCCCGACCTCCAGGACATCGCCGAAGGGGGCAAAGCCCTCTGCCGTGAGGGGCTGCGCCGTGATCTGCGCGCTCAAATCGAGCCCGGCGACCATTCCGGCCGTCCAAAGAGCCGCAAGCGGCTGACCCCGCCATCGGGGTAGATGTTGAAGCGGATATGGGTGATCGCGCCCAGCTTGGCGAGCTCTGCCTTGAACTCGTGGATCGTGTCCGCCGATAGCTTCACCTCCGGCAGCAGCGTGTGCCAGAACATCGAGTCGGTGACGATCGCATCTGTGAGGCCATCGCCGAACACGGCCAGATCCGCGGCCTGGATGGAAGCGCGATCGGGAAAGTTGCCCTTGAAATGGGCCGTGTCGATTTCGCAGCGATTGACCACGCCCTTGGCCCCGAGGGCGATGACCATCCAGTCATGCCCGGGGGTGCGACGGCGTCGGGTTTCCCAGCCATCGCCCATATTCACTCCGCGTCCCGGGGCCAGCAGGCGCATGTAGTCGCCATAATGGGCGTCGGAAAAGCTCAGGATCCGCCCACCGTTCAGCGCCGCTGAAAGCTCGATATCCTGACCGTCCTCGGTCGGGTCCAACTCGGGAATGCCATAGACGCGCAACCGTGCGACCCCCCCATCGGGGAAGATATGAATCCGCAGATGGGTCCAGCTCTCAAAGCTTTTGCAGTTGAAATAGTGATGGGCCGAAGCGCCGAGCGCCTTGTGGGGCAGCACCTCGATCCAGCGGGTGTCCTCGGTCGGATCGCCCTCGCAGGTCGCTGCCTCGATCATGACGGCGGGGGCATAGTTGCCTGTGAAATGGGAGGTGTCCACATCGAAGCCGAGGATCCGACCCGGGGCCGCCAGCGAGATCACCGCCAGATCATGTCCGCCGCCGCGACGACGGCGGGTCTCCCAGCCGTCCATCCATTTGCCATGGGCGTCGAACTTGTCGGGAATGAAGATCGCTGGCTGATCCTGAAGCATTCGGTTGAGCGGGGCGAAGAACTCGTCCGAGGCGTAAAGCGCGCGCGCACCCAGGCCTGCAGAGGCCAGGTTGATGCCTGTTCGGACGAAAAGGGGGATGTTGGGGTCCTGTTGCTCAGGGCTCATTCTTGTCTACTCCGGTAGCATGTCTTGCAGACGCAGGCGGGCGATCCGCTCCACCTGCTGACATGCGGTTGCAAATTCCGCGTCACGCGCGTTTTCGACCCGTGCGCGGAAGGCGGTGAGGATATCGTCCTTGGTCAGCCCTTTCACCGCGATGATGAAAGGAAAGCCAAAGCGTTCCGTATAGCGGGCGTTCAGATCCGTGAAGGTTGTGCGTTCGTCATCGGTCAGCGCGTCGAGCCCGGCGCCCGCCTGTTCGGCAGTGGACTCGGCCGTCAGCCGCTTGGCGGCGGCCAATTTGCCCGCGAGGTCGGGATGGGCGCGCAGCACACCGAGGCGGGCGGTTTCATCGGCGGCGCGGAACTTCCGGGCGAGGGCGGTATGAAGACCGCCTGCCGTGTCATGGACCGCGCTCAACTCGCCCTCCCACGCTTGCTCGGCGATCCAGGGGGAATGCTCGAAGACACCGCCATAGGCGGCCACAAACGCGTCTCGATCCATCTCGGACGGGCGATCCCATAGCGCGGGGGCAGGGTGCGTCTCGTGCCAATGCTCCGCGATGTCGATCCGCCGGGCGAACCAGACATCCCGGTGGGATTGCGCATACTCGATGAAACGCTGCAGAGCCTGGGCGCGGCCGGGCCGCCCGACCAGACGGCAATGCAGGCCGATGGACATCATTCGTGGTGCACCCGCCGCACCTTCGGCATAGAGCGCATCGAAACTGTCCTTGAGATAGGCGTAGAATTGGTCGCCGGAGTTAAAGCCTTGTGGCGTTGCAAAGCGCATATCATTGGCGTCGAGCGTATAAGGGATTACCAGCTGATCCTGATCGCCGTAGCGGACCCAGTAGGGCAGGTCATCCGCGTAACTGTCGGAGACATAGGCGAACCCGCCTTCCTCGGCCACAAGCCGCACGGTGTTCTCGGAACAGCGCCCCGTATACCAGCCAGTGGGCCGCGCGCCGGTCACCTCAGCGTGCAGGGTGATCGCCTTGGCCATATCGGCGGCCTCATCCTCGGGCGCGTAGTCTTTGTATTCGATCCATTTCAGCCCATGGGAGGCGATCTCCCAGCCAGCATCCTGCATAGCGGTGACTTGCGCAGGCGCGCGGGCCAGCGCGGTGGCCACGCCATAGACTGTCACCGGGACATTGGCGGTGGTGAACATCCGGTGCAGCCGCCAGAACCCGGCGCGCGCGCCGTATTCATAGATCGACTCCATGTTCCAATGGCGCTGTCCGGGCCAGGCGGCGGCCCCGACAATCTCTGACAAGAAAGCCTCGGAGGCCGCATCCCCATGCAGAATGCAGTTCTCACCACCCTCTTCATAGTTGATCACGAACTGCACAGCGATCTTCGCCCCGCCCGGCCATTGGGCGTTCGGTGGGGTCTGTCCATACCCCTGCATGTCACGCGGATAGCGGTTCACGTTTTTTCTTTCCCCTCGCTGATGGAATTGCTTCTAATGCAAAACAATCGGCGTGTTTTTCAATAAAACTTTGAAAGACCTAATCCATAGGCATTCGCGCAGTTTTTCGGCACGCTTGGCCGGACCCTGCCAAAGGATCAGACAAAAGGGAACGCGATGGCGCAAGAAACAGGCTATTTGACAACCCATGTGCTCGACACGGCGCGGGGCGTTCCGGCGGAGGGGATGCATATCGTGCTCTACCGACTGGACGGCACGGCGCGGGAGGTGATTGCTGCCAAGCACACCAATAGCGATGGGCGCACGGATGGGCCGATCCTTCCGGCGGAGTCGTTTGCGACGGGCACCTATGAGCTGGTCTTTCACGCCGGGGATTACCTGCGTGCGACCGGGCAGGCGGGGGAAGAGCCGCTCTTTCTCGACGAGATCCCGATCCGCTTTGGCATGAGCGACGAGGCGGCCCATTATCATGTGCCGCTCCTGCTCTCGCCGTTCAGCTTCTCGACCTATCGGGGCAGCTGAGGTCCGCGCTTTGGGAGGACGAGCCCGCAGAGGACGGGCCCGGCGCAGGCCGGGATCGAACAGGTATGCCCGGCCAAATCGCTCGGCTCTCAAGTCCTGCGGCGCATCCGGCGATACCCGGCCAAACCGGCCAGGCCGAGACCCAGCATCGCCACGCTGGGCGGCAAGGGCACCGGTGAGACCGCACCGGTGCCGAGAGTCGCTCCATCAAGGGGCGTGATGCTGAAGAAGCTGTCGATATTGGCCTGAACATCCAGAAAGGCCGGAATCTGGCTCGTTGAGCCTGTAGAGACCCAGATCCCGGAATAGATCGAGATTTCGTCCCCGGCTTCGACGGCGATCTCGGCGGTCAGCGTCTCAGCGAATGTCAGGTCCCGCGGGCCGGCACTGCTTGAGAGGCGAAAATTGTCGGATACGAGCGCGGTGCCGTCCTTGGAGACGTCGAGATCCGCCACTAGAGACGCAAAGGGGTCGGTCTCGGGCACGTCCGTCTCGATGGAGTAGAACCCGGCGATGCGCATGTCGAAGCGCAGGGTACCTGCGGTGGCGACCGTGACGGTGCGCTCTGCTTCGCTGCGCCCAAAGGCGTTTTGAACCTCGGTGATCCCAGTCTCAGGGCGAAATACCCGTGTGGCCGCAAAGAGGTCATCTCCGCCGTCCTGAAACGTGATGAGGGAAGTGCTGAACTGATCCCCGGTGCGGTCGCCCACATTGGTTTCTACCTGCCCGGTTGGGGTGCCATCGGCGAAGCTGTCGCGCGTTTGCTCCCGCTGCGAGCCTAAGACGGAACTTGAGCTCAGGGTGACCGAAGCTGCCTGGGCCAGGTCGAGCCCCATGATCGTCGCCAGGATGCTGGCGAACAAAGTGTTCATTTTCATAATCGTCATCCTAGAAGAGGGCGCCATCCCATATGGGCCCTTCGCAGGTTGCTCTAGGCAGACATGCGGCCGTCTGCTTGAGTGTTGGATGAGGATTTCCTGAAGGTGCGCCCGGGCGGGTGATGTCAGCCGGCGATCCTTGCGTCCGGGCTGCTGATCGCGGCGCGGCATTGCCGGGTCATATAGTCGGAAAAGAGCCGAACCTTGGGATCCGTGAACCGCCTGTGCGGAAAGAGCCATGCGAGCGGCACGGGGGCCGGGGGCGTGTCCTCGCAGACCGGGACCAGCCGCCCGGCGCGTAGATGTTCGGCCAGCTCGAAAGCGGGTTTCAGGATAATCCCGCGCCCGGCCAGCGCCCAATCGGTCAGGACATCGCCATCATCGGATTCCAGTGGACCGGAGATGTCGTAGCGTTTCGGCCCGGTCTGGGTCATGAGCGTCCATTGAAACTCGGTCGCCCCGGGAAATCGCAAGACGAGGCAATCATGGCGATCCTGCACCAGCGCCGCGCCATCGAGCGGCGTGCCTCGGCGGCTGAGATAGGCGGGCGAGGCCGCCAGCACCCGGGGGCATTCCGCCACCATCCGCACCTTGAGATCGCTATCGGGCAGCGGCCCCATATGGAGCGCCATGTCCAGCCCCTCGGCGGTCAGGTCGAGCTTGCGGTCCGACAGACGCAGGCGCACGTCGATCTCGGGGTAGAGGTCTTTGAAGGCCGGGATCTGTGCTGCGACCAGCCGCCGGCCGATCCCCAGTGGCGCAGCGACAAAGATCGAGCCACGCGGGCTCTGGCTGGTCTCCATCACGGCGGCCTCGGCTTCGGCCAGCGCTTCGGTCACTTTGCGCGCGCCCTGATAGAAGATCTTGCCATGCTCCGTGGCGCGCAGTGTGCGGGTGGTGCGGTTGAAGAGGCGCACGCCAAGGTACTTCTCAAGCTCCGAGATCCGGCTGGAGGCGACAGCGGGCGAGCAGCGCTGATCCCGTGCCGCCGCTGACATACTGCCCAATTCGTAGACACGCACGAACATGGCGAGGTTCTTCAGCGACATCATGGGTATTCTTCGTGCTTGTTTGAAGGTCTTTGGTTATTTCTCCGATTATCAGAAAGATCGCCATGGGTATAGTGACCCGGACCGAAGGAGACCCCCGATGTATGATCTTGCTGTTCTTGAGGCCTGGGCCGAATTTGCTGTGCGCTGGCTCCATGTGATCACCGGGATCGCGTGGATCGGCTCATCGTTTTTCTTCATCGCGCTGGATCTGGGCCTGCGCAAGGCGGAGGGCATGCCCAAGCTCGCCCATGGAGAGGAATGGCAGGTCCATGGGGGTGGATTTTACCACATGACCAAGTATCTGGTGGCGCCCGAACGCCTGCCGGATCACCTGACCTGGCACAAATGGGAGAGCTATTTCACCTGGATCTCGGGCTTCGTGCTGCTGGTGCTGGTCTACTACCTTGGCGCTGAGCTCTATCTGGTGGATCCGAATGTGGCCGATATCCCCGTCTGGGGTGCGGTGCTGATCTCGTTGGGCTCGCTGGGCTTCGGCTGGATGGCTTACGATCTTCTGTGCAAGAGTAAGTTTGGCGAGAACAACACTCGGCTCATGGTGCTGTTATTCGTGCTCTTGGTGATCATGGCCTGGGGCTATACGCAAGTGTTCACGGGGCGCGCGGCGCTGCTGCATCTGGGGGCGTTTACCGCGACGATCATGAGCGGGAATGTGTTCTTCATCATCATCCGCAACCAGAAGATCGTGGTGGAGGATCTTAAGGCCGGGCGGGTGCCAGATGCGAAATACGGCAAGATCGCCAAGCAACGCTCTACCCACAACAACTACCTGACGCTGCCGGTGTTGTTCCTGATGCTGTCGAACCACTATCCGCTGGCCTTCGCGAGCGAGTATAACTGGTTGATCGCCGGGCTTGTGTTCCTGATGGGCGTATCGATCCGGCACTATTTCAATACAAAACACATGGGACACGAGCCGCCGCTCTGGACCTGGGCGATCACGGTGACGCTGTTCATGGCGGCCGTGTGGCTCTCGGTGCTGGGCACGCCCGAAACCGACGGAGGGGCGCAACTGAGCCCGGGGGCCGTGCGCTTTGCCGAGGCCGACGGGTTTGAGGATGTCCATAACATCGTGCTCGGGCGGTGCTCCATGTGCCACGCGAAGGAGCCGAGCTGGGACGGGATCTATTGGCCCCCGAAAGGTGTGGTGCTGGAAAGCGAGGCGGATCTCGCGACCCAGGCCAAAGCGGTCTACCTGCAATCGGGGCTGAGCCACGCCATGCCGCCCGCGAACCTGAGCTATATGGAGCCGCAAGAGCGCGCCGCCATCGTCGCCTGGTACCGCGCCGCGCGCTAGGCGAACCGGGCGCGCTCCACATGTGGAGCGCGCGGACCCGCGCTGTACCGAGCCCGGGTCAGGTTTTCACACTTTGGGAAAGGCGGAGCGCGTCCTTTGGATCGGCTTTTGCCGATCCGGCCACGGATGTAGTTACGGTGCGGTGAACCGCCATCGCGTGTGCTGGCGATAGGGCGCGTCTGGTGTGACCTCGATCGAGGGAAATCCCGCATGGTTCGCCGCATCGGGCCAGACCTGCGCCTCCAGCGCGATGGCGGAGAAGCGCGGCGCGATCCGTCCGCTATGCACCGCATAAGGCGCCGTATCGAAGGTCCCGAGATCGAAGACCTGCAATCCAGGCTCGGTCGTGAACATCTCCATCGCGATCCCACTTGCCCCAACCAACCGACAGGCCGGGCTGAGGTCGCGCCGCGCCGGGCTCAGCACATAATTCAGATCATAGCGCCGCTCCGGTCCCGGCGCGAAGGGGCGCGGCTCCGTGAAATCCAGCGGCGTGCCAGGCACCTCCCCAAGCGCGCCGGTGACGATCAGATCTTCATCGCTCTTCGTATAGCGCGCCGCATGGACCTGCAGCCTGTGCCCGTCAATCCGATCGGTCCCATCGAGGTTCCAATAGCTGTGATTGGCGATATTCATCAGGGTCGGCACATCGGTCGTCCCGGTGATCTCCAGATCCAGATCGCAGCCCGTCACCCGGTAGGTCGCCTCCAGCCGTCGCTGGCCCGGAAACCCGGAAAGACCATCAGGTAGTTCCGTGGCCAGCGTCACTTGGTCCGGCCCCTGCGCGACCAGATCCCAGACCCGACCTTGGGTGCCCTCGCTGCCCCCGTGGAGCGTGTGCTTCCCCGCCAGGTTCGCCTCGAAATGATGTATGTTCCCGGCAATTGGCGCGCGGGCGTCTCGGATCCGGTTGGCGACGGGCCCCATCAGCGCGCCAAAGCTGATCATCCCGGCCTCATACCCAGCCAGATCATTCGTCCCGAGGGTCAGGCCATGGGCAACACCCGCGAGGCGCACATCCTGCAGCACCGCCCCCCAGGTCAAAATCGTGACCTGCAACGGGCCCTGCCCAATGGTGCAGGCGCGCACGGGCTGGCCTTCTGCGGTGGTGCCAAAGGGTCTTGAATGCGCGCTCATTGGGGGATCTCCGGGGCTCATCTCGACCCGGAGGATCCAGCGGAAGCGTCCGGGATGCAACCCGGGCCGATATCCACCCTGTCGCAGGGGGCAAGCCCCGGAAATCCTTGCATCTCGGGCGAAGTTTCCGATAGGAAACAAGCACGGCCTACAGGCCACGACTCAGACCGGACTGCGCCCATGTTGAAGCAGACACCCCTGCACAAACTACATCTTGAGTTGGGAGCCAAGATGGTTCCCTTTGCCGGATGGGAGATGCCCGTCCAATATCCCACGGGCATCATGGCCGAGCATGCGGCCTGCCGCGAGGGTGCGGCTCTCTTTGATGTCAGCCATATGTGCCAGATCGAGATCACGGGCACGGACCCGGACAAAGCTCTGGAACGGCTTGTGCCCGGTGGGATCACATCCCTGAAACCGGGGCAGGCGCGCTACACTCAGCTGACGACCGAGACCGGCGGGATCTATGATGACCTGATCGTGACACGCACCGAAGACGGGTTCTTTGTCGTAGTCAACGCCTCTATGGCCGAGCAGGATATCGAGCTGCTGCGCGCGGGGCTTCCAGACCATGCGCTCACTGAGCTTGACACGCATGGGCTCCTCGCGCTGCAAGGCCCGGAGGCGGCAACGCTGCTGGATCCGCTCTTGCCCAAGGCTGCAACGCTGCGTTTCATGCAGTCCCATGAAGAGACCTGGCAAGGCCAAACCCTGCGTGTCTCGCGTCTCGGCTACACAGGCGAGGATGGATTTGAGATCTCGATACCGCAAGAAGCTGCCGAGCCCTTTGCCCGTGCGCTGATTGCGGCCGGGGCTGTGCCCGCTGGACTGGGCGCGCGCGACACCCTGCGAATGGAAGCAGGCCTACCGCTCTATGGTCAGGATATCGACCAGGGGACTTCACCGCTCGAGGCCGGGCTCGGCTTTTCCATCCCGAAACGACGCCGAGCGGAGGGCGGGTTCCCCGGTTCCGAACGGATCTGCGCTGAGGCGGAGAGTGGCCCTGGGAGCCAACTCGTCGGCCTGCGCCCCGAGGGACGCGCCCCCGTGCGCGCCGGTATCGAGATCACCGCTTTGGACGGCACTCCCCTTGGCACCGTGACCAGCGGAGGTTTCTCGCCGACCCTGCAGGCGCCAATCTCCATAGGCTACGTGACCACGGGCCACGCCGCCCCGGGAACGGAATTGCTGGTCCTCCTGCGTGGCAAACCCGTGCCCGCCTCCGTCACCCCGCTCCCTTTTGTTCCGCACCGCTACAAACGTTGAAAGGCCAAGACGATGCCCACCACCTACTTCACCGATGACCATGAATGGATCGAGGTCGAGGACGACATGGCCACGATCGGGATCACCAAGCACGCCGCCGAACAGCTAGGCGAAGTGGTGTTCATCGAGCTGCAAGCCTCAGGCGAGACCTTTGCCAAGGGCGACGAGATCGGCGTGGTGGAAAGTGTGAAAGCTGCCTCGGATATCTTTGCCCCCGTCGCAGGCGAGATCGTCGAGGCCAATGAGGCCCTTGTGGAAACGCCTGCGGATCTCAACGAGGACCCCGAAGGGGCCTCCTGGCTCTACAAGATCAAGCTGAGCGATCCGGGCGAACTGACCGAACTGCTCGACGCCGATGCCTATGCCGCGCTGATTGAGTAGCGCTGCCTAATTGTTCTGCAAATACTCCCGCCGGAGGCGGTCCCGGACCCGCCTTTGGCCCAGTCGCCAACCGCAAGGAGACCAGAATGGGTTTTTCGCTGACGGACTATGCGCCCTACGACTTCGCCAATCGCCGCCATATCGGGCCCTCGCCCAAAGAGATGTCGCAGATGCTCTCGGTGCTGGGGGTGTCCTCGCTGGAGGCACTGATCAACGAGGCGCTGCCCGAAGGGATCCGTCGCCGCGACCCGCTGGCTTTTGGCCCGGCTCTAAGCGAGAGAGACACGCTCCACCGGATGCGGGAACTCGCGGATAAGAACACCGTGCTCACCTCCCTGATCGGCCAGGGCTATTGCGGAACCCACACGCCGCCGGTGATCTTGCGCAACATCCTTGAGAACCCGGCCTGGTACACGGCCTATACGCCCTACCAGCCCGAGATCAGTCAGGGGCGGCTTGAGGCGCTCTTGAACTACCAGACCATGATGGCGGATCTCACCGGGTTGCCGATCGCAAATGCCTCTCTGCTCGATGAGGGCACGGCAGCTGCTGAAGGCATGGCCATGGCGCAACGGGCCTCGAAATCCAAGGCGATGGGGTTCTTCGTGGCCGAGGACTGCCATCCCCAGACGATTGATGTGATCCGCACCCGGGCCGAGCCGCTTGGAATAGAGGTGATCGTCGGATCCGTGGATGCGCTGGAGCCCGAGGCGGTCTTTGCCGCGCTCTTCCAATACCCGGGCAGCTACGGCCATGTGCGCGACTACAGCGCGCAGATTGCCGCGCTGCACGAGGTCAAGGCCCTGGCCATCGTGGCCGCAGATCCGCTCGCGCTCACTTTGTTGAAATCCCCGGGCGAGATGGGGGCGGATATCGCCATCGGTTCGACCCAGCGCTTTGGCGTACCCATGGGCTTTGGTGGGCCCCATGCGGCCTTTATGACCTGTGCCGATGCCCTGAAACGGGCCATGCCCGGGCGGATCATCGGGGTCTCGGTGGATGCGCGCGGCAACAAGGCCTACCGGCTGTCCTTGCAAACCCGAGAGCAGCACATCCGCCGCGAAAAGGCCAACTCCAATGTCTGCACAGCTCAGGCTCTGCTGGCTGTGATGGCGTCGATGTACGGCGTTTTCCACGGGCCAGACGGGCTGAAAGCGATTGCCCAGACCGTCCATCGCAAGACCGCGCGTCTGGCGGACGGGCTGACCGAATTGGGCTTCAAGGTCGACCCCAAGGACTATTTCGACACGATAACCGTCAAGGTCGGCGCGATGCAGGGCGTCATCCTCGCGGCGGCCCTGCGCGAGGGGGTGAACCTGCGCAAGGTTGGCACAGATCGGGTGGGCATCACGCTGGACGAGTTGACCCTCGGCAGCACGGTAGAGGCTGTCTGGCGCGCCTTTGGCGCGGGCGACATGGCCTATGACAAGACCCGGATGGTCTATCACCTGCCCCAGGAGATGCTGCGCGAGAGCAGCTATATGACCCATCCGATCTTCCATATGAACCGGGCCGAGGCGGAGATGACCCGCTACATGCGGCGGCTCGCGGATCGCGATCTGGCGCTCGACCGGGCGATGATCCCGCTCGGCTCCTGCACGATGAAGCTGAATGCGACGGTGGAGATGTTGCCGCTGACCTGGCCGGAATTTGCCAATCTACATCCGTTCGCCCCGAGAGATCAGGCAGCGGGCTATCATGAGATGATTGCTGAGCTGTCGGAGATGCTCTGTGATGTCACAGGATATGACGCCATGTCCATGCAGCCCAATTCCGGCGCGCAAGGCGAGTATGCAGGCCTCTTGGCGATCCGCGGCTATCACCGGGCGCGCGGCGAAGACGGGCGCAAGATCTGTCTCATCCCGACCTCGGCCCATGGCACTAACCCGGCCAGCGCCCAGATGGTTGGTTGGAAGGTGGTTGTGGTGAAATCGGCCGAGAATGGCGATATCGATCTCGAGGACTTTCGCGCCAAGGCGGAGCAGCATTCCGAGGCGCTGGCCGGCTGCATGATCACCTATCCCTCGACCCACGGGGTTTTCGAAGAGACCGTGCGCGAGGTGTGCGAGATCACCCATGCCCATGGCGGGCAGGTCTATATTGATGGTGCGAACATGAACGCCATGGTCGGTCTGTCGGCACCCGGCGATCTGGGGGGGGATGTGAGCCACCTCAACCTGCACAAGACCTTCTGTATCCCCCATGGTGGCGGAGGGCCGGGCATGGGGCCGATTGGTGTGAAAGGGCATCTGGCACCACATCTGCCCAGCCATGGCACCCGCGATGGGGCCGGGTTCGGGGATGTGGGCGCGGTGGCCTCTGCGGCCTATGGCAGCCCGTCGATCCTGACGATCTCTTATGCCTATTGCCTGCTCATGGGGGGGGCGGGTCTGACCCAGGCGACGAAAGTGGCGATCCTGAACGCGAACTACATGGCCCAGCGGTTGAGCGCAGGTTTTCCTATTCTCTACGCGAATGATCAGGGGCGGGTGGCCCATGAGTGCATTCTGGATACGCGGGTGCTGGATAAGATCGCGGGCGTTAATGTCGAAGATGTTGCCAAGCGCCTGATGGATTGCGGGTTCCATGCGCCGACCATGAGTTGGCCCGTGGCGGGGACCCTGATGGTTGAGCCAACCGAAAGCGAGCCCAAGGCTGAACTCGACCGGTTCTGTGATGCGATGCTGGCGGTCCGCGAGGAGGCGGATGCCATCGCCGCTGGGACGCTGGATGTGGAGAACAACCCTCTGAAGCGGGCACCGCATACGGTGGAGGACCTGGTGGGAGACTGGAACCGGCCTTACAGCCGGGAGCAGGCCTGCTATCCTCCGGGGGCGTTCCGCGTGGACAAATACTGGCCGCCGGTAAACCGCGTTGATAACGCCTATGGCGATCGCAACCTGGTGTGCACGTGCCCGCCGGTTGAGGACTACGCGGAGCCTGCGGAGTAGGGCACATGGCTCTCCCGCCCGTCGTTGCCGCGCCCTGACGGGCGCAGCGCCTCCCGTTGGGCATGGCCCGGTGCTGGCGCACCGGGCCGCCGCGCGCCGACGCAGCCATCCGCGTGTCGGGATCCGGAAAACCATGTCGCAGAAGGGCGGTGGATCTGTTCTGCTCCGCACTAGGTAAGGGTCGAGGGAGAGACCCATGTTTCTGAGCATTTTCGATATCTTCAAAATCGGAGTCGGCCCGTCGAGTTCGCACACGATGGGGCCGATGGTGGCCGCCGCCATGTTCCTCGACGATCTGCGCGGTGGGCGCGAGAGAGAGCCAGGCGCGGGCGCTGTCGCCGCCTTGCAGGCAACGCTCCACGGATCGCTGGCCTTCACCGGCAAGGGCCATGCTACGGACCGGGCTGTCTGCCTTGGGCTTGCGGGGTTTGTACCCGAAACCCTCGATCCGGCAGCAGCGGAGGCTGCCCTGGCCGACATGGCCGCCGCGGCCGTTGTGCGTCCCACGGCCTTGCCAGAACTTGCCTTTCATCCGGAAAGGGACGTGCTCTTTGACTATGAAGAGACCCTGCCGGGCCATGCCAATGGCATGGTCCTGCGGGCGTTCGACCAGTCCGGCGCGCTCTACATGGAAGAGGTGTTCTACTCCGTCGGCGGGGGCTTTGTCCTGCGCGGTTCCGAGATTGCGGCGGCGGATCACGGTGGTGCGTCGGCCTTCCACGATGAAAAGGCGGCGCACGGCTATCCCTATCCCTTTGGCTCAGCGGCTGAGATGCTCGAAATGGGGGCCAGGGCGCATAGGCGCATCTCTGAGATGAAGCATGCCAATGAGGCTGTCCATGGCGACCCGGATGCGGCGATTGCCAAGGTGCGCGACGTGATGTTCGCCTGCATGGACCGGGGCCTCGCAACCACCGGGATCCTGCCGGGCGGCCTCTCGGTCAAGCGCCGCGCCCATGGGATCCATGAGGCGCTGAAGGCTGGGCAGGGTCTGAACCTGTCGCAACCCCATGAAGTCAATGACTGGCTCTGCGTCTATGCCATGGCGGTGAACGAGGAAAACGCCGCCGGAGGTCAGGTCGTCACCGCCCCTACAAATGGGGCCGCGGGCGTGATCCCTGCGGTGTTACGCTACTACCGCGATCATTGCATCGGTGCGACCGAGGCGGGCGAGCGCGAGTTCCTGCTGGTGGCGGCGGCCATCGGTGGGCTGATCAAGCACAACGCCTCTATCTCTGGCGCCGAAGTGGGCTGTCAGGGCGAGGTCGGCTCGGCGGCAGCCATGGCGGCTGCGGGTCTCTGTGCCGCGCTTGGGGGAAGTAATGCGCAAGTGGAAAATGCCGCCGAAATCGCGCTGGAACACCATCTCGGAATGACTTGCGATCCGGTGGGCGGCCTCGTGCAGGTTCCTTGCATCGAACGGAACGGTCTGGGTGCGATCAAGGCCGTCGCGGCGGCTTCCTTGTCATTGCGCGGCGATGGAACCCACCTCATGCCGCTCGACAATTGCATCGAGACGATGCGCCAGACCGGTATCGACATGTCCCATAAGTACAAGGAAACCAGCCTCGGTGGACTTGCGGTCAACCTGCCGGAGTGCTGAGCGCCTATCTCATTGTTCCCAAAATACTCAGGGGGAGGCGCGCGTAGCGCGGCGTGGGCAGGGCCCCCAACCAGGCGTCGCGCGCAAGCGCGCGCAATCCCTCCAGTCTATTCCCGCCCGCGCAAGGTCCGCGCGGGTCGCGTGGCCAAGGGGCGCAAGGCAAAGCCCAGCCCCGCCAGCAAGGTCGCCATTGCTCCGCCCGTAACAATCGCCAAAGCAGAGACCGGCTCGAACCGGTAGTTGGTCTCCATCACGAAGGTCATCACGCCCCAACCCGCCAATCCACCGGCCAGAATCGCCACAAGTCCCGCCGCCAGCCCGAGAAAGGCCGAGCGTAAGGCAAAGCTGGCCAGGATCCGTCCCCGGGTCGCGCCCACAGTTTTTAGCACGGCAGCCTCGAACACGCGTGCCCGCTCGCCCGCTGCAGCCGCGCCGATCAATACGACAAAACCGGTGATCAGCGTAGCTGCCGCGCCATAGCTTGTGGCCGCCGCGAGGCCGGACAGGGCCTCGGTGACCCGGTCAATGGCGTCGCGCACCCGGATCGCCGTGATGTTCGGCGCATCGGAGGCCACATCGCGCAAGAGCTGCGCCTCCGCCTGCTCGGCGGCATAGACCGTCGCGATATGCGTATGGGGCGCGCCAGCCACCGCCGCCGGGTTCATGGTCAGCACAAACCCGATCCCGGCAGTGGAGAAATCGACCACGCGAAAGCTCGTGATCTCGGCCTCGATATCCCGGCCCAGAATATTCACGGTCAGCCGGTCTCCCAGCTCCAGCCCAAGCTCCAGCGCCTCTTCCTCGGCAAAGCTGATTTGGGGCGGACCGCTGTAATCCTCGGGCCAGAACGCGCCTTCTGTGATCCGCGTATCCGGGCCGAGCGCCGCTGCATAAGTGATCCCGCGATCCCCGCGCACCACCCAGTGATCGCCAGCCACCTCGCGCGCGGGTTGACCGTTGATCTCGGTGATGACCCCGCGCAGCATAGGAGCGGTGTCCACGCGCCGCACATCCGGATCGCCGCGCGTGCGCGACAGGAACTCGGGCAATTGGTCGGTCTGGATATCCACGAAGAAATAGCTCGGCGCATCCTGAGGCAGCTCTTCGGCAATCACGGTGCGCAGATTGCTGTCGATCTGACCGACGGCCGCGAGCACCGCAAGGCCAAGACCCAGCGACAGCACCACAGAGGTCGTCTCACCCCCCGGGCCACCCACTGCGCCAAGCGCGAGGCGCAACGCCGTGCGCCCGCGCACCAGTTTGGAGCGCGCCAGACGACGGGCAGCACGGCGCACCAGCCAGGCCGCCCCGATCAACAAAACCAGCGCCCCGGCGATCCCACCCACGGAGCCCATGGCCAGTGTCGGAATCCCTGAGAGCATCACGGCGCTTCCTACGAGCGCGAGCACCGCGAGGATCACGGCTGTCAGGTAGCGTCCGCGCGGCCAATGGAATTTGGGCGCGGCGGCGTCTCTAAAAAGCTCAGCAGCGCGTACCTGTTCGGTGCGGGCCAGGGGCCAGAGGGTGAAAACCAACGCCGTCAGGATCCCGTAGAGCGCCGCCTCGGCCAGAGGACCGGGATGCACGCCAAAGGCCGCCGGAATGGGCAGGCTCGCGCTCAGGATCGGCGCTGCGAGCAGCGGAATGGCCGCTCCAAGGGTTAGGCCCGCCGTCACGCCAAGCGCGGTTAGCACGCCGATTTGCATGAGGTAGGCGGCAAAAATTGTGCTGCCCTCGGCGCCCAGCGTCTTCAGAGTCGCGATCACCGGGGTCTTGCCGTCAAGATAGGCGCGCACAGCCGCCGAGATCCCGACACCGCCCACGGCCAGCCCGGCCAGACCGACCAGAACGAGGAACGATCCGATCCGTTCGACAAAGCGCTCTACCCCGGGGGCGGCATTGCGGCTGTCGCGCCAGCGCATGCCAGTGTCGCGGAAGAGACCCTCAGCGGTGTCCTCCATCGCCTGCAGATCCGTGCCCTCGGGCAAGGAGAGACGATATTCCGTTTCAAAGAGGCTGCCTGCGCCGATCAGCCCGCTCTCGGCGAGGTCCTCAGTGCGCACAATGGTGGTCGGGCCGAGCCCAAAGCCGCCCCCGGCGCTGTCCGGTTCACGCTCCAACACGGCGGACAGACGGAACTCCTGCGTGCCAAGGCGGAACGTATCGCCGATCTCAAGCCCCATCCGGTCCACGAGGATCTGCTGGATCACCGCGCCGGGGATCTCGCCCCCAAGCGCCGAGGCGAGCGGGATATCCGGGCTGAGCAGCACCGATCCCTTCAGCGGATAGAGGTCATCGACCGCCTTCACCTGGGTCAGGCCGCGCTCGGCCCCATCCGGCCCGTCCACTACGACCATGGAGCGGAACTCCACGATTTCAGAGACTTCGAGGGCGTTCTCTTCCATCCAGGCGCGCTCGGTCTCGGTCGCGAAGCGATAGGTAAACTCCATCTGGCCATCGCCGCCGAGGATCACCGCGCCTTCGCGCTCAAGCCCCTGCTGGATGGCCACGCGGACCGAGCCCACGGCCGCGATCGCGGCCACGCCAAGGGCGAGGCACAGAAGAAAGACCCGAAACCCGGCGATCCCGCCGCGCAGCTCTCGCCGGGCGATCCGGCCCGCAACCGCGAGGCTCATTCCGCGGCCTCGCGCTGGGCACCAATATCGCTATCCACACGCCCATCGCGCAGGCGAATGACCCGATCGCAGCGGGCGGCAAGCTCGCGCGCATGGGTGACCAGCACCAGCGTGGCGCCGTGTCGGTCGCGCAGACCAAAGAGGAGATCCATGATCGCCTCGCCCGTGGTTCCGTCGAGATTGCCCGTGGGCTCATCCGCCAGCAGAAGCTTGGGGCGTGGTGCGGCGGCGCGGGCGAGCGCCACGCGCTGCTGCTCGCCACCGGACATCTGGGACGGGTAGTGGTGCAACCGATCCGCCAGCCCGACCGAGGCGAGCTCGGCCTCCGCACGCTCGAACGAATCGGCAGCCCCGGCCAGTTCAAGAGGGGTTGCCACGTTTTCCAGAGCGGTCATGGTGGGAATGAGGTGGAAGGATTGGAACACGACGCCCATATGATCCCTGCGGAACCGGGCCAGCGCGTCCTCGTCGAGCCGCGTCAGATCATGGCCAAGCGCCAGCACCTGACCGCCGGTGGCACGTTCGAGCCCCCCGAGCACCATGAGGAGTGAAGACTTGCCCGACCCCGAAGGCCCGATGAGCCCCACCGTTTCCCCGGTTGTGACCTCCAGCGAGATGTCATGCAGAATGTCCACCGGCCCCGCATTCCCGTCCAGACGGAGCGAAACATCGGTGAGCGACAATACAGCGTCTGACATGGGCGGGGATCTCCGGTCGAAGGGGGTTGCAAGGGCATATGGGGCGCGCGGGGCGTTTCGCAAGGCGCTGGCAGGGCTTGCGGGCGCGGTTTGGCTGGCGCTCAGCCCAGCCATGGCCGAGCCGGTGACGGTCGCGGCCCTCGGCGACAGCCTGACCCAGGGCTATGGTCTGCCTCAGGCGGACGGGTTCGTGCCGCAACTGCAACGCTGGCTCGATGCGCAGGGCGAGGAGGTCGCGCTGATCAATGCCGGTGTCTCCGGCGATACGACGGCGGGCGGGCTGAGCCGCGTGGACTGGACCCTGACGCCCGAGGTCGATGCGATGATCGTCGCGCTGGGGGGCAATGACCTGCTGCGCGGGATCGACCCTGCAGTCAGTCGCGCCAATCTCGATGGAATTCTCGCCAAGGCGCAGGAGCGGGAGCTGCCGGTGCTGCTCGTCGGACTGGTCGCGCCGGGCAATTACGGCCCCGAGTACAAGGCGGCTTTTGACACCATGTATCCCGAGCTGGCCGAGACCTATGGCACGCTTCATGTGGAAAGCTTCCTGGGCGCGCTGACGGCACAGGTCGATCAGGTGCAAGCGGTCCGCGACTATATGCAGAGCGATGGGATCCACCCGAATGCCGAAGGCGTGGCCTTGATTGTCGAGGCGCTCGGCCCCGAAGTGCAGGCCCTGATCGACCGAGCCGAACCCTAGTATTCTGCCACGGATTCCAGGGCGCTGGTCAGGAAGCGCTCCAATGTGCGGGCATCGATCGGCTTGTTGAGCAGGTCCACATTCCGAGCCGCGCATTGGGCGCGGAGTTCAGGCGAGCGGTTGGCCGAAATAAGCCGTGTTGGCAGCTTGCCATGTCGCGCGTGGATCTGGTCGATCAGGTCGAGACCGTTCTCGCCGTCATCGAGCTGGTAGTCGATCAGCATCGCATCCGGCGCGATCTCGATCTCGTCGAGCAGGGCAATCGCTTCCTCCGCGCCATGGACATCAAGCACCGAGATGTCCCATTTCTCGAGCAGCAGCGTCATCGCCCGGCGCAGCTCCAGATCATTCTCGACAAGCAGGACGATCATGCCGGAACCTGCCAGCTGCCCGCCCGTGATCTTGCTGAGCGAGCCCGGCAGGGTCAGATGCGGCTGGTTCGAGAGGGTCACATTGACGAAAAACCCCGAGCCTTTGCCGACAACGGACCACAGGCCCAGCGGATGGCCGAGCCGCGCGCAGGCGCGCTCCACAATGGCCAGACCCAGCCCCAACCCTTCGGAGGCGCTGGCCTTGGCATCCAGACGCTCGAACTCCTGAAAAATGATGTCCTGCTTGGTTTCCGGAATGCCGGGGCCGGTATCCCAGACCTCGATCCGGAAGGAGTTCCCATTGCTCCGCGCGCCCACCAGCACCCGCCCCTTGTCAGTGTAGCGGATCGCGTTTGAGACCAGATTGGCCACGATCCGGCGCAGGTAGGAGGTGTCGGATTCTACCACGGCCGAACAAGTCAGGACCTTGAACTCCAAGCCTTTTTGCGCGGCGATGGGGGTGAACTCCTCGCGGATCGTATCGAAGATCGTGTCGAGCCGCACGGAAGTCACCTCAAGCGAGGCCATGCCCGCTTCAAGCTTGGAGATGTCCAAAAGCGCGTCGATGATATTCTCGACCGAGTTCAGCGCCCGGTGGGCCTTATGGGCGATCTCGCGCGTGGCGGACCCGGTCTCCGGCCCGTCCAGCGCCGAGACGTAGAGTTTGGCCGCCGAGAGCGGCTGCAAGAGGTCATGGCTCGCTGCCGCCACGAAGCGCGACTTTGAGGCATTCGCGCGCTCGGCAGAAGAGAGCGCATCCTCGAGCTCTAGCGTCCGCTCCATCACGCGCTGTTCCAGCAGCTCATTGACCTCGAACAGGGTGCGGGTCGCCTCGCGCTCGGCTGTGACATCGGTGAAGCTGATCACGAAACCCCGGTCGGGCATCTCTTGCGCGAAGACATCAAGGATCAGGCCGTCCCGGCGTTTCACCTCGAAACTGATCGGCTTGCGGTCGCCATCCTCCATCACCCATTTCCAGAGGCTGGAGCGGTTTTCGGCGGCCTCCGACGTGGTTTCGGCCTCGAACCGGTCGAGCAGGGTCTGGAACTGCGTGCCGAGACGGAAGCGGTTGACCGGCAGGGTCAGAAGCGTGCCGACCCGCTTGTTCCAGCCCATGAGCCGCGCGTTGCGGTCAAAGATCACCACCCCTTGGTTCAGGTGATCGAGCGTGGCACGGATCATCCGGGACTGGCCGTCTAGGAGCTTGTCCCGCTCCTCCCGCTCCAGCCGCATGATATCGGTGACATCGGTCTGCATGATCACCGTGCCGCCATCATGGGTGCGGTGTTCCGAGACCTGCACCCAGCGGTCGCGCACCATGCGGACATTGAACATCACATGGTTGTCCTGATGCCGCTTCAGCCGTCGTTCGGCCCAGGCCTCGGGCGAGAGATCCACGGGCAGGGCGAGGAACCGGCTGTGGCTGACCAACTCCACGTAACGTTTGAAGGTCAGGCCCGGGGAGAGCTCTGCCTGCAAGTCGAGCATATGCATGCCAAAACGGCTGTTGCACATGACCAGCTCGTCCTGCGCATTGAAGAGGGCGAACCCCTCCTGAATGGTCTCGATCGCGCTCGACAGATCCGCCCGCGCGCTCTCGGCGGCGCGGTTGGCCTCGGCAAGGCGCGCGTTGGAATCGTTGAGCAGATCGAGTGCATGTTCGAGATCGGCGGTGCGCTGGCGCACCTGGTCCTCGAGCAACGCGGCCCGTTCAAACTGGCGATAGGCCACGCCGGTCTTGTCCGTATCCTGTTCGACCCGACGCATGAGCACGTCGGTGATCTGGCGCAGCTTTTCGTTTTGCCGCTCCAGCGAGTCACTTGGATCGATCAGCCAGTCCGTCATGCGCGCTCCCGGGTGTGTCGCCTTGGGGTGCGGGCGGATAGATCGCCACGCCAGTCATGGTGTGATTTACATGCATTGCATTCAATTGCTCACCATAGGTTGAAAAACCCACAACGCAATGCTCGGCAAGCGTGTTCGAAATCCGGCCCATCATCTGCTTCTGTCCAGCTTCGAGCCGCCGCAGAATGCAGTCGCAGGCGATGATGCCCGCCGGTTTGCCGTCTTCGGCCAGCCCTTCGAACTCGCGTTCGAGATGGGCGACAAGGTCATCGGGCTCGGCGAGGGTCAGGACCAGGCCCTCGTCAATGGCCGAGAAAAACACCAGATCCCCGTCTTCGGTGACTTGCTGAATGGCACGCACATGGTGGGTGCCGCCGATGGTGACCACGACCGGGTGGGCGGCAAAGGTAAAGGGGCCAAGCTGCTCGGGGTCCTTGCCCAGCACGCGGGCATACTCCCGCGCCGCGGGCGCGGCGTTCAGGCTGTGCACCATCCGCCGACTGGGATCGGCATCGGTTACAACAAGGCGACGATCCGTGGGCGTCAGGTGATCGAGGCTGAAGACCTTCACCGGGCAAAGCGTGCGCACAAATGTCACGATGGCCGCGTTCTGGAACGGGGTGCCGTTCAGCGACACGAAGGTCTCTTCGAACCGTGCGCCATCCCCCGCCGAGCCGCCAAAGAGGGGCATGGGACCAAGCCCCGTGGCCAGACCGAAGGCAAGCTCATCTTCCTTGAGCGAGAGCCCGTCGATCATCAGGAAAGCAAATTCGTTCTCCCATGTCTCGGCCTGCCGGGTCAGCTTTTGCCGCTTGCGGATGGTTCGGCCGATCAGCTCCTGCGTGTCGATCTTTTCCAGCGTGTCGATCAGCATGGTCTCAACTGCAAAGAGCGCAGAGGGCAGGCCCACGGCCACGATCTCATCCTCGGTATAACCCGAGGCCGAGATCTCACCGGCGGTGGTGCAGGCCAGAACTGGCGTCTCACCAAAAAGCTTGTCCGCGCGGGCGATGACATCGCGGAAATCGGTGGCGGGTGTCACAAAGAGCACCACGAGCGCCAGCGGCTCGGTGCACAAGGCATCGCGCAGCTGGGTCATGGCATCGGGTTCGTCGCAGCGTATATGGGCCTGCAAAAAGGCCTTTGGCGCGCCATCGGGCGTGCTGAGCATCTCCGCGGTCCCCCCTTGCAGCCCCCATCCTCCCGGAGGCTGTCCCTAAGGCCCGGCGGGTACGCCGCTCAGGCCATCGAGTTATTCTCGTTCGCTACAAAGTTGGCGAAATTCGCCTCTTGTGCAATCAAAACCGCCTGAGTGCGGCTTTGGACGCCTAACTTGCGCATAATCGCGGTCACGTGGGCCTTTACGGTCGTTTCGGCAATAGACAGGTCATAGGCGATCTGTTTGTTCAGCTTGCCCGCGCAGATCAGCTGCAGGATTCGCGACTGCTGTTTTGTGAGCAGACCGAGCCGCGCGAGGGCCTCCTCGGCGTTGTTCTGAGGGCCATCCCGGTCCGAGGTCGGCACATAGCTGTCGGGCGTAAAAACGGTGCCCTTCTGGATCGCCTCGAATGCATCGCGGAAAACGTCACGCTTGGAGTGCTTCGGCACAAAGCCCGCCGCACCCACGCGCAAGGTCGAGGAAATCATCCGGTTGTCTGCCATGGAGGACACCACCACGACCGGTGTGTCCGGAGCCACGGATTTCAGACGGATCAGACCATCAAGCCCGTTCACATCCGGCAGGTTGAGATCGAGGATGATGACGTCCGGGCGCCCGTCTTCGAGCTGCGTCAACGCGGCCTCCAGGTGGTCGGCCGTGTTGATGGCGTCGATGCTGGCCACCGTTTTCAGGGTCATCGAGAGCGCATCGCAGAACAACGGGTGATCATCTACGATCATCGCTGTCTTGAAGACTGTTGCCACCATCGCCTGTCGTCCTTTTGCCGTCCGGTCGGGCCTCACATCCACTGAGGGTGCCGGTTCTTGACTTTAATCATAAGAAAAAACCGACCGAGGAAAACCAAGCCATTGGTCCCATAGCCGCGTCGTTTCGACTCTGTTTGAGGGGGCAGCGGGCTGTGGCGTTAACCTTTTGAGGTGTTTTCTGCGATCATAGAGATCATTTCGAACAGAATTGCGGAGGCGGTCAGGGCCGTGATCTGGTTCGGCGCGTCCTTGGTCGGCATCATGCAGACCACGTCGCCCCCGATAATGTTGAGCCCGCGCACGGCGTGCAGAAGGCCAACGGCCTCGTCGATGTCGAAGCCTTTCTCTCCCGGCTCCAGATTGGAGACTGCCGGGGCGATGGTCGGGTCCAGGCAGTCGAGATCGAAGGTGATGTAGACCGGACGTCCGTCGAGGGTCTCTCGTATCTGGGCCACCACCTCGGCAAGCCCGCGTCTGCGGAAATCCTTCATGGTCACCACGTTATAGCCGTAGTCATAGGACGGCTGGAGCCAGTCGAGCGTGCGGGCATGGCCGCGCAGCCCCACCTGCATGGAGTGGGTCGGATCCACCTGGCCCTGATCGACGAGGTAAGCGCCCCAATGGGCTGCGGATTTCCTGGCGCCGAGAAAGTGGTCGACCTTGGTGAAGACATCCGTATGAGCATCGAGATGCAGAAAGCAGACCTTTTCCCCGCCGGTGAGCTGGCCATTGCCCAAGGCCTGCACGATGCCGCCGGTGATCGAGTGATCGCCCCCGACCGAGACCGGGCGGGCGCCGGCCGCATCGATCTCTTTGTAGAAGGCCGTGATATTCGCGATGCAGGCTTCGTTGTCATTGGCCCGGGGCAGGGGGACGTCGCCCACATCTACGATTTTCGCAGCGCTCCAGGGATCGAGGTTGAACCCGCCATGCATGCGCCGCGCGACGCTGGAGACATTGCGCAGGGCGCGGGGCCCCAGATGCTGGTCCCGTTCGGTCGTGCCATTTCCGGTGGAATGGGGCACGCCCACGAGGGCGATATCGGCACCCTGGGCGGTGGTGTTCGGGCAACGGAACATGGTCGGGATGCCCCACCAATAGAGATTTTCCATCATGGCGGTTTGGTGCGGATCAGACATCTCGGCCTCATTTATCGGATCGGGGTTTGGGGGCAGCCTAGCGCAGGGTTCTGCGAAACGTCACGCATGCTCTGTCTCATGGGGTGAGCTGGGCGCGCGGTCGCTTTGCGGAGCCGGACGCAATGCTTGATACGAGCGAAGAGGCCGCGTGATCGCGCGGGCCAAAGCACATAAAAAAGCGCGCGCCCCGGGGGACGCGCGCCGTTGGTTTTTCGGGGGTATGGCTTACTTGGCCGCGTACTGCTTGGGCAGACGGAAGGTCCAGAGCGTGCCACCCTGGTTCAGGTAGTTGACCTTCTTGGCGACTTCACCACCCCAGAGCGGAACCGCGCCACCCCAGCCGGAGATGATCGAAACGAACTGCTCGCCATCCTGCTCCCAGGTGACAGGCTGGCCAACGATGCCGGAGCCAGTCTGGAAGGACCAGAGCTTCTCACCGGTCTCATCATCCAGTGCGATGAATTCACCTTCCGGAGTGCCGAAGAACACAAGGCCGCCAGCCGTGGTCATCACACCGCCCCAGAGCGGCGCATCGTTCTTGTAGACCCACTTCTGTTCACCCGTGTCCGGGTCGATCGCCTTGATCGCGCCAATATGGTCCTCGAAGAGCGGCTTGATGGTGAAGCCGGAACCGAGATAGGCGGCACCTTTCTTGTAGGTGATCGGCTCGTTCCAGATATCCATGCCCCATTCGTTGGCAGGCACGTAGAAGTTTCCGGTACGCTGGCTGTACGCCATGGGCATCCAGTTCTTGCCGCCGAGGAAGCCCGGAACCGCAAACACGGTCTCGCCCTTCTTGCCATCGGCCGCTTCCGCAGGGTCGCCCGGACGGTTGCCTTCGATGAAGATCGGGCGACCGGTGTCGTCGATGCCTTCGGCCCAGCTGATCTGCTCGACGAAGGGCACCGCGGAGACGAAGCCGCCATCGGCCGCATCCAGCACATAGAAGAAGCCATTCCGGTCGGCGGTCGCCAGACGCTGGTTTCCGTCGCGGTCGTTATAGGCGACCACTTCGTTCACACCGTCGAAGTCCCAGCCTTCGCGCGGGGTGGTCTGGAAGTGCCATTTGATCTCGCCGGTGGCGGGATCGATGCCCAGACGGGACGCCGCATAGAGGTTGTCGCCGGTATTGCCCTCGGTGGGCTCACCTGCGCCACGCAGATGGCTGTTCCAGGGGGCCGGGTTCCCGGTGCCGAAGATCAGCGTATCGGTGCGCGCGTCATAGGAGCCGCCGAGCCAGGTGGCGCCACCGCCGGTCTTCCACATGTCGCCCGGCCAGGTCGCGTTCAGCGTGCCAGTCATGGTGGAGGGTTCACCGTTCAGCTCGCCCATATGACCTTCGATCACCGGACGCTTCCAAACCAGATCGCCGGTCTCGGCATCGCGTGCCTCAACCGCGCCGACGATCCCGAACTCGCCACCGGAATTGCCGGTGATGACAAGGCCATTCACGATGAGCGGCGCCGCGGTGTAAGAATAGCCCGCCTTGTAGTCGGCGATCTTCTTGCGCCAGACCACATCCCCGGTTTTCAGGTCGAGTGCCACGATGCGTGCGTCGAGCGTGCCGAAATAGAACTTGTCGCCGTGGATCGCGCCACCGCGGTTGATCACGTCACAGCAGGGCAGGATGCCTTCGGGCAGGCGGGCATCATACTGCCACAGTTCCTTGCCGGACTTGACGTCGATCGCATAGACCCGGCTGTAGGAACCGGTGATGTACATCACACCGTCATAGATCAGCGGCTGGGTTTCCTGACCGCGCTGTTTCTCGCCGCCGAGGCTGAAGGCCCATGCCGGAACCAGGTTTTCGACATTTTCCTTGTTGAGGGTGTCGAGAGGCGAAAAGCGCTGCAGGTCGCGCCCCATGCCGTTTGTCAGCACCCGACTGGTGTCTGCCTGATCATTGGCCAGGTCTTGTTCCGTGACGCCTTCTGCATAGGCCGCGCTGGTGGCGACGACTGCAGCTGTCACGGCGGCGATAAACCGGTTCATGCGGTTTTCCTCCATGGTGTTGCTGTCCCTAAGACTCCCGTTCCGCGGGAGCTCCTCTGGCATATGTGTCCCTCAGAATGCGTCGACGGACCTATTGCACAATAGTCGTAAGCTGAGTCAGGGATCTGACTTTAGGGCAGAATCCCTTTGTTTGCGCGCCTCACGCGGCCGTGAGCGCGGCACGAAAGTCGCAGATATCCCGTGGCTCAAGCGACGTAATCTGCGCCGCAGGAGGAGAAGCTATGCCGTTCAAGACCCCACGTTTCACCCGAACGCCCGTCCGTTCCCCGGCCTGCGTGGCCCATGCCAGAGTCTGTGCCTTGGTCTGTGCCTCGGCGGGCATCATGGCGGTTCCGGCGTCCGCCGAGGCCGAGACCCGCGCCGTCTATCTGGAGGCGCAGGATGGCGTGCGTTGGGCGATTGCGGATCTGGACATCACGGATGGGGCCTATGACCTGACCTTGCGGGACGCGCCCTTCTCAGACCATTTCCTGTCCATGCGACCGTTCAAATGCCTGGCCGGGGCCGAAAAGCACTGGTGCTATGTGCCTTACCCCTACGAGAATGTGCGGAACATCGGGGCGGACTTCACGGATCTCGAATACGACCTGCTGTTCCTGTGGAAGGGCGCTGGCGAGTATGGGATCAATATGTGGAACGGCGTCTACTACAAGATTGAGGCCGAGGGTGATCGGCTTGTGGGCGTCATGCATGAGATGGACATGGACATCCTCTCGGCCCCACCCGCGCCGGGCAATCTGCGTCCGGTGCGGGAGATGGATCTGGAGCCTGCCGATCCGGACAGCCACTGGTTGCCACGGCTCGTCATCGAGTGATCGAGCGACGGGGCCAGAGGAGAGCTGTCGCCACCTCGGCCCCCAAAAACTCACTCATCCAGTGCCTTGTTCATTTCCACATCCGAGATGCTCTCGAGATAGGCGAGGATGAAGTCCTGCACCGTCCGGTCGGTGATGCCCACATGGCGCATCTTGGTGCCAGGCATGAAGCCCTGATTGTCTTCCATCCAAGCGCGCAGGGCCGCCGGGGTCCAGACGATACCCGAGGCCTCCAGCGCGATGGAATAGTCGTAATCCTCGACCATGCCCGCGGCGCGGCCCACGATATTCTCGAGCGTTGGGCCATAGCTCTCGTGATCGGTGTCGGGCGCGTGGCAGCGGCGGCATTCGGAGTTGTACAGGGTCTCGCCCGCGGTCACCTTCACCGCTTCGAAGGTGTCGGCCGTGGCGGCCGGAGCAAGCAGGCTCAGGCCAAGGGCTGCGGCGGTCAGAATTCGGGTCATGTCGTCCTCCATTGAGTGCCTGCAGGCTAGGTCAAGCGACGGCGCGGGGACTTGAGCTAGGTCAACAGATCAACGCTCTTGCATGACGCTTTAGTCGTATTTGACGCGGCTCGCCCATAGGTAGAGTATGAGGCGATTGGGAGGGTTTCATGACCTGTATGTCACGTATTCTGGCCGGCGCTGCGGCGCTGATGATTTCGACCGTTGCTGCCTTCGCCGAGACACCTGTGCTGCGTGCTCAGGTGCTGAAATTCGGGACCGTGAACTGGGAACTCGATACCATCAAGCACCACGGGCTCGACACCGAGAACGGGTTTGACCTGCAGGTGACGGGCGTTGCGGGCGGCGCGGCGGCCAAGGTTGCCTTCCAGGGGGGCGCGACGGATGTGATCGTCTCAGACTGGCTCTGGGTCGCGCGGCAACGGGCGGCTGGTAAGGACTACGTGTTCATCCCCTACTCCAAGGCCGTGGGCGGGGTGATGGTGCCGGGTGACAGCCCCGCGCAATCCCTCGCGGATCTCAAGGGCACCAAGATCGGCATTGCGGGCGGGCCGCTCGACAAGAGCTGGCTGATCCTGCAGGCCTATGCCCAGCAACAGCACGGGTTTGACCTCTCTGGCGAGACCGAGCAGGTGTTTGGCGCGCCGCCGCTGATCTTCAAGACCGCGCTTCAAGGGGAGCTCGGTGGCGCGATCAATTTCTGGCATTTCATGGCGAAGATGGGGGCGTCTGGCATGCGCCAACTGGTCTCCGTCAGTGATGCGGCCGAGGCGCTGGGCCTCGATAGCGACACACCGCTTCTGGGCTATGTCGTCACCGGCGAGCTGCTCGCCGAGCACCCCGAGCTGGTAACCGGGCTCGCCGCCGCCTCGCGGAGCGCGAAGGACATGCTGGCCAGTGATGATGCAGAGTGGAAGCGACTGCGCGACCGCATGAACGCCAAGACCGACGCGCAGTTCGAAGCCCTCAAGGCCGGTTTCCGCGCGGGTATTCCAGCCGAAGGTCCCGTGGATGAGAAGGCCGCGGCCCGCATGCTCTCCCTGATGGTCGAGCTTGGGGGGGAAGACCTGCTTGGCTCGGCGACCGAGCTGCCCGAGGGCGTCTTTGTCCAGCCGGGAAGCTGAACCGGTCCGGCTGCGCGTGGCCAGCGATACCGAAGGTGAGGCGGGGACGTCGGGTGTCCCCGGGGCCTCGGTCCCTCTCGTCACCCTGACACTCGCCGAGATGCGGTTCAACGATGGCACGCCCGTGCTCGGGGCGCTGGAGCTGTCCCTGCGCCCAGGCGAGACGCTGGCCATCACCGGGCCGTCTGGGGTGGGGAAATCCACCCTTTTGCGCAGTCTGGCCGGGCTCGAGACGCGGTTTACCGGCACGCTTCAGGTGCCTGACCGCATGGCCATGGTGTTTCAGGAACCGACCCTGCTGCCCTGGCGCACGGCGCGGGACAATATCCGGCTGGCAACCGGCCTGTCCACCAATGCGGCGCAGGAAGCGCTTGCCGAGGTCGGGCTGGCCGATCATGCCCGCCAATACCCGACGCAGATGTCTTTGGGTCAGCAGCGGCGCTTGTCACTCGCACGGGCCTTTGGCAGCGCGCCGGATGTGCTCTTGCTGGATGAACCCTTCGTCTCGCTGGATCCGGAACTGGCAGAGGAGATGATGGTGCTCTTCGCCCGGCTGCGCGCGGCACGGGGGCTGGCCACGGTGCTGGTCACCCATGTGGAAGCCGAGGCCAAGATTCTCGCCTCGCGTATCGTCACCTTGTCGGGCAGCCCTGCGCGGCTCGGCGAGGAGCGTCAGAACAAGGGCGCGTATTTCCAGTTATCCGCATCCGGCGTGACCTCGTCCAAGTCATAGCCCGCGCCCTGCAGACGCCGGGCGGCCTCGACCCCCTCTGCCGCTGCTGCATCCACCATCTGACGCCCCTTGATCGGATCCCTGGCGATCCCGCGCCCGCGCAAGAGGTCGATCCCATGGTTGAACTTGCCCACCGCGTCCCCGGCCTCCGCCGCGCGGCGATTCCATTCGGCGGCGGCATCTGGATTCTCCTCGGCACCGAGGCCGTTGTCGTCGAGCTGGCTCATCCAGGTCATCGCACCCGTATAGCCCGCCTCGGCACAGGTCTCGAAAATCTGGCGGGCATTCGCGTGATCGCCCGATTTCGTCAGCATGTAACCCGAGGCGCACATCACCATGCCCGTCTCGCCCCGGCTGGCTTTGTCGAGCATGGAGCCCCAGGTCATCTCCTCTGGATTGAGCGTGCCGCCCGGATCCTCGTCGGCCTCTTCGGCGAGAACAGGCAGGGCAAGTGCCAGCAGCAGGGGCGGGAGGCAGGTGCGCATTGTCACCCCTTTCGCTTGATCATGCCGCGTGCCGGGTCATAGCCCCACAGCGCCAGAGCCATGAAGGCCAGGGTCGCGAGCAGGGTCCAGCCCAGTGCGGCAAGGTTCAGATTGCCATAGAGGGCAAAGCGGATCAGCTCGACCCCATGGGTGAAGGGATTGACCGCGCAGATATCGTGGAGGAGCTCGGAGCTCTCGGCCATTTTCCACAAAGGGTAGAGGGCGGAGGAAAGGAAGAACATCGGGAAGATCACAAAGTTCATGACCCCGGCGAAATTCTCCAGCTGTTTGATAAAGCTCGACAAAGCGAGGCCGAGCGCCCCCAGCATGAGCCCCGCGATCAACAGCGCCGGGAAGACCAGAAGATAGCCTTGCCAGGGCATATAGATCCCAAACATCGCTGCGATGGCGAGAAAGGCATAGGCCTGCGCGATCGAGATCAGCGTGCCGCCCGTCAGCTTGCAAAAGAGCAACCACCAGCGCGGCAGGGGCGAGGTCAGCAAAAGCCGCATGGACCCCATCTCCCGGTCATAGACGAGGCTGAGCGAGGATTGCATGCCATTGAAAAGCAAGATCATCCCGCAAAGCCCGGGGACGATATAGACCTCATAGGTGATGTAGGTCTGGTAGGGCGGGATGATCGAGAGGCCTAGGGCCGCGCGGAAGCCAGCAGCAAAGACCAGAAGCCAAACGAGGGGGCGGACAAGGGCGGCGATGAAGCGCTCGCGCTGCTGGATGAAGCGGAAGGCTTCGCGGGCGATGATGGCGCGCAGGGCGATGAGATAGGCATTCATGGCGCAGGCTCGAAGCTGGGGACCGCCTCGGGCGGGAGTATTTGGAGAACAATGAAGGGGGCGGTCATGCCTCAGCTCCGGTCAGAGCGAGGAAGTGGTCAGTCAGGGGCGTCTCGCCCCGGATGCTGGCGGTGGGTCCATCGGCGCGGATCTTGCCCCGGTGCAGGATCAGGAGTTGATCCGTATCGCGGATCTCGTCGGTCAGGTGCGTGGCCCAGAGGACCGTGAGGTTGCGCGCGGCGCAAAGCTCATGGACATGATCAGTGATCGCCGCACGGGAGGCCGCATCGAGCCCCACGGTCGGCTCATCCAGGAGTAAGACCGACGGGTCGTGGATCAGAGCCCGGGCGATTTCCGTGCGGCGGCGGTGGCCGCCATTGAGGTTGCGCACGGTCTCGCGCCGTCGTTCGGTCATGTCCAAAAGGTCGAGAGCGGCATCGATGCGCCGGGCGGCCTCGATCCCGGCCAGCCCATGGAGCGCTGCGAAGTAGCTCAGGTTGCGGTCTACAGAGAGGGACAAGTCCAGTGTGGTTTGCTGGAACACCACGCCGATCTCGGCGAGGGCCGCGCGCGGGGTCTGGCGCAGGTCATGGCCCGCCACGGTGATCGCGCCCTCGGCGCTGGTGAAGAGCCGGGTCAGCAGGCCGAATAGCGTGGATTTCCCTGCGCCGTTCGGGCCCAGCAAAGCGCAGAACGCGCCCTGGGGGATGTCAAAGCTGACCTCCGCAAGGGCGCGCTTGGAGCCGTAGGAAAAGCTCAGGTCGCGGACGCTCAGGCCCGTCACGCGGTGTTACTCGATGGTGATGTCAATGCGCTGGGTCTCTCCTGTGGAGCCTGGAATGCGCAGGAAGTAGGTGCCAGGCTTGATTGCCACGAAGCCTATTTCCATTTCGCCCGCATCGTCAAACTCGATAGAGTTCACGCCGAGGGGGCGGATCTCCAGATCGTTCACAACGATTTCGTCGATCCAGATCGCACGGAAAAACTCCGAGCCTTCCAGCGCCAGTTCCGCGGAGCCGTCGCCTTCTATCTCGAACTCGTAATACGTGCCGGAGGTCAGGACCCAGGGTGCTTCGGAGAGCGGAGTGCCAGAGCTCAGGGTGATCGGCGGCAGGTCGGCCTTGTTGGCCGAAGACAGGATGCCGGCGCGGCCCCATTCGTCGCGCGGGGCGCCATCGGCGAGGGCGAGGCCCGGCAGGGCGAGGGCGAGCGTAGTGGCAGCGAGGGTCAGGGTCTTCATGGGTTCGGTCCTTTGGTGTCGATATGGTCGTTGAGGAAAGGGACGCGGGGGCGTCCTTGCCGGGTGCCCTCAAGGCGCCCGGGGTTATGCTGTCGCGTGCAGATCTATTCGGTGGGACGCAGAGCTGCGCCCCAAGGGAAGCGACCCACCTTGATGGATTTGATCGCCTCACGCTTGGCCACGTCGATGACGGTCACATCGCCGGAGACTCCGTTGGTGGTAAAGAGCAGGGATTTGTCTGGCGAGAAATCCATATGCCAGACCCGGCGGCCCACAAGGATGTAATCCTCAACCTCGAAGGTTTCGGCATTCACCACGGCCACATGGTTCGACGGACCGAGCGCCACGAAAGCATGGGTGTCGCCTTCGGTGAATTCGAACCCCACGGGCTGGACCCGGTCCGGATGCACGCCATCGACCTCGAAGCCGATCTTGGCGATCTCGGTCTGATCGGCGACGTTGAATATCGAGATGGTCCCGCCAATTTCGGCGCTGACCCAGAGCTGCTCGCCATCCTTGATGAACTCCGCATGGCGCGGTCGGCTGTCCACGAGCGTGTTGGCGAACAGTTCCTGGGTCTCCGTGTCGATCCAGTGGGCCATGTTGGTGGTCTCGGAAGTCGTGATGGCGATCTTGCCATCGGGGGAGACGGCCATGCCCTCGGGCTCGATCCCCACATCGATCTGGGCGATCACCGTGCGGGTCTCTGTATCCACCACCGTAGTGATCGCGTCATCTTCGTTGGCGATATAGAGATGGCGGTCATTGGGATGCAGCACAAACTGCTCGGGGTCCTCACCGGAGGGCAGATCATGGAGGATCTCGCCCGTGACCGGATCCATCACCTGCACGGTGTCGCTGTCAGAGGCGCAGATATAAACGCGCGAATAGTCCTTAGAGAAGGTGATGCCGCGCGGGCGCTCGCCGGTTTCGAGTGTGCGCACAACTTCGAGTGTGGCGATGTCGATCACGCTGATCGTGTCATCTTTCTCATTGGTCACCCAGATCTCGCCCGAGGCATGGGCGGCGGTAGAGGCGAGAAGAAAGGCGAGGGTGGTCAGGGTCGGTTTCATGGTCAGGCTCCGGCTCTGGTGGAAGAGGGCGGGGGCGGTTGGCGCGCCCCCGGAATTCGGGATGTGGGATGCCTCAGGACGGCATCAATTAAAGGCCGCGCAGGCACTTTCCGGGGCGTCGAGACCGAGCGTGTCGAGCTCCGTCCGCTGATGCAGGAAGCCGTCAAGCGGGGCCTGAGCGACCAGGGCACGGGGATGCACGATCGGAATGGGCTGGCGAAGCTGCCCGTTCCACTGGCGGAACGTCAGGGGACGGCCTTTGAACCCGGCCAGCTCGAACGTGTCGCCAAGGATATAGGCGCGCAGTGTCGGCAGGTCCGATGCTGAGGTGCGCACCACCGCCTCGCCGAGGGAGCGCATAGCCGCCCAAGCCGCGTAGTCCAAGGGGGCCATATCCCGTTCGGCGGCTTCGGTGAAGCGGGACTGCAGCTGTGCGGCGCCCCATTGTTCAACCACCGGGGACCAGGTGCGGGGGCTGAGCCCCTCGGAGCCTGCGACCGGGCGCGGTTCCCATGTATTGTACAGGATGTAGCGGCCGAAATCATTGACCTCGTCGGCGATCAGCAGTGCATCGTAGTCACCAAATCCCTGCGTGAAGAGTGGGACCTCTTGTGCCGCATTGCGACGCATATCCGCGTCAAAGGCCCAGGTCTTCTCGGCCTCCAGCGCAAGCCCGAACTTTTTCAGAGAGTTTCGAAGCGCCTCGGCATAGGCCACGTCTACGGGGTAAGTTCCAGAGATCATTGCGAGATCTGTCCAGCGCTTCTTTACCAAGAGCTGGGCCAGTGCATCCGTGCGCATGGCATCCGATGGCAGAGTATGGAGCAGGTTTGCCCGACACTCCCCGTCGCGCAGGGCGACATCGCCCGTGGCCACGTTGAAAATCAGCGCGTCGGCGGCTTCGGGCATATCGGCAATGGCCAGCAGATCCTCGGTCGGAGCGTCCACCAGCAGGTAAGGGGTTGCTGCCAGAGCGGTGCGTGCCGCCGCCAGCAGGTCTGCGTCCTCGGCCACCTCGGTGATGGTCAGCTCGTATTTGTGCCCGAGGAACCGCCCGGTGGTGGTGTTGTCCTCCAATCCGAGCTGCGCACCCGCCAGTCCCAGATCCTCTGGCACGGGGTCGAGATTGGACAATGTGGGCGGTGGCGGGATGTCCTGACGCAGGTAATGCACGGACAACTCCACGGCACCCGCAGCAGTTGTCAGCATAGCCGTCGCACAAACGCTCAAAGCGAATTGATGCATGTGATCCTCCCGTTTGACTGTACGGTACGCACAGCACCCGGCAGTGTAAAATGCGACCAATGTCGGAGCAGCTCAGGGGTGTTTTTCGGCTTCAAAGGGGCTGGATCCGCGACCTCTTAAACCAAAGTCCAATTCTGCGGGCGCATCCTGTCGACTACAACAGCCTCGACACCAGAACACTGATGCGGGAGCCGAGGAACATGGACCTGACAAAGACCGCCCACCTTGTGGGGATCGCCCTTTTTACAGCCACGATGGCCTATGCCCATGGGGACGTCGCCCCGCAGCCCGTGGATACGGAAGCGCTGCCGGATGTGGGCGAGGAGTGGCTGATCGAGAACCCCTACCGGGAGCTTGACCCGGCCCTGTGGAAGGCCGCAATCGATATTGGCTCCTCGGGCTACAACCAGAACTGCGCGCGCTGCCACGGTCTGGGCGCGGTCTCGGGCGGGTTGGCGCCGGATCTGCGTTATCTCGAAGCCGAGGAATATGGCGATGAATGGTACATGGAGCGCTTCCAGTACGGTTACACCCAGAACGGCATCACCAAGATGCCCGCTTTCGGGGATTTGCTCGGCCAAAAGGCTGCCTGGGCGATCCGTCTCTACATCGAAACCCGTCCCGGAGAGGGCGCGCTGGACGATCATCAGGCACGCCTGAAGGAAATCCGTGACGAGCTCATGAGCGGCAGCGTCTCCGATGAGGCGGCCATGAAGACCGAGCTCGAAGGGATTGCCGCCGAGGTTTACACCGAGAGTGGCGCGCCCCTCGCGGACAGCATCGCCTGGCGTGCCGCCGCGCAGCTGGCTGGATCCCCGGAAAGCTACAAGACCGCCGCCGAGACCTTGACGGTGGGTCTGTCTGCTGCGCAATAATCAGGGCTCGTGATCTCCGGTGCGCGGATAAGACCAAAAAAAGCGCGCCGGACCAACAGCATGGGAGGAAGAATGGTCCGCGTTTCCAACTGGATTTCGGCTGCCATCTTATCAACGATCACCCTGAGCACACCGGCCCATGCGGACAGGTGTGCCGATTGGGTTCCGCAACCCAAGCCCCAGAATGCCAGCCGGGACATCGTCGGTCAGGATCTCGACACGATCCAGGAGCGCGGCTTTGTCACCATCGCAGTCTATGACGATTTCCCGCCCTATTCCTGGAAGGAAGGGGGCAAACCTCGCGGGATCGATGTGGAGATCGGCAAGCTGATCGCGGCGGATATTGGCGTGGATGCCCGGTTCAACTTCGTCACTGCCGGTGAGACGCTGGATGCCGATCTGCGCAACAATGTGTGGAAGGGGCCGATTGTCGGCGGTGCCGTGTCGAACATCATGATGCGCGTGCCCTATGACAGCGAATTCACCTGCCGTGTCGAGCAGGTGGTTTTCACCGGACAGTACTACAAGGAAAGCATCGCCATCGCCTATGACGCGGCGAGCTATCCCGAAGACAAGCCCGTGCCCGCCTATTTCCGCTTCGACACGGTCGCGGTCGAGAATGACTCCATCGCAGATTTCTATCTGTCGAGCCTCGCAGGCGGGCAGCTTTTGAACAATATCCTGCGCTTCCCCACCATGGAGGAGGCAATGGACGCCCTCGCGGCAGGTGAGGTCAAGGCCGCCATGGGGCCGCTGGCCCAGCTCGAACACGGCAAGACTGACAGCATCGGCGTGCACCAGCCGCCCTTGCCCGGCTTTTCACGCGGGGCCTGGACCATTGGTCTGGGCGTGCATTTTGCCTACCGCCCGCTGGCCTATTGGGTGGATGATGCCGTGCGCTATGCGCTTGATGATGGCCGGATCGAAGCGATCTTTGCGGATTATGGATTGAAATTCAGCGCTCCTGAGCGCTGAACCTACAACTTTGGTACGAGTAGTCGCATGCGGTTAGCGTGCTAGGCTCTCGTATAACGTGAAAGGACGACCCCGATGCACCTCACTGACTCGCGCGATATTGCCGCGGACCCGCAGACGGTCTGGAACTCGCTGCTCGATGCGGAGGTGCTGAAGGCCTGCGTCCCCGGATGCCAGGAGATGCACGGCTCCCCCGAAGAAGGGTTCGAGGCCGTGGTTGTCCAGAAGGTCGGGCCCGTGAAGGCGACCTTCAAGGGGGCGGTCGAGCTGCAGGACATGAACGCCCCCGAGAGCGTCAAGATCGTCGGCGAGGGCAAGGGTGGTGCCGCCGGGTTTGCCAAGGGTGGTGCCAGCGTCCGGCTTGAGCCGATCGAGACGGGCACGCGGTTGCACTACGATGTGGAGGCCAAGGTCGGCGGCAAGCTCGCCCAGCTCGGCAGCCGGATCATTGACGGCTTTGCCAAGAAAATGGCGGATCAGTTCTTTGCCAAATTCCAGGAAGCCGTCGAGGGTCCCGCCCCCGAAGGTGAGGATCCGTCGCCCGAGGATGGCGATGGCGAAAAGAAGAAAGGGTGGCTCAAGAAGCTCGTCAGCTGAGCATTTGCGCCGTCAGACATTAGGATTCAGGGAGGATCTGTATGACATCTGTGACAATGACCGTGAACGGCAAGGCCCGCTCCGGTGACGTGGAGGGCCGCACGCTTCTGTCGTCGTTCCTGCGCGATGAGCTGAACCTTACGGGGACCCATGTGGGCTGCGACACGAGCCAATGTGGCGCCTGTGTGATCCATGTGAATGGTGAAGCGGTCAAGGCCTGTTCGATGCTGGCCGCCGAGGCCGATGGCGCCGAGGTCAAGACCATCGAAGGCATGGCGAACCCCGACGGCTCGCTCTCGGTGATCCAGGCGGCATTCCAGGAGCACCACGGCCTGCAATGCGGGTTCTGCACCCCGGGCATGGTGATGTCCGCCGCGGCCCTTCTGAAGGACAACCCCAGGCCTTCCGAGGCCGAGATCCGCGAATATCTCGAAGGCAATATCTGCCGCTGCACGGGCTACCACAACATCGTCAAAGCGATCATGGCCGCCTCCGGTCAGGACGTCGCGCCGCCGATGGCTGCGGAATAAGACCAGCACGCGAACCCTTGGGCGCTATCCCGCGCCCCGGATATACAGACCAAGGTTTTCCCCAGGGAGGAATGCATGCCCAAAGACGGTGGCATTGGCGCCAGCTCTAAGCGCCGCGAAGACGTCCGGTTTCTGACCGGCCGTGGACGCTACACAGACGATATCAATCTGCACAACCAGACCTACGCCTATTTCCTGCGCTCGGAAGTGGCCCATGGCAAGATCAACGGGATCGACACCTCTGCCGCCGAAGGCATGGACGGTGTGGTTCAGATCTTCACGGCCAAGGATTTCGAGGCGGTGGGCGGTGTGCCCTGCGGCTGGCAGGTCACTGACCTGCACGGCAACCCGATGAAAGAGCCCAAGCACCCGGTGCTGGCCGAAGGCAAGGTCCGCCATGTGGGCGACCCGATTGCCGTGGTTGTGGCCGAGAGCCTTGAGGAAGCCCGCGACGCCGCCGAAGCAATCGAGGTGGATATCGACGAGCTGCCTGCGGTCATGGACATGCCCTCGGCGATCGCCGAAGGCGCCACTAAGGTGCATGACGATCTCGATGACAATCTCTGCTACGAATGGGGCTTTGTCGAAGAGAACCGCGCGGCGGTGGATGAGGCGATCAAGAACGCTCATCACGTCACCACGCTGGAGCTGACCAACAACCGACTGGTGGCCAACCCGATGGAGCCGCGCGTGGCCGTGGGGGATTTCAATCCTGGCACCGAGGACTACACGCTCTATACCACGTCCCAGAATCCCCATGTAATCCGTCTTCTGATGGGCGCGTTCGTGCTGGGCATCCCCGAGCACAAGCTGCGCGTGGTGGCCCCGGATGTGGGCGGCGGCTTTGGCTGCAAGATCTATCACTACGCCGAAGAGGCCTTCGTGACCTTCGCCAGCGCTCAGATCCGGCGTCCGGTGAAATGGACCTCGTCGCGCTCCGAGGCCTTTGTGTCGGACGCCCATGGTCGGGACCACGTGACCAAGGTGGAACTGGCGCTGGACGAGAACCACAAGTTCACTGCCCTGCGCTGCGACACCTACGCGAACATGGGCGCGTATCTCTCGACCTTTGCGCCGTCCATCCCGACATGGCTGCACGGTACGCTGCTGGCGGGGAACTACACGACGCCGCTCATCTACACCAACGTCAAGGCTGTCTTCACGACCACGACGCCGGTGGATGCCTATCGCGGGGCCGGTCGTCCCGAGGCCACGTTCCAGCTGGAGCGTGTGGTGGACAAGGCCGCGCGAGAGCTGGGTGTCGACCCGGCCGAGCTGCGCCGGATCAACTTCATCAAACCCGACCAGTTCCCCTATGACACGCCTGTGGCTGTTACCTATGACACCGGGAACTATCACGCGACCCTTGAGAAGGGGCTCGAGATGGCGGGTGTTGACACGTTCGAGGCGCGGGCCGCCGAGAGCGCAAAGAACGGCAAGCTGCGTGGTCTGGGCATCGCTCATTTCATCGAGGCTTGCGGGATCGCGCCGTCGAACCTCGTGGGGCAGCTTGGCGCACGCGCCGGTCTCTACGAGAGTGCCACGGTCCGTGTGAACGCCACCGGCTCGATCAGCGTGATGACTGGCTCGCACAGCCACGGACAGGGGCATGAAACCGCCTTCCCGCAGGTTGTGGCCGAGATGCTGGGCATTGATGAGAGCATGATCGAAGTCGTTCATGGTGACACCGCAAACACGCCGATGGGCATGGGCACCTATGGCTCGCGCTCCATCGCGGTGGGCGGCTCGGCCATGGTGCGTGCGACCGAGAAGATCATCAACAAGGCAAAGAAGATCGCGGCCCACCTGCTCGAAGCCGCCGAAGGCGATATCGAGCTCAAGGACGGCGCCTTCACCGTGGCGGGCACGGATAAGTCCGTGGCTTGGGGCGATGTGACCCTGGCGGCTTACGTGCCCCATAACTACCCGCTCGAGGATATCGAGCCCGGTCTGGAGGAGACAGCGTTCTACGATCCGTCGAACTTCACCTACCCGTCGGGCGCCTATATCTGCGAGGTTGAAGTGGATGCAGAGACCGGCAAGGTCGAAGTGCTCGGCTTCACGGCGGCGGATGATTTCGGCAACGTGATCAACCCGATGATCGTCGAGGGTCAGGTCCATGGCGGCGTGGCGCAGGGCATCGGGCAGGCGCTGCTCGAGAACTGCTCTTACGACGATGACGGCCAGCTTCTGTCGGGGTCCTACATGGATTATACCATGCCCCGCGCCGATGACGTGCCGATGTTCGAGGTGGACCATTCCTGCATCACGCCCTGCACCCATAACCCGCTCGGGGTGAAGGGCTGCGGCGAGGCGGGGGCCATCGGTTCGCCACCCGCTGTGGTGAACGCGGTCATCGATGCCCTGCAACGGGCGGGTCACACCCACGTCACTCATATCGACATGCCACTGACGCCAAGCCGCGTCTGGGCTGCGATGAATGGCGAGAAAGCCGACGGTAGCGATATCGGTTGGGCCGAGTAAGCGACGGGCTCTGCCTTCGGGCGGAGCTCCCACAACTGGGAGAATGAAATGCACAATTTCGAATTTGTGAAACCAAGCACCGTCGCGGATGCTGTCTCGGCCCTGTCCTCGGAGGATGCGCAGGCGCTAGGCGGAGGGCAGACCCTTCTGCCGACGATGAAGCAGCGACTGGCCGCGCCGGACACCCTCGTCAGCCTCTCGGGCATCGCCGAGATGAAGGGGATCTGCAGCAATGATGCGGGCGAGATCTGCATCGGCGGTGGCACGGTCCATGCGGTGGTCGCTGCCGAGACCGCGTCGAGCTATCCGGGCCTTTCGGCTCTGGCGGGCAAGATCGGCGATCCGGCGGTCCGCAATCGGGGTACGATCGGGGGCAGCCTCGCCAATAACGATCCCGCGGCCTGCTATCCGGCGGCTGCTCTCGGCTCGGGCGCGACCATCGTCACCAATGCGCGCGAGATCGCAGCGGATGACTATTTCCAGGGGATGTTCACCACGGCCCTCGATGAGGGTGAGATCATCACCGAGGTCCGCTTCCCCGTGCCGGAGAAGGCCGCCTGGCAGAAATTCGTCCAGCCAGCCTCTCGATTCAGCCTGGTTGGCGTGTTCGTTGCGAAATACGCCAATGGGGTGCGCGTTGCGGTGACCGGGGCTTCCGAGGAAGGTGTCTTTCGCTGGAGCGAGGCCGAAGCCGCGCTCAGCAGCAACTTCTCGGCGGATGCGCTCGCGGATCTGTCCGTCTCGGCGGATGGCATGATCAGTGATCTGCACGGAACCGGTGCCTACCGGGCCCATCTTATCAAGGTACTGACCGGGCGCGCTGTCGCGGCCGCCTGAGCCTAGCTGAACAAGACGACAAAGCCCCGTCCGGTTCTCCGGGCGGGGCTTTTGCTTGGGAGTATCCGGTCAGAGCCCTTGTGACACGGCGTCTGTATCGCCGCTTGGGGCTAGCCCTGTGCGGGCGTCTTTCTTATGACCATCGAAAGGTTTGATTCGGAGCGGCGCTCTGGGGGCCGTGGATTTTGTGCGGGGGAGTATGATGGCAATAGTGCGAGGATTGCGCAGCACGGTATGTGCCGCGGCGGTCTGTCTTGGTCCGGGCATGGCCGCCGGGTTTGAGCTTGATCCGTCCTGGGAGCGTCACGTGACCGTGTTCGGCGCGTCGATGACCGAGAACACCTCTTTCGAGATCCTCCGGTTTGAGGTGGATTGGGCGGATTCCTATCTCGTCGGCCTCGCCTTTGGGCTCGAACGGCAGATTGGTGCGAGCCGCTTCAGTTGGGGCGTCGAAGGTCAGGTGGTCCGTCATTTCGGCGAGATGGATCATTGGGAATTCAATCTTCCCGTCGTACTGCGCTACACGCCGCCGAACCCCTGGATCGACAGTTTCGAGAGCTTTGCCTACGGACTTGGTCTGTCCCACGCGACTGAGGTGCCCAGCGTCGAGGTGGAGCGGACAGGTGAATCCCAGAGAAACTTTTTCTATTGGAAGGCGGAGTTGGAGTTCAACTTGCCTGCTCCGGACACCGCATTGCTGCTAGGGATGCACCACCGCTCGGATGGCTACGGGGTCTTTGACGCCGATAGCGGATCCACTGCGCTCTCGGTCGGGTTCAAGCGCAGCTTCTGATCCAGATTTCCCAAGCCGCAGCGCGGGCGTGGCCACCTGTCGGGAAAGATGGCACGCCGCTTTGTTCTCGCGAAATGCGCCCAGCGCGCCGGCTGACGATGCGTGCCCTCAGGCCGCCATATCGGTGTGGATCTTCTCTCCAATCACCTCAGCCGTCGCCGCTGAGAGAGTCCAGCCCAGATGACCGTGCCCGGTGTTGTAGTAGACGCCCGGGCGTTTGCCCGCATCCACCAGCGGCACCATGTTCGGCATCATCGGGCGCAGACCGGCCCAGGGCACGGCGTGCTCGGTCTCGACCTCCGGGAAGTTCCGCTCGACCCATTTGACCAGCGGGCGCACGCGATCATCGCGAATGTCCCAGTTATAGCCGTTGAACTCGGCGGTGCCCGCGATGCGGAAGCGGTCTTTGCCGAGACGGCTCGTGACCACCTTGGCCTCGTCATCCAGAAGGCTGATCCAGGGGGCGGCAGCCTGGCTGGCCGCGTCGTCCAGTTTCACGGTGATCGAGTAGCCTTTCACCGGATAGACATTAACCCGGTCGCCCAGCATCTGGCCGAATTTGCGGCTGGAGACGCCTGCGCAGACCACGATCCCGTCAAAGCGATCCTCGCTCTGGGTGCCATCATCGTCGGACCAATGGACGATATGCCCGTCCTCGATCATGCGGATCCCCGTGACATCGGCGCGGAAATGGAAGTCCACACCCTTCTTGCGGCAAGCCTCTGACAAGCCGCGGCTATAACGATGGATGTCCCCCGTCATGTCGGACGGCGTGTAATAGCCACCATAGTAGTCCCCGACAATGGCCGGCTCGAGGGCCTTGATCTCGGAAGGGGAGACCGCTTCGCGGGTCAACCCGCCCTCAGATAGAAGCGCATTCACCTCCGTCGCGTGGTCGTACTCGTATTTCGTGTTGTAGATATGCAGTATGCCACGCTCTTCGGCGTCAAAGGTGAACCCCTCGGCGGCGGCGGTGGCCTTGAGATGCTCGCGCGCGGCGATGGCCATACGCACTGTGTCGATGGTGTTCTGACGATAGCCGGGGATGTTGGCCACGAACTCGGCCATCCAGGAATACTTGTGCCAGCTCGGCTTGGGGTTCACCAGAAGCGGCGCGCCGCGCTTGAACATCCACTTCATACCCTTGAACACCGTGGACCAGCGGTTCCAGACTTCGGCATTCGAGGCCGAAAGCTGCCCGCCATTGGCAAAGGAGGTGTCCATGGCCGCATAGCGGTTCTGGTCGAATACGGTGACGTCAAAGCCCCGGTTCATCAGCGCATAGGCAGTGGTGACGCCGGTGACACCGGCCCCGATAACAGCGATTTTCTTCAACGGGACATCCCCCATAGACAGCTCAAGACAAGGCGCAGCGAACCGCACCGCTCATCCCCTCTGTCCGAGTACCTGAGAGCTACGCGAGACCCTCTTGGGTGGTCTGCTTTCTCCGTCGGTGGGACCGTCACTCCTCCGGTCCGCTTTCCAGATTGTCGACTTTCGTGCAGTCCGTTTGCCTGAGAGTTTCCGGGGGGTTGCTCCTTCGGCGCCAGCGCGCGGCTGATCTCTCCAGCACAAAGCCATATGCGACGAGGGCCGTTTAGGACGGGTCTCGATTCGGAGCAAGGGGAAGTTGAGCGCGCGGTAAAACTTACGGAATTGTAAGGTGGGGCGCAGGGGGCTGTGAGACCGGTTGACTAGTTCCGAGGCATCACAAACTCGGAGTGCCACATGTCCAAGAAAACTCTGCTGATTGTCGCCGGTATGATCGCGGCTCATATCGCGTTGGTGCTGCCCTTCGTCCCTTGGGCGAATGTGCTGCCTGCGGGTCTCGGAGCGCTGTCGATGACCTCCATGGCGGCGACGCTGGTTCTCGCGGCGCGTTGGCGATTGGTCGACCGGCTCATGGGCGGGCCGGACAAGTCCTATGGGGCCCATCGTTGGCTTGGAATCTGTGCCTTGGGCGGTGCCTTGGGGCATTGGGCGCTGGCGGAGTCGAAGGGCGCGGGGATTGTTCCCATTCTCGCCGCCAGCGGGGAGGGAGCCGGGACACTTGCAGCGCTCGGTCTTGTCTTCATGACCGCCGCGGCGATGGTTCGGGTGATCCCCTATCACCTGTGGAAGGCGAGCCATATGCTGATGGGGCCCATCTTTGTGCTGGGGGCATATCACACGCTCTTTGTGGCCAGCCCCCTAAGCCTCGGCACTTTGCCCTGGGGGGTGATGGCGGTGACGTCTGTGGTGGGTTGCGTGGCCTGGGGGCAGACGCTGCTGCGCAAGGTGACGCCGACCCGGCTGGTCACGGTGGCTTCGGTCACTCCTTTCGAGGGCGGTGTGGATGTGACCTTGCGCGCCGATGCACCGCTGCCCCGGTTCCGTCCCGGTCAATTCTCGACCCTCGCATGGAACGAGGCGCGCGCCGAGGCGCACCCTTTCACCATTGCTGGCGGGACCGAAACCGAGCGGCGCTTCGTGATCCGGGCGGCAGGGGATTGGACCGACGCCTTCGTGCAGGGCGTGACCGTGGGCGATCAACTCCGCCTGGGGCGTGGGGTCGGGCGTTTTCTACCGCAAACTGGGGCCGCGCGCGGCGAGCAGGTTTGGGTCGCGGGCGGGGTGGGCATCACGCCTTTCCTTTCTGCGCTCGAGAAGATGGAGCCGGACCAAGGGCCACGCGTGACCTTGCTCTATTGCATCCGGTCCCGCGAGAGCGCGGGCGCGCTGGAGGATGTCGAACGCCGGGCGCTGCAATTGCCGCAGGTTGACCTGCTTGTGATCTCCGATTGTGGGAGCGGCAAGCTGACGCCAGCGCGTTTGGCAGAGATCCTGCAAGGCGTTGGGGCGAAAGCGCAGGTCTATCTCTGCGGTCCCGAGGGGCTGAAAGAGATGGTCGTGGCCGAATGGAGCGCGAGTGGCAAAACCGGGCGCATCCACAGCGAACGCTTCGACTTCCGCGGGGCCTATGGTCTGTCCGAGCTGATCTATCTCGGTAAGCCGGTCGTGGTGGCGGCGAGCGATCTGCTCGCCCGCCAACGTGCAACGGTTGCCGGGCGCTAACCGGGCGGCGGCTGGGGGTGCTCAGCCTCAAGATCGCGGATATCGATCAGATCTACCTCTCTGGCCAGCAGCCGCTTATAGGCGATCAGCTGCGCCTTAGGCATCACCTCTATGGCGGCGCCTAGAACGGAGCGTGTCTCCGAGGTCTCAAAATCGATCCTTTGCGGGACCCAGGCCCCCGTAGCCTTGTTCTGAATACATATGTGCTCCGCCGCGCCGATCTCGATTTTCTGGCCGTGATAGAGGAGCTTGAGATAGGTGAGGTCCCATTGCCCCTCCACCACGGTCTCAGGACCCCAGGTCAGATACGGGGTCACGGCATCAAGGAACCCTGCCCAATTGGGATCGGCGAAGGGCATGTAGAGATCGATGTCATGGAGCGGGCGAGAGCCGCCATGGGACACCACCGCCAACCCGCCGCAAATCTGATAGGGCAGGGCATGCTGCGCCGCCGTACCTGTGATCCAGCGCAAGGCCTCTGCCTGCTGTGCTTTGGGTAAAGCTTTCATGGGGGCTCCTGCTTTCGGCCGCAGGGTTTGCGCGGGGCTTTCTCCTGTCAACCACGCGCAAAAGAAAACCGCCCCGCCAGAGAGCTGGCAGGGCGGTTAAAACTCTTAGGCAGGGCGAGGCCGCCCCGAACGGATCAGGCGGCGACGAGGCCCATGGATTCCAGCTTCAGCAGCACCTGCTGGGCACAGTAATCCACCTCGGTCCCTTCGGTGTCGAGCACCAGCTCGGCTGCCGTGGGGGCCTCATAGGGGTCGGAGATCCCGGTGAACTCCTTGATCTTGCCTTCGCGCGCCAGCTTGTAGAGACCTTTGCGATCCCGGCGCTCGCATTCCTCGAGGCTGGTGGCCACGTGGACTTCGACGAAGGCGCCGTAAGCTTCGATCATCTCGCGCACGGCCCGGCGAGTCGCGGTGTACGGCGCGATGGGCGCGCAGATCGCGATGCCGCCATTCTTGGTGATCTCGGAGGCCACATAGCCGATCCGGCGGATGTTGATGTCGCGATGCTCTTTCGAGAAGCCCAGCTCGGAGGAGAGGTGTTTCCGCACCACGTCGCCATCGAGCAGCGTCACCGGACGACCGCCCATTTCCATCAGCTTAACCATCAGGGCGTTGGCCACGGTGGACTTGCCCGAGCCCGAGAGGCCGGTCAGGAAGACGGTGAAGCCCTGCTGGGCGCGCGGCGGCTTGGTCTTGCGCAGCTCGGCGACGACTTCGGGGAAGGAGAACCACTCGGGGATCTCGAGGCCCTCGGCCAGACGGCGGCGCAGCTCGGTGCCCGAGATGTTCAGGATAGTGACGTCATCCTTATCTTTGATCTCGTCCATGGGCTCGTATTGGGCGCGTTCCTGCACCCAGACCATGTGTTTGAAGTCGACCATCTCGATGCCCATTTCGTCCTGATGCTCGCGGAACAGGTCCTGCGCATCATAGGGGCCGTAGAAGTCGTCACCGGCGGAGTTCTTGCCGGGGCCAGCATGGTCGCGACCGACGATGAAATGGGTGCAGCCGTGGTTGGCGCGGATCAGGCCGTGCCAGACCGCCTCGCGCGGGCCCGCCATACGCATGGCGAGGTTCAGCAGGCTCATGGAGGTGGTGGAGGCCGGGTACTTGTCGAGCACCGCCTCGTAGCAACGCACGCGGGTGAAGTGGTCCACATCGCCCGGCTTGGTCATGCCAACGATCGGGTGGATCAGCAGGTTTGCCTGGGATTCCTTAGCGGCGCGGAAGGTTAGTTCCTGGTGTGCGCGGTGCAGGGGGTTGCGGGTCTGGAAGGCCACGACCTTGCGCCAGCCGAGCTTGCGGAAATAGGCGCGCAGCTCGTTGGGCGTGTCGCGACGGGCGCGGAAATCGTAGTGGATCGGCTGCTGGATGCCGGTGATGGCCCCGCCCAGATAAACCGGACCCGCCACGTGGTGCAGGTAGTTCACCGCCGGATGGGCCAGATCATCGGCGCCGAACACCATCTCGGCTTCGCGGGCCTTGTTGGGGATGTACTTGTCGGAGACAGAGAGGATGGCGAGGATCACACCTTCCTGGTCGCGCAGGGCGATGTCCTGGCCCTCTTCGATGCTGTCAGCGAAATCCTGGCTGATGTCGAGGGTGATCGGCATCGGCCAAAGGGAGCCGTCTGCGAGACGCATGTTCTCGACCACGCCTTCGTAATCCGCTTTGCCCAGGAAGCCCTTGAGCGGGTTGAACCCACCATTCATCAGAAGCTCGAGATCGCAGATCTGGCGCGGGGTCAGGTCCCAGGACGGGAGTGACGCGGCCTCGACCTTGAGCTTCTGGGCGCTGTCGGCGGAGACATAGAGCTCCGGGATGGGGGCGAGGTTGTTCTGCATCAGAGTGCTCCTGACATTTTGAGGAATGGGATAAGCTGCCGAACCCGTGAGTTCGGCATGAAGGGCCGCGTATTCGGAAAATTTACGCGCAAGAAATCGATCGGTGAGGCGGGCTTTTTCCGCCGCGCCCCGTGGTGTGAGGCCATAGGCGAAGCGTTTGCGCCGGTCGCTGTCATTGCGATCGCTGACCTCGATCAGACCTGCTTCCGTCGCGGCGCGCAGTTGCGCATTGAGCCTGCCAAGGGAGACCCCGATCGCCTGGGCAATAGCACGCTGGGAGGCGTCTGGTGCCAGGTCGAGCTGGCGCAGAAGGCGAAACCGGAGGTCTTCGTCGTCATCAGCCGAGATCGGAGCAGGATGGAGGGACATGGAAAGTGCGACTCAAGGTTTGTTCACGCGTGAACGCTTCGCATGTTTTTGCACCTGCAGCAAAGGCCATAAATGTCGCAGAGTTTATGTATCGGTCAGTGAGACCGCGCGGCCACACTGCCGTTTCGGGCCGACGAGTGTCGCTAAACCCGCCAGAGGTCAGGCGCGGGACCGCGCTTTGCACAGATGTCGGTCTGCTCTGGATGGCCTGTATCTGCCCCTTGCGCCTCGCACGGGGCGCCTGACAATGGTGGCGCGGATCAATAGATCCGCGCTTGGCACGCTGCGTTACTCGGCGGCGACGGGTTCAGCGCCTTCCTGAGCAGCGAGGAAGCGCTCTGCTTCCAGAGCCGCCATACATCCCATTCCAGCGCTGGTCACAGCCTGTCGGTACTCGTGATCCGTCAGGTCCCCAGCGGCGAAGACCCCCGGGATGGAGGTTGCCGTGCTGTCGGCTGCGGTGACCACATAGCCGCCCATATGTGTTTCGAGCTGATCCACCACCAGTTCCGAAGCCGGAGCATGGCCAATGGCCACGAAGAATCCGGCGCAGGGCACGGTGCGGGTTTCGCCATTGGCCACATGCTTGATCACCACGCCCTCGACCCCGCGAGGGTTGTCTGCGCCGACCACCTCTTCGACAGTGTGGTCCCAGATCACCTCAACCTTGGGGTTCTTGAACAACCGGTCCTGCAGGATCTTTTCCGCCCGCAGGCTGTCGCGCCGATGCACGAGCGTGACCTTGGAGGCGAAATTGGTCAGGAACAAGGCCTCTTCCACAGCCGTATTGCCGCCACCGATGACCACGACCTCCTTGCCGCGATAGAAGAACCCGTCACATGTCGCACAGGCCGACACGCCGAACCCCTTGAAATGCTCTTCAGAGGGCAGGCCCAGCCACTTGGCCTGAGCGCCCGTCGCCAGGATCAGCGCGTCTGCCTTGAACACCGTGCCGCTATCGGCATAGGCGGTGAAGGGGCGCGCTGAGAGATCCAGTCGATTGATGTGGTCCGAAACGATCTCGGTGCCCATGGCCCGGGCATGCTCTTCCATCCGGACCATCAGGTCGGGGCCCATGACCATGCTGTCCCCGGGCCAGTTCTCGACTTCGGTTGTGATGGTCAGCTGTCCGCCCGGTTGGATGCCCTGCACCAGCACAGGATCCAGCATCGCACGGCTGGCATAGACGGCGGCGGTATATCCGGCAGGACCGGAGCCGATGATGAGGACCTTCAGGTTGCGGATGTTCTCGGTCGACATGGGGCAGCTTCCTCGCAAATGATCCACCGCATATAAAACTCCGACGCCGCGAGGGGAAGGGGCCGAAGACAGTCCGGATCGACCATAAATTTATTGCTCAACGGTGAAATATTATTGCGCAGCTAGAGCGCGTCACGTAAGAAACTCCTATGGGAAGGGGCTGTCATGCATGCATCGAAATTAGATCCGATTGATCGCAAGATCCTGGCGGAGCTTCAAGCAGATGGTCGCATGACCAATGTGGAGCTCGCCAAACGGGTCGGCATCTCGGCGCCGCCCTGTCTCCGCAGGGTCCGCGCGCTTGAGGATGCGGGTTTCATCCGGGGCTATCACGCGGATGTGGACAGCCGCGCGCTGGGTTTTGAGGTGCAGGTTTTTGCCATGGTCGGGCTCAGCAGCCAGGCCGAATCGGATCTCAGCGCTTTCGAGGCGCGCTGCCGCGAATGGCCGCTGGTTCGCGAGTGTCACATGTTGAATGGCGAGATCGATTTCATCCTGAAATGCGTGGCGCCTGACCTGTCCTCGTTCCAGAGCTTCCTGACCGGGCAACTCACCGCAGCCGAAAATGTGGCGAGCGTGAAAACCTCGCTGGTGATCCGCGGTGCGAAAGATGATCCGGGCGTGCCCTTCGACGTGATGGAAGAGCGTCTGAGCCGCACGGCCTGAGCGGGCGCTGAGCGCGCCCGCGGCCACGCTCAGTTGCCGAGCCGTGCCTTGCGGAACGGCGACGAGGTGACAAACCGCTCGCCATTTCCGGTCACCAGCCCGCCGGGCATCAGCTTGGAAAAAGCCGTCGTCACCAAGCCGCTTTGCCGCGCGAGGAAGGCATCGGGATCGAGGGTGCGCACGGGCAGGCCGTTGGCAGACACCCATCCCGGGTCCTTGCAGGCTATCTGGAACAGGCGCACCGGAGTGGGGGGGACCAGCGCCGTGATCATGTCGTCATTCGGATAGCTGTCCAGCGGGCGCGAGCTCTCGGTGAACGGATCAAGCAGAATCTCTGCCCCGGCGCCAAGGATCACATCGCTAAGGGGACGGGCAAAACCAAAGCGCTCGGGTTGGACCCGTCGTAACCAGGGGGTGTCGAGCGCATCGGGGCGCAGGGTGACCTCGCCGATCCAGGTGATTGCCATGGGCGCGCCGTCCGCTCCTGTTACCTCATCCTCAAGCGCAAGATCCTCGATCGAGACGGTCCCGTCAGGGACGCGCATCTGCGCACCTTGAGCAAAGATCCCGAATGCCGGCAAGAGCCGGTGGGTGATCTCGGCGTTGCGCGCGCAAAGGCTCCGCTCTCCCATATGGATGCAGCGGCTGGAAAACTTGGCCAGAATAGGCAGCTGGGTGGTCGACGATGTTGGCGTGTCCGACCCAACATGGGCGGACGGAAAACGAACAGGAGCCATACTCGTTACTCTCGGGTTGCTGTACGGCCCCCACCGCTATCAGCCTCCTGAAGCTCGTTCGTTTGAGTAAAATTGTCAAAGAATTTAAGGCATAAACCTTAACAACCCGCCCCCCCGCGGGGCAGGACTCCCCTCATCCGGCCCGGCGCACCGGGATCTCCTCGACCTCCGGCGGCAGCGCGCGCAGCGCCGCCGGGCGGCGTCTGTCACGTGCATAGGGCAAGGGCGGGATCTCGTCTTCGGTGGCGCGGATCATCGCGATCAGCCAGCGTGGCGTGGTGGTCATCATGGGTGTCCCTCCGGACTTTATACTCATTCTACCAGCCAATACCCCGCATCGCGGCTGATTGTTCACACGGTCGCTGGGGAATAAGGCGCTTTCTGGGCCGATTTCGGACATTTTGAGTCAAATTGTGCTCATGTCTCCTCGGGGCAAATGCGTAGAAATCCCTGTTTTTGAAGGGGAAAGCCTAAGAGCTGAGGCAAATGGGGTACGCCCGCCCCGGCGGATGGGGCAGAAATGTGGCGGCAATGTGGTCTCAGAGCCGGATGGTCGAGATCAGGCGGCCGTAATCCGCTTCGGATTGGTGAACGCTGCGCCGGTAGGAGAAGAATCGCGCCGGGTCAGAATAGGTGCAATGCCCTGTCCAGGCCGCATGCCCGATCCGGGCTGCCCGCAGTCGGGCCAATCCGTAAGAGATAAGGTCGAACTGGAACTTCTCGCCAAAGCCATTCGCGAAGAAGCGGCCATTTTCGGGATCTGCCTCAAGAAACCGTTCGAGAAACTCCGGGCCGACCTCATAGGCGCTTTGCGAGATCGAGGGGCCGATCACAGCTGTGATCGCCTCGCGCGTGGCCCCCGCGGCGACCATCTGGTCGATCGTCGCTTCGAGCACCCCGTCCAACGCGCCCCGCCAACCCGCATGGGCCGCAGCGATGACGCCAGCCTCCGGATCAGCAAAGAGCACCGGCTGGCAATCGGCGGTCAGGATCCCAAGGACGAGGCCCGGGGTCGCTGTGACCATGGCATCGGCTTTGGGCTTGGGGCTGCCCCCAAGCGGACCGTCGAGCAGGGCAACCTCCGCCGAATGCACTTGATGCACCGTGGCGAGGTGCGGCAGGTCGACCTCCATCGCCGTGGCAACCCGGGCCCGATTCATCTCCACCGCTTCGGACTGATCTGAGGACCCGGGGCCACAATTGAGGCCCTCGAACACCCCGGAGGAGGCGCCCCCCTTACGGGTAAAGAAGCCGTGGGGCACCGACAGGGCCGGAGAGGTCAGGATGTCGAGCGTCATGGATCGGCTCCGGCAGAAAGGTCAGGGGCGCGTCCCGGCGAGGGGCGGCGCGTCCATGGGACTCACGCCGAGCACTTTGAACAGGGTTCCCATTTCATCCGGGTGGGTCAAGCGCCGATGTGCGGCGATGTGGCTGTCGAGGGCCGCGCCGCTCAAGCCTTTGGCGAGCGCCTGCGCACGCGCCGTGATCCCGAGCTGTTCGAGGAAGACGCCTTGCGGGAGCAGTTGTGCGGGACGCGCCCCTGCCTCCTTGACGGCCATGGCCAGCGGCTCGAAATCCACATGCGCTGTCAGGTCCGCCTGCCCGGGATGGGCGAGGACCGGATCGGGCGCGTGATCGCGAACGGCTTGCAAAGTGTCGCCCAGGCTGTGCCAACCCCCGTAATCCACGAGGATTGCCGCCCCGCCATGGGCTGCGATGCGCCGAGCGATCTCGGTCATGATCGGGTGCGCGGGGGCACAGGTCTCGACCACATCGCCGGGTTGCGTGTCCGCGCGTCGGTGATCCAGTTCCGGGCGGGGGTCTGCAGGGCCCAGCCCGAGCGAGAGCGCGCCATCGTTCACTCCGACCATGCGTTCGGCCCAGCCGCCCTCGACGCGCTGGAACTGTCGGATCGGCAGAGCGTCGAAGAACTCGTTGCCCACAAGAAAGAGCGGCGCGTCCGGCAGATCGCCTACGCTGTCATGCCAAATCGCACCGGGTACGGTGTCGGCTTGGACCTTGCGGAGAGCGGGGCTAGCTTCGATCAGATGGGGGCGCAGGCGTGGCCCACCGGGGATCTGACCAAAGACCCGCAGGATATCGGCCATGAGCGTGCCGCGCCCCGGCCCGATCTCGGCGAGACAGGCTTCGGCGGGGGCACCCTGATCCATCCACGCCTGCGCCAAGGCCAGACCCAGCACCTCGCCGAACATCTGGCTGATCTCGGGGGCGGTGGTGAAATCCCCGTCCCGCCCGAACGGTCTGCGCGTGGTGTAGTAGCCATACTCCGGGTGGAGAAGACACTCCGCCATATACTCAGCCACGGTGATCGGGCCCGTTGCCGCAATACGTGCGACCAGCAGGTCGGCCAGAGGCGTCATGGGGTCGTGGCCGGATGCGGGCGCGCCCGCGCGATCAGCACAAGTCCCAGCGCGATCATGGGCAGGCTCAGAAGCTGTCCCATGGTCAGCCCCCACTCGCCAAGTTGCAGTGCGTAGCCTACCGGGTTGCCGGCGCTGACAAACTGCGCATCGGGCTGGCGGACCAGTTCGACGATAAAACGTGCGCCGCCATAGCCCGCAAGGAAGGTGCCAAAGATCGCACCCGTCCGGGCCAGCGCCCCGCGTCTCAGAAGGATCCAGAGAACCAGCCCCAGCAGCAGCCCCTCGAGCCCAGCCTCATAAAGCTGCGACGGGTGGCGGGCGCAGAGCTCCCCGAGCGGTTGGCCGCAATCCTGCGCATTCAGCCCGGGAAAGATCACGCCCCATGGCGCATCGGTCGGGCGTCCCCAAAGCTCCGCGTTCACGAAGTTCGACATACGCCCGAGGAACAGACCCGGCGGCGTTGCCAGCGCGAGGGCATCCGCGGTTTGCAGGGGTGGCACGCCCTCACGCCAGCAAAACAAGGCAACAGCCAGCACCACGCCGACCAGTCCGCCATGAAAAGCCATACCGCCCTGCCAGACCATCAGGATCTCGGCCGGGTTTCGGAGGTAGTAATCCGGTTGATAAAACAGCACAAAGCCCAACCGACCCCCCAGGATCACCCCGAGCACAACCCAGGTCAGCAGCGCCTCGACCTGCGGCGGGGTCATCGGTGCCGGGCGCGCGCCCCACAGGGTCGGACGTTGCACCAGCCGCGTCACGATCCACCAACCCAGTCCAAGCCCGACAATATAGGCCAGCGCATACCAGCGCAGGGCAAAGGTGAAGGTCCCGATCTCGAGGCTGAACAGCTCGGGCGACAGGGGCGGGAAGGGAATGGCGAAGGGCATGGTAGGCTCCGGCGTCTGGGGCGATCTGTCCGGGCTGGCCGCGCGGTTGTCAACCTTGAGGTTTCGCGGGGGCGAGGCCATATACATCACAGTACAGAGATCACGGAGCGCCCCATGCAGACGCGAAACAAGTTGTTCGACGATATCGGCCAGTTGATGACCAACGCCATGGGCGTGGCCCAAGGGGCCAAGGACGAGGCCGAGACCGCGATGAAGGGCATGATGGACCGCTGGCTCGCGGATCGTGACTTCGTGACCCGCGAGGAATTCGACGCTGTGCGGACCATGGCCCAGAAGGCCCGCGAGGAGAATGAAGCTCTCAAGGCGCGGATCGAGGCGCTCGAGGCCAAGGGCTGAGCCCCTCGCAAAAGCACTCCGGAGCCGCATGACCTGGGTCTGGGCGACGAATGCCTGAAATTTGGGCATTAACCTTCGAGTCGCGCCCGCGGGCTTCTGTTGCGGGTTTGAAGACGTGAAATCAGGGTGCTGCGACGGCGTGACGGCTGCTGAATGCTCTGGATTTCTTAAGAATCTCCCAAATTCTGTGGATAACTCCGGCGCAAAGCCCGCCCGGGCCGGGTTGCGCGAAAATACGTCTTTACAGGACGCCCCAAAGCCGGACACCATATCTTGTAAGACGCGGGCCTCCGCGCTCCGGGTCTTGTAATGACACCCAGCCTATAGTGGGGGTTGCCCCTGCGACTGGCAAACGAACGGGGCCGCGCATGTCACTCCTCGAGCAGCATTACGAAGCCGACGATCTGCATCCGATCGACATTGTTGAAACGATCGCAGAGCACAATGACTGGGATTTCGACCGTATCGCGGAAGATCAGATCGCCATGGCCGTGGAGGGACAGTGGCGGACCTATTCGGCAACCCTTGCATGGTCGGCCTATGATGAAACACTCCGGCTGGTGATGACCTTTGACATGGAGCCTCCCGAGCACCGGGTGGCAGCCCTGCACGAAGTGCTGAACGCGGTGAATGATCAGTGTTGGACCGGGGCTTTCACCCATTGGGCCAAGCAACAGCTCATGGTCTATCGCTACGGTCTTGTGCTGAGCGGGGGCGCGATTGCGGGCCCCGAGCAGATCGACCGGATGATGACCACGGCCTTTCTGAACTGCGAGCGCTTCTATCCGGCCTTCCAGCTGGCCACATGGGGTGAGCAAGACCCGCAGGCCGCCATTGATGTGGCCATTGCAGAGGCGTACGGGCGCGCCTAACCTGCCCCCGTTGGACGCGGGGAGAACACATGAGTTTGGACGATGTACGCCGCCGGGGGCTGTTCCTTCTGGGATGTGGAAAGATGGGTTCGGCCATGTTGCAGGGCTGGTTGACCCAGGGGATCGCGCCGGGATCGGTCTGGGTCATGGACCCCAAGCCCTCCGATTGGCTGAGCGGATTGGCGGCGCAGGGCTTGCACCTGAATGAGGGTGTGCCCGAAGCCCTGGCCATCGCCTTGCTGGCGGTCAAGCCGCAGATGATGGGCGATGCGCTGGGCGCTGTGACGGCGCTTGGCGGGGGCGAGACGCTGATCCTGTCGATCGCGGCGGGCACTTCCATCCGGTACTTTGAAGAAGCGTTTGGCGCGGCAACCCCGATCATCCGCGCGATGCCCAATACGCCGGCGGCGGTTGGAAAGGGGATCACGGCAATCACCGGAAACGGCGCGGCGCGCGAGACGCACCTGGCCCTTGCCGAAGCGCTGCTGGTTGCGATTGGCCAGACCGTTCGGCTCGAAGGCGAGCATCAGATGGATGCGGTCACGGCAGTGTCGGGCTCAGGCCCAGCCTATGTTTTCCACCTGATCGAAACCATGGCGGCGGCTGGGGAGGCCGAGGGGCTGCCCCGGGACCTCGCCCTGCATCTGGCCAAGGCCACGGTTGCCGGTGCGGGGGCGCTGGCGGAGGCCGCCAGCGAGGACCCGTCCCAATTGCGGGTGAATGTTACAAGCCCCGCGGGCACGACCGCGGCGGCGCTGGAGGTTCTTATGGACGAGACCGATGGCTTCCCGCCGCTTTTGCGGCGGGCGGTGGCAGCGGCGGCCCAACGGGGTCGCGAGCTCGCGGAATAGCGCCATGGCGGAGATCACCTTTGACGACTTCCTGAAGCTCGATATCCGCGTGGGCGAAGTGGTGCAGGCCGAGCCCTATCCGGAGGCACGAAAGCCCGCGATCAAGCTCTGGGTCGATTTCGGTGCGCCCTTGGGGGTCAAAAAAAGCTCGGCCCAGATCACCAAACACTACACGCCGGAGGCCCTGGTCGGGCGACAGGTGATGGCGGTTGTCAACTTTCCGCCACGCCAGATCGGCAAGTTCATGTCTGAAATCCTTGTTCTCGGGGTGCCGGATGCAGATGGCGATGTCGTGCTACTGGCACCGGACCTCAAGGTTCCGCTGGGGGGGCGGCTTTATTGATGAAACTTCTGATTTCCCGGCCTTTGCCGGACGTGGTTCTGGCCAAGGCCTCCGCGCGCTTCGACACGACTATTCGCTCCGAGACGACGCCTCTGACAGCGGATGAGCTGCGGGCTGCGTTGCGGGACTATGATGTCGTGCTGCCGACCCTCGGGGATCTTTTTACGGCGGAGGTCTTTGCGGATGTGCCTGCCCCCCGGGCCAAGCTGCTTGCGAATTTCGGAGTGGGCTACAATCACATTGATGCTGCCGCCGCACGGTCCGTCGGGATTGCTGTGACCAACACGCCCGGGGCCGTAACCGATGCCACCGCAGATACGGCAATGACACTAATCCTTATGGCAGCGCGCCGGGCGGGCGAGGGCGAGCGCATGGTGCGCGCCGGGGCCTGGGAGGGGTGGCATCCGACGCAGATGCTGGGCCTGCATGTGAGCGGCAAGACCCTCGGGGTGATCGGTATGGGCCGGATCGGGCAGGCCATTGCCGCGCGCTGCCATTACGGGTTCGGCATGGACGTGGTCTATCAGAACCGCTCCCCCAAGACGCTGGATCTGCCTGCGACCCAGCTCGGCTCGATCCCCGAGGTGATGGCCGCCGCAGATGTGGTGGTGGTGGCAGTGCCCGGTGGCGCCGAAACCCACCACCTGATCGGAGCGGAGGCTTTTGCCGCCATGCGGCCCCACGGGATTTTCGTAAACATCGCGCGAGGGGATGTGGTGGATGAGGCCGCCCTGATCGCCGCGCTTGAGGCGGGGCAGATGGGGGCAGCCGGGCTCGACGTCTATGAGTTCGAACCCAAGGTTCCAGAGGCACTGATCGCGCGGGAGGATGTGGTCCTGCTTCCCCATCTGGGGACGGCGGCTCTTGAGGTCCGCGAGGCGATGGGGCTGATGGCGCTGGACAATGTCATCGCCTATGCCGAGGACAAGCCCTTGCCCAATCCGGTCTAGGACCTTGTGGCCCCAGCTGCGCAGCAATCCATGTCCGGGCCGCGCGCCCCAAATCAAATCTTTATTTTTGCGCCCGGCCCCCCGTAAGGTACCGTCCGAGGAACACGTGGAAAGACTTTGATATGGACGTATTAACGGCCGCCTCGGTCTACGGGGAGATGCATTTGCCGGTCATCGGGTTGACGGGGCTGGTCTTCCTTCTTTTGGTTGTATTGCCGACGGCAGCTGTGGTTGGACATGCCTTCGGACGGCGGCAACGGGCGCGGACCTTGTCCGCGGGCAAGGAAGTGGACAAGGTCACTGGAGAAACATCGCTTGGCGCGATCCTCGGTATTCTTGGCCTTCTGTTGGCCTTCAGCTTTGGCAATGCGCTGTCCCTGGCCCAGACCCGCAAACTGGCTGTGATCGACGAGGCGGCAGCCCTTGGAACGGCTTTCCTGCGCGCGGATTACCTCGCCGAGCCGGGTCGGACCGACCTCAAGAAGGCGCTCTATGCCTATACCGAGACGCGGGTTGTCCCGCCGGCAAGCAAGATGCACGATTCTGAAGGCGTGCGCGCCTTTCTGGAACGGACGCTGAGCGCGCAGGCAGTACTCTGGCCGCTGACGCTGGAGGCGACGGCGGAGCCTGTACCGCGCCCCATCGCGACTTTTGTGAGCGGAGCGGTGAATGATGCGCTCGATGCCCATCTTTATCGGATGCAAACCTTCGCGGTGCCAGTGGCGGATATCACGCAGGGCATGGTGTTGGCCGCAGCTCTTGCCTCGCTGTTTCTGCTGGGGAACCGGTCGGGAATGCATGGGCGCGCCTTGTCCTGGCGAACCTTCATGTTCTCCGGCTTCCTCTTTGTCGTGATGATCACCATCGTCGATGTGCAGCGCAGTTCGGGCGGGCTGGTCACAACCGATCAGTCGCCGCTTTTCGTTACGCTCTTTGATATGGAACAGGCGCTCCGCTAGTCTGGGGAGCGGTCCCCCATCGCCTCACGCCAGTGACGGCGGCAGAGCGAAACATAGGTCTCATTGCCGCCGATCTGCACTTGCTCCCCTTCGCGCAGGGGGGTGCCATCGGGCCCTTGGCGGATCACCATGGTGGCCTTGCGCCCGCAATGGCAAATCGTGCGCACCTCGCGCATCTCATCTGCCAGTGCCAGCAACGTCGCCGATCCCGGAAAGAGCTGCCCGCGGAAATCCACCCGTAGTCCGTAGCACATCACTGGCACGCCCAGATCATCCACGGCGCGGGCCAGTTGCCAGACCTGATCTTCGGTCAGAAACTGCGCTTCATCCACGAAGACACAGGCACAGGGCCCGCCCTTCAGCCGCAGGGTTAGCGCGTCAAACAGGTTGGTGCTGGGCGCAAATGTATCGGCTGGGGCGCAGAGGCCGATGCGGCTGCCGATCTGGCCTTCGCCGGCACGGTGGTCGAGCCGGGCCGTCATCAGATGGGTCTGCATCCCCCGTTCGATATAGTTATGCGAGGCTTGTAGCAGGGCCGTCGATTTGCCCGCGTTCATGGTCGAGTAGTGGAAGTAAAGCTTGGCCATGGGCTGGCATAACGCGGGGCGACGGGGCCGGGCAAGGGGGCGTGTCCGGGTCGTCAGTGGGTGTGTCGGACGGGCCCGTTCCGGGGGCGGAAAGTGTCCGTGCGCTGCCTTCGGCTAACGCTCCCCCCGTCGTCTCCGACCAGATCTGGGCACCGGCGGCAAGGGGCCCTCCCGGCGCGCGCCGTGGGACGGGGCGGGGGGGCAACGGTTCGCGCTGAGGGGCGTTGCCGGGCGTTATCGGGGGCTGTTCCAACAGGGCGTCGGGCACAGCCTGTGGCCCGGACAGGGAGTGCTTCCCCGAAGCGGTAGGCAAAACAGGTTCTGGCTCCGGGACCAGCTCGAAGGCCGCGTCGAGACAGGCGTGGATCTCTGCCGTTTCGGCCTCGGGGGACAGTTCCACCAGGGGCAGCGCGCCCTTGCGGAACAGCTCCCGCAGGATGGTTTCCCGCAACAGGGTCGCTGTGTGGATGTCATTGGGATCCGTGCGCATAAGACCCGCCACCGGCATGCCCCCGGGTTCCGCCAGCACATAGTCCACGTTCTGCCCACGGAGCACCTCGGCCCCGGCCCGACCGACCTCCCCCGTGGAGGTCACGGTAAAGAGCGTGCTCAGCTCAACCTGCGCGATCACGCGGAGATCCGGCGCGCCGCGCGCCACCGCCCAGTCCTGCAGCGCATCATGGATCTGGGGATCGCCCAGCATCGGTAAGGGCACGGGCGCCACCTCGATCTGGTCGAGCCGTTCGGCTGTGCGCGCAAAGCTGACCGCCCGGGACGGAGCCCGTGTCCGCGCGCCGCGTGGGATATGGACCCGCCGCCGACGTTTCTTAGACCAGCCCATTTTCTCGGACAGCTTGGCAAGCAGCCAGAGCCCGCCCACGACGCAAAGTCCCAGCAGGACAATCGCCACGAAGAGGATCAGCACGGACAGGCCGTCCGGCTCGGCAGGGGAGAGGGTGATCCCGGACTTCAATGGGGCCTCCATGCGTATTACCGGCCTGACTGTCCCATGACATTTCGGCCTGTTTGTGGCGCGGGGCGGGCGCGATTGGTGCGTTTCAGGGCGTGCCGCATGCGTGCCCTGGTCTCAGAACAAGGACTCCAGAAAGGCTAATAACGCAGCGATAACGGACGGTTCGGACAAATGGGTCAGTCGTTTTCAAATGGAGTTTCCCATGTCGATTTCTGCCCGTTCCCTGTTGCCTGCCGTAGCCTTTCTGGTGGCGGGGTTGAGTCTTTTGCCAGGAGAGGTCTCCGCAGCGGAGTGCCAGCGCAAACTGAACTTTCTTGGCGCGAATGCTTCGGATAGCCGCAAGCTCGAAGCGCTGCTGATTTGCGCCGAAGAGACGCGCGCCGATATCGCCGACTTGCAGATGCGGGTCAGCGCGGTCGAGCGGGACGTCAACGGGCTGGAGCGCGCCGACACACGTTTCCAGACGTCACTGGAGGGGGTGGATGCCAAGATCGAGCGCGCGATCGAGGGCAGCGAGCGCAGAACCGGAACCGCACTTGCGGCAGAAGCCCGTGACCTGCGGAGTGAGATCCGGCAGGCGGGGGGGACGGACAGCGCTGAGTTGCGCGCGCTCAAGACCCAGCTGACGGCCACCGAGCGCAAGCTGGGCAAGGTCACGGGGCGCGCCTGGTCGGAGTTTGGCGTTGCAGCCCGCAGCATTGGGAAGTCCCAGACCAACGACAAGGACTATCCCATCAACGTCGCGGTCACGATCAACGTCAAGGACTCGAACCGCTGCCATGCGCGGATCAAAGTGAATGGGATGACGGTGGCGGAAACCCGGAACAACAACAGCCAGTGGGACAAGTCCTGTTTCGTGACTACGGCTGTCCCGCCGGGCGCCAATTACGTGCTCGAATCCGCGCCCCATGGGGGCGGCCGCCCGCGCGTGGCCAACTGGGCCGAGCTGCGCTGAGCGGAACGCGCCGACAAAGCAAAGGGCGCGGGGAGATCCCGCGCTTCTTTGATGCTCAGATCAACGGCACCAAAGGCACCCCGCCACAGGCGGATAGAAGCGTGAGAGCGAGAGACAGGGCAAGCAAGCGCAGCATGGGATCCTCCGGACGGGCGCGAGAGTGGGCTCAAGACTAGGCCGGGACGCGCGGCGAGTGCAATCCAGTCGCCTCGGACGTTGTTGAGACGTCGGGGGGCGCCGTGCCAAAACACGCATCCAATTGGCGGTGAACCTGGGATCGCTTCGACTTGGCTTTGATCTCCAGAAACGGGATCCCAGCCTTGCGGAACACCTCGCGCTTGATGGCGTCGCGCAAGACGGCATCCTTCTGATAGTGGCCGCCGCCTTGGTACTCGATCCCCGCAAGGGGGAGCATATCTGCTCCGACAAGGAGGAAATCCACCCGTTTGGCATTGAAGGCGCTATGGCCCTCGCGTCCAGCCACCCCGGAAGTGCTAACGCGGAACATCTCCCCCATGGAGACCTGCGCGTGCAGCGCGAGGGGGGGGAGATCGCGGGTGGCGAGCCAGTCCCGGATCATCTCCTGCAGGGCGATCTCGCTCCGATTGAGCAACGGTGTCGGGTGGACGGAAACGCGGGTCAGGGCTTCGGCTTGCGCGCTGTACCAATTGGGCGGATTGCTGAAGGGCCGGGAAGGGGTCCGGCTCTGCCCGGGTCGTGGTTTGCGGCTTTTGCGGCGCGACCTGCGGATCAGACTTGGCAGAACCGTGGTCACGATGAGCAACACGCCCAGAGTGAGCCAGAGTGTGCCAACTTCACTTGGAATTGTCATTTGATCCAGAAGCCCCGTCGCTGTCCGCGATGGAGGAGACGTGAATTGAATATCCGATGCAATGGGCGCCCTCGCAGTTGCGCGCCCTTCGTGCCAGGGAAATGCGGACATTCCATGGCGCCCCCCCGAACGGGAGGCGCCGGGATCAGCCTTGCAATGCGCGGACGCCGATAGCGTCTTCGCGTCGCGCCTTCATCGCCTGGGCGGCGGCGTGGCTCGCGGCCAGCGTGGTGAAATAGGGGATCCGGTCATAGAGCGCGACGGAGCGGATCTCGCGGCTGTCATTGACCGCCTGCGCGCCCTCGGTAGTGTTCATTACCAGCGCAATCCGCCCGTCCTTGAGCATGTCGACTACATCCGGGCGGCCTTCATAGACCTTGTTCACGACCTTGGAGGCGATGTTGTGCTGCTTGAGGAAGGCCGCCGTGCCCCGCGTGGCCACGATATCAAGGCCAAGCTCCACCAGCATCGCAGCGGTGTCGACCAGCATATCGGTCTTGTCGGCTTCCTTGATTGACAGGAACACGGTGCCCTCGGAGGGCAGCTCGGTCCCGGCCCCCATCTGCGCCTTGAGGAAGGCGCGCGGGAAGGAGCGATCCCAGCCCATCACCTCGCCGGTGGAGCGCATTTCTGGACCGAGGATCGTATCGACACCCGGGAAGCGGGCGAAGGGCAGGACAGCCTCCTTTACGGAAAACCAAGGCGTATCCGGATGGGCCAGCGTCATCGGATCACCAATTGGCAGGTGCTGGTCCTCGGGCGCGTCGTGGGGCAGGCGGTCACGCAGAGGGAAGTTCGACAGGGGCTCCCCCGCCATCAACCGTGCAGCGATAGAGGCGATCGCGCTATCGGTCGCCTTGGCGACGAAGGGCACTGTCCGCGAGGCGCGGGGGTTCACTTCGATCAGGTAGATCTCGTTATCCTTGATCGCGAATTGTACATTCATCAGACCCTTGACCCGCAGCGCCTTTGCCAGCGCTTCGGTCTGGGTGCGGATTTCTGCAAGGATCTCGTCCGAGAGCGAATAGGGCGGCAGAGAGCAAGCGCTGTCGCCGGAATGGACGCCCGCTTCTTCGATATGCTGCATGATACCCGACACATGGACATTCTCGCCGTCACAGAGTGCGTCCACATCGAGCTCTACCGCGCCCGCGAGATAGCTGTCGAGCAGCACAGGACTGTCGCCGGAGACGACCACGGCCTCGGAGATGTACCGCTCCAGCTGCGGCAGATCGCGGACGATCTCCATGGCGCGGCCGCCCAGCACGTAAGACGGTCGGATCACCAGCGGATAGCCGATCTCGCCGGCGGCCGTGAAGGCCTCGGCATCAGTGCTCGCAATGGCGTTCTTGGGCTGCTTCAGACCAAGCTGGTTGACCAGCGCCTGGAACCGCTCCCGGTCTTCGGCCAGATCAATCGCGTCGGGCGTGGTACCGAGGATCGGGATGCCCTCAGCCTCGAGCGCATTGGCGAGTTTCAGCGGCGTCTGCCCACCGAATTGCACGATCACCCCGTGCAGCGTGCCGTTCTCCTGCTCGACGCGCAGGATTTCCATCACGTGCTCGAATGTTAGCGGCTCGAAATAGAGGCGGTCAGAGGTGTCATAGTCAGTCGAGACAGTCTCGGGGTTGCAGTTGACCATAATGGTTTCATAGCCCGCATCCGTCAGCGCAAAGCAGGCATGGCAGCAACAATAGTCGAACTCGATGCCCTGGCCAATCCGGTTCGGACCGCCACCAAGGATGACGACCTTTTTGGCTTCCGAGGGGCGGGCCTCGCATTCGGGCTCGCCCATCACCGGGGTCTCGTAGGTCGAGTACATATAAGGTGTCTGGGCCTCGAACTCGGCCGCACAGGTGTCGATGCGCTTGAATTGAGCCGTCACGCCAAGCCGGGTGCGGGCGCGGCGCACCTGCCCTTCGTCGCGGCCAGTGATCGTGGCGAGGCGGGCATCGGTAAAGCCCATCATCTTGAGCTTGCGCAGACCATCCGCATCAAGCGGCAGGCCGTCCTTGCGCACGGCGGCTTCGGTGTCGATGATTTCACGGATCCGGTCGAGGAACCACGGATCGAACGCGGTCGCCGCCTGGATCTCGTCATTGGAAAGCCCGAACCGCATGGCCTGGGCGATCACCCGCAGCCGGTCAGGGGTCTGTTTTGACAGCGCCTTGACCACGGAGGCTTTATCCGGCGCGCCGTCAATGTCGATCTCGTCAAACCCTGTCAGACCGGATTCCATCGAAGCCAGCGCCTTTTGCACTGACTCGTGGAACGTCCGGCCAATGGACATGGCTTCGCCAACGGATTTCATCGCCGTGGTCAGGTGCGGCTCGGAGCCGGGAAACTTCTCGAAGGCGAATTTCGGGATCTTGGTGACCACATAGTCGATGGTCGGCTCAAAGGAGGCGGGTGTCACCTTGGTGATATCGTTGTCTAACTCATCGAGCGTATAGCCCACGGCGAGCTTTGCAGCGATCTTGGCAATCGGGAAACCCGTCGCCTTGGAAGCCAGCGCCGAAGACCGCGATACGCGCGGGTTCATCTCGATCACCACCATTCGGCCATCGGCGGGGTTCACGGCCCATTGCACGTTGGAGCCACCGGTCTCCACCCCGATCTCGCGCAACACGGCAATCGAGCCGTTGCGCATGATCTGATATTCCTTGTCCGTCAGGGTCAGCGCCGGTGCGACCGTGATGCTGTCACCGGTATGGACACCCATCGGGTCAACGTTCTCAATGGAGCAAACGATGATCGCATTGTCCGCCTTGTCGCGGACCACTTCCATCTCGTACTCCTTCCAGCCAAGCAGGCTCTCGTCGATCAGGATCTGATTGACCGGGGAGGCGTCGAGACCAGATTTGCAGAAATGCTCGTAATCGTCCCGATTATAAGCCACGCCGCCGCCTGTCCCGCCGAGGGTGAAAGCCGGGCGGATAATCGCGGGCAGGCCGATATCATCCAGCGCCGCCATGCATTCTTCCATCGTGTTGGCGATGGTCGCGCGCGGGTTTTCCAGCCCGAGCCGGTCCATCGCCTCGCGGAAAAGCTTTCGATCCTCTGCCATCTCGATGGCGGCGCGCTTGGCGCCGATCATCTCGACATTGTACTTGTCGAGCACACCCATCTCTTCCAGCGCGAGGGAGGTGTTCAATCCGGTCTGCCCGCCCATGGTTGGCAAAAGCGCGTCCGGGCGCTCTTTCTCGATGATCTTGGCAACTACCTCAGGCGTGATCGGCTCGATATAGGTGGCATCCGCCAGACCCGGGTCGGTCATGATGGTCGCGGGGTTCGAGTTCACCAGGATGACCCGGTAGCCTTCCTCGCGCAGCGCCTTGCAAGCCTGGGCCCCGGAATAGTCAAACTCGCAGGCCTGGCCGATGATAATGGGCCCCGCCCCGATGATCATGATCGATTTGATATCGGTTCTTTTGGGCATCGGGCAGACTCCAGTGGCGCAAATTGTCGGCGTTATACATGGGGGCTGTCCGGGCGCAAGAGCGTCCGGGGCGCTCTGCGACCTTGATGTTGGCTCGCGGGTCCCGGGAGCAAGTACGTCTTGAAAGGAAGCGTCCGCCATGGGTCCCGCGTCTCAACTCGTCTCCCGGGGGCCGTCGAAGACGCTGTCCTCCTGGCGCCGCCGGGTTTATGCGCAAAGACCGGCCACACCGTACGGCAGCATCAGCGCACTCCTTGGAACCGGGATCGAAACAGCCCGGCAGCCGATGGCGTCGACGTTGAATACAATGGTGTCAAAGCCCTTATCATAAAAGGCCGACGCAACGGTGATCAGGTCACGTTTCTGGTTCTGACTAGCACCGAAGCGGTCCATTTCTTTAGAAGTTTCGACGTTTGGCAGCGCAACCTCAAGCGCGGTCTCCGTCATGTTGCTGATGTCCACCACTGTGACATCGTTGGTTTGGGACCGGTGGGTGTACGGGGCGATGTCCAGCTGCACCAGCGACACCTCGAATTCGTCCACAGTCTCCATCAACAGCAATTTAGCCTGTCCGCCGATATCGCTGGATTCTTGGCTGAGAGCTCCCCCCTCGCGATTGCAGGTGCCGTCTGCGCGGGCATCGCCGTCAAAGACAAGGGACACACCTGTCGCGTGCGGAGCTGAGGCCGCGAGAAAGTGGGCAAGGTGGCTGCGACACGCTACTGGATCGTGAGTTTCTGGCAGGGTGAAGTGTTTGTGTTTTTTTTCAAAGCGGGCAGCGATCCCGGCCAAATCCAGCCTGCCGAGAATGCGGCCATCAACGGGCTGTCCTTAATCTTGTCAGATTCCTGTGGTTGGGTCGTCCTTCAAGGGTGGGCGCACGCCCCCGAACAGCGTGACAGAGGACGACAGAACCCATGGCTGACCGGATCATCGCCTTTCTACGGACTGAGGATGGGGCCGTCACCGTGGACTGGGTTGTCCTGACGGCGGCGCTGGTCGGGCTGGCCATTGCCGTAATCGCGGTTCTGGGGCCGGCCATGACCACAAACTCCGGCTCGCTCAATCGGCAGTTGGAAAACCACCAGATCTCCACCGATTTCGATCATCTCGCGCCGACGGACTGAGCCACGGCCTTAGGTGGTCGGCGTTGATGTACGTCAAGGAAAGTTGACACAATTGATGTCACCCTCTGCGAAAGGCAGCGGAGGGTCTTATGCGTATTGTATTCGTACATCCCAATTACCATTCCGGCGGGGCCGAGATCGCGGGCAATTGGCCCCCGGCCTGGGTGGCCTATCTTGCGGGTTCTCTCAGGGCGGCGGGTTTTGACGATATCCATTTCCTAGATGCGATGACCAATGACTTGCCCGACGATGCGCTGCGCGCGCGTCTGGCGGAGCTCCAGCCCGACATCGTTGGCACCACCGCGATTACCCCGGCGATCTATGAGGCGGAAAAGGTTCTGAAAATTGCGTCTGAGGCCTGCCCCGATGCCCTGCGCGTGCTTGGCGGGATCCACGGCACCTTCATGTACAAACAGGTGCTCTCGGAAGCTCCCGAGGTCGAGGTGATTGTGCGCGGCGAGGGTGAGGAGATCATGACCGCGCTCGCCCAGTGCGTGGCGGACGGGCGTTGGCCGGTGGATCAGCGACAGATAAAAGGGCTCGCCTTTCGCGAGGGCGATCAGATCGTCGCGACTCAGGCCGCGAGCACGGTCAAGGATCTCGACGGAATCGATCCCGACTGGTCACTGCTGGAATGGGAAAAGTACATCTACGTGCCCCTCGGCGTGAAGGTCGCGATCCCGAATATGGCGCGGGGCTGTCCATTCACCTGCTCCTTCTGCTCCCAATGGAAGTTCTGGCGCGACTACCGCGTGCGCGATCCGCTCAAGGTCGCGGATGAGATCGAACGGCTTGTCGAGGATCACGGCGTGGGCTTTTTCATCCTCGCCGATGAGGAACCCACCATCAATCGCCGCAAATTCATCCAGTTCTGCGAGGAACTCATCGCGCGCGACCTGCCTGAAAAAATCCAGTGGGGCATCAATACCCGGGTCACGGATATCATGCGCGATAAGGAGCTCTTGCCGCTCTATCGCAAGGCCGGGCTTGTCCATGTGAGCCTCGGGACGGAGGCCGCCGCCCAGCTCAAGCTCGACCAGTTCAACAAGGAAACCAAGGTCTCCGAGAACAAAGAGGCGATCCGCTTGTTGCGTGAGGCCGATATCTTTGTCGAGGCGCAGTTTATTGTCGGGCTCGACAACGAGACGCCAGAGACGCTCGAGGAAACCTACCGGATGGCGTGGGACTGGCAGCCGGATCTGGCCAATTGGGCGATGTACACTCCCTGGCCCTTCACGCCGCTCTTTCAGGAGCTGGGCGACAAGGTCGAGATCTTCGACTTCTCGAAGTACAATTTCGTCACCCCGATCATGGCCCCGGACCAGATGACGCGCGGCGAGTTGCTGGATGGCGTCATGAAGAACTACCGGCGATTCTACATGCAGAAGGCGCTGTTCCACTACCCGTGGCGCGGCACCGGCTATCGGCGGAGATACCTGCTCGGCTGTCTGAAGGCCTTCCTTAAGGCCGGGTTCGAGCGGAAATTCTACGATCTGGGCAAGGCCAACTACTGGGGGCCTCAATCCAAGGAAACGGTCAACTTCAGCTTCGATCGGACCCGCAAGATCGCGAAGGCCCAGATGGATGATTGGGAGGCCGCCGCCGATCGGGCCAGCCAGGCCCGCGCACGCCGCAAGGCGCTGGATACGTCCTTCAAGCTGCCCGAGGGGCGTGAAGGCCGCGAACCGGTCAAAGCCTGCGGAGGCGGACCCCAACAGATGGAAGATGTGTGATGCCGCTTGATACCCGACTGCATACGGATTGGGCGCCGCCGGATACGACGGCGCGGATCGGCCCCAACGCGGTCCATCAGCTGCTCGCTGCCCTTGAAGAGGAGGGCGGGCCAAAGCTCGCGGCCCATATGCTGGCGCTGGCGGGGATGTTCGATCTTCCGCCCGAAACCGGCATGATCGATGAACGCCCCGTGGCCCGGCTCCACCAGGCCCTGCGCCGGGATCGGCCGAGCACAGCCCCGCGTCTCGCCTGGGCGGCGGGGGAGGCGACCGCGAATTACATCATTGCCCGGCGGATCCCAACGCCGATGGTCTGGCTGCTGAAACTGCTGCCCGCGCGGCCCGCTGCGATGCTCTTGCTGAAATCGATCACCAAACACGCCTGGACCTTCGCGGGCTCTGGCACCTTCCGGGTCGTCTCCACGCGGCCGGTCATGGTCGAGATCCTCGACAACCCGATCGTTCGCGGCGAGCGGGCGCAAAGCCCGATCTGTTTCTGGCATGTTGCGGTCTTCGAAACCCTGTTTCGCCGCCTCGTTGCTCCTGACTACCGCGCCCGCGAAACCACCTGCTGTGCTTGCGGCGACGCGGCCTGTCGGATTGCGCTGAGCCGCTCCGGGATCTGACCGACCCTGCGAGCGCGCCCTACCCACCTTAAGTCTGCAAATATCCCCGCCGGAGGCTCCCGCCCGCGCCACGGGCACGCCGCCTGATCCATAAGGCGCACCCCGTACCGCTTGACACCCAACCGCCCCTGATATGTATGGCCCCAGACCGCCATTTGAGTTCCGGGGACCCCCATGCACGCCTTTCGTACCCATACCTGCGCCGCCCTCACCAAAGAAGACGTGGGCGCGACCGTGCGCCTCTCGGGCTGGGTGCACCGGGTGCGCGACCATGGTGGCGTGCTCTTCATCGATCTGCGCGACCATTACGGCATGACCCAGGTCCTTTGCGACCCGGACAGCCCGGTTTTCTCTGAGGTGGAAAAGGTCCGCTCCGAATGGTGCATTCGGATCGATGGGACCGTGAAGGCGCGAGACGAAAGCCTGGTCAACCCCAAGATCCCTACGGGGGAGGTCGAGGTCTTCGTGCGCGATCTCGAAGTGCTGGGCACCGCCGACGAATTGCCGCTGCCGGTCTTTGGCGATCAGGAGTATCCCGAGGAGACGCGCCTGAAGTACCGCTTCCTCGATCTGCGCCGCGACAGCCTGCATGAGAACATCATCCTGCGCTCCAACGTGGTGAAATCGATCCGCAAACGTATGTGGGACATTGATTTCAACGAGTTCCAGACACCGATCATCACCGCCTCCAGCCCCGAAGGCGCGCGCGACTTCCTCGTGCCCTCGCGCTTGCACCCTGGCAAATTCTACGCCCTGCCGCAGGCCCCACAGCAGTTCAAGCAGCTCACCATGGTCGGCGGCTTTGACAAATACTTCCAAATCGCCCCCTGTTTCCGGGACGAGGACCCGCGCGCCGACCGCTCGCCCACGGATTTCTACCAACTCGACCTTGAGATGAGCTTTGTCGACCAACAGGACGTGTTCGACACGATCCAGCCGGTGATTGCAGGCCTCTTTGAAGAGTTCGGCGGCGGTCGCAAGGTGGATGCGGACTGGCCGCAGATTTCCTACCGCGACAGCGCGCTCTGGTATGGCACCGACAAGCCGGACCTGCGCAACCCGATCAAGATGCAGGTCGTATCCGAGCATTTCGCGGGCTCCGGCTTTGCGATCTTCGCCAAGCTGCTGGAGCAGGACGGCACAGAGATCCGCGCGATCCCGGCCCCTACAGGCGGCTCGCGCAAATTCTGCGATCGGATGAACAAGTTCGCACAGGAGCAGGGCCTGCCCGGCATGGGCTATATCTTTTGGCGCGATCAGGGCAACGGTATGGAAGCCGCCGGGCCGCTGGCCAAAAACATCGGGCCGGAGCGTACAGAGGCGATCCGACAGCAGCTGGGTCTTGAGGTCGGCGATGCGGCCTTCTTCCTCGGCGGCAAGCCTGCCACCTTCGAAGGCGTGGCTGGTCGTGCCCGCACGGTGATCGGCGAGGAGCTGAACCTCGTTGAGAAAGACCGCTTTGCTTTTGCGTGGATCGTGGATTTCCCGATGTACGAGGCCGATGACGAAGGGCGCATCGACTTCTCGCATAACCCGTTCTCCATGCCCCAGGGCGGGATGGAGGCGCTGGATGGCGACCCGCTTGAGGTGCTCGGCTATCAGTATGATCTGGCCTGCAACGGCTATGAGCTTGTGTCGGGCGCGATCCGGAACCACAAGCTCGAGATTATGTACAAGGCCTTCGAGATCGCGGGTTATGGCAGCGACGAGGTCGAGAAGCGCTTCGGCGGGATGGTCAACGCGTTCAAATACGGCGCTCCGCCTCACGGGGGCTGCGCAGCCGGGATCGACCGGATCGTGATGCTCCTTGCCGATGAGGCGAATATCCGCGAAGTGATCATGTTCCCCATGAACCAGCGTGCCGAAGATCTGATGATGGGCGCGCCTTCCGAGCCAACCGGGGAGCAGCTCCGCGATCTGTCCTTGCGGGTCATCCCGCAGGACTGACACGAAGCGCTCGACCCCAATAGGGGCCCCTTTAGTCTGGGCTGTGCGGCACGAGTGTGCCCTGCACATCTTCGGTGGCGCCGAGATCCGATGTGATGGATCGGATCGAAATATCTGACGTGCCGATCAGGATCGCGGCCAGCATGGCAAGGCCAAGAATGATGTTCGCCCCGACGGTGGCCATGGGCCGCTCTGTCCGGGACGCTGAACGGGCGGAGTTCCAGCGTTTGGGCATCGGGGGTTTCCCTTGTTGACTGCTCGAGGTCGTTGCCTTCGCGTGTCCTGCTTAACGCGGACAGCTCGAAATGGGACCCGTGAGGCGATGATTGGACAGTCTCGTGACACAGGTGTGTCGCAAGTGTGACAAGTTTGCGCTGTAAGCGCTTGATTGCGAGGCAGGTTCCTAGATCGCAACGCGGGTGGCGATTCGATCTTCCAGCAGCGCGCGGACCGCTGACAGGCTGGCCTTGTCCCCGAGCTTGGCCAGGGTCTTGGCCGCCTCGGCCAACGGCACGTCATGGGCGGCCACAGCCAAACCATGCAGAAATTGCGCCGAATAAGCCCGCTGGATGGGATCGTCCTCATCCAGCAGCAGGTCCTGAGCATGGGCCAGATCGTCCTGCAGCGCCAGAGTGTCCGGGCAGATCTCGGTCTCGGTGATCGCGCGGGGCCCCTTGGGTTGGGCATCCTTTGGCAAATGCGCCAGGACCGCGGCCTGAAACTCCGCAATGCGGGTCAGCGGCTTTGCCAGAAACCCGTCCGCCCCGGCTGCGATGGCACAGTCCTCGCCTGTCAGATCTCCGCTGAACCCGAGAATTGCGGGCAGGCGCGGCTGGGCCTGGGCCAGTTCGGCAATCAGGTCCTCGCCTGCGCCATCGGGCAGGCCGAGATCCACGATCGCCACGGTCGGGCAATACATGCGCAAGTGCCGCCGGGCCGAGGCGAGACAGTCGGCACGCCGCAATCGCGCACCCGATCGCAGGCACAAAAGGCGCATCGCTTCGGATGCATAGCGGCTGTCTTCGACCAGCAGAATGGTCACCCCCAGCAGGGGACGCGCGGCTGTCGGTCGGGGCGCAGCGGAGAGCAGGGCAGCTGTATCGTCCATAGGGTCCTCCGAATCTCCCTAAAGACTGCGTCACCTTCCCTAATGAGTGGTAAACGCGACCCTCTGCGCCTTGCTCACAAAGGGGTGACAGGCCATAACCGCGCCAAACCAGTCACAGTTGGAGCCAGTTATGATCGGTCGCCTGAACCACGTTGCCATCGCAGTCCCGGATCTCGAAGCCGCCTCGGCGCAATACGCCAACACGCTCGGTGCAAAAGTCGGTGCGCCTCAGGACGAGCCGGATCACGGAGTGACCGTGGTTTTCATCGAACTGCCCAACACCAAGATCGAGCTTCTCTACCCGCTGGGTGAGGCCTCTCCGATTGCGGGCTTTCTCGAAAAGAACCCGTCGGGCGGCATTCACCATATCTGCTACGAGGTCGATGACATCCTCGCCGCCCGCGACAAGCTGAGCGCGGAGGGCGCGCGCGTGCTGGGCACCGGCGAGCCGAAGATCGGTGCCCATGGCAAGCCCGTGCTCTTCCTCCATCCCAAAGACTTCAACGGCACCCTGGTCGAACTCGAGCAGGTCTGAACACATGCAAATCACCTCGGCACTCGTTCTGCTGGCCGTCATCTGGTTCATGACACTTTTCATTGTCCTGCCGATCCGCATGAAGACCCAGGGCGATGAGGGCAAGGTCACCATGGGCACCCCCGCGGGTGCGCCGGCGCGGATCGACATGCGGCGCAAGGTCAAGATCACCTCGATTGTGGCCGTCGTGCTCTGGGTGCCGGCGGTCTATGTGATCGTGGCCGGCTGGATCACGGTGGATGATTTCGACCTGTTCAACCGCTTTGGTGGTGGGTTGGAGCGGTTGGAGTAAGCCAGTCCTCCGGAGATGCGAAAGCCTCGGCGCCGATCTGGGCCGAGGCTTTTTTCGTGGGATGGGGCCAGGGCGGGTCAGACCTCCTGCGCGGCCAGCCGGTGATAGAGATGGGTGAAGGCCGCAGCGCCAATGACCGGGATGATCAGATTGATGAGCGGTAGCGACAGAACCATCGCCATGGGCACGCCTGCGACCCAGATCTTGAGCATGTGCCGTTTGCGCATCTGCGCCGCCCCTTCGCGCCCGAGCCGCCGCATGGCGGTCACCTGAAAGTATTCTCGGCCGAGCAGGAACCCGTTCAGCCCCCAGAAGATCAGAGGCGCGAGTGGGATGAACATCAGGTAGAGCACAAGGGCCGCGAGGTTCGCGACCACCAGCACCCCGAGAAACCCGAATGTATCGCGCAGGGCGTCGCCGAACGGGACTTTTGGGGCCTGGGGCAGGCCGGGATAATGCCGGTCCTCGACAGCATCGGCAATATCTTCGAGAAACAGGCCGGTGAAGGCCGAGGCCACGGGCACCATCAGGAACACCGACAGGCCCAGCATGCTCAGCACACCAAGGCCGGAGGCCAGATCGTCAAGCCAGGTGATCTCGCCCACGAAGGGCAAGCTCAGGGCATCGGGGACAAGCCAGCCCAAAAGCAGCGTGAAGAGCCATGTGATCGCCACCAAAAGCCCAACGGTCGCCCCGATCCCGATCAGCAGAACGCGCCGGAAGGCCGGATCGGGCAATTGCGCGATGGCCTTGGAATAGATCAGCGGGATCATGCCTCCACCCATTGGGTCAGCGCCGCGATATCCGGGCGCGGGCGCTCGGGCGGAGCGACGGTCTCGGTGCCGAGATGGATGAAACCCGCGACCCGCTCGGTCGGAGCGAGGCCCAGCCCTTCGATCCCGAACCCGGCATCATGGGCGACAAACCCGGTCAGCCAGTTGGCGCCCCAGCCCGAGGCAAGCGCGGCATTAACCAGTGCGAGGCAGGCGGCACCAACCGACATATCCTGCTCATAGGCGGGGATCTTCTCCGAGGCTTTCGGGGCCGCGATCACGGCCACGACGCAGCCTGCATTGGCGAAGGCGGCCTTGGCCTTGGCGACCTTTTCGGGCTCTTGGCCCAGGGCGATCCCCCGTGTTTCGGTCAGGGCGGCCAAACGGGTCAGAGCCGCGCCCTGCAGCACCACAAAGCGCCAGGGTTCCAGCTTGCCATGGTCTGGTGTTCGTGCCGCCGCTGTCAGAAATGTCTCGATCGTGTCACGGTCCGGATAGGGCGCGCTCAGGGTCTTTGCCGGGCGGGACCGGCGGGTCAGCAGAAACTCTATCACCTCGGGGCGCGGGGTCAGCGGGGGCAGGGCAGAACTGGTCATTGAGGGCTTTCTCGGTCGAACGGATAGCGGGGATCCCGTGGCGCGCCGGGATCGGCGCTCACTCCTCCGTTACCTCGTGGTTTTCGCGGTCCGCTTCAAGGGGGGCACGCAAGGCCGGGGCCAAAAGGGCGACCAAAAGTCCAAGCGCGAGCAGCAGCAGGAAGGCCGTTGGATAGTCACTGCGGGCCGCGATGAAGCCGATAAGAGGTGGGCCAAGCAGCAAGCCGCCATATCCGATCAGCGCGACCTGCGCGATGGCTGTACCCGGCGCGACGCGCGGGTCAGCGGCCGCCCGGGCGAAGGCCAGCGGCATGACGAGGGCAGCTCCGCAGCCCATCACCGCAAAGCCTCCAAGCGTGGGCAGGCTGGCCGTGGCGAGGACAACGATGCCGGTTCCAAGCGCAAGGCAGAGCCCCGACAGCCGTGTCGCCTGCACAGCCCCCAGCCGTTCAACGATCCAGCCACCGCTGAGCCGCACGATCACCATGGTCGTCGAGAAGGCTGCAAAACCCAGGGCAGCAATAGAAGGGGGCGCTTCGGTCACGACCCGAAGATAGACCGCGCTCCAATCCGCGACGGCGGCTTCGCTGAGCCCGGTGCCTCCGGCGATCAGCCCGACAAGCAGCAGAGCGCCCGTGGGCAGAACTGGGCCACGCGCGGCGGGCGCGCCGACATCGGCAGCTGCGGGAGGGCGCGGGCTGGCGGGGGCCCGCAGGGCAAAGGGCACCGTCAGGATCCCCAATGCCAGCGCGACCAATGTGAAATGGCCCAAAGGACCGAGCCCGGCGGCCACTGCCAGCCCGCCTCCGGCAGCCCCCAACCCGGCCCCGAGGCTGAACACAGCGTGCAATTGGGGCAGGAGCGGTTTGCCGCGTGCGGTCTCGACCTCTGCGCCCCACGCGTTCATTGCCACATCCATCGCCCCGAAACAGGCCCCGAAAACCAAAAGTGTTACCGCCAACCAGATCGGGTCAGGGGCCGCTGCCAGGGCGGGGAGCGCGAGACAGTAGGCCACGGCGAGGATCTTGCTCAGCAGTTCGGGACCTTGCCGGTCGATGATCCGCCCCGCAGCAGGGAAGGCGAGGATCGCACCCCCGGCGAGACAAAGCAGCAGAACCCCCAGCGCATCCGGACTCAGGGCAAAACGCTCCTTGAAAGCGGGGATGCGCGCGGCCCAGCTCCCGAAGAGGGCGCCGTTGAGCAGGAACAAGGCCAGCACGGCATGGAGGGCAGGGCGCATTATAGGGTCTCCGGTCGACGTCCGGGGACTGTAGGCCGTGCTCTGCGCGGCTTGTCAATTCAGCGCATCACGCCGCTGAAACCTTGCGTCACAACTGCGGGTGCGCGAAGGCTCAGCCCATGTCGGACCCGTATCTCAGCCATCTTGCCCGGCCTGGTATGCGCCTCACGATCAAGGCCGTGCCTCGGGCCAAGCGCGTGGGCATTGACCTTGCCAGCGACCCGATCCGGGTGCGGGTGACCGCTGCGCCGGAGAAAGGGCGCGCGAATGCGGCGGTGGTCCGGCTCCTGGCCAAGGCGCTCGGTATTGCGCCGGGGCGGTTGCGACTGGTGCAGGGACAGTCCAACCGGATCAAGGTGTTCGAGATTGCGCCGGATTGAGTCCAGTCAGGCGTCCTGCCGTTTGGTCTCGCTCCGCTTGAGGCGATAGACCCCCTCCGGCAGATCCAGCGCCGCGCCGAGGTCATTCAGCTGCGAGATCGACAGGGTGATGCGCAGGGTCTCCTGGGTGCGGGGATCGAATTGCTCAATCGTGACGCATTCTTCAAAGGCATGGACGATCACGTCTTCGGTCAGGGGCGTCTTGCCCTCATCCACCAAGGTCACGATCGTCGAATCAAAGTCGTGTTCGATTGTAAACATGGGTCAACTCTACTGTTGCACCGGCCCTTTTCCAGATTTTTCTGCACCTGCATAACGATGGCGTTGGCGGTGGTACAAAATTGGCGCAAGAAGGTGGTCATAGATCACGCAGGCGAGATGTCGGATCCCGGGCAAGCCGATGACCCGTGCGAGCCAGCGATAGCGGGGCATGTCGGACCACAGCACGAGGAAAGCGGGAATGCCGCTGAGAAGCGCGCCATCTTTGCGCAGATAGAGCCGTCGCGCGGCCTGATCCTGGGTCAGACCCCAGGGATTGAGGTCGGTTTGGTTTAAATCTTCAAATCCAATGGATAAGGATTTATACTCAGAGTAGTGCTCATAGTGGGTAATCTCAAAACGGCATACGGCGCATTCCGCGTTGTAGAGCACGGTGGTCTCGGGCGCTTGGGGTGCGGTTTGTGTGTCTGTGTCAGGCATCTCGGGCTCTCCCTTCGGCGCACGAGCTAGGGCGTGTCCGGCGGGGGCCAAGACCGGAAAGTCAGCAGATTTGCGCCCTGTGACAGGCGGGCGCGGCAGAGGGCGGCCCTGGGTCTCTCGCAGCGCAAAATACGGCCGATTTCGCAGAATTGTCTCCGAATCCCCCGGTCGCGCAGCCAAGTTGGGCGCGAGATCCAGCCGGAGTCTGCGCGTCAGGGTTGCGCGATGCTGGCGTTGTCTGGCGAAATGCCTATTTAGGCAGACGTATACTCGTATGGAAGGCAAAGGTGATGCGCATTTTCGGGATCCTCGCGGCTTTGGCCCTTGCAGGCTGTAGCGTGGCCCCCTCTGCACCTCGGGCCCCGGCCTCCCAGGCAGGCGATGTGTCCGGGCGCCTCTCGGTGGAGCAGGCCGTTGCCAATTTCGATGCGGTGGTGCGTCGGGTGGAACCTGTGGCCGAATCCCAGTGCCGCAGTCGGACACGCAACACCAATTGCGATTTCCTCATTCAGGTCGATTCGCGCCCGGGCCAGCCGGTGAATGCTTTCCACACGCTCGACGCGGAGGGCAATCCGCTGATCGTTTTCACCGTTGCGCTGATCGCCGAGGCCCGCAATCAGGATGAACTGGCCTTCGTTATGGGCCATGAGGCCGCGCACCATATCGCCGGGCATCTGGCTCAGACCGAGGCGAATGCCGGGCTCGGGGCGATTGTCTTCGGAACGCTGGCCTCGATCGCGACCTCCGGGGCTTCCGATTCCGTGCGGCAGGCCGCTGTCGAGCAAGCCACCCAGGCCGGAGCCTTCGTCGGTGCACGGACCTATAGCAAGCAGAACGAGCTTGAGGCCGATGCGCTCGGCACGGTGATTGCGGATGCAGCGGGCTATGATCCCCTGCGTGGCGCTGTCTTCTTTACGCGCATTCCTGACCCCGGTGATCAGTTTCTGGGCAGTCACCCGCCCAATGCTGCCCGAATTGACGTCGTTCGGCAGGTAGCAGCCACGCTTTAGGGCTGGGACTGCGACAGTTTGATCTGGCTCAAGGTCAGCTGGGGCGCGAGCAGTCAGACTCCCCGTAGTGACAGGAGCCTCACCACATGCAAAATGATCGCGTTCTTCGCAAACATGCCAGCCTCGTGGACCGGATGTCGGACCGCGTGGGCGTTGATCTGGAGGAAGCTGTCCTGCGCGGAGAGATCTCGCCGGACCTGATCCCGGATCTTGTGCTGCGCTGCACCACCTGCACAAACCCTGAATCCTGCGCGCGTCTTCTTAAGACGACCAGCACGTTGGACTCCGCACCGAGCTATTGCCGAAACCGCGAGGCTTTCGAAAAGCTGCAATAGCTCCAGCCGCCTGATCCGCTTTGAGGCGCAGAACTGCCACCCCGGGCAAGCCCGGGCCAATCACCCATGGGGACCCGCAAATGACCGCTGCTCCGAAACTTGCTCATTCCACCCAGGATTCGCCTTGCCCGCAGAAGCTTGGCGATACGACAGAGCATTTCTGGCTGATCCAGCGGATGGCCAAGACCGCGGGGCTGGATCTGGCGGAAGCCATGCATCAGGGCGCGCTCGATCAAGAGGATTGGGCCGCCATGGTCAACCGGTGCCGGGGGTGCGCCTGGGCAGAGGGCTGCCATCGGTGGCTTGACGTGGTGGACCAGAGATCCGATAGCGCTCCGGAGCCTTGCCTGAACCGGGCTAGGATGACGGAGCTGAAGACGAAGATCGCCTAGTCGGGGTGGTCTTCGGGTCACCGGGAGGATCGATCATGGCGTCCAACGCGTTCCTGTATCCGGGCGGTGCGGCCGTTCTCCTGGCGGCTTGCTCCATGCAACCGGTACCTGTGCCCGATACGGCGCTCCCGCTCTTTGGAGGCTACCGCAGTGCCGAGGATCCGTGCCAGCGGGTCGGTGAATCGGAAATGACCAACACGTATCTCGATGATGCAGCAGACCTGGTGGGCTGCCCCGCAGGCAGTCCGGAGGCAGACAGTTTTGGGGCGCTGACCGGTGGAAGCGTCCTGGACACGCTCGACGGCTACACGCTGTTTACCGTGCCGCGGCGCTAGTCGCTTGTCTCTGTTCGAACCCATTCTGCCAATTCGTCCGACATTCCGACCGTGCTCCAAGTGATCGCTGGTAGGTCATAGGGGTGCCCCTGCTTGATGAGCGCGGCAAGGGCCGGGCGATGGCGCTCCAGCGTCTTGAAGCTTAGGATCGCCTCGCTGTCCTCGCAAAGCGTACCTCGCCACCAGTAAAGGCTCGACAGACCCGGCAGGATATTCGCACAGGCCACCAACCGCGCCGAAAGGGCGCGGCGGCCTAGCAACCGGGCAGTCTCCTCATCCGGGCAGGTGACGGAAACATGAAGCGGGGTGTCAGCGGGCAGCGCGGTCTCTGGCATGAATGCCTCCGGTCAGAATGGAACCGCGCAGGCGCGCGCGGCGGGTCAGTCGGGGCCGGGGCGGGGGCTTAGATCGGGCGCCCCCAGAGGTCGTATTCCGAGGCCTCTTCCACCTCGACAGTGAGGATGTCACCGGGGGAGAGCGCCTCGAACCCTTCGTCGATAAAGAGGTTGCCGTCGATTTCCGGGGCATCCGCTTTAGCCCGGCAGGTTGCGGCTTCTGCGTCCACCTCATCCACGATCACTTCGAGCGTCTGGCCGACCTTGGCGGCGAGCTTGGACTCAGAGATGGCTTGCGCCTTCTCCATGAACCGCTCCCACCGGTCTTGCTTAACCTCGGCAGGGACATGGTCGGGCAGCGCGTTGGAACGCGCGCCATCCACATTCTCGTATTGAAAGCAGCCCACGCGGTCGAGTTGTGCCTCGTCGAGCCAGTCGAGCAGGGTTTCGAACTCCGCCTCGGTCTCGCCGGGATAGCCGACGATAAAGGTCGAGCGCAGGGTGATCTCCGGGCAGATCTCACGCCAGGCGGCGATCTCATCCAACGTGCGGGCGGCGGCAGCCGGGCGGGCCATCCGGCGAAGCGTGTCGGGATGTGCGTGCTGAAACGGGATGTCGAGATAGGGCAGGACAAGCCCTTCGGCCATCAGCGGGATCAGGTCGCGCACATGGGGGTAGGGGTAGACGTAGTGCAACCGCACCCAGGCTCCGAGCGATCCCAGATCGCGCGCCAGATCGGTGATGTGGGCGCGGTGACCGCGATCCTCCGCATGGCGGATATCAACGCCGTAGGCCGACGTATCCTGACTGATCACCAGAAGCTCGCGCACCCCGGCTTCGACCAGTTTCTCGGCCTCGCGCAGCACCGCATGGGCCGGACGGCTTGCCAGCTTGCCGCGCATGTCCGGGATAATGCAGAACTTGCACTTGTGATTGCAGCCTTCCGAGATCTTCAGATAGCTGAAATGGCGCGGTGTCAGGCTAACGCCGGAAGCTGGCAGCAAGTCAATGAACGGATCGGGGCTGGGCGGCACAGCCGTATGCACCGCATTGAGCACCTGTTCGTATTGATGCGGACCGGTGACCGCCAGAACGCTGGGATGGTGGCCAGTGATATAGTCGGGCTCGGCGCCGAGGCAGCCGGTCACGATCACACGACCGTTTGCCGTCAGTGCCTCTCCGATCGCCTCAAGGCTTTCTGCCTTGGCGCTGTCGAGAAACCCGCAAGTGTTCACGATCACCGCCTCGGCCCCATTGTAATCCGGGCTGATCGCATAACCCTCGGCCCGCAGACGCGTCAGGATCCGCTCGCTATCCACAAGCGCCTTGGGACAACCGAGGCTGACCATGCCGATGGTGGGTTGGCCCGGGCGTGCAGCAGCGTCGAGCCGCATGGCTGGGGCGAGGTCCGGGCGGAGATCGGGCGGGTTCTGGGTCATGCGGGGGATATATGCCGGTCCGGCCCGGTCGGGAAGGGCCAGTAAGGCGCGCGTCCGTTTCCATTGGCGGGTGCGTTGCATTTCGCGCAGAGCAGATTGGGACGATGCGGGTATTTCAGAGGACGAGGCGAGGGAAATGCGATGTCGTGTGAGCAGCACGAACGGTTTTGTTGATCCACAGCTATTGTTGCAGAACTCCTATCCTATCGCGGCCTAGGTGCTGAATAATCGAGATTAACCAATAAAAATATATTATTTTCAGTATTTTGAGCCGGTGCGGCCCGAGTGTTGTGACGTGGAGTTGCCCAATGTCAAGGCGAACCCTGCGCGGGTAACCAATCAACGAATAGTTTATTTTGATTTCTCCGAAAATCCTCATAAAGACAGCAAGTGTAGTATGAGTGGAGACAGTAATGAAATTTCTCACAACCGCGATTGCCGGTGCCGTTCTTGCGGCCTCCGGCGCCCATGCCGCTAATATCGGCTTCGAAGAGTTCAACGCCGGTGACATCCTCAGCGGTCTGAACACGCTCGAAGTGGATGGGGTCGGCTACGACATCAGTGTCGACAGCAATGGCGCCTTCGACATCGCCATGGTTTTTGACACGAGCAACGCCTCGGGCGACGATGGCGACCTCGCTGCGCCGTTCAATGACGGCATGGGGGGCGTAAGCAACCCGGGCAATGTGCTGATCATTTCCGAGGATGGTGACAGCTCTGACCCCGATGATGAGGGATCTGGCGGCTCGATCACCTTTGCCTTTGATTCCGCTGTGAATCTGCTGGGGTTCGAGGCCTATGACGACGTGACCCTCACCGTGTCCACCGATCAGGGCGACAGCGTGATGGTGAATGTGGCGGCGGACAATCAATTCGCTGCCGTGACGACGAACTTCTTCAACGTGACCGAGATCACCTTCGACTTCGGCAACCAGTCCGGCGCCATCGACAACATCCAGGTGTCTGCCGTGCCGCTGCCGGCACCCGCGCTGCTCCTGCTGGCCGGGATCAGCGGGCTGGGCGCTGCTGCGCGTCGCCGCAAGGCCGCCTGATCCAGACCCAAGGTGACCCGCCAGGGTCACCGATGATCGAAAAAGAAAAGGCGCCTCACGGGGCGCCTTTTTTCGTGGGGATGGGCTGTGCGCGACCGCGCCGTCGTGTCAGCGACGACGATCCCGACGCGAGGACATGGGCTGGAACGCGACGCCCACATGAGCCTCGCAATAGGGCTTGCCCGCCTGCACCGGCAGCCCGCAGAACCAGAACTCATCCGTGGCCGGATCCCCGATAGGCCATTTGCAGGTCCGCTCGGTCAATTCCATCAGATTCAGCTTCTTGGCTTTCTTCTCGACCTCGCGAACCGAAGCGAGGGCCTCGGGGCTGATCTCATTGGCCGAAGGTTGCGGCGGCAGCGGCTGCCCCGCCGGCACGATGGTCCGCCGGGGCGGAATCGGTGTTGCGGTGGCTTCCGCCGCCGGACGCGCGGCAGGCTCCGCCTTGGGCGCGGCATTCGCGGGCTCCGGCGTCGGCGCCTTCGCTGCTGCTTTGGCGGGTTTCGGCGCTGCCTCCGCGGTCTCGCGCTGCGCGGGCTCGGCGGGTTTGCTTGCCCCGCTGCCTCCACCACCATTGCGGTTTGACAGGCCCAGCCGGTGCACTTTGCCGATTACCGCATTGCGCGTCACTCCGCCCAGCTCCTTTGCGATCTGGCTGGCACTTTTGCCTTCGCCCCACATCGTCTTGAGAATTTCAACGCGCTCGTCAGTCCAGGACATAGCCACCTCGGGTATGCACAAAGGACGGGGTCGGGCCGAATGACCCAACCCCGCCCCTTGGAGTTTTCCAATCTCCCTCTATTTTAGCCACCGCATCCGAGGATACAAGGACCCGCGACCTGCAACCGCAACGCGACAGGCTTCTGTCGCGCAGAAAGGACCCCGATGAAGACCACACCTGACATGGGCACCCGCCGGTTTGGCCGTGTAAACTGGCTCGGCGTTGCCACCCTGGCCGAGCGCGAGATGCGTCGGTTCATGGCTGTCTGGACCCAGACCGTGGCGGGGCCGTTGGTCACCGCGGGGCTCTTTATCCTGATCTTCAATCTTGCCATCGGTCCCCGGCGGGGCGAGGTGATGGGCGTGCCGTTCATGCATTTCCTGGCACCGGGCATTTTGATGATGACGGTGATCCAGAACGCCTTCGCCAACACCTCGAGTTCGATCATGGTTGCCAAGGTGCAAGGGAACATCGTCGATACGCTGATGCCGCCTCTCTCAGCCGCAGAGCTTGTGGCGGGCTATATCATTGGAGGCATTGGACGCGGGCTGCTGGTCGGCGTGGTGATCCTGCTAGCCATGGTGCTGCTTCTGGGGATCAGCGTCGCGCATCCGCTCTGGGTTCTGATTTTTATCTTGCTCGGGGCGACGGTGCTTGGCGGGCTCGGTATGATCGCGGCCATCTACGCCAACAAGTTCGATCAGATGGCCGCGATCACCAATTTCGTCATCACCCCGCTGAGCTTCCTGTCGGGTACCTTCTATTCTCTCGAGGCGTTGCCCCCCGTCATGCAGACGCTGAGCCATATCAACCCTATGTTCTACCTGATCGACGGGGTGCGCCACGGGGTGCTCGGGGTCTCCGACAGCTCGCCCTGGCTGGGGCTTGGGGTCTGCAGCACTGTCGCCCTTGCAATTCTGCTGACCTGCTGGGCGTTTTTCCGGTCGGGCTATCGCCTGAAAGCGTGATCGCGGGGTGATTGAGATTTCCTGAAAATCAAGTTAGTCTTAAGGTTCCGGGATGTATCAGAACCCCAAGGTCGGGTCCCGGTGCGAGGCAGAGCAACAAAGGCAGGTGAGCAGAATGCGCACGGCACTATTTGGACTATGCATGACTTTGGCTCTGGGCAGCGTGACAGGCGTCACCGCATTGTCCCTGAGCGGCACAGCGGCCCAGGCGGGCTCGATCGAACGCGCCTGCATGTCGTCGGGACGGCGCGCCGCCAATGGCGCGCTCTGCGGCTGTATCCAGAACATCGCGAACATGACGCTCAGCGGCTCTGATCAGCGCAAGGCTGCCAAATTCTTTGCCGAACCCCATCGTGCCCAGGAGATCCGGCAGTCGGATCGCGCCTCGGATGAAAAGTTCTGGGACCGCTATCGTGAGTTCGGGGCCGTCGCGCAAAACGCCTGCGGCTAAGCCAGTCGCGCCAGCAATCCGCGCGAGGCGTCCGAAAGCATGTCAAAGACCTCGGGGAAATTGTCCTCGTAATAGGGATCTGGCACTTCATCAGGGCCCGCTCTGCTCCGTTCGCTGAGAAACAATGCGACTGGCGTCTCGTTCCCGGCGGGGCGCATCGCTTCGAGCTTGGCGACGTTGCTGCGATCCATGCCAAAGATCAGATCAAAGCGAGCAAAGTCTTCGGTCGTGACCTGCCGCGCGCGTAAGCTGCTCAGGTCGATGCCACGACGGCGGGCCTCAGCCACAGCGCGATCGTCCGGAGGGCCACCCACATGCCAGTTCGATGTCCCTGCGCTGTCGCAGGCCACATCCGCGCCTGCCGCCTCTGCCATATGGCGAAACACGCCCTCGGCGGTGGACGAGCGGCAGATATTGCCAAGGCAGACGAAGAGAATGGAAACACTCATGGACAATCGCGCGCGGCGCCCCTTTGCTAGTTTTCAGATAGGGTAGCGAAGGGGGCGGCCATGCCCAAGCGGATTGTCATTCTCAGCGGCGCAGGCCTGTCTGCGGAAAGCGGGCTCGGCACCTTTCGCGACAAGGATGGGCTCTGGACCAAATACGACCTCTCAGAGGTGGCCACACCGGAAGGGTTCGCCATGGATCCGGCCAAGGTCCACGGGTTCTACAACGCCCGCCGCGCCAATTGCCTTGAGGCGCAGCCCAATGCCGCCCATGAGGCTCTCGCACAGCTTCAGGCGGCTTGGGGCGCCGATCTCAGCCTCGTCACCCAGAATGTCGATGATCTGCTGGAGCGGGCGGGCGCGACGGAGGTGATCCACATGCATGGGCAACTCACCGGAGCGCTCTGCGGATCTTGCGGGCATCGATGGGACGCGCCCCGCGTTATGGCCCCGGCCGATCCGTGCCCGGCCTGCCAGCGTCCCGCCACGCGCCCAGATATCGTCTGGTTTGGCGAGATCCCCTACCACATGGCAGAGATCGATGCGGCCCTTCAGATGGCTGAACTCTTTGTTTCCATCGGCACCAGCGGCGATGTCTATCCGGCGGCCGGTTTCGTACAGGAGGCGCGCTTGATGAGCATCCCTACTCTCGAGTTGAACCTCGAACCCTCCTCGGGTAGCGGGCTTTTCACGGATGCGCGCTACGGTCCCGCCACCGAGATCGTTCCGGCCTGGGTCGCAGACCTGCTGGAAGGTCACTCTGGCTCCTCTTAAGTCTTCAAATATCCTCGCCGAAGGCAGCGCGCCTCGCGCGCTATTCCGCGCGCGGGAGATCTACCGCGATCCGTCGGAGCAGGCTCCCATCCCCGCTGTCAAAGACCAGGATCTCATCGCCCGCCACCACAGCGGTCCAACCCTGGCCAAAGGTTACCGCCTCCGCCGCCACCCCGTCCGGCAACGCGATCGCGCTCGGCAGCGCTGGGGCGGTGGGGGCTTTCAAGCGGATGACAAGCAAGGCAATAACCGTTACGACCCCGACAATCATCACGACCGTCAACACGGTCACCAACCGCCGCAGGAACCGCAGATTGGCCGGCTCCGGCAGGTCCGGGCCGGGTTCGGCCCCCGAATTGGACGGGTCATCGCGCATGTCAGGCACCTTTGAGGCCAGCGAGGAAATCACGGTGGAGGTCCAGGCCGACCCGCCGTCCCGACTTGATAAGGCCCTCGCCCGGGATGTGCCAGAGGGGCTTGGCCTGTCGCGCTCGCGTCTGGTCAAGCTGATCGAAGCTGGCGATGTCCGTCGCGGGGCCGAGGTTCTGGCCAGCCCCAAGGCTCGGGTGGCGCCAGGGGATCTCCTGACCTTGCGGCTCGGCGCGCCGGAGGAAGTGGCGCTCCTTCCCGAGGCAATTCCGCTCGAAGTGGTCTATGAGGATGCCGAGCTGGTCGTGGTCAATAAACCGGCGGGCATGGTCGTCCATCCGGCTCCGGGCAGTCCCTCGGGCACGTTGGTCAATGCGCTTTTGCACCATTGCGGTGACAGCCTCTCGGGGATCGGCGGCGAGAAACGTCCAGGTATCGTGCACCGGATCGATAAGGAGACCTCAGGACTTCTGGTGGTCGCGAAATCAGACCGGACCCATCAAGGGCTGGCAGCGCAATTCGCCGCCCATAGCGTGGATCGGATCTATGACGCGCTGGTCTACGGTGTGCCCGAGGCTTCGGACCCGCGCCTGCGCGGCCAGTCCATGGTCCGGTTCGAACCCGGCGGCGTTATGTGCTTGCGCGCACCCATTGCGCGCCACCGCACAGATCGTCAGAAACAGGCAGTTGTGGCCGAGGGGCAGGGCCGTCACGCGGTCACGCGGGCCCGGGTCGAGACGCGTTTTGGCATCCCAGCGGGCGCGGCCCATCTGGCTTGTTGGTTGGAAACCGGGCGCACCCATCAGATCCGCGTGCATCTCGCCCATATCGGCCACGCGCTGATCGGGGATCCGGTCTATGGTGGGCGCAAACGGCTCTCGGCGAAGGCGTTCTCGCAGGGCGCCATGGCAGCTGCGACCGCCTTTCCACGGCAGGCCCTGCATGCGCGGACCCTCGGATTTGAGCACCCGGTGAGCGGCGAGCACCTGTCATTTGCCGCGCCCCTGCCTTCGGATATGGCCCGCTTGCGCGAGGATCTGCAGGCAGAGTGAGGCTCCTTACAGGGTACCCTCTGGACAGGCCATATAATTCCCGACTACAACGCTCGGAAATGCAGCGCAAGGCTCCGCCCAGCCAGCACGGTCTCTCTATGGGTAAAGTCATGATACAGCGTCTGCGGGCAGCTCACGTTCTCTCGATTATCGTTCTATTTTCGCAAGTTAGCACTGCAGCGGCAGAGGAGCCTTTGCGGCTCGTTATCCCCGGTTTGTCCGCGTCGCACGACAGCGCCGCCAACGCACGCGCGGCGCAGGCCATGCGACTCATGCAGGAGTCCGACGCCATGGCCTTGGAGGCTGTGGCCCATGAACTGGGCGATGCTGCCCCTGCCTTGCCCCTTTCGCTGCGGCCTTCTGGGTTGGCCTTTTTCAGACTGACTTCTGTCACCGAAGGGACCGACGCAGGGTCGCGTGTGGCGACCTATCTCGCGCAGCATATGGACGAGACCTTTGAGTGCGGTGAAATCGCCTGGTCCGAGCAGGACGGCCCCGCGCGGCTACAACGCCATAACCGGCGGTTCTTTGATCCCGCGATGCTCCGGAGTCCCGAGGCACGGCGGGCCTTGCAGCAGATTGGCTGTCTCTAGGTTTGCACAGAAAGCAGGCCTGACCCGTGGATTGTTACAAGCCTGCACAAGGCGGTGACATCCGGTTTCACAGGCTCGCCCTCATCCCGCCACGCGGTCATATTGCCCCTCAAGCAAATGGCGTGCCCCTTGAATAATGTTCACGCCGTTAACATATCGATCTGCAGACGGGCTTGGCCCGCGTTGAGACGACACGGAGGCGACAATGGCATCTTACACCAATCTTCCAGCCCCATCCCCGGAGCAGGGCCTCAACCGCTATCTGCAGGAGATCCGCAAGTTCCCCATGCTGGAACCGGAGCAGGAATACATGCTCGCCAAGAGCTGGGTGGATCATGAGGACACCGATGCTGCCCACCAGATGGTAACATCGCATCTGCGCCTCGCGGCGAAGATCGCCATGGGCTATCGCGGCTACGGGCTGCCTCAGGCCGAGGTAATCTCAGAAGCGAATGTCGGTCTGATGCAGGCGGTGAAACGGTTCGATCCCGAAAAAGGCTTCCGTTTGGCGACCTATGCTATGTGGTGGATCCGCGCCTCGATCCAGGAATACATCCTGCGCTCCTGGTCGTTGGTGAAACTGGGCACGACTTCGGCTCAGAAGAAGCTCTTTTTCAACCTGCGCAAGGCAAAGAACCGCATCGGCGCGCTCGAGGATGGCGACCTGCGCCCTGAGAACGTGGCTCGGATCGCCAATGATCTGAACGTCACCGAGGATGAAGTGATCTCGATGAACCGGCGTTTGTCCGGGGGCGATGCCTCGTTGAACGCGATGATCGGCTCCGATGGCGAGGGTGCCACCGAGTGGCAGGACTGGCTCGAGGATGAAGACGCGGATCAGGCTGGAGATCTCGCAGAAAAGAACGAGCTGACCGTGCGCCGGGAGCTTCTGGCCGAGGCCATGGAGGTGCTTAACGACCGCGAGAAGGACATCCTGATGAAGCGGCGGCTCGAGGACAAACCTTCGACCCTCGAAGAGCTTTCCGAGGTCTACGGCGTCAGCCGCGAACGGATCCGCCAGATCGAGGTGCGCGCCTTTGAAAAGCTGCAAAAGGCTATGCGCGATCTGGCCCGTGAAAAGGGCCTGATGGCCGGGGCCGACTGAGCCTTTCCCTCTTGCCGCGCCCCGGTTTAGGGTCGGGGCGGGAGGACAATACATGACGACACCACTTCGCTGGGGCATCCTCGGGGCCGCCAATTTTGCGCGCAACCAGATGGGTCCGGCCATCCACGCGGCCAAGGGGGCCACCCTTGCCGCGCTGGCGACGCGCGACCCGGCCAAGGCTGCACCCTTTTCGGCCTTCGCACCGGGTCTGCGTGTGCATACCGACTACGACGCGCTGCTCGCGGATCCCGAGATCGACGCCGTTTACATTCCGCTCCCCCATCCGATGCATGTGCCCTGGTCGATGAAGGCGTTGGAGGCGGGTAAGCATGTTCTCGCGGAAAAGCCGATTGCTATGAAAGCCGATGAGATCGACCCGCTGATCGCTCTGCGCGACCGGACCGGACTACATTGCGCTGAGGCCTACATGATCGTGCACCACCCCCAGTGGCAGCGCGCCCGTGCCTTGCTGCGCGAGGGTGCGATTGGCCAGCTTGTCCATGTGGAGGGGATATTCACCTACGACAATCGCGGCGATCCGGACAACATCCGGAACACTGCCGGGCAGGGCGGTGGTGGCATCCCGGATATCGGTGTCTACACCTATGGCTGCACCCGCTGGATGACTGGGCAAGAGCCCGAAGAGATCACGCATGCGGACATCACCTGGGAGAATGGCGTCGACGTGATCGCCCGGGTCTCGGCACGCTTTGCAGGCTTCACCGCCCATTGGGTCAACTCAATGCGCATGGCACCGTTTCAGGACATGGTCTTTCATGGTGAGGAGGGCGTGTTGCGTCTGACCGCGCCTTTCAATGCGCAGATCTTTGGCGAGGCCCGGATCGAGCTGCACCGGATGAGCTCGGGTGGCGGTGCAGGCCATTCCGTGGCCGTTGAACGCTTTCCGGCCGCGGCTCAGTACGTGGCGCAGGTCGAGGCGTTTGGCCGAACCGTCTCCGAGGGCGCGACCTATCCTTGGACCCTGGAGGACGCTCGCGGCACCCAGACCATGATTGATGCCGTCTATGCGGCGGCGGGCTGAAGCATGGTCTGCGAAGATCCACCGGCGACGGCCAGCGGGCAGTTGACACGCTCCCCTGGCCTGCGCTCCTCTAGGGTCCAGCAAGAGGGCGGACGATGCGCGAGAACACCACACCCAATGACGATGAAAAGATCTCCGGACGGCTCCATGGTGAGCAGCCGGATCCGGGGACGCCGGATGGGCTCTTCCTGCGGCTGATCCATATGGTGCTGATCGCGCTGATGCTCAGCCTAGCCTCGACGGTACTGACTTTCGTGACAATCCTGCAATTCGTTATCCTGTTGGTGAATAATAAGCAGCCCAATCCCCGTCTGGCCGACTTCGGCACGGACCTGGGCATCTGGATCGCCAAGGCCGCGCGTTACCAGACGGCAGCCTCCGAGGTGAAACCCTGGCCCTGGACGGAGCTCGACTGAGTTCCACAGCACGCCCGATCCGTGAACGCGGTGCGCGGGCTCAGGGCAAGTTGCTGCGACAGGATGGGGGCTCTCCACGCGAGCCCGATGTCCATTCATGAGTTTGATCATCCGGCCCAGCGTTCGGTCTGCGTCCGATCGCGTCGGGCAAAGCAAAAGTGACTGCAGATGAAGACAGAACTGCTTTTATCCGCCGTCCTTGTCGAGCTGGCAATTGCTGTTGCCGCCAGCCCATGTCCAGCGCAGGACGAGGCCGAAGCATCTCGGTTGTACCTTATGGCTGAAGAATAGGGTTCCCCAGGCGCTCAGTTTGCGCTGGCGCAGATGTATGAGCGCGGCCGCGGCGTAGTCCAAGACAACCTTACTACGCATATGTGGCTCAATATTGCAGAGGACCGAGGTGAGAAGGCCAAAGGGTTTTTGGAAGGCTTTATGACAGCAGAGGAGATCGCGACAGCAGAGCGACTCACGCGGGAGTGTGTGGCGAGGGACTACAAGGACTGCTGACAGGGCCAGGCTTCTGCTGGCGTGCAACATCGATTTTGCGCAAGTCTGGTGGCGATTGCGCGCTGGGCGTGAGGGGCCTGTACGCTAGGTTTGGGGCAGCAAGCACAGGAGCCAGCCCATGTCCGACACCCCGATCATCGCTCAGAAATCCCCCTAGCTAGTCGAAGTGACGGTTGAGATGACCTTTTTCTGGGGCAGGTGCGAGCGCTCAGACAGCCAACGCTTTTGCGAGGTTCTCACGAAGAGACGGGCTTCGCCCCTATGAAATACGAGGCAGAGGTGGACAAGACGTTGTTCTTTTGCGGTTGCAAGGCGACCGGAAACGCGCCATTTTGCGACGGGGCACATAACAACCTCTGACCGGGTTGACGGAGGCGCAGAGAACCGCGGTTTCTTGGCTGTGATCGGATGAAAGACGGAGCCTGCCGCATGTTCAATCGTGTCTCGGTTGTCGCCGCGCTGCTTTGTGGCCTTTTCCTTGCCGCTTGCGGGATGACCGATGAAGAGGCGGCGGCCCTCTCCGAGGCCATCGTCACGGATATGGAAGCCGCCGAGATCAATCGCGAGGTCAAGGAAAGCCAGGATTTCGACCGGATCGCTGAGGAGGCGGTCGCGGGGATGGACACCTCCGGCCTTGATGCGCTGACCCAGTAGAGACGGAAAGGGCTCCGGGATGAAGAACATGAAGCTGGCCGTGCAGGCGGCCCTGTCGAACTACGCCACGTTCACCGGGCGCACCGGGCGTCCAGCCTTTTGGTGGTGGTCCCTGTCGGTCTTCGTGCTGCTTGCGGTTTTGAACCTGCTCGATGCCTATCTCGTCGCGCCGCTTCTCGGCTTTGACGCGGCTGCGCAGAATGCGGGCCAGCCCCTCGCTTTGCTGGCCGGTCTCGCCCTGCTTCTGCCAAATATTGCGATCGGGATGCGGCGACTTCATGATACCGGGCGGAGCGGTTGGTGGCTCCTGCTCGGGGCCCTCCCGGTGATCGGGGGGCTCGTACTGATCTATTTCTATGTTCAGCCGAGCGAAGAGGGCGAGAATCCCTATGGCCCGCAGCCGGTCTGGCCCCCTGCCGCGCCTTGAGTATTAACGCTATGGCATTCTTTCCGCGCGATAAGAGCGCATGGCGGATCCCTACTTCTCCGAGATCAAGTATCTGGGCGGACGTGACCTCGACTTCATCGAGGTTGCGGTCGATCAGGGTGCGGATATCTCGGAGCTGGTGGTCACGATCTACCTGCCCGATGGCACGATTCGCTCCAGCAACCCGCTAGAGGGGCTTGAGCCAACCCAGAGCGGTGGCAGCGATGTCTATATCATCGACACCACCACGCGGGACACGTTTAACGGGCTGGGCAAGACCAATGCGCTGTCGCTCTCCGACGGGTCGGGGGTGCATGCCTTCTATTCCTTCAATGACCGCTCAAACCCTATCACCGCGGTGGAGGGACCTGCCACCGGGATGACCTCGACCCAGATCGGGAAGGCGGGCGGTGGCCACTCTCTGGAGACTGAGGATCGCGGTGCCAGCTATCAGGTGCAGACCGACCCGAATCCGGGCACGATCACCTGCCTGACCCGGGGCACGCAGGTGCAGACACCAGACGGGCCGGTTGCGGTCGAAGACCTCCGCCCGGAGCAGTTGATCTGCACCTATGGCGGGGGCGCGCAGCCGCTGGTCTCGGTGCTAAGCCGGACCGTGTCCGCAGCGCAGATGCGACGGGCTCCGAACCTCTACCCCGTCCGGATCGCCGCAGGCGCGCTGGGCACAGGACTGCCCGAGCGCGACCTCCTCGTGTCGCGCCAACATCGCATGCTGATTGCTTCCCCGATCGTAAAGCGGATGTTTTCCGTGGCAGAGGTGCTGGTGGCGGCGATCCGTCTGGTGAGCCTGCCGGGGATCACGGTGGATCGGTCTGTGCGAGAGGTCACCTATGTTCACCTGCTCTTCGCGCGGCATGAGGTGATTTTTGCCGAGGGCAGCCCGACCGAGAGCTTGTTGCTCGGCCCAGAGGCCCTCAAGGCTATGGATCCCGCAGCGCGCGCAGAATTGCAGACGCTCTTTCCCGAGGCGTTGACGCAAGCGGCCTCCCCGGGGCGGGTCATCCCCCCGGGCGCGCAGCAAAAGCTGCTGATCGCTCGGCATGCAGCGAACCGCAAACCGCTATTGCAGGGGGAGGGGGGGAGGCCCTAGTCCTCCATCGCTTCCAGTTCGTCGATCATGCCGGAGATCATGCTCAGACCCTTGTCCCAGAAGGCCGGATCCGACGCGTCAAGGCCGAAGGGCGCCAGCAGTTCCTTGTGGTGCTTCGAGCCACCGGCCTTGAGCATCTCGAAATACTTGGACTGGAATTCCGGGTCGCCTTCCTCATAGACCGCGTAAAGCGCATTCACGAGTCCGTCGCCAAAGGCATAGGCGTAGACATAGAAGGGCGAGTGGACGAAATGCGGAATATAGGCCCAGAAGGTCTCATACCCGTCCATGAACTCGAAGACCGGGCCGAGGCTTTCGCCCTGCACGCTCATCCAGAGCTCGCCGATTTCCTCGGGGGTGAGCTCACCGTTTTTACGCGCATCGTGCAGCTTGCACTCGAAGTCGTAGAAAGCGATCTGGCGCACCACCGTGTTGATCATGTCCTCGACCTTGCCCGCGAGCAGGGTCTTGCGCGTCGCTTTGTCGGGGGCCGCGTCGAGCAGTTTGCGGAAGGTCAGCATCTCGCCAAAGACCGAGGCCGTCTCCGCCAGGGTCAGGGGTGTGGAACTCAGAAGCTCCCCCTGACCGGCGGCCAGCACCTGATGGACGCCATGGCCCAACTCGTGGGCCAGCGTCATCACATCACGCGGTTTGCCCAGGTAGTTGAGCATCACATAAGGATGCACCTCCGCTACGGTCGGGTGGGCAAAAGCGCCTGGCGCCTTGCCAGGCTTCACGCCCGCGTCGATCCATCCCTGGGTGAAGAAGGGCTCCTCGATCCGCGCCATCTCGGGATCAAAGGCGCCATAGGCCTCGAGCACGGTAGATTTCGCCTCATCCCAATCCACGAGCCGCGTGTCTTCCTGCGGCAGAGGCGCGTTGCGGTCCCAGACCTGCATCGTCTCAAGTCCCATCCACTTGGCCTTCAGCGCGTAGTAACGGTGACTGAGCTTGGGATAGGCCGCGACCACGGCATTGCGCAGGGCCTCGACCACTTCGGGCTCCACATGATTGCTCAGGTGCCGCCCGGCCTGGGGGCTGGGTAGCCCGCGCCAGCGGTCGTTGATCTCTTTCTCTTTGGCCAGAGTGTTGTGGACCCGAGCAAAGAGCTTGATCTGTCCCGCAAACTGGCTGGCCAGTTCCCGGGCCGCCGCCTCGCGCTTGTCGCGGTCCGGCTCGGAGAGGAAGTTGAGCGTGCCCTCGATATTGTAGGCCTCGCCATCGACCTCGAACATCATGCCCGCAATGGTCTCGTCAAAGAGCCGGTTCCATGCAGCAGCCCCTACGGTCGAGGTATCGTGGAGGTATTTCTCCAGCTCGTCGCTCAGCTGATACGGTTTCATGGCGCGCAACCGGTCGAAGATCGGCTTGTATCGCGCGAGGTCCGCGTTCTGGTCAAAGAGCCCGTCGAGCTGTGCGTCTGGGATGCGGTTGATCTCGAGCGTGTAGAAGACCAGCGGTGTGGTGAAGGTCGTTATCTTGTCCTGCGCATCGGCCATGAACTTTGCGCGTTCTGCATCTGTGGTGTTCTGGCAATAGCGCAGCCCGGCGAAGGACATGATCCGCCCGGCGATCGTGTCGATCCGCTCGTAGCGCTGTACGCAGGTGAGCAGCCCGCCCGCGTCGAGCCCGGCCAGCTTGCCCTCATAGTCAGCGGCAAAGTCGCGACAGGCGGCCTCCAGCCAATCCATATCCCGCTTGAGCTCGGCCGCCTCTTCGCCCGTGTAAAGATCGCTCAGATCCCAATCCGGCAAGTCCCCGAGGTTCTTACCCCCGGTCTCAGCAGCCGCATCGCGCAGCGGGGTCGGGGCGGGGAAGGAAAACGGCAGGCTCTGCATGGGACGTCCTCTTGTCTGGTTGCATAAGAGGTAAGGCGACAGGTACGGAGGCTCAAGCCGGGAAGGGGATTTTGATGTCCCATCGAGGAACTCGAAAAGTCGTTGTAGAGATTTCATAGGCTTGCGCTCTCTGGAGTAGATCAGGGCGATGTCTGCTCCGTGCCCAACTTGAAAGATGTTGCGGTCCACACTGAGGGCCGCTTCTGAAATTGAGGTTTCACCCTGCAGCAGATAGCGTTCTTAAGAGACGGGTATCGGGAAAGCCCAGCCGAGGCTCTAGAGTGGGAGTTTCCACTATCGAATAAGGTGATGGACAGTTGATTAGCCGACGAACGTTTTTGAAGACGTTGGGATTGGGTGCAGTGTCTGGTGCTGCACTGGCGTCATACGCCTTTGCGATTGAGCCGCTTTGGCGACTCGTGGTCACGCGCTATGCGTTGCAACCTGCGAATTGGACACGAGGCTTAAAGCTCAAAGTCGCTGTTCTGGCGGACATCCACGCATGCAATCCTTGGATGAGCCTTGATCGCATTGAACGAATAGTGGAGCGGACAAATGCCCTGAAACCAGATCTTACACTTTTGCTCGGCGATTTCTCAGCAGGCATTTCCTCACGGTTTGTCACGTCTTACGTTCACTCAAGTGACTGGGCGCCTGTCTTGGCCAAGTTAGAAGCTCCACTGGGACGATATGCGGTTCTTGGGAACCATGATTGGTGGGAGGACAAAACTGCTCAAAAACAGGGGCATGGTCCAACGTTCGGGCATCTGGCATTGGAAAATGCGGGCGTGCCGGTCCTCGAAAATCAGTCTGTCCGCCTCTTGCATCATGGCAGACCATTGTGGGTGGCCGGGCTCGGCGATCAACTCGCGCTTCTACCAAGGCGCGAGTATGGTCGAACAAATTGGCAAGGCGTGGACGACCTTTCGCGAACCCTCGACGCGGTGCCGATGAATGAACCAATGATCTTGATGGCGCACGAACCCGATGTTTTCCCCAAGGTCTTGGAGGCCAAGGCCCATGTAGCGTTGACAGTATCGGGTCATACGCATGGGGGTCAGTTTCGAGTTCTTGGTCATTCTCCCGTCGTGCCTTCAAGATATGGGAACAGATACGCATACGGGCATGTCAAAGAACCGCGTCCGGACGGAGGCATATGTGATTTATTGGTCTCTGGCGGCTTAGGTTGCTCAATCGCTCCAGTTAGGTTCGGAGTCCCGCCTGAGATTGTCTTGCTAGATCTAAGCTAGCTTCTGGTGACCGTTGAGAAGGCCGACATTGGCACACCGGCAGCGAAGAGCGCATTCTCGCGCGAAGCGAACCGCCGATTGTTTGGCGGTGAACCGCTCCGGGCCCTAAGCTCCGTACGCCGCCAACACCGCCTTCAAGTCCTCTAACGTATTCGCTTCCTGCAACGGCTTGTCCCTGCGCCAGCGGGACATGCGGGGAAAACGCAGGGCGACGCCGGATTTGTGGCGGGGGCTGGACTGAATGCCCTCGAACGCGATTTCGAAGACGTGCTCGGGCGATACGCGCCGCACGGGGCCGAAGCGCTCCAGCGTGTTTTTGCGAACCCAGGCGGTGATCTCGCGGAACTCTGCGTCGGTCAGCCCGGAATAGGCCTTGGTGAAAGGCACGAGTTCGTTCCCGTCCCAGACCGCGAATGTGTAATCCGTAAAGAGGTTCGCGCGCCGTCCATGCCCGGCTTGGGCGTAGATCATCACCGCGTCGATCACCAAGGGGTCGACCTTCCATTTCCACCAGTCGCCTTTCTTGCGCCCGGCGAGGTAGCGAGAAGCACGGCGCTTGAGCATCACGCCCTCGGCCCCAAGCGCGCGGGATCCGGCACGCTGCTCTGCCAGTGCCTCCCAGCTCTCGAAGGTCAGGGTGGGGGATAGGCGCAGGGGCAGTCCGTCAGGTAGCCCGTCCATCATCGCCTCGAGCCGCGCGCGACGCTCTGCCAGCGGCGCATCGCGCAGATCCGTGCCCTCGGCCTCTAGAAGGTCGTAAGCGCGCAGGACTACCGGGGCTTCGGTCAGCAGTTTTTTCGGCACCGTCTTGCGCCCGATCCGCTTTTGCAGGGCGTTGAAGGGCAGGGGCGCTTCATCGGCCCAGGCCAGCACCTCGCCGTCGAGCACAGTGCCGTCGGGAAGGAAGTCGCGCAGGCTGGCCAGTTCCGGGAAGCGGTCGGTCATCAGCTCTTCGCCACGGGACCAGACGAAGTGCTGCCCGCCCCGGACAATCACCTGACCCCGGATGCCATCCCATTTGTGCTCGGCCTGCCAGTCGCCGGGCGCGCCGAGGATGTCGGGCGCATCCTCCAGCCCATAGGCGAGATAGAACGGATAGGGCTTGGACAGATCCGCCCCCGGATCGCGGGTCAGGACCAGCGCCTCGAAACTGGTGGTCTCGGGCGTCCAGTCGCCCATCAGGCGGTGCGCGAGCTCGGCCTCGGGGATGTCGGTGGCCTGAGACAGGGCGCGGGTCATGAGCTTGGCGGAAACCCCCATGCGGAACCCGCCGGTGATCAGTTTGTTGAACACGAAGGCCTGGGTGGGAGGCAGGCTGTCCCACGCGCTCAGAATGAAGGCGCGCTTCGCGGGTTCCTCGAGACTTGCGAGGCTACGGATCTCGGTGATCCAGTCGCTCAGGCTTCGGCTACTGGTCTGGCAGGGCGGCGGCAGGACGAGCGCGATCGTTTCGGCCAGATCACCGACAATCGGATAGGCCTCCTCAAAGAGCCAGAGGGGGATGCCCGCCCGTTCCGCCGCCCATTCGCGCAGGCGGGTCGTTGTGACTGTCCGCTTGGGCCGCCGACCGGACAAGAGCGCGATGGTCCAGAGCCGGTCGGCCTCGGGCGCGGTTCGGAAATAGGCGGCGAGAGCGGTGACCTTGGGGGTGATCTTGGTGGTCTGATCCAGCGCTGTGAACAGGTCTGCGAAACGTTTCACCCAGGACCTCCATGTCTGCGCAGGAAGGCCGCAAGGTGGGCCACGGCTCGGTCAGCGCTGCGGGAGCGACCCGCATGGATCTGCCAGACATGGGGCATGCCGGGATAGGCCTCGAGTGTGACATCGGCCCCGGCAGTCCGTAAAGCTTCGGCCGCGGCCAGAGCGTCCTGCGCCAGGGCTTCGCCTTCGGCAAATTGGATCACTGTCGGTGGCCCTGCGGGAAGAGGGACAGCGAGCGGTGAAGCATAGGGATCGCTCGGGTCGTGACCGTTAAGGTAAGCCGCGACCGTCGAGCGGCCCCACCGCTCGGGGATCAGGACCTCGGTCTCAAGCCGGGTCTGGAAACCGCCCGCTTCCAGATCCAGGTGACCAATGGGGGACAGCAGGGCCAAGGCGCAGGGCTGGGGCAGCCCCGCGCGCGCTGCCCAGTGCAGCAGACCAAGCGCCAGGCATCCGCCCGCGCTGTCGCCCGCCACCATGACTGGTCCTTCAGCGCTCAGGGCCCGGTAGGCCGCCAACACATCCTCGGGGGCTGCGGGGTAGGGATTTTGCGGGGCCAGCCGGTAATCCGGCAGCCATGCGGTGCAGCCCGCGGCCCGGGCGATATGGCCAACCATGTGCTGGTGACTGCGGGCGGATCCGATGGTGAACCCACCACCATGGAGGTACAGCAACCGCCCCGCACCCGCAGATTCAGGGCGCAGAGCCAGTGTTGGAACACCGTTCAGATCGACGCGGGTTGCCGTCACGCCAAGGCAGCGTTTTTCGCCCAGAAACACGGTGGCCTCGAAGATGGCCCGCAGAAGAGTTTGCGAGGGCGTCAACGCAAGGGTCGGTCGCTGCACGTAGCGGGCAAAGAGCGGCCAGAACCGGTCACCAAACCCCTCCGGACCCGTTTGCCGGGTCACTGAGACGTCTCCTCTGTGACGGGATCCGGCGTGTCAGCCTGCGGCTCAACGCTTTCGCCTTCGAACTGAGTCTCAACGATCTGGGCGTCATAGCCCTGCTCTTCCAGCCATTTGCGAAAAACCGAAGTGTAGCCATGGGTGACAAAGATCCGCTCGGCGCCGGTCTCGGCAATCGCGCTGTTGAGCCCGGGCCAATCCGCGTGATCGGACATGACGAATCCCCGGTCCGCGCCGCGCCGCCGCCGCACGCCGCGCATCCGCATCCAGCCCGAGGCAAAGCCGGTCTCCGTCGTGCCAAAGCGTTTCATCCAGGGCGTGCCGAGCGCCGAGGGCGTGGCAAGCACCAAAGCGCCGGGATGGGTCTTGGCGGTGATCTCAGCCGTGACCTGCACGGTGGGTGGGAGAGCAAAGCCCTGGGCACGCAACACGGCGTTGGTTGCCTCCACCGCGCCATGGGTCAGGATCGGACCCTGCTCCGGGTCGAGCTGCGCGAGGATTCGCTGCGCTTTGCCCAGAGCATAGGCCCCGAGCACCGCGGTCTTTCCCGCGGCAGCGCAGGTCGCCCACCAGTCGCGGATGGAGGCCACCACATCCGGTTGCGGATCCCAGCGAAAGACCGGCAGGCCAAAGGTGCATTCCGTGATGAAGGCATTGCAGGGAACGGGCTCGAATGGCTCCGACAGACCGTCTTCCTCGATCTTGTAGTCACCCGAGACGACCCAGACCTGCCCGCGATGGGCCAACCGGATCTGGGCTGAGCCCGGCACATGGCCCGCTGGATGAAAGCTAACCTCGACCCCGCCGATCTCGCGCGTCTCGCCATAGCGGATCGTCTCAAGTGTGATCCCGCCCAGACGGTGGCGCATCACCGGCGCCGCGGCCTCGGTCGCAAAATAACGGCCATGCCCGGGGCGCGCGTGATCTGCATGGCCATGGGTGATCAGCGCGCGGTCCACGGGACGCCAGGGATCGATGTAGAAATCGCCTGCCGGGCAATAGATCCCGCGCTCGGTAAAGGTCAGAAGGTCCTTGGCCATGCCCGAGACCTAGCGCCCCCGCTGCACGCCGCCAAGGGTTGCAGCCTCCGCGCGGCTCTGGTCCAGTGCCCGCAGACCAAAGCCGGGGGAGGGGCAATGACAGAGTTCAGGACACGGATGGAGGCAGGCGCGCTCTTGGCGGGGACTTTCCTCAAGACCCCGGCGATCGAGATGGTCGAGGTGATGGCGCTCTCGGGGCTGGATTTCGTCTGTCTCGATGCCGAACACGCGCCCTTTGATCGGGGCCGGATCGATGCCTGCCTCGCCGTGGGGCGGGCGCTGGGCTTTCCCTGCCTCGTGCGGGTGCCCGATGCGGCCCCTGCGACGCTGATGCAGGCGCTGGATGCCGGGGCGGCGGGCGTGGTCGTGCCCCATGTGAACAGCGCCGAGAAGGCCGCCGCCATTGCCAAGGCCTGCCGCTATGGCGGGGGCGGGCGTGGTTATGCGGGCTCCACCCGCTCGGCGGGCTATGGCACGCAAGCGATGTCGACGGTTCTGGAGAACGGCGGGGATCCCATCGTTATCGCCCAGATCGAGGATGCCGAGGGTGTCGAGGCCTGCGAAGGGATCGCGGCGGCCGAGGGCATTGATGGGGTCTTTCTCGGGCCAGCGGACCTCTCGGTCTCTTACGGCAAGACCGACCAGACCTCCGACGAGCTCATGGCCGCCATCGCTCGGGTGGGCGAGGCCTGCGCGGCCACGGGCAAGCCCTATATGACGTTTGCCGCGAATGCAGAGAAAGCAGCGGCCTGGCGTCGCTACGGGTTCACGGTGTTTTTTGTCGCCTCCGAGCATGCCTGGATGCTGCAGGGTGCGCGGGCCACGGCGGAGGGGATCGGCGCGCTCGACTGACAGCGCCCCGATCCTGCGCGGTCAGTGTTTGTGGCCGCCATGGTCGCCATGACCGTGGTGATGGTCGTGACCGCCATGTGCGGCCTCACGCTCAAGATCGACCGGGATATCGAGAGTGACCTCACCGGCCTTCTCGAAGACGAGGGTGACAGGCACCATATCGCCCTGTGCCCAGCTCTCGGTGAGGCCCATGAACATCACATGGTCGCCACCACGCTTGAGCATATAGGTCTCGCCCGCCTCAATCGCGAAACCGCCTTCGACCTCGCGCATGAGCATGACGCCATTGCCGTCATCGATATGAGTGTGCAGCTCGACCCGGGCCGCAGCGGGGGAGGTGGCCGAGACGAGTCGGTCGTCTTCGACCCCATGGTTCATGATCTGCATGAAGGCTGCGCCGGACTTGGCCACCGGCGAAGAGACGCGGGCATAGGGATCCATGACCATGATGGCCTTGTCCATGGCGGCAGCGGGAAGGGCGACGAGGCCGAGGCTCGCCGCAAGCAAAAGGGATTTCAAAGACATGTCGAGAGTCCTGAGAGAAGAGATCTGAAAGGTGAAACGGGTTCAGCTCAGGACAGGTGGGGCGCGCGGGGCGCCGCCGGGTTCGGGCGGTTGCGCCCAGAGGCAGGGCGAGCGGTCGGGCGCAAGGCTGGCCGCGCCATAGGCCGGAGAGGTCGCAAGATCCGCAGCCAGCGCCAGAGCCGCCAGCCCGGTCAAGGCGCATTCGGGGCAGATATGGCTGGCATGGATCGGATTGCCTTCGGCATCGACCAAGAGCGTATCGGTCTCCGCCCCAACGCAGATCACCACCAGCATGCCGGGCTCGGCGGCCATCTGGCCTCGCGCCACGGCCATCGCCCCGCTGGTCCCCACAAGGTTCAGCGCCAGGCAGATCGCGAGGAGGCGGCGAAGATGCGTCACAGGAAACAGGTAGGCGGAGGCGCCGGGCTTGGACAATGGTCGCTTTGTCGCAGCGGCGGACGACGGGACGTCAGCGCCCGGGCAGCGCCGCACAACCCGGCTGAGACACCGGCTTTTCCCGCCATGAAATGCAAAAACGCCCCGCACGGATCAACCGCCGGGGCGCTTTCGCGAAACTTCGGAAGGATCAGGCGGCTGCCTGGGCCTTTGCGATGTCTTTCTTGATCTTCAGCGCCTTCTCGGAAAGCTCTGCGTCCTTCGCCTTGGCGAGGAAGCCGTCCAGCCCACCGCGATGATCGACCGTGCGCAGTGCCGCCGCCGAGATGCGCAGCTTGAAGCCACGGCCCAGGGTTTCGGACATCAGGGTCACATCGTTCAGGTTCGGCAGGAAGCGCCGCTTGGTCTTGTTGTTGGCGTGGCTGACATTGTTGCCAACCATTACGCCTTTTCCTGTCAGTTCGCAGCGGCGCGACATCGGCTCGCTCCTCGTTGTCTAGCGGTTCGGGTCGAAAAGGGGCGCGCACGAGGGGGCCCCGGAAACTTGAAGCTGCCGTCTAAGCCGAATGGGTACGGGCGTCAAGCGATTCATTCGCCCTCGCGCGCAGAACGGTGGGGGTTTTCAGATCCCTATCCGTCCGAGATCCCTGCGCCAAGGCTGTCGAGGATATCCGCCGCCGCCTGACTGGCCGAAAGCTCCCCTCCGGCCACTGCATCCGAGAGCCGATCCATGGCTGCGCGGGTGGCCTGATCCTCGGTCAGCCGGGCCAGAAGACCTGCGCGCACCTCGGTTTCGAACCAGCCCCGTGCCTGATCCGCGCGACGGCGGTCCCAATGGCCGTTTTCCTTGCGCCATGTGCCCAGCGCCTGCATCTCACCCCAGGCCTCGGGCAGGCCCGTGCCGGTCACGGCCGAGACCATCAGCGCCTTTGGAAAATCCTCCGGGTCCTCGGGCCGTTTTCGCAGCAGCCGCAGGGCACCGGCATAATCCGCGCACGTCCGGGTCGCCGTGGCCTTCAGGTCGCCATCGGCCTTGTTGATCAGGATGACATCGGCAGTTTCCATGATCCCGCGCTTGACCCCCTGCAGCTCATCGCCTCCCGCCGGTGCCAGCAGCAGAATGAACAGGTCCGACATCTCCGCCACCATGGTTTCGGACTGCCCCACACCCACTGTCTCGATCAGCACAACGTCAAACCCTGCCGCCTCGACCAGGGCTACGGCCTCGCGCGTGCGGCGCGACACACCGCCCAGATGCGACAGCGAGGGGGAGGGGCGGATGAACGCCCCGGGTGCCCGGCTCAGCCGCTCCATCCGTGTCTTGTCGCCAAGGATCGAGCCGCCCGTGCGGGCCGAACTGGGATCGACCGCCAGAACCGCGACCTTGAGCCCGGCCTCGGTCAGCATCATGCCGAACGCCTCGATAAAGGTGGATTTGCCCACCCCCGGCGTCCCCGACAGGCCGATGCGCAGGGCCTGACGCCCGCCGCCCGCCAGCTTCTGCAGAAGAGCTGTGGCTGTGGCGCGATCCGCTGGGCGGGTGCTCTCGATCAGCGTGATGGCGCGGGCCAGCGCGCGCCGCTCTCCGGCGGAAATCCGGGTGACGAGCGTCTCCAGATCCGGGAGGCGGGCATTGATCCTGTCGGTAGGCGGCGGCGAGGTCTGGTCGGTGGGCACGTGGCGGTCTTTCGCTGGGTCGATCTGACATTCCCGTCAGGGCAATTGACGGCTTCTCGGTTTTCTTGCCTTGTCGGCCTATGTCTTGTCCAGACGACAGCGGCGCGCGCCCGCCGCGACAGGAGGCGAAAGTGACGGTGGATTTGAGGAAAGCTGTACAATCGACGCTGCTTGGGCTGGCGCTGATCGGGGCCGCGGCCCCGGCGACCGCGACCGAGCAGGGGGTCTTTGATGTTATGCTGAGCGGTGTGCGCGCGGCGGTGGTGCAATATGCGGCCAATAGCGATGGCAACCGCTATGCCGTGACTGGCAAGGTGCGCACGACGGGTTTCTTGGGGGCGGTGGTCAAAGCTTCCTACGAGGCGACCGCGCGCGGGCAGCAGATCGGGCCCAATGCCTATCGCCCGAGCTCTTTTGTCGAGACGCGGAATGCCAGCGGCGAGCGCTCCGAGGCTGAGATGCTTTATCGCGGGGGGCGGCCGCAGGTGAAGGTCTATGATCCGCCGCGCGACGCCGATCCCCATGCGGTGGATCCCGCGACCCAGGCCGGCACGGTGGATCCTATGACGGTGATCTATGCTGCCCTGCGCAATCAACCCGAGGCACGGGTCTGCGATCTGACATTGCAGGTTTTTGACGGCAAGCGGCGCAGCGAGGTCGTCCTTTCCAAACGCCGCGCTGCGTCCAATGGCGAGATCACCTGTCAGGGGCTTTACCGCCGGATCGCCGGGTGGTCGCCGCGCAAGCTGGCCGAGAAAACGCGCTTCACCTTCGAGATGACCTATGCGCCCCGGGGTGACGGGATCTACGAGGTCGCCCGCGTAACAACCGACACAACCTTTGGACGCGCGGTGTTGCAACGGCGCTGAGCCCGGCATAGGCGCATGCGCGCCCCGGCCCTTGACCGCGGCGCGCCCCGGTGGTTCCGTCCGGCGCAACCCTGCCTTATGCCCGACAAGGACTGCGCCCTTTATGTCCGCCGCCCATCCCCTTCCCATCGATGAGGCGCTGCCTGATCTGGTCGCAGCCATGGCGCAGCGCGGAGCGGCGGTGCTGCAGGCTCCGCCCGGCGCGGGTAAGACCACACGGGTGCCGCTGGCGCTGTTGCAACCTGGCTTCGAAGGGCGGATCATCATGCTCGAGCCGCGCCGGCTTGCGGCCCGGGCGGCGGCGGAGCGGATGGCCGCAACTCTGGGGGAGCCTGTGGGCCAGACCGTGGGCTACCGGATGCGCGGCGCATCGAAAACCAGCGCGCAGACACGGATCGAGGTTGTTACCGAGGGTATCCTGACCCGCTGGTTACAGGCGGATCCGGAACTGCCGGGCATTGGTACGGTGATCTTCGATGAATTCCATGAACGCTCCCTGAATGCCGATCTCGGTCTGGCCCTCTGTCTCGAAGTGCGCGCCGCCCTGCGGGAAGATCTGTGCCTTCTGGTGATGTCGGCGACCCTGGATGCTGCCCCCGTGGCGGCGCTCATGGGCGATGTGCCGGTGGTCACCAGCGCGGGGCGCAGTTTTCCGGTGACCTCTGTCCATCTCGACCGACCCCTGCCTAAGACCACGCGCTTTGCAAATGCGGTGGCCGAGCTCACCCGCAAGGCCCTGGCCGAGGCTGCGGGCAGCGCGCTGGTCTTTCTGCCCGGTGAGGGAGAGATCCGACAGGTCGCGCGCCTGCTGGAACCCGATCTGCCGCAGGGCACGGTGCTCCGCCCGCTCTTTGGCGCGATGAAGCTCGCCGAGCAGCGCGCGGCTATCGCGCCCGCCCTGGATGGGCAGCGCAAGGTGGTGCTGGCCACGGCCATCGCAGAGACCTCCCTCACCATCGAGGATATCCGGATCGTGGTGGATGGCGGGCGGGCGCGGCGCGCGCGGTTTGATCCGGCTTCGAGCATGTCGCGGCTGGTGACTGAGCCTGTTTCGCGGGCCGAAGCAACCCAGCGAGCGGGTCGGGCAGGCCGGGTCGCACCGGGAGTTTGCTACAAGCTCTGGACCAAGGGGGCCGAGGGCGCGCTCGCGGCGTTCGCACCGCCGGAGATCGCCGTTGCCGATCTCAGCGCTCTGGCGCTGGATCTGGCGATCTGGGGCACGGGACCTGCGGATCTTGCCCTGCTGTCGCCGCCGCCCGAAGGGGCCTGGGCCGAGGCGCAAGCGCTGTGCCATTTGCTCGGGGCCCTTGATGGCGAGATGCGGATCACCGATCACGGGCGGGCTTTGGCGGCGCTGCCGACCCATCCGCGCCTCGCGCATATGCTGCGTGTGGCCGGTGCGCAGGCCGCAGCTCTGGCGGCGCTCTTGGCGGAGCGCGATCTGGACCGCAATGCAGGTGTCGATCTGGCCCGGCGTATTGCGATCCTGCGCGGTGAGGCGCCATGCCCGGATCCCGGCGTGCGCGCGCGGGTCCAGGACGAGGCTAAGCGCCTCGCGCGGGATCTGCCCAAGGGCGCGCCAATGAGCCTCGGCGCTCAGGCTGCGCTCGCCTATCCTGATCGGATCGGCCTGCGCCGTCCCGGGGATGAGCCCCGCTACCTGCTGTCCGGGGGCAAGGGCGCGACGATGGAGCCAGCGGCGAGCCTCGCCGGGGCGCGTTTGATCGTGGCCACGGATCTCAATGGCAATCCGCGAGAGGCGCGAATCCGCCAGGCGCTGGAGCTTGCCGAGGGGGAGCTGCGCGCGCTCTACGAGGATCAGATCCACTGGCAGGACCATTGTCATTGGTCCCGGCGTCACCGCAGGGTTGAGGCACGCCAACAGGAGCGGTTCGGAGCGCTGGTCCTCGCTGATCGGATCTGGCGCGACGTGCCGGAGGCGGCCCGCGCGGCGGCGGCGCTGGACGGTGTGCGCGATCTTGGTCTCGCGGCACTCGGTGGCAAGTCAGCGTTCGCGCGGCTCCGCGCCCGCGTGGCGATCTGCCGTGACGGCGGCATGGATGTGCCGGAGATGACGGATGCGGCGCTGCTTGATGCGGCTGGGGTGTGGTTGTTTCCTTATCTTGGCCAGGTCCGTAATGCCGAGGACCTCCGCGCGCTAGATCCGCTGGAGGCCCTGCGCTCCTGGCTCGGTTGGGACAAGTTGCAGGCGGTCGAGGCACAGGCCCCGGCGGCCATCACCACGCCTTTGGGACGCAAGCTTCCGGTGGATTACGGGGGCGATGCCCCCGAGGTGTCGGCCCGGGTGCAGGAGTTCTACGGTGTGACCCGCCATCCGACCGTGGGGCCGAGCCGCGTGCCTTTGCGCATCACGTTGCTCTCGCCCGGACAGAGGCCTGTGGCCGTGACCTCTGATCTGCCCGGGTTCTGGCGCGGTGGCTACGCGGATTTGCGCAAGGACATGCGAGGGCGCTACCCCAAGCATCCCTGGCCCGAAGACCCGACGCAGGCGGACCCCACGGTACGGGCCAAGCCTCGCCGCTGATTTGGCGCGGTGCAGTTCCCTTAAGTCGCGAAATATCCCCGCCGGAGGCAGTTCTCAGACCGCGCCGGCGATCGGGAATTCAGCGCACGCGCTGCCAGGTGTTGCCCCGGCAGATCGGCCCGATACAGCCCGAAACCTTGAGCAGGTCTCCGTCCAACGACATTTTGGAGCGATAGGTCTTGTCCGCACCCGGATCCCAGATCTTACCCTTGCCATAGTCACCACCGCCTTGGTTCTGCATATCCCAGACGATGTTCTTGCCGATGTTGTCTGACGCGATGGGGGTTCCGCTCATGGTGAAGGAGCGCAGCAGCTTGCCACAGATCTTGCCGCTGCAGTCATAGAATTCCACATGCCCCACATTGCCCTCGTCATTCGGAGCGGTTTGGAACACGCCCTTTACCGCATCCGCGGCGGCAGGGCTGGCGAGCGCGGCGCAGGCGGCCAGAATAGCAAGAATTGTCTTCATGTGGGTGTCCTCCTCCTTGGGTGTGCGGACGCTCGCAAATCCGCTCCGCGCGCGGCAAGTGTGACGTAACGCCAGCCTGCAAAGTGCCGTTGCGTCTTTGCATTCAGGCGCGCCGCCCGCTAGAGACCCGCAAACACCATGACAGCCGGAGCCCGCGCGATGATCCTCTACCCCGCAATCGATCTCAAGGATGGTCAGGCCGTGCGGCTTTATAAGGGCGACATGGACAAGGCGACCGTGTTCAACGATAGTCCCGCGACCCAGGCGAAGTCGTTTCAGGATGCGGGATGCGAGTGGTTGCACCTGGTGGACCTGAACGGCGCGTTTGCGGGTACACCGGTGAATGGCGCTGCTGTTGAGGCCATTCTTGCGGAAACCTCCGTGCCGACGCAACTCGGTGGCGGGATCCGGGATATGGCGACCATCGAGATGTGGCTGACAAAAGGGATCGCACGGGTGATCCTCGGGACCGTCGCGGTTGAGGATCCGGACCTCGTGCGCGCCGCGGCAAAGGCATTTCCGGGGCAGGTGGCCGTCGGGCTCGATGCCCGCAACGGTCGTGTGGCGACCCGCGGTTGGGCGGAAGAGACCGAGCTGATGGTCACGGATCTGGCGCAATCCTTCGAGGACGCGGGCGTGGCTGCGATCATTTACACTGATATCGACCGGGATGGCGCGATGCAGGGTCCAAATGTGGAAGCGACAGCCGCCTTGGCCCGTGCCACCACAATCCCGGTGATCGCGTCCGGCGGGGTGTCTTCGCTCGACGACCTGCGCGGATTGAAGGCCACGGGCGCGCCGCTGAATGGCGCGATTTCTGGGCGGGCGCTCTATGACGGGGCCATTGATCTGGCCGAGGCGCTGGCGGTCCTCAAAGCCTGAGCGTGGTTTTGAGAGGGCGCAGGTCGCGGGGGCCAGCCCCCGCACACCCGGAGTTTTTTCGGAAACACTGAAGACGCGGTCAGGGCAAGGGGTTCGTGCGCCAGAGCGTGACCTTCAGCCCGCCCAGCGAGACCGCGGGGGGTGTGGGCAGGAAGGGTAGGCACGTCGCCTTGGCCAGACCGCCATCGGATGTGATTACGCCCACGCGCCAACCGGAAAAGCCGTCGAGGAGCACCTTGCCGAGGCTGCCGTAAAGCCCAAAGAGAAGTTTGCGATTGCCGATCCGCGCGCCGTAGGGCGGGTTGACGAGCACAAGGCCGGGGCCGGGCACGGGGGGTGTCAGCTCTGAGATGGCTTGCCGTTTGAATTGTGTTATCGCGGTCAGGTTCGCGCGTTCGGCATTGTCGCGCGCACCTCGGATCGCCCCGTCATCCCGGTCGAAGCCGAAGACCAGCGGATCAGCGCCGGGCGCGTCCGCCGGGTGGTGCTTGCGCAACTCTGCCATGGCATCCGCATCGGCGGTGGCCAGCAGTTCGAAAGCGAAGGCGCGATAGCGTCCTGGGGAAAGCCCAAGGGCAATCTCGGCGGCTTCCAGCACGATGGTTCCCGAGCCACACATGGGATCCACGAGAGGTTCGCCACCGTTATAGCCCATCTGCCGGAGAAAGAGGGCGGCCAGCGTCTCACGCATGGGGGCTTTGCCGACGAAGGCTTTGTGCCCGCGCCGGTGGAGCGGCGCGCCGGAGGTGTCGAGGCTGATCTGGACCAGATCGTCCTCGATCCGGACGAGGATCCGGACGGCGTCGTCGCCTTTGCCCTCGGGCGCACCCAGGGTTTCCGTGATGGCGCGCATCACGCGCTGGGCGGCGGCGCGGTCGTGATAGATCTTGGAGCGGCGGCAGGTTGCCTCGACGCGCACCGGGATGTCAGATCGCAGCACATCCCCCCAGGGAAATTTGCGCGCGCGTTTGTCGAGTTGTGCCAGATGGAAGGCGCGAAAGCTGCCCAGGCGGACCAGCACGCGCGCCGCGCCGCGCAGATGCAGGTTTGCGCGCCAGATATCAGGCCAATCGCCCTTGGTCTCGACCCCGCCGGGCACTGCATGGGGGGCAGGAAAACCGTGTTCGGCCGCCTCTGCGGCCAGAACGGGCTCCAACCCCGGAGGAGCGGCGAGAAAGAGATCAAAGGGTGGTGTCGTCATGGGCCGGGCTTAGCGCGGATCGGGGGCCAGCGCGAGGGGCAAGCAAGCGGGGCGACCTTCCTCTGTGCAAGGCTTGTTCCAGCATCCCCGGCGCGCTAAGAGGCCCTGAGCCGACCCGAGGACCCTGCCCATGCTGAAAACCCGTGTCATCCCCTGTCTCGATGTGGCCGATGGCCGGGTCGTCAAAGGCGTGAACTTTGTGGATCTTGTCGATGCGGGCGATCCGGTCGAGAGCGCCAAGGCCTATGACGCGGCGGGCGCGGATGAGCTGTGTTTCCTCGACATCCATGCGACCCATGAGAACCGCGGCACGATGTATGATCTGGCGACGCGCACGGCAGAGCAGTGCTTCATGCCGCTGACCATTGGGGGCGGGGTGCGCACGAGCGAGGACGTCCGGAACCTTCTGCTGGCAGGAGCGGACAAGGTGTCGTTCAATTCTGCGGCCGTGGCAGACCCGGACGTGATAGCGCGGGCCGCCGATAAGTTCGGCAGCCAGTGCATCGTCTGCGCGATTGACGCCAAGACCGTCAGCCCCGGCAAGTGGGAGATCTTCACCCATGGCGGGCGCAAGCCCACGGGGATCGACGCGGTTGAGTTCGCCAAGATAGTCGTGGCCAAGGGCGCGGGAGAGATCTTGCTCACCTCCATGGACCGGGACGGGACGAAACAGGGGTTCAACCTGCCGCTGACCCGGGCGATTTCCGATGCGGTTTCGGTGCCCGTGATCGCCTCGGGCGGTGTCGGCACGCTGCAGCACCTGGTGGACGGCGTGACCGAAGGAGGCGCGAGCGCTGTGCTCGCGGCGTCAATCTTCCATTTCGGAGAATATACGATCCGCGAGGCCAAAGAGCATATGGCGGAGGCGGGAATCCCCGTGCGTCTGTCATGAGCGTTCTGGAGGAACTCGAAGCGGTGATTGCAACGCGCAAGGGGTCGGATCCCGAAAGCTCCTGGACTGCGAAGCTGCTGGCCAAGGGGCCGGAGAAATGCGCCGAAAAGTTTGGCGAGGAAGCGATCGAGGCCATCATTGCCGCCGCCAAGGATGACCGCGAGAACCTGACCTATGAGGCGGCGGATGTGCTCTATCACCTGTTGGTGATGCTGGCGGCCCGGGATGTGGCGCTGGAAGATGTGCTGGCGGAACTGGCGCGGCGGCAGGGGGTCTCGGGCATCGCGGAGAAAGCGTCGCGTTGAGCGGCCCGTTCCGGGCCGGGCCTTCGGCGAGGATATTTGAAGACTTAAGAAGGCCCGTTCGGATCAGAGCTTGGAGCTGATCACGCCGGTGGCAAATCCACCCATGCGCAGCTCGCCATAGAGGCGCTGATACTCGATCTTGGGGCATCGGTTCTGGATCACGGTCAGGCCCGCGGCCTCGGCCTTGGCGGCCGCCTCGGCATGGGTAACCCCAATCTGCATCCAGACCGTCCGCAGCGTCGGCAGATGCGCCATGGCTTCTTCGACAATGGCGGGCACGTGTTCCGGGCGGCGAAAGATATCAACCATGTCCACCGGGTCCCTGATCTCCGACAGGTCCGCTCGGATGGTCTCGCCCAGCAGGGTCTTGCCCGCATGGACCGGATTGACCGGGATCACGCGCTTGCCCCGCAGCCCGAGATAGCGGGCCACGTAGTCGGAGGGGCGCACCGGGTTCATGGACACGCCCACACAGGCCACGACCTTTGTTCGGGTCAGGATCTCGCGCAGCAGGTCGTCACTTGGAGTTTCTGTCATGGGAACAGACTAGCGCCCTGGGCGACGGCTCGGAAGGTCTCTTGTGCTGACGCAGTGCGCGAGCGCAGGCCAAAAAAAACGCCCGTGCCGAGACGGCCGGGCGTGTAGTAACGGAACGAGGGACAGTGAAGTGAAGCGCAGGAGTTCCGAGCCCCGCTTCTATGGGTAGTACGTAGGGGGTCTGATTTGGATTGAAAGGAGGAGATCACGATTCTGTGATCTCCTGTCATATCCCCGGGTGCGACGCGCGGATATTGGCCGACTTCCTTGCCAGAAGGTCGGCCGAAGGGCTCAGCCCAGAACCTTCGGCCAGTTGCCGTTGGCCCGGGTGATGTTGCCGGGGATGTCCTTTTCCCAGCGGCGCTGCACGCGCTTGGAGTAGTTCATATAGAGCTTGCCATCGACGATTTTCCAGGCATCCGGATCGGTCGAGGCGGTGTAGCCCTCGGCCACGGCCCAGGCGCAGTAGCCGCCATATTGTGGGGCATAGGCCTCGGGATCGGCGGCAAAGGCAGCCCGGTGCGCATCGGAGGCAAAACGCCATTCCGCGCCGTTCCAACTGTGGGTGAAGTCGGCATCGCCCCGCACGGGCTTGCCGTCCTCGAAGTAGGCGACGGGGTCATAGCCACGAATGGCCAGACCGCTCTTGGTGTAGATGGCGGGTTCTGCGGCAAGAGCGGGGGTGGCGAAGGGCGCAGTGGCGGCCAGAGCGCCGGTGCCGACCAGGAAGGTGCGACGTGAAATCATGGGGGTCTCCTCAAGCGTTGATCTGCTCAGGAGGTGGCGTTTTGCATCAAATGCGGCAAGATAACTGACACGCTTGTGAGGCAGATGTCAGTCGAAGATGTCTTCGATCAGGTCGACTGCTTCGCCCAAAGCCTTCTTCCACAAGGGCTTTTTGCGCTTCTTGCGACGAGGCTGGACCTGGGCTGTGCGCTGAGCGCTGCCGCGCGTGCCGGGGCCTGTTTCAGGTCCATGCACACCGGGGATATAGCCGGTTTCCTTGCGGCGCTTGCCTTTGCCCTTGGTTTTCTTGCTCGGTACCGCTGGGGTTTTGAGCCATTTCATCTCATGCAGGGGCGCCCCGCAGGAGCCGCAGGCCAGTTCATGTCCGTCCCGGGCCGAGGGGACCAGAATGGTCCGCGCAGAGCAGTAAGAACAGGTGGCGACTTTGGTGTACTCGGCCATGGGGAACCTCTCTGCTCCCTAGATAGGCGCGGGGCGGGGGCTTGTCATCTCCACCTGCGGGCTTTGCCTATCCCTTTGGCGTGCGACAAGCATAGAGTGCCACGGCGGCGGCGTTCGAGACGTTGAGCGAGCCGAAGGCGCGGGCGAAGGGGACCTTCACCAGCAGATCGCAGGTCGCCTTGGTCTTGTCGCGCAGGCCCGGTCCCTCCGCCCCCATGACCAGCGCCAGCGGGCGGTCGCGGCGGGCGGCGAGGGCGTCGTCCAGAGTCACCTCCGCCTCGCCATCGAGTCCGAGCAGGGCGAACCCCATGGCGCGCAGCTCTTCCATTGTATCAGCGAGGTTGCGAACCCGCAGATAGGGTTGCCGTTCCAGCGCGCCAGAGGCGGTCTTGGCCAGGGCCCCGGTCTCCGGCGCTGCCGAACGGGCCGTGGCGATCACGGCGGCCGCCCCGAACACTTCGGCCGAGCGAAGGACCGCGCCGACATTATGGGGATCGGTCACCCGGTCGAGCAGCACCACAAGGGGTGGCCTGTCGGTCGGTCCTCCGAGACACACCTCGGCCACGGGGCCCCAGCTCAGGGGTTTTACCTCAAGCGCTGCGCCTTGATGCACAGAGCCGGGATCGAGCGGTACGGGAAACTTGCGCGGATCGGCGATCTCGGGCTCCATCCCTGATGCGGAGATGGCATCCGACAGCTTGTCGGCCGCATTGCGCGTGACAACCAGCCTGACCCGCGTCCGGGCCGGGTTTTGCAGGGCGTCGCGCACCGCATGCAGCCCGAAGAGCCACAGAGTTTGTGCCGCCGCCGCCCGTTTGGCGCGTTCCTTGTCGATCACCCATGTGGGCTTCTTCCCGGCCATGACCTGTCCTTTCGCGCGGATCAAGGCGCGGGGATAACCGAGGGGCACCGCCCGGTCAACGCCGCGTCGGGTAGGGGGCAGGGAAGGGGCGAGCGGCGCAGCCAAATTCCCATCACCAGCCTCGAGTTTTGGTGTTGACGCCCCAGCCCGGCCCGCGTAATCACGCATCCGTTGGGCGACAGGCCGCAAGGTGTGGCAGGGGACTGTAACTCCCTCGCGGAGACGCACGCCTGGTTCGATTCCAGGGTCGCCCACCACTTTTCCTCCTTTGTCATGGACGCTGCGCACAGCACGAAATTCTCGGTCGACCGGGAAAGTGATGCCTGATGCCGCGCGGCGAAAGGAATATCCCTTGCGATGGTGCCGGGTCGGCTTAGCATATCGATATCTGAGAACGAGGCCGGGGAGGGGCTGTGATGTCGAGGACGAGGCAGGGTGCTCTCCGGGGGCGCCGGTGACCATCCGCTTTTTCTCGGACGCGACGCGGCCCGTGCATCTCGGGCCTTATCCACTGGAGCGCTTGGCGCGGGGGGCGATGCCGGACCTGGCCCAGGTGCCTGAGGACAAGCCGCTCAGCTTCGCGCGCCCGGAGGCTCCGGCCTCGATCGTCAATGCGATGGGCGAGTATCAGGCCATGATGGATGCCATCCGCGACGGGCTGGTGAACAAGGCGCGGGCGGAGTGCCCGCGCGATCCAGTGGAGCGGGTCAACCATCTGAAGGCCTTCGGCTATTTCTCGGACGCCTCCATGGTTGCGGCCAGCGCGCTGCCCCTCGAGGCACTGCTGGCACAACCACGTCGGAACCCGGATATCGACCGCTTGGCCCATGAGTTGCGCACGCGCCAGACCAAGACGCTGGCCTCCGGTATCGACATGATCATGGCCGATCTCAAGGAGAGCATGGAGGCGCCGCCCTCCACCATCGTGGATCACACCCATGCCATGGTGTTTGTCTATGCAATGCCTCGGGATCCGCGTCCGGGCGAGCCGGGGGCAGCATGGATCACCGATGCGCAGGTCCATCGTGCCTGCCTGCGCGCGTCAGAGACGGCCGTGGTTCTGGCCAACTATATCCGTCTGCTGGGCTGGGATGCCAAGGCGCATACGGCCACTTCGACGGATGTGTCTCTTAACAAGCTGACTGTGGCCGCAGGGCTCGCGATGGTCGAGAATGGTGTGCTCACCAACCCTTACCTTGGAACGCGGTTCGGGGTAGCGGTGCTGACCACGACGATGGAGCTCGCCCCGGACGCGCCGCTCGCCCCCACACAGCCCTGGATGCGGACCAAGGGGCCTGCGTGGTGGCTGGGCACTGCTTCGGCCAAGTCTGCCCTGAACGGAGATCCGTTCAAGTCACGCGACTTCCGCGATGGCCCGCACCCGTTCGAGACGCTGAAACGTGTCGAGAGCCCGACAACCTATATCGACGCGCCGAATGTGGCGCGGGTTCCGAAGCGCACGGATATGTTCGCCCGCGCCCAGTTTGGCGATATGGGCAAACCCCTGCAGGAGGGGGCCAAGGGGGGCTACTACGCGCGCAAGGCAGCTCCTTCGATGGCGCAGAGGCGGATGCTCGGGGCCTTTGTCCTCTTGCAGGACGGCGCATCAGAGGCCGACCGCGCCGCCCCGGATCCGCAGGCCCATGCCGATGCGATCAAGGCGGCGAGCTATTTCCTGGGCGTGGACGCGGTGGGGATCAGCGCCTGCCCGGACTGGACCTGGTATTCCCATGACGCGCGGGGCGAAGAGATTGACCCGCCCCATGATCAGGCGATCAGCATGATCATCGACCAGGGCTACGAGACCATGGAGGGCGCGTCGGGCGATGACTGGATTTCGGTGGCGCAATCGATGCGGGCCTATCTGCGATTCTCTCTGCTGGGCGGCGTGATTGCCAAGCAGATCCGCAATCTGGGCTATTCGGCCAAGGCTCATACGGTGCTCGATGGCGAGGTCTTGCAGCCGCCGCTCCTGCTACTTTCGGGGCTGGGCGAGGTGAGCCGGATCGGGGAGGTGATCCTGAACCCCTTCCTCGGGCCGCGGCTGAAATCCGGGGTGGTGACGACAGACCTGCCGCTGGCCCATGACAAACCGATCGATTTCGGGCTGCAGCGGTTTTGCGAGACTTGCAACAAATGCGCGCGCGAATGCCCGTCCGGTGCGATCACCGCGGGGCCGAAGCTTATGTTCAACGGCTATGAGATCTGGAAATCCGACAGCCAGAAATGCGCGAGCTACCGCATCACGACTCTTGGCGGGGCCATGTGCGGACGCTGCATGAAGACCTGCCCCTGGAACCTCGAGGGGCTCTTTTCCGAGAAACCCTTCCGCTGGGCGGCGATGAACATTCCCAAGGCCGCGCCGATGCTGGCAAAGCTCGATGATGCGGTGGGCAATGGCGGGCTCAACCCTGTCAAGAAATGGTGGTGGGATCTGGAGCTTTTCGAGGATGGCGGATACCGGCCCACGCGCCACCCGGTCAATGCGCGCGACCTGCAGCGGGACCTTGACCTGCGGTATGAGGATCAGACGCTGGCGGTCTACCCCGCGCCCCTCGCGCCGCACCCCTACCCATACCCTTTCCCCATGGATCGCGAGGCCGGGATCGAGGCCTATCAGGCGATGATCACCGCCGAGGAGTATCGCGACCGGCTCGCCAAGGGCGATGACAGCGTGATCCACCGGGGCGCGGATGCCGGGGAAAGCCCGGTCCTGCAGGTCGTGGTCACCAAGGCCGAAGCCATGACGCCCGAGGTTACAAAGTACGAGTTTCGCCTGCCTTCGGGCGGTGATCTGCCGGAGTGGACCGCAGGCGCGCATCTGGACATCGTGGTCGCGCCGGAGTTTCTGCGCCAATACTCCATGTCCGGGGATCCGGCGGATCGGTCCAAGTATCAGATCGGCGTGCTGCGCGAGGAGGGGGGGCGCGGTGGCTCCAAGCTGATGCACCGGATCTTTGCTGAGGGGCGGCGGGTCTTCATCTCCCGCCCGATCAACCACTTCCCGCTGACCGAGGACGCGCCCATGTCCTATCTTATGGGCGGCGGGATCGGGGTGACACCGATGATCGCCATGGCGCACCGGCTCCATAGGCTGGGCCGGGACTTCGCACTGCATTACTCGGTGAGTACGCGCGCCGCGGCTGGCTTTCTCGAGGATCTCGCGGCGATGCCCTGGGCCGAGAAGCTGCATCTGCACATCTCGGATGAAGGCACGCGCGCAGATCTCGACGCGCTGTTCGCCGGCCACACGGAGGGGGCGCATGTCTATACCTGCGGGCCGGAACGCTACATGTCCTCCGTGATGGAGGCCGCCGCACGGCAGGGCGTGCCGGAGGAGGCGCGGCATCTGGAGTTCTTCTCCGTGCCCGAGGTGCCTAACTATGAGAACCACCCCTTCACCCTACGCCTCACGCGGTCCGGGCGAGAGTTCCAGATCCCCGCAGACAAGAGCGCGACGGATGTTCTCACCGAGGCCGGGATCAAGATCGACGTGAAATGCTCGGACGGGATCTGCGGAGTGTGCAAATGCGGACTGATCTCCGGCGAGGTGGAGCACCGGGATTACGTGCTGTCCAAGGCCCAGCGGAAAGACGCGGTGATCCTGTGCCAGTCCCGCGCCGCCGAGAAGGATGGGGTGATCGAGGTCGACCTCTGAACCAGCTATTGCAACTCGATCTGGCTCCGCTCGAAACTGGCAGTCTGGGTCGAGCCATCCCCGAATGTCACGGTCACCTCGACGCTCGTCAGGCTGTTCAGCGGGAACGCTACATAGGGCAGATGGCTGTCAAGTTTGAAGGCATTGGGCGCAGGCGTGCCTTCATAGCAGGGCTCCATGAATTTGAAGAGCTGTTCCGGGTCGCCGTTGACCTTGAAGGCGATCTGCTGGACACCGCAGCGCCAGCTTTCGATCTGGGTGAAATAGAGCAGGTCCTGCCCGTTGAACTTGCGCACGGCGACCCAGCTCGATTGCGTGGCCATCAGGATCGGCTTGACCTCTTCGGCGGTCGTGAAATTCGCCGCCTGCGCGGGCGCCGTGGCGATCAGGGCGAGGGAGAGCAGCAGGGGACGCGTCATGGGTCACTCCGAATTCTCTGGGCGGGAACGGGTTGTCCCGCGGCTTGATCCCGGCATACTGCAAAAAACCGGGCAGGCCCAGAGATGACCGACTTCCTTTCATTCCTCGTGCGCGGATGCGCCTGATGCGGTGTCCATGAGGGCAGAGGCGCCCCCGGGCCGCGACGTGCTCGCCGTGTTGCAGGGCGGGCGCCTGGCGTATGAAGCGCTGATCTTCGCGGCCTCCTTCCGGGCGGCGAACCCGAGTTATGACGGGCGCCTGATTTTTGCCGAACCCCAGCCAGGGCCGCTCTGGGGCGAGACCGATCCGACCGCCCCCTCGGATATTCGCAGCTTCCTCGGGACGGAATACGGAGCGGAGATCCGGCCCTTTGCCTCCGAGGCTTTCGGGGCGCGCTACCCCCATGGCAACAAGATCGAAGCGCTCAAGGTTCTCGACCGCGACCGGCCCTTTGTCTTCTTTGACACGGATACGCTGTTTCTCGGCCCGCTCTCGGAGGTGCCGTTTGATGACAGTCGCCCCGGGGCGTCCATGCGCCGGACAGGGACATGGCCAGTGATCGAGCTCTACGGGCCGGGCTATACCCAGACCTGGAAGGCGCTTTATGACCGGTTCGGGCTCGATTTCGAAAGCTCCCTCGATCTGCACCATCCGGATGAGTATTGGGAGCGCTATCTTTATTTCAACGCGGGCTGGTTCTTTGGCGGCTGCCCGCTGGAGTTCCACCGCAGGTTTCTTGAGATCGCGCGGAGTATCTGGAATGACCCACCGCCCGAGCTGATCTGTCAGCCGCTGGAGCCGTGGCTCGACCAGATTGCGCTGCCGCTCGTGATTCACGGGCTGGGCGGTGGACGGGACGCAGTGCCGTTCGGTCTGCTTGACGGGCAGATCACCTGCCACTACCGGCTGTTGCCGCTGCTCTATGCGCGCGAGGCCGATGAGGTCGTCGAGGTGCTGGAACGGGTGACGGCCCCGAACCGTATCAAGAAGCTGCTCAAGGGCTCAGAGGCTGCCAAGCGGATGATCTATCAGGGCAAGGGCGCGAAGGCGCGGGCGCTCTTTGACCGGGCGGATCTGCCACCGAAAGAGCAGACCATCCGCAACACGCTCAAACGCAATAAGCTCTGGCTGCGCTGAACGCCCGAGCAACCCGCCGGGGGGCGGTAACCTAGTCTATCATGTCCGGAGAACTTCAACTGGAGCGGGCGATGAGATTCGAACTCACGACCCTAACCTTGGCAAGGTTATGCTCTACCCCTGAGCTACGCCCGCGTCCGTTGAGTGAGCGTGATGTATCCAGCGGCCCCCTTGGCTGCAAGTGAAAAACGCACCGATTTGCGATTTTTTGCTGCGCCCGCCCGTCGCAGGGGAAGGATCGGTGGCGCCGTCCGCGTACCAGTGGTCAAAGCCGCGCGAGCGGCAGGTGGGGCGGCGGTAAAACCGTCCCACCCTCGGAGTGTCAGGGCAGGAGCGTGATCTCTCCAGGGCGCCATGTCTGTTCGAACCAAGGTTCCAGCGGGCCGTAGAGCCGCATGATCGTGTTCCACCCTTTGCCGGGCACGGTCTGCAGCCAATTGCTCTCATGGCCTTCGGGCGGTTCGGGGCCAAAATAGATATCCGTCGAGCCATCTTCATTTTGGACCAGCCCGGTATCATTGCTGCCAAGGGCCGGAAACTGCTTGTCCGTTTGCAGCATGGAACGGGTCTGATTGTCATAGAGCGTGAAGGACCAGAAATCCTGCGCAGGCGGGTCCGCGGGCACGGTCAGCTTGTAGGTTTTGCTGCCATCCAGCGCGTTGCCCTCAGCATCCCGGTAGGTGAAGGCATATTGCGAACCCTTGCCGACCACCTTGAGCGCCATGGCCGGCGTCACACCCGTGGCATAGAAGTGAAAGGCACTGCGGAAGTCCTGCAAGGTCGCGCCATCCAGAACCCAGGTATAGGCCCCGCCCGGAAAGGCGGTTTGCCAGTAGCTCTCGCCCGGATACCAATAGACGCGCGGGTCACGGGGCTTGGAGACCAGCGTCTTCACGGTCACGGCCCCTGCCGCTGCGGCGCGTTTGAGGATGCCCTGCATGCGCTCGTCCGGGGCGAAATCCTGCCCTTTGATGATGCCGATGGCGGCAAGATGACCGAGAAGCTCCGGCTCCTCACCGCTCAGCGGTTCGGACTGCACCACTGTGTTGATCTCTTCGAACATCCGCTCGTCCATCACGTGGATGGTGTTGAACTCCTTGCCGGAGACATTGACGAAGGTCATCTCGGGCGGGGCGTCCGCGGCCGACAGAGGATACATCCGGAATTTGTCCTGCGTGGCCTGAACGGCCTCGGCGGTGGAGCCGTCTTTCAGATAGCCACGCCAGAGCACCCAATGACCATAGGTGTCCGTGGGCACGACAGCGGTATAGCCTTCGGTGGGCACCTCGCCCTCATGTCCCGGCGGTACGATGAGGAACTTCCCGCCTTGCCCTTCGTCCGGGCCGAGATTCCCGAAATCGGTCACATATTTGAACCAGGCATTGTTGAGAAACCCGAGCACATTGGGCGGCGTCTCGATCACCATGGGTTCGTCGCCGAGCTGCAGCCACGCGGTCTGATAGACGCTGGTGGTGTTCGGCGTCAGGAACAGGGCCTTGGAATCCATCAGATCCGCAAATTGCAGAACGGTCGTGTTGGCCGGGCCAAAGGCTTCGATGCCGCGCCGCATGGCATCCATGGAGGCGATCTTCACCCCGTCCAGATAGGCTTGATAGGCATGGGTAAAGTCGAGCAGGGCATAAATCTTGTCTGCGGTTTCTGCATCCGGCACGCCGTCGAAAAAACTAAGTGCGCCGAGCTGCGTGTCGATATTGTCCGGCGTTGTGATCCCATCCGGGATATCCGTGGTCATGGCCATTTGCGGCGGGCTCTGGGCAAGTGCGCCGCTGGCCAGAACCGCGCCGAACGCCACAACTCCGAGTAATTCTGTCGATATTTCAATACCTCCCATGGTTGTGGGAGCTTACGGCCAGGTTGATTTGCGCGCAACTCGTCGCGGGTGTTCAGCCTGCGCCAAGGGAGGATGCTGCCGACCAACGGGGACGTTTGTCTCTGGCTTAGGGGGCGGCGCGTGTCTCTTAAGCCTGCGTTCCGCTGCGCCCCACTGGATCCGCGTATTGGATGAGGTCCCAGCGGTTGCCCCAGGGGTCGGCAAAGACCGCGACCCTGCCATAGGGCTCGTCGCGTGGCGGGCTCTCAAACGGGACGCCCGCTGTGCTCAGCCGCGCGAAATCCGCGGCGAAGTCTTCGGTTTCGAGAAAGAGCCAGACGCGCCCGCCGCCCTGCTGGCCGATCACGGCCACCTGGCTCGGTGTGGCGGCGCGCGCCAGCAGAAACTCGGTCTCCGCCCCGTGGGGCGCCACCCGCACCCAGCGCTTGGTCTCCGACAGGCGCGTATCCTCGCGTAGCTCGAAGCCCAGCGTTTGCGTGAAGAAGGCAATCGCCCGGTCGTAGTCGTCTACGACCAGGCTGAGGGCGGCGAGCCTGCGCGGCATCAGCTCAGTTCGACCAGCAGGTCCTTGGCGTCGATCTGCGAGGCCGGAGTGACATGCACCGCCGCTACGACCGCATCGCGCTCTGCGTGGATGCCCGTCTCCATCTTCATCGCCTCGATGGTCAGCAGCAGATCACCCTCCTTGACCTTGGACCCCGGTTGCACCGCGACCGAGGCCACGACACCGGGCATGGGCGCGCCGATATGGTTCGGGTTGCCGAGCTCAGCCTTGGGCATCTTCGCGACCGTGGCCGCCGCCTTGCGGTTCGGCACCCGCACCACGCGGGGCTGACCGTTGAGCTCGAAAAAGACTTTTACCTCGCCATCCTCATTGGTCTCGGAGGCGGTCTGCATCCGGATCTCGAGGGTTTTACCCGGGTCGATCTCGGCCTCGATCTCATCCCCGGGCTGCATGCCATAGAAGAAGGTCCGTGTCGGCAAGGTTCGAACCGGGCCATACTCGCTGTGGCGGGCCATGTAGTCGGTATAGACCTTGGGATACATCAGGTACCCGTTGAGGTCCTCGTCATCTGCCGTTGCGCCGGTCTGGGCCTCCAGATCCTTGCGCGTCGCCTCCAGATCCACGGGCGGCAGGTGCTTGCCGGGCCGCGCGGTGCTCGGTTTTTCGCCCTTGAGGATCTTGGACATGATCTTCTTCGGGAAGCCACCCGAGGGCTGGCCGAGATTGCCGCGCATCATGTCCACGACGGAATCCGGGAAAGCCACATCGCGGTCGGGATCCTCCACATCCGCGCGGGTCAGACCCTGACTCACCATCAGGAGCGCCATATCGCCCACAACCTTGGACGAAGGGGTCACCTTCACGATATCGCCGAACATCTGGTTCACATCCGCATAGGTTTGCGCGACCTCGTGCCAGCGCTCTTCCAGCCCGAGGGACCGGGCCTGCGCCTTGAGGTTGGTGAACTGACCGCCGGGCATCTCGTGGAGATACACCTCCGACGACGGCGCCTGTTGGCCGGTCTCGAAGGCTGCGTACTCCTCGCGCACGGCTTCCCAGTAATCCGAGATCTCGCGCACGGCCTTGATGTCCAGCCCGGTGTCGCGATCCGTGTGGCGCAGGGATTCCACGACCGTGCCAAGCGTCGCCTGGCTGGTGTTGCCCGAGAGCGCGTCCATGGCACAATCCACCGCGTCCACACCGGATTCGGCTGCCGCCACGATGGTGGCGCAGGCGATCCCGGCCGTGTCATGGGTGTGGAAGTGGATCGGCAGGCCGACCTCTTCCTTCAGGGCCTTGATCAGAACTCGGGCGGAGGCTGGTTTCAGCAGACCGGCCATGTCCTTGAGGCCGAGGACATGGGCGCCCGCTGCCTTCAGCTCCAGCCCCATATCCACGTAGTATTTCAGGTCATACTTGGACCTTTCTGGGTTCAGGATGTCGCCCGTGTAACAGACCGTGCCTTCGCAGACTTTGCCGCTCTCAAGCACCGCATCCATGGCGACACGCATGTTCTCGACCCAGTTCAGGCTGTCGAAAACGCGGAACACGTCGACACCCGAGGCGGCGGCCTGACGGGTGAATTCCTGCACCACATTGTCTGGGTAGTTGGTGTAGCCGACCCCGTTCGAGCCGCGCAGCAGCATCTGGGTCATCACATTGGGCAGACCAGCGCGGATGTCGCGCAGGCGCTGCCAGGGGCATTCCTGCAAGAAGCGGTAGGCGACGTCGAAAGTCGCCCCGCCCCAGCATTCCACCGAGAAGAGTTGCGGCAGGTTCGCGGCATAGCTTGGCGCGACCCGGATCATGTCGATGGACCGCATCCGCGTGGCCAGCAGGGATTGGTGCCCGTCACGCATGGTGGTGTCAGTGATCAGCAGTTGCTTCTGTGCTGACATCCAATCGGCGACGGCCTGCGGGCCCTTCTCCTCGAGCAGCGTGCGTGTGCCCGGCGCAGGTGCGGCCTTGGGCGCGGGCGCCTTGAGCGCACGTGGTGTGGCCGGGGGCAGGGTGCGACCCTCGGTTTCGGGATGACCGTTGACCGAGATATCCGCGATGTAGCGCAGGATCCGCGTCGCGCGGTCGCGTCGCTTGGGGAACTCGAACAGCTCAGCGGTCTCGTCGATGAATTTCGTGGTGTATTGGTTGTTCAGAAAGGTCGGGTGCTTCAGCAGGTTCTCGACAAAGGCGATGTTCGTGCTGACTCCGCGGATCCGGAACTCGCGCAAGGCGCGGTCCATACGGGCAATCGCAGCCTCGGGCGTGGGGGCCCAGGCGGTGACCTTTTCCAGAAGGCTGTCATAGTAACGGGTGATGACCGCGCCGGAATAGGCCGTGCCGCCGTCGAGACGGATGCCCATACCGGTCGCCCCGCGATAGGCGGTGATGCGGCCATAATCGGGGATGAAGTTGTTCTGCGGATCCTCGGTGGTGACCCGGCACTGGATCGCATGACCGCTGAGCGGCACATCGTACTGGCTGGCGACGCCCGTGGCTTCGATCAGGGACTTCCCCTCGGCGATCAGGATCTGGGCGCGCACGATGTCGATCCCGGTGATCTCTTCGGTGACCGTATGCTCCACCTGAACGCGGGGGTTCACTTCGATGAAGTAAAACGCGCCGGTGTCCATATCCATCAGGAATTCGACCGTGCCTGCGCATTCATAGTTCACATGGGCGCAGATCTTGCGACCGAGCTCACAGATCTGCTCGCGCTGGGCGGAGGAGAGATAGGGCGCAGGCGCGCGCTCCACGACCTTCTGGTTGCGGCGCTGGACCGAACAGTCCCGTTCCCACAGGTGATAGATGTTGCCCATCGTGTCGCCGAGGATTTGAACCTCCACATGGCGGGCGCGGGTGATCATCTTCTCCAGATAGCCCTCGCCATTGCCAAAGGCGGCCTCGGCCTCGCGGCGGCCCTCGCGGACCTTCTCGGCGACCTCATCTGCGCCGAAGATCGGGCGCATGCCGCGACCGCCCCCGCCCCAGGAGGCTTTCAGCATCAAGGGATAGCCGATGGTCTCTGCCTCAACCTTGATTGCCTCCATATCGTCGCCGAGCACCTCGGTCGCGGGGATCACCGGCACACCGGCGGCAATGGCCACCTTCCGCGCCGAGGCCTTGTCGCCCAAAGCGCGCATGGTTTCCGCCTTGGGCCCAATGAAGGTGATGCCGTTGGCAGCACAGGCATCCACGAAATCCGGGTTCTCCGACAGCAGACCATAGCCCGGGTGGATCGCATCCGCGCCGCAGAGCTTGGCGACACGGATGATCTCGTCGATGCTCAGATAGGCGGCCACAGGGCCCATCCCCTCGCCGATCTTATAGGCCTCATCCGCCTTGAAGCGGTGCAGGCTAAGCTTGTCTTCCTCCGCGTAGACTGCAACCGTCTTCTTGCCGAGCTCGTTGGCGGCTCGCATCACCCGGATGGCAATTTCGCCGCGATTGGCAATCAGGATCTTTTTGAAGTCAGTCATCGGGTCCTCATTGGTAAACTTTATTGTCCATGTACGGCAAACCGTTCCAAACCGGAAGCCCCTAGCGTGTCGGGGCCAATTCGTCGCGGAAATCGGCAAGCGTGGCAAGGCCGCACATTTGCATGTTGGTGGTCAGGTCTTCGGTCAGCAGATGGATCAGGTGGCGCACCCCGCGCGGCCCAAGACCAGCCAGCGCGAAGTGCCAGGCGCGGCCCAGCATAACGAAATCCGCGCCCATCCCAACCGCGCGCAGGATGTCGAGCCCGCCCTCGATGCCGCTATCGTAGATCAGCGGGTAGTCTGGGCCGACAGCGCTCCGGATCTGGGGCAGCTGGGTGATGGCGCTTGGTCCGCCTTCGAACTGGCGGGCAGAGTGATCGGAGACCCAGATTGCATCGACACCGGCGTCTTTCAGGCGGGTCGCATCCTCGGGGCGCAGCACGCCCTTGACGATGAAATCCCCGTCCCATCCAGCGCGCAAGGCGTCGAGATAGGCCCAATCCGGTGCGCCCCGGATCGCCTTGCCCGCATGGGCCATGTAGCTCGCGGCCCCGGATTTCTCGACATAGCTCTCGGCCAGTTTCAGCGACGGGCGCCCATGCTGCGCCATGCCAAGCGCCCATCGCGGGTGCAGGGCCATCTGCACCACCATCCGCGCGCTGATCTTGGGCGGGATGGTCAGGTTCGCGCGCCGCTGCCGTTCGCGACGGCTATCGGCGGGGACATCCACGGTCAGGACCAGCGTCTCAAAACCCGAGGCTTTGGCCCGCGCAAGTATATCGTCCCGGATCGCCGGATCCGCCGGCGGATAGAGCTGAAACCAGCCCATCTTGCCCGCCATAGGCCCCACGCGCTCGGGCACCTGGGTCGCCACAGTCGAGAGGCCATAGGGGATCTGCGCCGTCGCGGCCTCCGCGGCCAGCAGGCGCTCTGCATTGGGCCAGATCAGCCCTGACATCCCCACCGGCGCGATCCCGAAGGGGCGGGCATAGGTTCGCCCAAGCAAGCTGGTCTCCAGAATCGGGTCCGTCTCCCCATGGAGGATACTGGGCAGCAGATGGATCCCATCCAGCGCCGCGCGGGTTGTGTGCACCCCAACCTCTCGATCACCAGTGGCACTGTCGAGATACTCGAAGACGAAGCCGGGAATGCGTCGGCGCGCGGCCCGTCGCAGGTCAGAAATCGCCGGATGGGTCGTGTCCAGATCCATGGACCCTTGCTAAGCATTTCATCTGATTGCGCAATAGAGGAGTCGCGAACAGATGTGGAACATAGCTTTCCCCCCGTGCAGCTTCGCGCTATGTTTCGCCCCATGAACAGCTTCGATGATAATGACGCCTTCGAGGCGGGGGCGAGCCTCTCGCTCTCGGCCCGGGCCATGGGGGCGCGCCCGACGCCCTATCTCGACACGTTGAACCCCGCGCAGCGCCAAGCGGTCGAAGCGCTGGATGGGCCGGTCTTGATGCTCGCCGGGGCCGGGACGGGCAAGACCAAGGCGCTGACCTGCCGGATTGCGCATCTGCTGACCACGGGTGTGGCGCGCCCGAACGAGATCCTGGCGGTGACCTTCACCAACAAGGCCGCGCGCGAGATGAAGGATCGGGTTGCCAACCTCATGGGCCAAGCGGTGGAGGGGATGCCCTGGCTCGGGACCTTCCACGCGATTTGCGTGAAGCTTTTGCGGCGTCATGCGGAACTTGTCGGGCTGAAGTCGAATTTTACCATCCTCGACACGGATGATCAGATCCGACTGCTCAAGCAGCTTATCCTCGCCGAGAATATAGATGAGAAGCGCTGGCCCGCCCGCCAGCTCGCCCATATCATCGACGGCTGGAAGAACCGCGCTTGGGCGCCGGATGCGGTTCCCGCGGCGGAGGCGTCGGCCTTCAACTCCCGCGGGGTCGAGCTCTATGCGGCCTATCAGGAGCGTCTGAAAACCCTGAACGCCACGGATTTCGGGGATCTCCTGCTCCATGTGGTCGGGATCTTCCAGAAGCACGAGGATGTGCTGGCCCAGTATCAACGCTGGTTCCGCTATATTCTTGTGGACGAGTATCAGGATACGAACGTCGCTCAGTACCTCTGGCTGCGGCTTCTGGCCGGTGGGCACAAGAATATCTGCTGCGTGGGCGATGACGACCAGTCGATCTATGGCTGGCGCGGGGCCGAGGTGGGCAACATTCTGCGGTTTGAAAAGGACTTCCCCGGCGCGCTTGTGATCCGGCTGGAGCAGAATTACCGCTCCACCCCGCATATCCTCGCCGCCGCCTCCGGTGTCATCGACGGCAATAAGGGACGGCTCGGTAAAACCCTTTGGACCGAGGCCAAAGAAGGTGAGAAAGTGCGCTTGATCGGCCATTGGGACGGTGATGAAGAGGCCCGCTGGATCGGCGAAGAGATCGAATCGATGCAAGGGGGGACACGCGGCATGCGGCCCTTCGAGCTTGATGAGATGGCCATCCTCGTGCGCGCGTCGCACCAGATGCGCGCCTTCGAGGACCGGTTCCTGACCATAGGTCTGCCCTACAAGGTCATCGGCGGCCCGCGCTTTTACGAGCGGATGGAGATCCGTGATGCCATGGCCTATTTCCGCGTGGTGACTTCGCCCGAGGATGATCTGGCCTTCGAGCGGATCGTGAATACCCCGAAACGGGGTCTCGGCGACAAGGCCCAGCAGAAGATCCAGATGAGCGCGCGCGCCAATGGCGTTTCTCTCAAGGAGGGGGCGCGGATTCTGCTGGCGGCCAATGGTCTGTCCGGCAAAGGGGGCAAGGAACTGCGTCTGCTGATCGATGGGCTTGATCGCTGGACTGCCAAGACACGGGAGGAGCGGACCTCCCATGTGGAGCTTGCGCAGGTCATTCTGGATGAGAGCGGCTATACCGCCCATTGGCAGAACGACAAGACGCCGGAGGCACCCGGGCGGCTCGAAAACCTCAAGGAACTGGTCAAGGCGCTCGAAGGGTTCGAGAACTTGCAGGGGTTCCTAGAGCATGTGAGCCTCGTGATGGACAATGACACAGGGGCGGCGGGGCCGCAGGTCTCGATCATGACCCTGCATGCGGCCAAGGGGCTGGAGTTTCCGGGGGTATTCCTGCCCGGGTGGGAGGATGGGCTGTTCCCGTCCCAGCGCTCCATGGACGAGTCGGGCCTCAAAGGTCTCGAGGAGGAACGCCGGCTGGCCTATGTGGGCATCACCCGGGCCGAGGAGGTTTGCACGATCTCTTTTGTGGGCAATCGCCGGATCTTTGGGCAGTGGCAATCGGCGCTGCCCTCGCGCTTCATCGATGAGTTGCCCGAGGCCCATGTGGAGGTTCTGACACCCCCGGGTCTCTATGGCGGCGGCTACGGGGCGGCGGCCCCTGGCGGCGGGTTGCCAGACGGGGTGAGCTATGGCTCGAATCTCGAAGAGAAGGCCGCCGAGGCGAATGTCTATAACTCTCCGGGCTGGCGCCGGATGCAGGCGCGCAGTGCGAGCCGCGGCACCAGTCAGCCGCGCGAGAGCCGGAACATGGTGATCGACGCGACAGCGATCTCGAGCCATGCGCTGGGCGACCGGGTCTTCCACCAGAAGTTTGGCTATGGCGCCGTGACGGGGATCGAGGGTGACAAGCTCGAGGTCGCGTTTGAGAAAGCCGGGGTCAAGAAGCTGGTGGCGAAGTTCGTGGTGGCCGCGGATCAAGCCGGGGATGTGCCGTTCTAGGACGCTGGGTCCAGGCGCGGCGCTAGAGCGCGAAGACGAGGCTGGCTGCCAGTGTTTGCGCCAAGGCGAGACCTGTGAAGGTCACCACACTGCGGATCAGGATGAGGCGTGCGCTGGACTGCATGGAAGTCTCCGATCTGGTTGAGAGAATTGTCACCGGCCCCGCCCGGATGTGCGTCGCGGGGCGGGGCCGGGTCTGGATCAGCGGGTCAGGTAGCCGCCATTGATCCAGAGCGTCTGGCCATTGACCCACTGGCTCTCGGGGCTTGCGAGAAAACCGAGCAGGGGGACCAGATCGTCTACCATGCCAAGGCGCTGCTCGGTTGAAAGGCGCGCAGCATAGGCGGCGGATTGTTCGGTCTCTTCTCCGTGGAAGAAGGGCGTGTCGATCGGACCGGGGGCGATGGAATTCACTGTGATCCGGCGCGGCCCCAGCTCCTTGGCGAGCATGCGCGTGTATTCCTCAACCGGCGCCTTGGTCCCGGAATAGATCGTGTAGCCCGGCGCGGCACCTGCCAGCAGCGACGTGCCCGTGTTGATGATCCGCCCGCCATCCCGCATCCGCAGAGAGGCTTCTCGCAAGCTGTAGAAGAGGCCCCGGTTGTTGATCGCGTCTAACCGCTCAAACTCGGCATCGGTGAACTCGGCCATGGGCTTCTTCAGAATGGCGCCCGCGTTGTTCACCACCAGATCCACGCCTCCGAAGCTCTGCTCGGCTGCGTCATACATGGCGCGGACATTCGCGGCCTGTCCCAGATCGCCCATGGTGAGGACCGCGCGGGTGCCGGCCGCTTCGACCATGCGGGCGGTTTCTTCGGCCTGATTGCGGGTCTCGGCGCGGTGGTAATGCACCACCACATTCGCCCCCATCTCGCCCAGCTTCACGGCAAAGCCGCGCCCGATATTGTTGCGTGCGCCTGAAACGATGGCGGTCTTGCCCGCGAGTGGACGTGAGGGGGCGGTTTGCGCGCTGGCAGATGTGGCGGCGGCGGCCATCGCGGCAGCGCCTAAGCCGGTCAGGGCTGCGCGGCGGGAAAACTCAGGTCCTTGGGTCATGTCAGTCTCTCCTGTTCGGGCTGGGCCCGGTTGCGATGAGGCAGAGATAGCGAGTGCTTTTCCCCGGCAGGAGGCGCGGGATTGACATCTCAGTGTAGATCTAGAATCTACATGTCATGCGTAAGGCGAGCGAAATGGCATTCCTCAAGACGGTGGAGCTTGGCTCCATCCGCGCAGCCGCGCGCGCCCTCGGCCAGGACCCTACCGGGATTTCGCGTCGGATCACCCAGTTGGAGACACGGCTCGGGGCGAAGCTGGTGGATCGGTCAGGTTCTGCCACGCGGGCGACGGCCCAAGGACAGCTCTATTTCGACCGGCTCAAGGGGATCCTGGATCAACTCGACGCGCTAGAAGCTGAGATTGGCGGCGAGACGTTGCATCCTTCAGGCCTGCTGCGGGTCACGGCGGCGATCGATTTCGGACAGGAGTTCCTTGCGCCCTGGTTGGTTGCCTTCCGTGACGTTCATCCGGATGTCGAGTTTGACCTCGTCCTCGCCAGTGGCTTTGTGGATCTCAACCAGAACAACATCGATGTGGCGGTGCGCGCCGGGCGTCTGCCGGATTCGAACCTTATGGCGCGCAAGCTGGCGGATGTGCCTCGGGTGACCGTGGCCAGTCCCGACTACGTGGCGCGGCGTGGCATGCCCCGCAAGCCAGAGGATCTGGGGGAGCATGACTTTGTCTTCTTCTCCCCGGCCAATCGCGCACAACCTTTGGAATTGACCGCTCCGGATGGCTCTGTTGTGCGCGTTCCACGCCGCCGCGGGGTGGCCATAAACGCGGTGCGCTCCGTGGTGACGGCGGTTCAGGCGGGGCAGGGGGTGCATACCGGGCCGCGTTGGGCTTTTGCGCGCCAGCTTGCAACCGGAGCTGTGGTCGAACTTCTGCCCGAGTATCAGGTTGCTGGGCTGCCGCTCTATGCCGTCCGGCAGGCATCCGTCGTTGTTCCGGCCCGGATCTCGCATTTTATCGAATTCCTGCAGGCGCGGGTGCAAGAGGTTGATGGCCTTGTTCCGGTGCGGGGGCCTGCGCGCTAGCCCCACAAAATTGGGATCAGCGAGGCCATCAGCAACACCGCCATGGTCCAGTTGAAGGCGCGTAACCGGCCCGGGCTCGATAGCCAGCGCGCCACTTGTGTGCCCATCCAGGCCCAGATCGAGACCGATGGGAAGTTCGTCGCGCAAAAGGCCACGGCGACGAGCAGCGCGCCCAGGGCTCCGGCCCCTGGTGCGGTGTAGACGGTCACCGCGGTCACGCCCATCACCCAGGCTTTGGGATTGACCCACTGAAACGCTGCGGCCTGCAGAAAGGTGAAGGGCCGTCCCTCGGTTTCTGCGCCCTTTGGCGCTGCGGCATTGGCAATTTTCCAGGCCAGCCACGCCATATACGCGACGCTCGCGACTTTCAGGACGTCATGGAAAACGGGCCATGTGACAAAGACCTGCCCGAGGCCAAGCCCGAGCAGCAGTACCATGAACGCATGTCCGAGGCTGATTCCCAGGAGATGGGGCACTGTCCGACGAATCCCAAAATTCGCCCCAGAGGCCAGAACCATCAGGTTGTTGGGGCCGGGCGTAATGGACGAGACGAAGGCGAAGGCCATGAGGGCGAGGAGAAGGTCAAGTGTCATGGCGCAACTCTGCCGCAACTGCTGCCGAATGAGATTGCTAATAATCGGCATTTCTCGCATAATTTGCAATATATGGTGAAAATAGATCAAATTAACGAAAAGATATTGCATGAGCTGAGCTGCGATGGCCGGCTCAGCAATCTTGATCTGGCCGAGCGCATTGGCCTCTCGCCTTCGGCCTGTCTGCGCCGGGTGCAGGAGCTTGAACGCTCGGGTATTATTCAGGGCTATCGTGCGGTTTTGAATCGCGCGGCGCTCGGTCAGGGTTTCACTGTATATATGGCCGTGGGCCTGTCGGAGCATACCAAGTCGGACCAACTCGGATTTGAGCGCGCCGTTGCCAACGCACCGGAAGTCCGCGAGTGCCACAACGTCACCGGGACGGTGGAATACCTCTTGCGGGTTGAGGTAGCCGATCTTGCCGCGTTCAAGACCTTTCACACGGATGTGCTGGGCACGCTGCCACAGGTGTCGAGCCTGACATCCTATGTGGTGATGGAGAGTTCCAAAGACGAACGGGCCTGATCCAGCTCTGTCCAGGCTGTCTCACAGCGGTTTGGGCAAAAAAAAGCGGCGACGCTAGGGAGGAGGAAAGCGCCGCCGCATATTACAGAAAGCCCAGGGAGGAGGAGGGGCCTTCTGATCTGGTGCGCGAGTTCGGTTCCGTGTAAACCGTGTCTCGCTGGGCGCCTGCAGTGCTGCGTCGCCCGCTGTTGAGATTGAATATAGGCGAATGCTGCGCTGCAACAAGACCCGTCTCGTCAAAACAGTTATGCATTTCCTGCATTGCGCAAACTGCAAAGGGCCCCTTTTCGAAATGCAAGCGCTTTGAGGTCAGTCAAATCGTTGAAATCGCGGGGGCGTCGCGGCATGAGGACTTGTCATGCGGTATGTGACGCCCACGTAGAGGTCAGGCCATTAAAGGGGGATCCATGACGCGCGAAGACATTCTTGCTGCACTCGCGAAAGTTGCGGTCCCCGGGGGTGGGACCCTTGGATCCCGCGATCTTGTGCGAGCTGTGGCTACTGACAACGGACAGGTTCGCTTTGTCATCGAAGCGGCCGACGCAGAAGAGGCGCGCCAGTTCTCCGGATTGCGCGAGGCGGCAGAGGCTGCTGTACGTGGTTTGCCCGGTGTGACTGGCGTGCAGGCTGTGCTCACGGCCCATGGTCCGGCCGCCAAAGCCCCCGCCGCGCCCAAGGGTGAGCCGCCCAGCCTCAAGATCGGACGGCACCCGACCCCGGATCAAGGCAAGGGGCCGGCCAAGATTGCGGGCATAGACCGCATTCTCGCCATCGGCTCCGGCAAGGGCGGGGTTGGGAAGTCCACTGTGTCGTCGAACCTCGCCGTGGCGCTGGCCCGACAGGGGCGGCGCGTCGGTCTTCTGGATGCGGATATTTATGGACCAAGCCAGCCGCGTATGATGGGCGTTTCCAAGCGCCCCGCTTCGCCGGACGGCAAAACGATCATGCCGCTGACGGCCCATGGCGTGACAATGATGTCCATTGGCCTGATGCTGGATCCGGCCAAGGCCGTGGTTTGGCGGGGCCCAATGCTCATGGGGGCGTTGCAGCAGATGCTCGGGCAGGTGGCCTGGGGCGACCTGGATGTGCTGATTGTGGATCTGCCGCCCGGTACGGGCGATGTGCAGATGACCTTGTGCCAGCGCAGCGCTGTCACGGGGGCGATCGTCGTGTCGACCCCACAGGATGTGGCGCTTCTGGATGCGCGCAAAGCGCTGGATATGTTCGCAACGCTCAAGACCCCGGTTCTGGGTCTGATCGAGAACATGTCTACCTTCTGTTGCCCGGAATGCGGACATGAGGCGCATATCTTCGGGCGCGGCGGTGTGCGCGCGGAGGCTGAGAAGCTTGGCTTGCCCTTCCTTGGGGAGTTGCCGATCAGCCTGGATGTGCGCATTGCAGGGGATGCCGGTACGCCTATCGCCGCGGGCGACGGACCCGAAGCGGCCGCCTATGCCAAACTGGCGGCTGGGCTGGTCAAGGGTGGGATGGCCTGAACCATCTGACTTGGGTCGCGCCCGCAAGGGCGTGGCCCCGTGATCCCATCAGCACCCATGCTATGGGATACCGTGGGATTGGTGCGGGGCATGGGTGTCTGATTTCCAGCGACTCGCGCCGAATTCGTTAAAAATAAGTTAAAATCTGAGAATCGTGACGCCTCAAGGGTGTTGTCCGCAGCTGCGATTCGGGGCCTTCGACCTCTAAAACCCCTCTGTATTGATGGTCTGGCGAAAAAACTTTGGGTCGAAATGGGGTGCCATGGGATCCAATGGGCGTGTCTATATCTAGGGGCATGCCTGGCATATGTTGCAAAAATCCCGCGAAATATGGTGGCATTGGGGGCAGTCGCCTTGCGCCGAACTCTTGGTCGTGAGATGTTGGATGGGTCTTCATCCCATTTTTTGGCATTGCTTCCCAAGCATTCCCATGGCATAAAATCTCCATCGAAAGCGACGGACATTAGCGGCACCCAACGACCGCGACCGACAAAAAGACAGGTTTCATACAGGCCGCGCATTTCGAAAGACGATTGACGCACCACGAGCAGACATCCCCCCAGATGGTGGACGCGTCGGTCATCCCAGTCTCTGGGTCGAGTGCGGCGGATCGAGCTATGGCAGCAGCACGATCCGCCGTTTTCACGTCCGGGCCATCGGTATCCGGGCATTGGCAATCGCGGGGGGCAGGCAGAGGAGCGGCCCCCGTTGGCGCGCATGTTCCGAGGTGAAAGCGTCCACAAGGTGGACAGTAAGGGGCGGGTCTCTATCCCCGCTGGCTTTCGCCGCGTGCTCGAAGACAACGACCCGCGTTGGACCAAGGACCGCAACCCGGATCTGGTCATTGTCTACGGCGATCACCGCCAAAATTACCTTGAATGCTACACAATGGCGGCGATGGAGGAAGTCGACGCCAAGATCGCGCGTTTGCCCCGTGGCTCGAAGCCGCGGCGGATGCTCGAGACGCTGTTTACCGGCCAGGCTCATGAAACCTCGGTGGATGAAACCGGTCGTCTGGTGATCCCGGCAAAGCTGCGCAACAAGATCGGTCTGTCCGGCGAGGCCCATTTCATCGCCACCGGCGACACGTTCCAGATCCTGTCGCCCGAAGGCTACGGGGCCAAGATGGGCGAGATGGCCGATTGGCTCGACGATCTGGACGAGGATGTGGACCCGCTCACCTTCCTGGATGCCGGCCCCAGCGGCGGCGAGGTCTGAGCGTGACCGCGTCGGCGCCAGATCCGTCGGATGCGCCCCACATTCCGGTCCTGCTCGGCCCGATCCTGTCCCATTGCGCGCCGATCACCGGCACATGGCTCGACGGGACCTTCGGGGCCGGCGGGTATGGCCGGGCCCTGCTTGAGGCTGGGGCCGAGGCGCTGATCGGCGTTGACCAGGATCCTCTGGCCCTGGAAATGGCGGCGAAGTGGGCAACGCAGTACGGCGACCGCCTGCGGCTCGTCGCGGGCAATTTCGAACAGCTGGATGCGCTGGCGGGTGTGCCGTTGGACGGTGTCGTGCTGGATCTCGGGGTCTCCTCCATGCAGCTTGATCTTGCAGAGCGCGGATTTTCCTTTCTCCGCGATGGCCCGCTCGACATGCGCATGTCCCAGGAAGGGACGTCGGCTTCGGACCTTGTGGCCGAGGCCGAGGAAGGCGTTTTGGCCGATATCCTGTTTCATCTCGGCGAAGAGCGGGCCGCCCGCCGCATCGCCAAAGCCATTGTGGCCGCGCGGCAGACCGCGCCGATCACCCGGACCGCCGAGTTGGCGGAGATTGTTTCGGCCTGCTTGCCGCGATCCAAACCGGGGCAGAGCCATCCTGCCACGCGTAGTTTTCAGGCGCTACGCATTGCGGTGAATGACGAGTTAGGTGCGCTGGTTCGTGGTCTCGAAGCTGCCGAGCGAGCGTTGCGCCCTGAAGGGTGGCTCGCAGTGGTGACGTTCCACTCAATCGAGGACCGTATCGTCAAACGCTTCCTGACCCAAGCCTCGGGCGGTGGCGGGCGTGCAAATCGATATGCGCCCGAAACAGTGGAGATCGCCCCCCGTTTTCGGCTGAGCCCGCGCAAGGCCATCGCGCCCGACGAGGCGGAGCTCGCCACCAATCCGCGAGCCCGTTCGGCCCGATTGCGCCTCGCGCGCCGGACCGAGGCCGAGGCACGCCCCGCAGATTACACAGGCCTCGGCCTGCCGCGTTTCTATTCGCTGACGGAGACACCATGAGGACGTTGCTTTACTTTCTCGCCATTGGCTCGGTGGTCGGTCTCGCCTATTGGGCCTATGAGGAAAATTTTGAGACACAGCAGGCGCTTAAGCGGTTGCGTGCCGTGCAGGCCCAGATCGGTGACACGCGGGAGGCTTTGGCCGTGCAGCGGGCCGAATGGGCCTATCTGAACCGTCCAGACCGGTTGAGTGACCTGGTGGAGATGAATTTCAAGGGACTTGGGCTTCTGCCCTTGACCCCCGGTCATTTCGGGGCGCTGGATCAGGTCGCCTATCCTCCCAATCCCTCGCTGGAAGGAGAGTTGGCCGAGACCATCGAGGTCAGCGCAGGCACGGGAGGTCGGCCATGACTCGCACCCCGCTACGTCCCCTTGCCCGAATCCTCCACGCCCGGGAAACCGGGGGCAATCCCGACCTGATCGAGCGCGAGAATATCCGTCGCCGCCATGAGGTGATGCGCGATGAGTGGCGCGTAATGGCCGAGCAGAGGCTGCTCTTGGCGGCGTTCTGCTGCCTTGTGGTCTTTGGCTTCGTTGGGGTGCGCATGTGGGCGATCGCCTCGACACCCGTGGCTGAACCGGTGGCGGCCGTCAGTGACGCGCGCATAGATGCGACCCGGGCGGATATCGTCGACCGAAACGGACGGGTGTTTGCGACAAATCTGGTGACCCATTCGCTCTACTCTCAACCGCATTTGATGACCGATCCCGAAGGCTCCGCCGATGCGCTGGCGGCGCTCTTCCCGGATATGGACGCGGCGCGTCTGCGCGGCTGGTTTACGGGCGATCGCAAGTTCATCTGGCTGAAGAGGCGGATCTCGCCCGAGCAGATGCAGGCGGTCCATGACATTGGCGATCCCGGGCTGCAGTTCGGCCCGCGCGAGATGCGGCTCTATCCCAATGGCGCGCTCGCCGCGCATATCCTCGGGGGCACCGGGTTCGGGCGCGAGGGCGTGCAATCGGCCGAGCTTCTGGGAGTGGCCGGGGTCGAGAAGGCAATGAATGCCCGGCTCAGCGACCCAGCGACAGCGGGCACGCCGCTGGCGCTGTCGATTGATCTGACCATTCAGGCGGTGATCGAAGATGTGCTTGGCTCGGGCATGCGGCTGATGAACGCCAAGGGGGCTGCGGCGGTGCTGATGCATGCCCATACGGGCGAGATCCGCGCCATGGCGTCTTTGCCGGATTTCGACCCGAACACCCGCCCGCAACCGCTGGTCGAGGGCGAGGCCGGGGACAGCCCGCTCTTTAATCGGGCGGTGCAGGGCGTGTATGAATTGGGTTCTTCCTTCAAGATTTTCACGGCAGCACAAGCGCTTGAGCTGGGCCTTGCCAACCCGAATACAATGATTGACACGACCAGCCCCATGCGCTGGGGGCGTCACCGAATTGGCGATTTCAAAAACTACGGGCCAGAACTGAGCCTGACGGATGTGATCGTCAAAAGCTCGAATGTCGGCACGGCGCGGCTTGCGCTGGAGATTGGCGGGAAGCGGCAGCGGGAGTTCCTTGATGCGCTCGGATTTCTCGCGCCCACGCCGGTGGAGATAATCGAGGCGCCCGGGGCGCGACCGCTCTGGCCCGAGAGTTGGGCGGATATTCACACGATGACGATCAGCTACGGCCATGGGATCTCGACCTCGCCACTCCATTTGGCGGCGGGCTACGCGTCGCTCCTCAATGGTGGGACCAAGGTGACGCCCACGCTCCTGCGCCAAGGCGCTCCGGTGGCGGGCCCGCGCCTTGTCTCTGAGGAAACCTCTGCTGCGGCGCGCGAGATGCTGCACCAGGTGGTCGAACGCGGCACGGCGAGCTTCGGTCGCATTCCTGGATATGCCATCGGTGGCAAGACCGGCACTGCAGACAAGCCGCGTGCCGCCGGGGGAGGGTACTATGAGGATAAGGTGGTTGCCACCTTCGCGTCGGTCTTTCCGACGGATGATCCGGAATACATCCTGATCGTGACGCTGGATGAGCCGGTCGAGACCTCGGGCACCGAGCCGCGCCGCACGGCTGGTTGGACCGCAGTACCTGTTTCGGCAGAGATCACACGCCGGATCGTTCCGCTTCTTGGTTTGCGCCCGAGCGTTGAATATCTCGGAGATCCTGAGATAACGCTCGCACGCAACTAAGCAGGGGGTGCGGGTCATGGGGGACCGGCAGAACGGCGGACGTGACGCGACATACGGGCCGAAATCGCTGACCGAGTTGGGCTTTCCTGGGGGCGGCGGGCCCGTCACGGGACTTGCGCTCGACAGTCGCGAGGTCCGCGAAGGCTATCTCTTCGCGGCGCTGCCCGGCAGCCGTGTCCATGGCGGCGAGTTCATCCAATACGCGTTGCGCATGGGGGCCGGTGCGATCCTGACCGATGCCGAAGGGGCAGAGATCGCCAAGTCTGAACTGGCTGCGTCCGAGGCGCGGCTGATTGTGGCCGAAGATCCGCGTCAGGCCTTCTCTGCGGCAGCCGCTCTGTGGTACGGCGCACAGCCGGGGATCATGGTCGGTGTAACCGGCACGAACGGCAAAACCTCTGTCTCCAGTTTTACCCGGCAGCTCTGGCAGGGTCTGGGGCATGCCTCGGCCAATATCGGGACGACAGGGATCGAAGGCGATTTCGCCGCCGATCTTGCGCATACCACGCCGGATCCGTTGACCCTGCACCGGGCGCTGGCCGAGATGGCCGCAGCCGGAATCACCCATGCGGCGATGGAAGCTTCGTCACACGGCCTTGATCAGCGGCGGCTTGACGGGGTGCGGCTCTCGGCGGCGGGGTTCACGAATTTCACTCAGGACCATCTGGACTATCACGAGACTTTCGCGGCCTATTTCGCAGCCAAGGCGGGGCTGTTTACCCGCGTGCTCGGGGATACGGGCATGGCGGTGATAAATCTCGATGACCCGCGTGGAGCGGATATAATGGCGCTGGCCCACACCTCGGGGGCGGATCTGCTGACCGTGGGGCAGCACAAGGACGCGATGCTGCGTCTGACAGCGCAACGCTACGATGCGGACGGGCAGGAGATGCGCTTTACCTGGAAGGGCAGCGCGCATCAGGCCCGGCTGGAGCTTGTGGGCGGATTTCAAGCCGCGAATGTGATGGTTGCCATGGGGCTGGTGATGGCCACGGGCGCGCAGATCACGGATCTCGTGCCGCTCCTGCCGAGATTGCAGACGGTGCGAGGACGGATGCAGAAAGTGGCGCGCCGGGCGAATGGCGCGACGGTCTTCGTGGACTATGCCCACACGCCAGATGCTCTGAAAACCGCGCTCCGAGCGCTGCGGCCCCATGTGCTGGGCAGGCTGGTCGTTGTCTTTGGCGCCGGTGGGGACAGGGATGCGGGCAAGCGCCCGTTGATGGGCCAGGCCACGGCGTCGGAGGCGGATGTGATCTTCGTGACCGATGACAATCCGCGCTCCGAAGATCCGGCCCTGATCCGCGCGCAGGTCAAGGCGGGGTGCCCGGCGGCAACGGAGGTCGGTGACCGGGCTGAGGCCATCCTGCGCGGTGTGGATGCGCTCGGCCCCGGCGATGTACTGTTGATCGCGGGGAAGGGGCATGAAACAGGCCAGACGGTCGGTGACACGGTTTATCCCTTTGATGATGCGGAACAAGCCAGTGTGGCCGTGGCCGCGCTCGAAGGGCGGCTGGCATGACCGCGCCGCTCTGGACCTCGGCCGAGGCCGCTGCTGCGACGGGGGGCACGGCGCAAGGGGATTGGCGGGTTTCAGGCGTCTCCATCGACACGCGCGAGATGGCCCAAGGCGATCTGTTCGTCGCGCTTACAGCGGCGCGGGACGGCCATGAATTCGTGGCTGCCGCCCTGAAGGCAGGTGCCGGCGCGGCGCTCGTCTCCCGCGTTCCGGACGGCGTACGCCCGGACGCGCCGCTCCTGTTGGTGGCGGATGTGCAGACGGCGCTGGAGGCGCTGGGCCGTGCCGGTCGGGCGCGGACGCAAGCCCGCGTTGTGGCGATCACCGGGTCTGTGGGGAAGACATCGGCGAAGGAAATGCTGCGTGATGCCCTATCCATGCAAGGACGCGTGCATGCCGCCGTGCGGAGCTTCAACAACCATTGGGGTGTTCCGCTCACGCTCGCACGGATGCCGGTAGAGACCGACTATGCGGTGATCGAGATTGGGATGAACCATCCTGGTGAGATCGCGCCGCTCGCGCGTATGGCCCGCCCCCATGCGGCGCTGGTCACGACGATCGCCGCTGCGCATCTGGAGGCGTTGGGTTCGCTTGAAGGGATCGCCGAGGAAAAGGCGACGATCTTCGAAGGGCTTGAGGTGGGCGGGCTTGCGATGATCCCCGGGGATTTGCCGCAAACTCCGATCCTACGGGCGGCGGCCGAGATGGCCGGTGCGCGGATCGAAAGCTTCGGATCCGGGGAGCACAACAACCATAAGCTGCAGGACCCTCGGGTGGCCGGAGACTGCGCAGTGGCGCGGGCCAGTCTTGGGGGCACGCCGCTTGCCCTGAAGATCGCCACGCCGGGAGTTCATTTTCTTGAAACCGCACTCGGAGTTCTGGCGACCGCCGTCGGGATCGGCGCTGATGCTGCCGAAGCTTTGCTTGGGCTCGCCAGTTGGGCCCCTCCGGCCGGGCGGGGCACGCGCGAAACCCTGCGACTCGATCCGGCCATCGACACCCTGACAGCTGACCTGATTGATGATGCGTTCAACGCCAATCCGACCTCCATGGGCGCGGCGTTGATCATGCTGGCGGCACGCCATCCTGCCCATGACATCGGTCGTATCGCGAAGGGGCGCCGGATCGCGATCCTTGGTGACATGCTCGAGCTCGGACCCGGCGAGATCGCCGATCACGCAGATCTTGCGCAACACGCAGCGATGGAGAGCGTTGATCTCGTCCATTGTGTCGGTCCCCGGATGCGCGCGCTCTACGAGGCGCTGCCCGCAGGCCGTCAGGGGCAGTGGGTCGAGACAGCGCCGGAACTCGCCGCGCGCGCTCACAGTCTGATCGATGCGGGGGATGTGGTGCTGGTCAAAGGGTCAAAGGGAAGCCGTGTCAGCCTTGTTGTTGACGCCCTGCGCAAACTTGGGCATCCCACATCGCGGCATGAGCACGAAGGATCCTCATAGATGTTGTATTGGCTGACCTCTATTTCCGATGGCGGGGACGCCTTCAACCTCTTCCGCTACATCACCTTTCGGGCGGGCGGGGCGTTCTTCACCGCGCTGATTTTCGGGTTCATCTTTGGTCGTCCACTGATCAATTTGCTCCGCAAACGGCAGCGATTCGGTCAGCCGATCCGTGAGGACGGGCCGCAAAGCCACCTCGAGACCAAGCAAGGCACGCCGACCATGGGGGGGCTTTTGATCCTCTCGGCGCTGACCCTTGCGACGCTCCTCTGGGCGCGTTGGGACAACGGATATGTCTGGCTTGTGCTCTTTGTGACCGTCAGTTTCGGGCTGATCGGCTTCATGGACGACTTCCACAAAGTGACCAAGAACTCCCATGCCGGGCTGTCAGGGCGTGTGCGACTGGCAATAGGCTTCGGGATTGCTGGGGTGGCCGGGATCGCGGCCCTCTGGCTGCATCCCGAAGAGCTGTCCGGCCAACTGGCCCTTCCGGTGTTCAAGGATACGCTGATCAACCTGTCGCTGCTCTTCATACCGTTCTGCATGCTGGTCATTGCGGGTTCCGCCAATGCGGTAAACCTCACGGATGGCCTTGATGGGCTTGCCATCATGCCGGTGATGATCGCCGCTGGCACGCTGGGCGTGATCGCCTATGCGGTCGGGCGGGTCGACTTCACCTCCTATCTCGACGTGCACTACGTGCCGGGTACCGGTGAGATCTTCGTCTTCACTTCCGCGCTGATTGGTGGCGGTCTTGGTTTTCTGTGGTACAACGCTCCACCCGCAGCCGTCTTTATGGGGGATACTGGATCTCTCGCGCTTGGGGGCGCCCTGGGCGCGATAGCCGTGGCCACCAAGCATGAGATCGTGCTCGTCTTGGTGGGGGGCCTCTTCGTGGTCGAAGCGCTCTCGGTGATCATCCAGGTCGCCTATTTCAAGAAGACCGGGAAACGCGTCTTCCTGATGGCCCCGATCCACCACCATTTCGAAAAAAAGGGCTGGCAGGAAAGCCAGATTGTAATCCGTTTCTGGATCATCTCCCTGATCCTGGCCTTGATCGGCCTCGCCACCCTCAAGGTGCGCTGACCCTTCGGCCGCTCGCGCGAACTCTTTGACTTAAGTCTCCAAATATCCCCGCTGGAGGCTCTTGTCCTCACCGTCGCCCGGCCGCCGGATCACTGGGCATACCGGTCTCGCCTTGCCGCCACCGCGCCCCCGGTGCATCTTGCCGCCGAACCGCGAAAGGAGCCGCCATGATCCCCGTCCAAGGCTATGCTGGTCAGTCCGTTGCCGTGCTGGGTCTTGGTCGCTCGGGGCTGGCAACAGCAAGAGCGCTCAAGGCCGGAGGGGCGACCCCGCTGTGCTGGGACGACAATGAGGAGGCCCGGACCCGGGCCGAGGCCGAAGGGTTCGAGACAACGCCCCTCAAACGCCCCGAAGCCTGGAGCGGGATCACAGCGCTCATCACCTCGCCGGGTATCCCGCATCTCTATCCTGCTCCCAATCCGGTCATTGCCCAGGCGCTCGCGCTTGGCATCCCGGTGGACAATGATATCGGGCTGTTTTTTCGCTCCTTCGCGACACGCGACTGGGACCATTTCGACAAACCTCCCCAAGTGATTGCGGTCACCGGGTCGAACGGAAAATCCACCACATCCGCGTTGATCCACCACGTGCTGATCGAGGCCGGACGTCCGGCCCAGCTTGCAGGAAACATCGGGCGCGGGGTGCTTGATATCGATCCGGGAGAGGATGGCAGCGTCGTTATCCTTGAACTCTCCAGCTATCAGACCGAGCTTGCTCGCGCGCTCACGCCGGATATCGCCGTTTTCACCAATCTCAGCCCGGATCATCTGGATCGCCACGGTGGCATGGGCGGGTATTTCGCGGCCAAGCGGCGGCTCTTTACCATTGGTGGGCCAGACCGCGCGATCATTGGTGTAGATGAAGCTGAGGGGCAGTTTCTCGCCAACCAGCTCACAGTGTCACCCACTGATGACCGGGTGATCCGCATTACCGGAGCCAAACCGTCAGGGCCGGGCTGGCTCGTGAGCACCCGCAAGGGCTTTCTCGCCGAGCATCGCAAGGTGCGTCAGGCGGGGGCCATAGACCTTCGCGCGATCCCTGGTCTGCCCGGCGCTCATAACCACCAGAACGCTGCCTGTGCCTATGCGGCTTGCCGCAGTCTGGGCCTCGCCCCGCGGATCATCGAGGACGCGTTCCAGAGCTTCGCGGGGTTGCCACATCGCAGTCAGATTGTCGGCACCCGGAACGGGGTCACGTTCGTCAATGATAGTAAGGCCACCAATGTGGACAGCGCGGCCAAGGCGCTTCAGGCCTTTGGCGCGATCCGCTGGATCGCCGGGGGGCTTGAAAAAGAAGGCGGACTGGGCGTGCTCACTGAACATCTGGGCTCGGTCCGCAAAGCCTATCTGATCGGGCGCTCGGCGCGGGAGTTTGCGCTGGGCATCTCCGAGACCCCGCATGCGATCTGCGAGACCATGGCCAAGGCCGTGGCCGAGGCGGTGGCTGAGGCCGAGCCGGGCGATACGGTTCTGCTGGCCCCGGCAGCGGCGAGTTTTGACCAATACGATAGTTTCGAGAAGCGGGGCGAGGATTTCATGGCTGAAGTTGCCAAGTATCTCTGAGCCCTCAACCGCGCGCGACCGCCTCCGCCGTAGCGATCACTCCGGACTGCAATATGCTGGCCAGGGCATCCTGAACTGCCTTTTGCCAGACGGGATCGTCGAAGAGGGGGGCTGGCAACAAATCCGACACCCTGCGTAGGGCGGCAATGATTGCCGCAGCCTCGCGCGCGCCCTTCAATGCGGTGGAAATTGCCGTCTCGCGCGGGTCGCGCAGGGGATAGGTCGTGCCGGTTTCGGTCTCGCCCATCAGGTAGCGCAGCCATGCTGCCGTTGCGAAGGCATAGCTGTCCAGCGCTGCGCCACGGATGCGCGCCTCGTCCGCCGGTGCAAAGATCCGCTGAGGCATTTTCTGGCTTCCATCCATGGCGATCTGGTACGTGGCATGGGCGATGTTCGGGTTCTCGAACCGCGTGAGCAGAGCCTGTGCATAGGTATGATAGGCCATGCCAGGCAGTGGACTGAGACCTGCACTGACAGCCTCCAGATGCCGCGTGAGACACGCACGAAGCGGCGCATTTTCCAAGCAGGCGTTCACGGTGTCGAGCCCAGACACATGGCCCGCATAGGCCAGAAGCGAATGGGATCCGTTGAGCATGCGCAGCTTCATATGCTCATAAGGCGTCACATCTGGTGCAAAGATTGCGCCCGCCAGCTCCCAGGCCGGGCGGCCATGGGGGAAGTCTTCCTCCAGAACCCATTGACTGAAGGGTTCGCATTGCACCGGAGCGGCATCCGCAAGCCCGGTCAGGGCCTCTGCTTCAACGCAGTCTGCCGGGGTGGTCTGAGGTGTGATCCGGTCCACCATGGTTGCCGGGAACGCCACGTGATCGTCGATCCATCCGCAGAGATCCGGCGCGACATGGGCCGCGAAATCGCATACGACCCGGCGCAGCACCCGGCCGTTCTCGGGCAGGTTGTCGCAACTCAGAAGGGTCACGCCGCCCGCGCCGCTATCGCGACGTTGCCGGAGGCTTTGGACGAGCAGGCCGGGGACGCTTCGTGGGGCCTCGGGGGTGGCGAGATCCTGGGCGATCTCGGGATCGTTCTCGTCTAGCCCGCCGCCTTGAGGTGCAAGGGCATAGGCTTTCTCGGTAACGGTCAGGCTGATGATCCGCGTCGCGGGTGCGCGGAGCCGACGCAGGATCTCTGTTCGATCGGTGCTCAGGGCGCGGGCCTCGGCAAGGCTGCCGATCAGGCGCGGTTGGACACCTTCAGCTCCGCGTTCCAGCAGCGTGTAGAGACCGTTTTGCGCCGTCAAACGTTCTGCCGTCGCGGTTGAGCGCATGCTGACCCCAAGGATCCGCCAATCCCCGCCCGCCTTGGCGAGGGCCGTGTCCGTATAGACCGCTTGATGGGAGCGGTGAAACGCGCCGAGACCCAAATGTACGATCCCGATCCCTTGGTCGGCTGACGTGTAAGCCGGGCGCGCGACACCCGGCTGCACACTGGTCAGGTGCGCCGCGTTGAGCCGGTTATCCATGGCCGGTGGCGTGGGTGATACCGCTGATCACACCGCGCAGCTCGGCCAGCCCTTTCAGGCGCCCGATGGCTGGATACCCTGGCTGGGCCTGCCGCGTATGGTCGTCGAGGATGTTCTGCCCGTGGTCGGGACGAAACGGGATTGCGTGATCCGCCCGCCCGGCGAGACGGCGCCGCGTCTCCTCGCGCAGGATCGCGGCGATCAAAGCGGCCATATCCACATCGCCCGCCAGATGTTCGGATTCGTGGAAGGAGCCGAAAAGCCCGTCATGCTCGCGCCGCACATTGCGCAAATGGATGAAATGCACCCGATCTCCGAGGCGATCCATCATGCCGGGCAGATCATTGTCCGACCGGGCCCCGAGCGAGCCGGAGCACAGGGTAATCCCGTTGGCGGGCAGGTCCACCGCCTCCAACAGGCGCTGATAATCGGCTTCGGTCGACATTATCCGGGGCAAGCCCAGGAGGGAGACCGGCGGGTCATCCGGATGACAACAGAGCCGGAGACCAAGTTCTTGCGCGAGGGGGGCCACCTCCGCGAGGAAATCGGCCTGGTTCCGGGTCAGATCCTCGTGGCTGTGTTCGGCGTAGAGAGCCAGATGCGCCTTGATATCCGCCAGCGTGAAATGATCCGCCGCGCCGGGCAGGCCACAGACGATATTGTCCACAAGCTGCTGCTTGAACCCGTCGCTGGTCGTCTCGAAGCGTTTCTGCGCGGCCTCCAGCAGGGGGGCGTCGTAGTCGTTCGAGGCTTCGGTCCTCGCGAGAACATGGACATCGAACATCACGTAGTCGGTCAGATCAAAGCGCATGCAGGTCGCACCGGTGTCGAGCCGGTGGCTGAGATCCGTGCGGGTCCAGTCGAGCAGCGGCATGAAGTTGTAACAAACCACGTCGATCCCCGCCGCTGCGAGGTTCCGCAGACTGGTTTTGTAGGCTTCGATATGGGCGCGCCACGCGCCGGTCTGGCGCTTGATATCCTCGGAAACGGGCAGGCTTTCCACCACGCTCCAGCCGAGCGGCGGGGTCAGCGCGCCGGATCCAGCGCGGATCGCTTCCTGCCGCGCGCGGATCTCTTCAAGCGGCCAGACAACCCCCGGAGGTAGGTGATGCAGCGCCGTTACGATCCCGCGGGCCCCGGCCTGAACGACGTCGCTGATCGACACCTGATCCTTTGGCCCGAACCATCGCCACGTCTCCTGCATTGCGTCTATCTCCTGTGCGCTTAGCGTTTGCTTGTCCGTGATCACGGGCTTTCTGTCAACATTCTTGTTGACTTGTATGGAAGAATGCAAGAAATACAGCCAAGGAGGAAATTTTGGTCCATCAGCTTTTCATTGATGACAGGTTCGACCGGGACGCGGCGATCACGCCGCAGATCTATCGGATTCTGCGCGAGCGGATTATCAAGAATAACCTGCCGCCGGGCACCAAGCTGTCTGAGCCGGAGCTTGCGCGTCAGTACGAAGTGAGCCGCCAGCCGATCCGCGAGACCTTCATTAAGCTCGCTGAGGAAGGGCTGATCATCGTGCGGCCCCAGCGCAAGACGCTGGTCACCAAGATCGACTTCAAGACAGTCATGCAGTCGCGTTTCGTGCGCGAGGCTGTGGAGGCCGATATCGTAGCCCTGTTGGCCGAGGCGGGGGACGGGGATGTGGTGCGCGAGCTACGCGACCAGTTGCAGAACCAGCGCAAGGTTGCCCAAAGCTCACGGTTCGATTTCATCAATGAGGATCTGAAGTTCCACCGGACCCTCGCCGAGGCCGCCGGCAAGGAGATCGCCTGGAAGTTCATCGAGAGTCTCAACAGCCAGATGGACCGGGTGCGCTTCCTGAGCCTCGGGCAGTTTCCCGTGGACCAGCTCGTCGAGGAGCACACGCGGGTGGTCGACTATATCGAACAGCAAAAGGTGCCGGAGGCCGTTGCCGCCATGCGCACCCATTTGCAGCGCCTGATCGGGGATCTGCCCCAAATCGTGCGCGAACATGAGGATTTCTTTGATCGGTTCGACCCGGATCTGATCGACACATAACCACCAATAAGGAGGAGAAGATGGTGTTCAAGTTCAAGAAACTGGTGGCCGCAGGGCTTCTGACGCAACTGATCGGGGGGGCTGCCTTCGCGCAGGACATCACCCTGAAACTCGGCCATCTGGCCAATGAACAGAACGCATGGCACCTTGCCTCCGTGAAATTCGCCGAAGAGCTCTCTGGGCTGACCGAGGGGCGCATCGCGGTGGAGATCTTTCCAAACGAATCCCTCGGCAAGGAGATCGACCTGATCAACGGGATGCAGCTCGGCACGGTGGATATGACCATCACCGGCGAGAGCCTGCAGAACTGGGCGCCCATGGCGGCCCTGCTCGCGGTGCCCTATGCCTATGCCTCGACCGAGCATATGGATGAGGTCGCCAGCGGCGAGATCGGTGACCAGATCAAAGCGCAGATCGTCGAGAAGGCGCAGATCCGCCCCATCGCCTATTTCGCGCGCGGGCCGCGGAACCTGACCTCGAACCGCCCGATTGCCCATCCGGGTGAGCTGAACGGTCAGAAGATGCGTGTCCCTAATGTGCCGCTCTTTGTGGATGTCTGGAACGCGCTGGGGGCGAACCCGACGCCCATGGCCTTCTCCGAGGTCTTCACCTCGCTGCAGAACGGCACGATCGGCTCGCAGGAAAATCCGCTCGCCCTGATCCGGTCGGCCAATTTCAACGAGGTGCAGAGCCATGTGAACCTCACGCAGCATGTGCGGTCCTGGATCTATCTGACCATCGCGGAATCCACCTGGCAAAAGCTCAGCGCCGAGGATCAGGCCCATGTGATGGAGGCGGCCTCCCGGGCGCAGGCCTTTGAACGCGGCCTTCTGGACAAGAGCCTCGCCGATGACCGCGCACATCTGGAGGCCAATGGCATGACCTTTGTCGAGGTGGATGGCGCGGCCTATGCGGCGGCGGCCAAGGATGCGGTGCTTGCGAATGTCAATGACGAGATCAAGACCATCGTCGAAGGCCTCTTCAACAGCCAGAAATAGGCCCCGATGACCCTGCGCCTGCCGCCTCCCTCCCGGGCGGCAGGTGCGCCCTTTCCCGAGACAGATAAGGACAGGACCTCGTGCTGCGGCGCCTCAATTCCTTCATGACCGGCCTGTGCCGCGCAGGCGCGCTGACAGCTTTCGCCGTTCTGATCTTCGCGGTTCTGTTGCAGGTGGTGGGCCGCACCATCGGCACCTCGCCTGTCTGGACCGAAGAACTCACCCGTTTTGCCCTGATCTACCTGACCGCCTTTGGCGTGGGCGTGGCTCTCTTGACCGGGGATCTGGTCAATGTGGACGCGTTTTGCGACGCGCTTCCCGGTGAGTGGCCCCGCTACCTGCGGATGTTCGCCTCGGCGGCGACGGCGGTGCTGTGCCTCGCACTGCTGCCGGGCGCCGGGAAATACGTGAAAATCGGCATGTTGCAGAACTCCCCCGCCATGGCGATGCCCATGGAGTTCATCCATTTCAGTGTCTGGCTTCTGCTGGCGATGCTCGCGGCGTTCGGGATCCTGCGCTTCTGCCTTGACTGGGCGCGGATCGACTACCGCCGTCCCATGACCGGCGAGGAGGAGTGACCATGGAGGTTGCGGTTCTCTTTGCCGTGTTCATCGCCGGGCTTTTCATCGGTATCCCGGTGACCATCACGCTCGGCCTGTCCTCCATGGCCTATCTGCTCTTTTCGGACATCCCGCTCGTGGTGATGCCGCAGAAGATCTATGCCGGGATCGATGTGTTCGTGCTGCTGAGCATCCCAGGTTTTATCCTGGCCGGGAACCTGATGAACAATGGCGGGATCACCGAGCGGATCATCCGCTTTGCCAACGCGCTGGTGGGCTGGATCCGGGGCGGGCTGGGTCTGACCAATATCGGCGCCTCGATGCTCTTTGGCGGGATCACGGGCACCGCGGTGGCCGATGCGGCCTCAATCGGCGGTGTGATGATCCCGGGTATGAAGAAGGCCGGCTATCCAGCGGATTTCTCGGCGGCGGTGACGGCGGCGTCTTCGACGGTGGGGCCGATCATCCCGCCCAGCGTGCCGATGATCATCGTCGGCGCGCTCTCGGGCATCTCCGTGGGCAAGATGTTTCTGGCAGGCGCTGTGCCGGGGATCCTGATGGGGGTCGGCATGATGGTGACCTGCTATGTGGTCTCCGTGCGCAGGAACTTCCCCAAGCAGGAATGGCAGGGCGTGGGTGAGATCGGACGGGCTTTTGGCGGTGCGTTCTGGGCGCTGGCCATGACGGGGATCATCCTTTACGGCCTGCTGAGCGGGATCGCCACGCCGACCGAAACGGCCATCGTCGCCAGCGTCTATGCCTTTATCGTAGGCGCGTTCGTATACCGCGAACTGCCCCTGCGCCTTGTGCCCAAGATCGTCACCGACAGCGCGGTCTCGGCGGCGGCCATCCTCGCGCTGGTGGGCTTCGCGAATGTCTTCGGCTGGATCCTTGTGTCCGAACGGATCCCCCAGGCCATTGCCGACGGGGTGCTCTCGATCACGGACAACCCGATCCTCGTGATCCTGATGATCAACATCCTGCTTCTCTTCATCGGCATGTTCATGGAGACGATTGCAGCCCTGATTATCCTTTTCGTGCCGCTTTTGTCCCTGGCCACGGCGGTCGGGGTCGATCCGCTCCATTTCGCAACTTTCGCGGTGCTAAACCTGATGATCGGGCTGACGACGCCGCCAGTGGGCGTCTGCCTCTTTGTCTGCGCGGGGATCGCCAAACTGCCGCTCACGCCGGTGGTGCGCGCGATTTTTCCCTTCCTGCTCAGCAACCTGATTGTGCTTCTGATGGTCTCCTACATCCCGGCGCTGGCGACCTGGCTGCCGACCCAGATTTTGCCCTAGGAGCCGCCCATGACCTCCCGCATTTGCCGTTTGCATGCCGCTCATGACCTGCGGGTTGAGACCGAAGCCATGGTGGAGCCGGGACCGGAGGAGGTCCAGATTGACATCGCCGCAGGAGGGATCTGTGGTTCGGACCTGCATTACTACCACGATGGCGGGATTGGTCAGATCCGCGTCCGCGAGCCGATCATCGTCGGCCATGAGGCGGCGGGGCGGATCCGCAAGCTTGGGCCCGGTGTGCATGGGCTGGCGGTGGGCGATCTGGTGGCGTTGAACCCGAGCCTGCCTTGCGGGGCCTGCCGGTTCTGTGATCAGGCGGCGTTTAACCATTGTCTGAACATGCGCTTCATGGGCTCGGCTTACCGTATGCCCCATGAGCAGGGGATGTTCCGCGACGTGATCACCGTGCCCGCCCGGCGCGCCCATCGCTTCGCCAATCCGGTGCCGCCCCGGGCTGCGGCCTGTGCCGAGCCTCTGTCCGTGTGCCTCCACGCGGCCTCTCACGGGGTGGCCCTGGCCGGGCAGCGGGTGCTGATCACCGGGGCAGGGCCGATCGGGTCGCTCATGGCGGCCGTGGCCGCGCGCCGCAAACCAGCGGAACTGATCGTGACCGACCTGCATGATTTCCCGCTGAGCGTTGCGCGCCGCATGGGGGCTCAACTGGTGGTCAATGTTCTCCGCGCGCCAGAAGCGCTCGCCTCCCTGCGCGCTCAGAAAGGGCAGGTCGATGTGGTCTTTGAATGCAGCGGCGCACCCGCGGCCATTCGTGATGCGCTCGACATGTTGCGTCCGGGCGGGACCATGGTGCTCGTCGGCGTGGCAGGGGAGACGCCGCTGCCCCTGAACGTGCTGGTGAGCAAGGAGATCCGGCTCATTGGCACGCACCGCTTTCACCCCGAGTTCTGCGATGCGGTGCGGCTGATCGACAGCGGCGAGATTGATGTCTCCCCTATCCTGAGCCATGCCTTTCCCCTCAACGAGGCGGTCGCCGCCTTCGATCTGGCCGGAGACCGGACGCAGGCCGTCAAAGTGCACCTGACCTTCGATGCGGAGACACCCTGATGCCCGGGCTGCATGTCGCCTGCATTGGCGAGGCGATGTTGGAACTGCTGGTCTCGGAGGTGCCGGGCCCTGCGCGGATCGGTGTTGCGGGCGATGTTCTGAACACCGCGATCTATCTGCGCCGGTCCCTGACCACGCCCCACCGAGTGAGCTTTGTCAGCCTTGTGGGGCAGGACCGTTTGTCCGAGGGCATGCTGCGGTTCATCGCCGTGCATGGTGTCGAGACCGATCTGATCGCGCGGGATCCAGGGCGTTTGCCGGGACTTTACGCGATCTCCACGGATGGGGCGGGGGAGCGCAGCTTTTCCTACTGGCGCAAGGAGTCTGCGGCACGTCTTCTTTTCCAGGACGGGGCTTTGTTTGACCGACTGACAACGGCGGACGTGATCTACCTCTCCGGGATTACTCTGGCGATCCTGCCAGCGGCGATCCGGCAGCAGATCTTCGATTGGATCGATACGTATCGCGACCGGGGAGGGCGGTTCGCTTTCGATTCCAACTATCGCCCAATCCTGTGGGAAAGCCCTTCGGTCGCGCGGGAGGCTATGGCCGCTGCCTGGGCGCGTTGCGATCTTGCGCTGCCATCGGTGGATGACGAGATGGCACTGTTTGGGGACCTCTCGTCTGAGGATGTGCTGCAGCGGCTGGAGGGATCCGGTCCCATGACGGGCGCTTTGAAACGGGGTTCGGGTGGCCCGGCCTCACTCGGGGAGCGTGTTTTGCAGCAACGCTACGACCCGGCGGAGACCGTTGTGGACACCACTGCTGCCGGAGACGGGTTCAATGGGGGTTACCTCGCAGCAAAGCTGACGGGGGCGAGCCAGGCGGCGGCGCTACATGCGGGCCATTCTCTGGCCTGCCGGATCATCGGCCATCCCGGGGCGATCCTGCCGCAAAACCCTTGAGCCACCCCATCTGGCAGAAACAGGATGTTGATTTTTCAGCCCGTTGCGCCGACGCTCTGCGGATACACTTATTCATTCAGGGGCGCATTGTGTCAGACCAAAAAACAGTTCCCTCCCGCCGGCAATTTCTCGGCATGGCCTCCAGCGCAGCGTTGATCGCAGGGGCGCCATGGCCCGCGCGAGCCCGGCTCGACCCGCAGGGTGCCCATGCGCTCGCACCGGCCGGGGCCCGCGTCGCCAAGGTCCGGATTTATCCCGCCATCGGGATCTGCCGTGTGGGCGGCTCGGAAAACTGGTTCCTCGCGCCGGAAGTGCCGGGCCTGCCGCCGATGCCCGAGGATGGCCTGTTCAAGGATGGCGGCGAGAAAATCAAGAAACAGGTCCAGCGGTTCCGTGTCTATGCTTTCGACGCCGAGGATCAAGTGATCGGAGAGGTCACCGGTGACGAGATCAACTGGGGGGTCCATCTCGCCAACACCAAGGCCAATTGGTACGGGTTCAACAACCCGCTCGATAATGGTGATCTGGCACCCGGACTGCCGTCAAAGAAACGCAACCAGTATTTCGTCTCCAACGCTGATCGCGAAGAGAACCTGCTGATTGATGGTGGCGCGCGCCAGATCACCGGGGCCAGCACGAATGCCGATGGCGGCGATCCGGCCTATGCCTTCGAGGGTACATTCTGGGGCGGTCAACCGGACGCGATCCAGGTCGGGTTGGGGCAGTTGCGCACGGATCCCGATGGACGGCTTCTGGTCGTGCCGCCTGATGGGGTTTCGGATTCTCCCAGCGACGCCGCGATCACGAGTTTCGCCGATAACGACGCCTGGCATGATGACTGGTGCGATGGCCCCGTGACCGCGCGGGTTGAGGTCAATGGCGAGACCTTTGAGGCCGAGCCCGCCTGGGTCGCTTGCGTCGGTCCGAATTTCGCCCCGGAGATCCCGCCGATCACAACGCTTTACGATGTCATCGCGGATATGAACGTGCAGGAGGGGTGGACCGAGGCTCCGGATCTGCCGATATCGTTCATGACCCATATTTACCCGACCTTCCGGCGGGTGGCGCTGATGGAATGGGTGACGCAAGCGGCCAATCTGCGTCAAGGCTGGATGGAGATCGGCGATCTCGGAGACCCGGCCTATGTGGCGCAGCTCGCCAACCCGGACCCGTCCAATGCGGCTCTGCGCCAGAGCGTCTTCGCGCTTTTCCGAAACCCGGATAATCTGAGCGACACCGCTTATGTCGAGGAGCAGCTCAAGATCCCCTATATGCTGGGCGACGGTGTGAATTTCGATGGCAGCCCGCTGCAATGGTTCCAGTTTCCCAAGCTGCAATATGACATGCTGCGGGCCTGGGCCGCCGGGGAGTTTGTCGACGACTACACTGGGCAGGTGGCCGAGGATGTCGTCGCAGACTACAGCAGTTTCGATGAGATCCCCGTCGCGCTGCAGCCGGGCGCGTTGACCCAAGCCGCGCTCGAACCCTGTTCGGGGGGCGCGTTCCATCCGGGGGTCGAGCTGACCTATTACCTCCGCCTCAAGCAGATGTATGCCCGCAACTATGACGACACTGCGGAGCCCTTCCGCATTGCCCACGGAGAGCGCCCGAGCCTGAACCAGGATCTCGGACGGCTGCTGACGCCTGAGATCGCCTTTGAGGGCTTTAACGGCGCGCCGCCCGCGATTGGGCCGCAAATGCCCGGGGATCTGACCCGATGGATGGGCCTGCCCTGGCAATGCGACGCGTTCAGCTGCCAACAGGTGCTGATGCAGCAGAACTATCCGACTGCGGTCTGGTGGCCTGCGCTCTTGCCGATCGATGTCCTTCCGGAACCTTACTACACCGCTGGGCTGGATGAGGAACTGACCGACGAGGCCCGGGCCAAGTTTTTTGCCAATCGTGTCAGCTGGTCGCGTGGCGTGGCAGGGATCGGTTATCACGCCAATGCCAGTTACTGGGACGGGATCACCAACATGATCACCCTGTGGGAACGGATGGGCTTTGTCGTGCGCAAACCCTCGCCCTCGGGAGATGTGTTCGTAGAGGTGGAGCATGCCAATAATCTGGAGGCGCGGTTCAACTGGACCCCAAGCCAGGGGATGCTGCCGAATTGATCCATCCAGCGGCGGTCCTTGGCGGCGGCATCGCCGGGGCCGCGGCGGCCTTGCGGCTGGCGCAGGCGGGTCTGCGCCCGGTCTGGATCGCACCGCCGCGCGGCGAGATCTTTAAGCCGGGGGAACATCTCAGCGCGGCTGCCATACCCCTCCTGAAGGCGTTGGGATCGGATGCGCTCCTGCGGGCCGAGGTACACCGGCTCGCCCATAGCACCTATTCCGCATGGGGCAGCGATACGCTGGTCGCGCGCGATGCGATCCTGCAACTCGACGGCCCACCCATCGTGCTGGACCGCGCTGCGTTCGAGAATGCCCTGTCCGCGCAGGCCATGGCTGCCGGGGCGGAGCGGATTGAGGGGAGTGTCGCAGGGCTGCGCATTGATGGCAGCCATTGGTGTCTAGAAACGGATGTGGGCGCGGTCCAGGCCGCGTTCCTCTTCGACGCCACAGGGCGCAAGGCGCTGGTGTCCTCGCGCTTTGCACCACGTTTTTCCGCGGATCGGCTGGGGTGCCAATATGCGGTCTTTTCTCGATCCGGCGCAGAGCCGCCGCGTCCGGTGACCCTCATCGAGGCGGAGGCACGGGGCTGGTGGTATCTCTCGGCGCTTACGGATGGCCGGGCGGTGGTGAACTTCTATACCGACACGGATCTCCCTGCCTTTGACAATGCGGCGCTGGCCGAACAGGCATGCGCGCGTCCTGCTCTGGGGGCTTACCTCACCGAGTACGGGTTCGGGCAGTGTGGCGATGTTCGCCGGATCGCCACGAACAGCACATGGATCGCGCCCGCCATCGGAGAGGGGTGGGTCGCCATCGGAGATGCCTCGGCGGCATTCGATCCGCTGTCTTCCCATGGCATGACAACGGCGCTTTGGTCTGCGATCCAGGCCGCTGATGCTTTCGTGGCACGGGACCGCGCCGCCATGCAGACCTATGCGGATAGTGTCGCGAAAGGCGTGCGGGATTACCTGAGCGCGCGGCGCGACGTCTACCAGCGCGAGTCCCGCTGGCCCGACAGCCGCTTCTGGGCCCGACGGCACGGTGAGATCGAGGCTGAACCCGCCGCGTAAGGCGTGCCGTCCTTCACCGGCAAAGGGTTGCGACAGTTTAAGTCAAATCTGCAATGTCTGGCTTTGCGAGACGGCATCGTGTACGCTTTGCTCCAGACCCGGCAAACGGGCGTTTTGACTGAGGCATAGGCGGTAGTTTCGATGACTGAGATGGTGTACGGCACCGTCCGGCCCAGCGCACGGGAGCCCATTCTCCCGCGGTGGTGGCGGACCGTGGATAAAGGCGTGCTTCTGGCGATCCTTGGGTTGTTTGCGATCGGGCTGCTGCTCGGTTTGGCGGCGTCTCCGCCTTTGGCCACGCGCAATGGTCAGCCGCCTTTCCATTACGTTCAACGCCAGATGATTTTCGGGACTGCGGCGCTCAGCATCATGCTGCTGCTGTCGCTTTGTGATCCCAAGCAGATCCGGCGCATGGGGAGCCTGCTGTTCCTCGGTGCCTTCGTGGCGCTGGCTCTCCTCCCGCTCTTCGGGACGGATTTCGGCAAGGGCGCGACCCGCTGGTACTCATTGGGCTTTGCCAGTGTGCAGCCGTCGGAGTTCCTAAAGCCCGGTTTCATCATCTTGTCCGCCTGGTTGCTCGCCGCTGCGCAAGAGATCAACGGCCCGCCGGGCCGCAGCCTGTCTCTTGGGATCACGCTGGCGGTAGTGGGCCTCTTGGTGATTCAGCCGGACTTTGGGCAGGCCTGCCTGATCTTGTTTGGCTGGGCCTCCATGTATTTTGTGGCCGGGGCTTCCATGGTGCTGGTTGTCTCGCTCGTCGCAATGGTCGGGCTGGGCGGGATCGCCGCCTATAACCTGTCGGAGCATTTCCGGCGCCGGATCGACGGCTTCCTGTCCTCGGATCTCGACCCCACGACCCAGCTAGGCTACGCAACCAACGCGATCCGCGAAGGCGGGTTCTTTGGCGTGGGCGTGGGCGAGGGGCAGGTGAAATGGGTCCTGCCCGATGCCCATACGGATTTCATCATCGCTGTGGCTGCCGAGGAGTACGGCGTGTTGCTGGTGATGGTGATCATCGCGCTCTATGCCACGATCGTGCTCCGCAGCCTCTGGCGCTTGATGCGGGAGCGGGATCCTTTCGCGCGGCTGGCCGGAACGGGGCTCACCCTGCTCTTTGCTGCACAGGCCATCATCAATATGGGGGTCGCCGTGCGGATGCTCCCGGCCAAGGGCATGACCCTGCCCCTGGTCAGCTACGGCGGATCGTCGCTTATTGCGACGGGGATCGCGCTGGGCTTCCTTTTGGCCTTTACCCGCAGCCGTCCCCAAGGGCAGATCGAGGACATTCTGATCAAGCGAGGACGATAGGCGATGGGACCGGGGGCACCCCTTTTGGTGATAGCGGCAGGTGGCACGGGCGGGCATATGTTCCCAGCTCAGGCGCTGGCCGAGGCGATGCTGCGCAAGGGCTGGCGGGTCAAGCTCGTCACGGATGCTCGTGGCGCGCGCTATACCGGTGGTTTTCCCCATGTGGTCGAGATTGTCGAGAAATCCTCGGCAACCTTCGCCCGGGGCGGGGCGCTAGCCAAGGCGATAGTCCCCTTGCGGATCGCAGGGGGTGTGATCTCGGCGCTGGTCGAAATGCTGCGTGACCGCCCGTCCATGGTTGTGGGATTTGGCGGCTATCCGGCGATCCCAGCCATGGCGGCTGCAACCCTGTTGCGCCTGCCCCGCATGATCCATGAACAGAACGGAGTTCTGGGACGAGTCAATCAGCTCTTTTCCAAGCGCGTGGATGCGGTGGCCTGCGGGACATGGCCCACGGATCTTCCCGAAGGGGTCGATGGTCAGCCCACTGGCAACCCGGTGCGCGGCGCGATCCTTGAACGGGCTGGCGCGCCGTATATCCCGCCCGGAGACTGGCCGCTGAGTCTCTTGGTGCTGGGCGGAAGTCAAGGCGCGCGGATCCTCTCCGATGTCTTGCCCGAGGCCGTCGCGCATCTGCCTGCCGCCCTGCGAGACCGGATCCGCGTGGCCCACCAAGCCCGGGCCGAGGATCTCGACCGGGTGGTGGAGGCCTATGCCGCTGCCGGGATCAAAGCCGAGGTGAAAACCTTCTTCAACGATGTGCCAACGCGCATGTCCGAGGCGCAGCTCATTGTTTCGCGTTCCGGGGCCTCCACGGTGGCAGACCTGACCGTGATTGGGCGCCCGTCGATCCTTGTGCCCTTTGCCGCTGCTGCCGCCGACCACCAGACGGCGAACGCGCGCGGGCTGGTGGAGGCCGGGGCCGCGATCCTGATCCCCGAGAGCAAGCTCGATCCTGCAACACTTGCCGACCAAATCACCCTGATCCTCGACAATCCGGATGGCGCGGTGCAGATGGCCCATGCCGCGCTCGGCGTTGGCCATCCGGACGCGACCGAACGGCTGGTGGATCTGGTTGACCACCTCGCCACGCCACCCGCTCAGGTCGCCGCCTGAGCCTCCGCAACCGCCAGAGACCCAAGGACCGATGAAAGACAGTTTTGTTATGAACGCCGCCACGAAACTTCCGACCCAGCTTGGGGCCATTCATTTCACCGGGATCGGCGGGATCGGCATGTCCGGGATCGCCGAGGTGCTGCTGACCCATGGTTACACAGTGCAGGGTTCGGACCTGAAGCCGTCGAAAATCACCGAGCGGTTGGAGCGTCTGGGCGCGCGGATCTTCATCGGGCAAGTGGCCGAGAACCTCGAGGAAGCCGAGGTCGTAGTGATTTCCTCGGCGATCAAGCCGGGCAACCCGGAGCTGGAGACGGCGCGGGCCCGTGGCCTGCCAGTGGTGCGCCGGGCGGAGATGCTGGCCGAGCTCATGCGTCTCAAGTCGAACATCGCCATTGCCGGGACCCATGGTAAGACGACGACCACCACGATGGTGGCGACTCTGCTCGACAAGGGTGGGATCGACCCGACCGTGATCAATGGCGGGATCATCCATGCCTATGGCTCCAACGCGCGGGCGGGCGCAGGCGAGTGGATGGTCGTGGAAGCCGACGAATCCGACGGCACCTTCAACCGTTTGCCGGCCACAATCGCCATTGTGACGAATATCGACCCTGAACATATGGAACATTGGGGCAGCTTCGAGCGGCTCAAAGACGGGTTTCATGAGTTCGTTTCGAACATTCCCTTCTATGGGCTCGCGATTTGCTGCACCGACCATCCGGAGGTGCAGGCACTGGTCGGACGGATCACCGATCGCCGGGTCATGACCTTTGGCTTCAACACGCAGGCCGATGTCCGAGCGGTCAACCTGACCTACAAGGGCGGGGTCGCGCATTTTGACATCCTGCTGCGCAATGAGGGGCAGGTGATCTCGGGCTGCACCCTGCCGATGCCTGGGGACCACAACGTCTCCAACGCGCTGGCGGCGGTCGCCGTGGCCCGCCATCTGGGCATGAAGATCGAAGAAATCCGCGCGGCCCTCGCTGGGTTTGCCGGGGTCAATCGCCGCTTCACCAAGGTGGCGGAGATCAATGGGGTGACCATCATCGATGATTACGGCCACCACCCGGTGGAGATCGCCGCTGTGCTCAAGGCCGCGCGGCAGGCGAGCGAAGGGCGCGTGATCGCGGTGCACCAGCCGCATCGTTATTCGCGTCTTGCGAGCCTCTTCGAGGATTTCTGCACCTGCTTCAACGAGGCGGATGTGGTCGGCATCTCAGAGGTGTTTGCGGCAGGCGAGGACCCGATCGCGGGGGCGTCGCGCGATGATCTGGTGGCCGGGCTCACCGCCCATGGCCACCGGCATGCAGTTGCGGTGCCGAACGAGGACGCGCTGGAAGAGCTTGTGCGGGCCGAGGCCAAGCCGGGCGATATCGTGGTCTGCCTCGGGGCGGGTACGATTTCAGCCTGGGCCCATAGCCTGCCCAAACGGATGGCCTGACCCCTTGCGCCCGCGCCCGGTTTGATGGCCTAAGAGGGCATTCGCGGAGACCTGCTTTGCCCACCGATTTCCCTCTGTCTCTGACGCTATTCTGCGTCTGGATCGTGATCGCCACGGTGATTGCCATGATGCCCGGGCGGTATCACTGGCCAGGGGCGTATGGGTTGATGGCGCTGCTGGTTCCGTTGCTCGTTTTCATCTGGATGGATCTCGGGCTCTGGTACGCGCTGGCCGGGCTCGTCGCGGCGGCCTCGGTCCTGCGCTGGCCCGTGCGCTTTGCGTTCCGTTGGCTGCGCGCTCGCGTGACAGGAGAGCCGAAATGACCGATCTGCGCGGGACACTGACCGAAAACCGCCCGCTCGCGGATCTGACATGGTTGCGCGTGGGCGGGCCTGCGGATGCGCTCTATCAACCTGCGGATGCCGCGGATCTGGCGGCGTTTCTCCGCAGCGATCTCGCGCGCCCGATCTTCGTCATGGGAGTTGGCTCGAACCTGATCGTGCGTGATGGCGGGATCCGGGCGACGGTGATCCGCTTGGGGCGGGGGTTCAATGGGATCGAGATCGACGGCACCACGGTCCGCGCCGGGGCGGCGGCACTGGATGCCCATGTGGCGCGCAGGGCGGCGTCTGCGGGGGTCGACCTCACATTTCTGCGGACTATTCCGGGCAGTATCGGCGGAGCGGTGGCCATGAATGCGGGCTGCTATGGCAGCTACATGGCAGATGTGGTGCGCGAAGTTGAGCTGATCACGCGGCAAGGGGAAGTGTTGCACCTCGCGCCCGAGGCACTGAACTTTCGCTATCGCCAGAGCGATCTGCCCCCGGGGGCGGTGATCACCGCCGTCACACTGGCGGGCGTGCCAGGAGACCCCGCGATGCTCGAGGCGCGGATGACCGAGCAACTGGCAAAGCGCGACGCGACGCAACCCACCAAGGACCGTACTGCCGGCTCGACATTCCGCAACCCTGCCGGGTTCAGCTCCACCGGGCGCGCGGATGACACCCATGAGGCCAAGGCCTGGGCAGTGATTGACGCGGCGGGCCTGCGCGGAGCCATGCGTGGCGCGGCTCAGATGTCGCCCAAGCATCCGAACTTTCTCGTGAATACCGGGACGGCCACCGCCGCTGAGCTCGAATCTCTCGGCGAAGAAGTTCGAAAAAAGGTTTTCCAAGCCACTGGCCATTCGCTACAATGGGAGGTGATCCGCATCGGAACCCCCGGGCGGAGCCACCCCGAAAAATAGCCCATCCAAAAAGGGCAGGGGTCTGAGCAGCTACGAAACCGCAAGAGTTTCGAAAAATATATGAGGCGGGACGTGTCGAGCAGGACGTCGCCCAATGTCGTGATGCTGATGGGTGGCCCATCGGCCGAGCGCGAGGTTTCCCTCGTCTCGGGTCGGGAATGTGCGGCCGCCTTGCGGGGCGAAGGGTTCGATGTCACTGAATTGGATGCCGGTCCCGATCTTGTCGCTGAACTAAAATCCCTGAATCCCGATCTGGTCTTCAACGCGCTCCATGGCCGTTGGGGGGAGGATGGTTGCGTGCAGGGGCTGCTGGAATGGCTGCGCATCCCCTATACACATTCGGGCGTGCTCTCCTCGGCTTTGGCCATGGACAAAGAGCGGTCCAAGGCGGCCTATGCCGCCGCCGGTTTGCCGATTGCGACCAGTGGCCTCTATACCAAGGCCGAGATCACTGCAGGCCATGTGATGCCGCCGCCTTACGTGATCAAGCCGTTCAATGAGGGCTCGTCCGTCGGCGTTTTGCTGGTTGAGGACGGCATGGAGACGCCGCCCGCCCTGCCTGAGGACATGCCGGAGACGCTTATGGTTGAGGCGTTTGTCCCGGGGCGGGAGTTGACCGTGACGGTGCAGGGGGCGCGCGCCCTCTGTGTCACCGATATCGTGACCGATGGCTGGTATGACTATAATGCGAAATACGTCCCCGGTGGCTCGCATCATGTTCTGCCCGCGGATCTGCCGCGGGACGTCTATGACGCCTGCATGTCCCATGCCGAGACTGCGCACCGTGTGCTGGGATGCCGAGGCGTGACGCGCACCGATTTTCGGTGGGACCCACGGCGCAGCCTCGACGGGCTTGCCTTGCTGGAGACGAATACCCAGCCCGGCATGACACCCACCTCGCTTACCCCGGAACAGGCCCAGCATGCGGGTCTCGAGTTCGGAGCCTTCTGTCGCTGGATCTTGGAGGATGCCTCATGCGATCGCTGATCCACCGCCGCGCAGGGGCCGACCGGCCGGATCCCGCGCCTTCGCGGCTGGCCTACCGGGTGCAGCGCTTGCTGCTTACGCCGCTCTTTCATTCGGTGCTGCGTGTCGGTATCCCGGCCTTCCTGCTGGCCTTCGGTGCGGGATGGCTCCTGCGCAACGAGACGCTGCGCGAGGACATGATGGCCGAGGTGCTGGCGATCCGCACCTCGATAGAGAACCGTCCGGAATTTATGGTCGCGGCGATGGCGATCACTGGGGCCTCTGAAGAGCTGATCGAGGATATCCACGAGGTCGTCCCGATTGACTTCCCGATCACGTCCTTCGCGCTGGATCTCGAGGCCATGCGCGATGTGGTGCTGGGCCTCGACGCGGTGGCTGAGGTGGACCTTTCGATCCAGGCCTCCGGGATCCTCGCGGTGGACATTGTTGAGCGGACGCCCGCCGTGGTCTGGCAGACCCGCCAGACGCTCGAGATCCTTGATGCCGAAGGGCACCGGGTTGGCCCCATCGACTCCCGGGCCGCCCATGCCGCTCTGCCGCTTGTCGCAGGGGAGGGCGGAGACCGGGCCGTGCCAGAAGCGCTCCGTCTGCTGGCCATGGCCGATGAGCTCGAAGGACGGGTCATTGGGTTGCAGCGCATGGGCGCGCGCCGCTGGGACGTGGTCCTGACGGAGGATCAGCGGATCCTTTTACCTGAAACCGGTGCGGAACTGGCCCTCGCCCGGGTCATGGCCCTCGACGCGGCCCAAGAGCTTTTTGAACGTGACATTTCGGCAGTGGATTTGCGCCTGCCAGATCGCCCGACCATCCGCCTCAATCCCGACGCGCTCGATGCCCTCTGGGACATCCGCGGCCTGTCCACCATCAGGAGCGACCAATGAGAGACCTGTATTCAGCGCAACGTGCCATGAGAAACATGCGGCAGGTGGCGATGCAGCGGGGCGTCGTCGCAGTGCTTGATATCGGCACCTGGAAAGTTGCCTGTCTGGTGCTCAAATTCGACGGCCCCGAGCCCGATAGCGAAAACGATGGTGTCGGCACCATGGCGGGCCAGTCGCGGTTCCGGGTGATCGGCGCCTCCCATACCCGATCGCGAGGCATCCGCTTCGGCGAGATTGACGGGATGGTCGAGGCCGAGCGCGCGATCCGCACGGCCCTGCAGGGCGCGCAGAAGATGGCGCAGGTGCGGGTGGATCACGTGATCGCCAGCTTCTCAGGGGCTGAGCCGCGCTCTTACGGTGTCTCGGGGCAGGTCGAGATCGCGGGCGAAGCGGTTTCCGAGCAGGACATCGCCCAGGTGCTGGCGCGTTCGAACCTGCCGGAGTTCGGCGATACGCGGGAGGTGCTTCACGCCCAACCCGTGAATTTCGCGCTCGACCACCGTTCGGGCCTGAACGATCCGCGCGGGCAGATCGGCAGCCGTCTGGTCGCAGATATGCATGTCCTGACCGTGGAACAAGCGGCGATCCAGAACCTGCTCTATGCGGTCAAACGTTGCGATCTGGAGCTCGCGGGGCTCGCCTCGTCCTCCTATGTGTCGGGTGTTTCGGCTTTGGTTGAGGATGAGCGTGAGCTGGGCGCGGCCTGCATCGATCTCGGCGCGGGCAGCACAGGCGTGTCGATTTTCCTCAAAAAACACATGATCTATGCCGATAGCGTGCGGCTGGGCGGCGAGCATATCACCTCGGATATCTCCAAGGGGCTTTCGATTTCGCACAGCTTTGCCGAGCGGCTCAAAACGCTCTACGGGGGCGTACTTGCCACAGGCATGGATGACCGTGAGCAGATTGAGATCACTGGCGAGACGGGCGATTGGGAGCATGACCGCCGCACCGTCAGCCGGTCCGAGCTGATCGGCATTATCAGGCCTCGTGTCGAAGAAATCCTCGAGGATGTGCGCGACCGTCTTGTCGCCGCCGGGTTCGAGCAATTGCCCAGCCAGCAGATCGTTCTGACCGGCGGGGGCAGTCAGCTACAAGGGCTCGATGGGCTCGCGGCCAAGATCCTCGGCCCGCAAGTGCGGGTCGGACGGCCGCTGCGTGTGCGCGGTCTGCCGCAGAGCACTTGTGGCCCGGAATTCGCCTCGGTCGTCGGGCTGTGCCTCCACGCGGCGCACCCCCAGGATGAGTGGTGGGATTTCGAGATGACCCATGACCGCTACCCGGCCCGCTCCATCAAGCGCGCGGTACGTTGGGTGCGCGACAACTGGTAGGCTCTGCCAGCCGCGCGTCATTTCCCGGACCTCCAGAATTGCGTTGCGCGAGATTGGTTAATTCTGAACCGCAGTTTGGTGAATGGTGCGGAAACGCGCCATTCGCGGGATTGCCGAATTCATTCGCAGGTGAGGGGATCTCGCGGGCGGCTTAGCATATCACTGCCAAAGGTAAATTCCGCGCAGGAAACGCGTGACCTGGGGCTGCGCCTGCGATAGCTTTGCGGCAGAGGTTCGAAAAGGACCCGTGAGAGGCAGAGCAGTCGCCCTCAATATCGCAAGCCCGGTCGCTGGCGCGACGCCCACGGAACCGTTGTCTTCGGCTCCGGGATAGGCACGCTTTTGGCCAAACACCCCAGATCTGGGGGTTCGGGCAAGATGCGTTAAGAATTGGCGAGTTTACGCCCATATTTCGCGTCTGAGTCGCAGTTTTCGGGTGACGTGGGCTCCTCCAGAGGGTACAATCTTGGGTTAATAGAGCCGTGAGCGGGGTTAACGCGCCCTTAAATAAGCGGCAAAAACAACGCAGGCGGACCTCTTTAATGACCTTGAATCTCACGATCCCCGAGCACTCCGAGCTGAAACCCCGCATCACCGTCTTCGGTGTCGGTGGTGCAGGTGGCAATGCCGTGGACAACATGATCGACAAGCAGCTCGACGGCGTCGAGTTCGTGGTGGCCAACACCGACAGTCAGGCGCTTCAGGGGTCCACAGCCCCGGCCAAAATCCAGATCGGCGCGAAAGTGACCGAAGGGCTGGGTGCGGGCGCACGGCCCTCCGTTGGCGCTTCGGCCGCAGAAGAGAGCATCGAAGAGATCGTCGATCACCTTGCGGGCGCACATATGTGCTTCATCACCGCGGGCATGGGCGGCGGCACCGGCACAGGTGCTGCACCGATCATCGCGCAGGCCGCGCGTGAGCTTGGTGTTCTGACCGTGGGCGTTGTGACCAAACCCTTCCAGTTCGAAGGTGCAAAGCGCATGCGCCAGGCGGAAGAGGGCGTTGAGATCCTGCAAAAGGTCGTCGATACGCTCATCATTATTCCGAACCAGAACCTGTTCCGGCTCGCCAATGAGAAGACGACCTTCACCGAGGCGTTCTCCATGGCCGATGACGTGCTTTACCAAGGCGTGAAGGGCGTGACCGACCTGATGGTTCAGCCGGGCCTCATCAATCTCGACTTTGCCGATGTCCGCGCCGTGATGGACGAGATGGGCAAGGCGATGATGGGCACAGGTGAGGCGACCGGTGAAGACCGCGCCACGCAAGCCGCCGAGAAGGCAATCGCGAACCCGCTTCTGGACGAGATCAGCCTGCGCGGTGCCAAGGGTGTGCTCATCAACATCACCGGCGGCTACGACCTCACCCTGTTCGAACTGGACGAGGCGGCCAACCGCATCCGCGAGGAAGTGGATCCCGAGGCGAACATCATTGTCGGCTCGACCCTCGATACATCGATGGAAGGGGCCATGCGCGTCTCCGTCGTGGCGACCGGCATCGACGCGCTTGATGTGCAGCAGGACATTCCGACCCCGCGCCGCCGCATGGCCGAGCCGCTCACACCGCCAGCAGCCGTGGATGCGCCGGTGGCAGAGCCTGAGCCTGCGCCGGTCTATCAGCCTGAGGTGGCCGCTGCGCCGGAGCCTGTAGAGCTGGTGATCGACGAGGCCGTTGAGGAGCCTGCCGCGTTTGAACCCGCTGCGGAAATCGCCGGGGAAGCTCCGGCAGAGGAAGATCTCTTCGCGAGCCTCGAGACCCGGCAGGTCGAAACCTTCCGCGCGCAACCGGATGCCTATGACCCGAACGGGTTTGAGGCGACCGCACCCGCAGCGGAGTATGTCGCACCGCAACCCCGCAAGCCCGGCACGCCCACGCCAGAGACCCTCGCGCGTCTGCGCACGGCCGTGAACTCCACGAAAAACGTGGGCGCTGCCCCCGCACGACCGGCCGCGGAAGCGGTTGATCCGGGTGAGCGTCGCGGGTTCGGGATCAATTCGCTGATCAATCGCATGACGGGCCAGGCGGGTGAAACCCCGGCCGGCGCTGCGCCGCAAGCGCGCCCGATGCCGCAACGTGAAGCCCCGCAAGCGGTCGATCCGGAGCAGGAAAAAGTCGAAATTCCTGCCTTTCTGCGGCGCCAAGCAAACTAGTTTCAGTCACATCCGACTCATGGAGAGGCCACCGAAGGGTGGCCTTTTCTTATTTTAAAACAGAGGTCTAAATATCTCTTTGGTATGGTTGAGCGGATTTCTGCCAGTGCGAAATTTCAATGTTTCACGTCGTTGCAAAGATTGAGTTGAGATACTCCTGAACCAGACCTTAATACACCTAAGCCGACCGCCAGAGGTGGGCATGCGAGGTGTAGAGATGCAGAAGACGCTCAAATACAAAGTGACATTCGACGGGGTCGGCCTTCATGGCGGCAAGCCCGTTCGGATGACCGTGCACCCGGCCTCGGCGGATTATGGCATCTGGTTCAAGCGCACCGATTGGGTTGGCTCTGACAACATGGTCGCGGCCCGCTGGGATCAGGTGGATCGCACCCCGCTTTGCACCAAACTGCGCAATGAGGCGGGGATGACTGTCTCGACCATCGAGCATGTGATGGCCGCCCTCGCAGGTTGCGGCGTCCACAACGCGCTGATCGAGCTCACCGGCCCCGAGGTTCCGATCCTCGATGGCAGCTCTGCAGAGTTCGTCTCCGGTTTTCTCGGCGCTGGGATCCGGGACCTGCATGTCCCCAGTCGCATCCTGCGCGTGATGAAAACGGTCGAGGTCCGTGACGGCGCGGTCACCGCCCGTCTCGATCCGGCACCGGGGTTTGAGCTGCGCTTTCACATCGATTTCGAAGACACGGCCATCGGCGACCAGTCCAAGGGCCTGTCCATGGCAAACGGGGCCTTCGTGCGCGAACTCTGCGACAGTCGCACGTTCTGCCGTCAGGCGGATGTGGATGCGATGCACGCAGCGGGTCTGGCCCTGGGCGGGACGCTTCACAATGCCGTGGTCGTGGACGGTGCCGAAGTGCTGAGCCCCGGTGGTTTTCGTCATCACGACGAGGCGGTCCGCCACAAGATGCTCGATGCGGTAGGCGATCTTGCGCTGGCCGGTGCGCCGATCTTCGGGCGCTATACGGGCGAGCGGGCGGGTCACACCATGACGAACACGCTGTTGCGGGCACTTTTTGCGGATCCGACCAATTATGTGGTTGAGACTTGCAGTGCGAAAATGGCCGCTCGCCTGCCGGGATCTGGCCTGCACCGTACCGATCTGCGTCTCGTCGCGTAACACCGGCGTGATATGCATCACAGGGGCGTGCCGCACCGGCCGCCCCGTTTTTTGCCTGACATGATGTCTCTGCAACTTCCGTTTTTAACTTCCGACAAACGTGCTAAACACCGCTCAAGCGCGGCCCGTTGGACGCGTATGTGTGAAGGTGAGCCGGGGTCGTGATGACACGCTGGGGCAGATTGCGAATTCCACTGCTGGCGGGGGCCTGTGCTCTGGCGCTGGCGGCTTGTGGGCAACAGCAGCCGGAGTTTCCGGCGCTTGAGGAATCGCCACCCGACGCCATCTTCAATCGCGCCGAGTTCGAACTGGCAGCGGATAATCTCGACGAGGCAGCCCGTTTTTTCGGCGAGGTTGAGCGGCTCTATCCCTACTCGGAGTTCGCCAAGCGCGCGCTCATCATGCAGGCCTTCACCTATCACCGGAACCGTGAATACGAGAGCAGTCGGGCCGCGGCCCAACGCTACCTCGATTTCTACCCGGCGGATGAGGATGCGGCCTACGCGCAGTACCTGCTGGCGCTGAGCTACTATGATCAAATCGACGAAGTGGGCCGCGACCAGGGCCTGACCTTTCAGGCGCTGCAGGCCCTGCGAGCGGTGATCGAGATTTATCCCGACAGCAGCTATGCCAAGTCGGCGATCCTGAAGTTCGACCTCGCATTCAACCATCTCGCGGCCAAAGAGATGGAGATCGGGCGCTTCTACCTCAAGGGCGGACACTACGCGGCGGCGATCAACCGGTTCCGTGTCGTCGTTGAGGATTTCCAGACCACGACCCATACACCCGAGGCGCTGTTCCGGCTGGTCGAGGCCTATCTCTCGCTCGGGCTTCAGGATGAGGCGCAGACAGCGGGTGCGATTCTCGGCTTCAATTACCAGTCGACCGAGTGGTACGAGGACAGCTTCGCGCTTCTGACCTCGCGCGGTTTGTCGCCCGATGCCGAGGGTACGGGCTGGCTCAGTACCATCTATCGCCAGATGCTGCGTGGGACCTGGCTCTGAGCTAGATTTCGGCGCGCCAACCGCGCGTCAGAGCCTTGCGGGACGGGGCAAAACACGGCACATCTTGAGGGACCGCGCTGGGCGGACACAAGGACAGGGTATGCTGGCGCGCCTCGATATTCGCGACATCCTCATCATTGACCATCTGGTGCTGGAGTTCCGGGGCGGACTAAACGTGCTCACCGGCGAGACCGGGGCGGGCAAATCCATCTTGCTCGATGCGCTTGGCTTCGTCCTTGGCTGGCGCGGGCGCGCTGATCTTGTTCGTCTAGGTGCGGCCCAGGGCGAGGTGACGGCGCTCTTTGAATTGCCCAGCGATCACCCAGCCTTCGCGGTGCTTGCCGAGGCGGGGTTTCCCGATCCGGATGGGGAGCTGATCCTGCGCCGGGTGAACACGCCCGAGGGCCGGAAGTCGGCGTATGTGAATGACCGGGCCTGTTCCGGCGCGGTGTTGCGCGCCCTTTCGGACGTGCTGGTCGAACTGCACGGGCAGCAGGATGATCGCGGGTTGCTTGATCCGGCGGGCCACAAGGCTTTACTGGACGATTTCGCCGGGCATGGGGATCTGCTGGACGCCGTGGCCAAGGCGTGGCGTGCCCGGTCCGCTGCACAACGCACGCTGAAGACGGCGGAGGCCGAGGTCGCCGCAATTGCCGCCAATGAAGAGTTTCTGCGCCACGCGGTGGGGGAGTTGGATGCGCTGGACCCCCAACCAGGGGAGGATGCCAGCCTCGATACAGCCCGCCGCCGCATGCAGGCCGCGGAAAAAATCCGCTCCGATGTGGCCCGTGCGCTTCAGGCCATGTCTGCACCCGATGGCGGTGCCGAGAGCCTCGTGACCGATGCCACACGCTGGCTCGACGGCGCTGCGGAGGACGCGGATGGTGCGCTGGATGATGCCCTCGCGGCTCTGTCCCGGGCCATGGTCGAGCTCGGCGAGGCGTCAGATGCAACCGAGCGTGCGCTGGACGGGCTGGGCATCGATCCGCTGGAACTGGAGCGCACCGAGGAACGGCTCTTTGCCCTGCGGGGTCTTGCACGCAAACACAGCGTCGCGCCTGATGATCTCGGTGTTTTCGCCGAAACCCTGCGGGAGCGTCTTGCGGCGCTGGATGCCGGGGCGGACCGTCTAGAGGGGCTTGAGCAGGCGGTGCGCGCGGCCGATCAAACCTATGACACCGCCGCGGCCGCGCTCAGCGCGTCCCGCGCTGCGGCCGCCATGCGCCTCGATGGCGCGATGGCGGACGAGCTCGCGCCCCTGAAAATGGAGCGCGCGGTTTTCACCACCACCTTGACCGAGACAACCGCCGGGCCGGACGGGACGGATCAGGTGACCTTTCGCGTTGCCACGAACCCCGGCGCGCCCGCGGGCCCGCTGAACAAGATCGCCTCCGGAGGCGAGCTGTCCCGGTTCCTGCTGGCGCTCAAGGTGTGCCTGACGGCCGAGGCGCGCGACCTCACCCTTATCTTCGATGAAATCGACCGGGGCGTGGGCGGAGCCACCGCAGACGCGGTGGGTCGCCGCTTGCAGTCACTCGCCGAGGAGGGGCAGGTCCTCGTGGTCACCCATTCTCCTCAGGTCGCAGCCCTCGGGGCCCATCACTGGCGCGTGGAGAAAACCGTTGAGGCGGACACGACCCTCTCGCGTGTGATCCCATTGGCACGTACGGCCCGGGTGGACGAAATTGCACGGATGATTTCTGGCGATGTGGTGACCGAGGCGGCCCGCGCGGCGGCTCGTGCCCTGCTCAAGGCCGCCTGAACCGCACCACAGGACCAGATCCTGACACGGAACGTTGCGGCTCGGAAACATTGATCACCCTTGCCGGGCGCGACAGGGCGCGCCCTTGGTCTCCGGCGCGTCAGCGATTAGCGTGAGGGCGTTCTTTACCCAGCCCCCGTCGCAAGGACGGTCGCCAGCGTCCCATGTCGAACCCGCCCCAAGGTTTCCTCGCTCAGCAACGCGCCGCCCTGCGCAGCAGCTGGCACCGCATCGTTGCCACCGTGCGCCGGCAGGGGCCGAGCCAGATTCAGTTCTGGTTCATCGCGCTCGCGGTCGGGGTCGCAGCCGGGTTCGTCGCGCTCCTTTTTCGAAAGGGAATCATCTGGCTCCAGACACTGATGTATGGCCATGAAGATGTGCGCGCCCTCCTCGCCCACGCAGATGGACTTCCTTGGTATTGGCTGGTGATCGTGCCCACGCTTGGCGGGCTGGCCGTGGGTCTTCTCCTGCATTTCTTCACCAATGACGGGCGCGTCCGGTCGGTCGCTGACGTGATCGAGGGGGCGGCCCTCCATGAAGGACGAGTCGAGAAGCGGGCGGGCCTCGCTTCGGCCCTGGCGTCCTGGATCACGCTCTCGACCGGGGGATCTACCGGGCGGGAGGGGCCGGTCGTCCACCTCGCTGCAGTCATCTCCAGCTGGGTCAGTAACCGGATCCACGCGGATGGGATCACCGGGCGCGACCTGCTGGGCTGTGCTGTGGCCGCCGCTGTCTCAGCCTCCTTCAACGCGCCCATCGCGGGGGCGCTCTTCGCGCTCGAGGTGGTGCTGCGCCATTTCGCGGTGCACGCCTTCGCGCCCATCGTGATCGCCTCTGTCGCGGGCACGGTGATCAACCGGCTCGAATTCGGCGATGTCACCGAATTTTCCCTACCCGACGCCACCGCGTTGGCCTTCTACATCGAGCTTCCGGCGTTTCTGCTGCTCGGGCTCGTCTCCGGCGTGATCGCGGTGATCCTGATGAAATCGGTTTTTTGGACCGAGGATCTCGGCAACTACCTGCAAGCGCGGACGGGACTGCCGCGCTACCTGCGCCCGGCATGTGCGGGGCTCCTGTTGGGCGGGCTTGCGATCTGGTTTCCGCATATCATCGGGGTCGGCTACGAGACGACAACGAATGCCCTGACCGGGCAGCTCGTGCTCCACGAAGCGATTGTTTTTGCAATCCTCAAGGTCATCGCCGTTGCCATCACCATGGCCGGGCGCATGGGGGGCGGGATCTTCTCGCCGTCGCTGATGCTCGGGGCGCTGACCGGGCTGGCTTTCGGGATGATCGCCACCAGCATCTTCCCGGATGTTTCGGGCTCCGAAGTGCTCTATGCGCTGGCAGGGATGGGGGCGGTGGCTGCGGCCGTGCTGGGCGCGCCGATCTCGACCACTCTGATCGTGTTTGAACTGACCGGCGATTGGCAAACCGGCCTTGCGGTGATGGTCGCGGTCTCGCTCTCGACGGCGCTGGCGAGCCGGATGGTGGACCGCTCCTTCTTCCTTACGCAGCTGGAACGCCGGGATGTGCATTTGGCCGCCGGGCCGCAGGCTTATCTGCTCAGCACTGTACGGATCATCAAGATCATGCGCCCCATGGGCCACCCGCGCGCCGCGGATGAGGCAACTTGCTGGGACCTGATCGGAGAAGGGGTTTATTTCGACGGGAATGCCAGTCTCGAAACCGCCATGCCGGTCTTTGACCGGGCCAATCACGATTTCATCCCGGTGGTCCGTCTGGGGGGGGAGGACAAGCCGCCCGAGCTTTTGGGGGCGCTCTTTCAGGTCGACGCGCTCAAGGCGCTCAACCGGGCGCTGGCCGAGACCGCCGCCGAGGAGCACTCGTAAAAAAGGCGCGCCCCGGGGGACGCGCCTTCGACCTCTGCGCCGATGGGGCGGCGGTCACCCCACGTGGAACAGAGTTTGGAAAAGCCGCGGATCTAGGCTGTCACTGGCGAAGGTCGGGCCTTCTGTCAGAACGCTCACCGCGTCATGGCTGTGCAGGCTTTCTTGATGGCTCGCCACCACGCGGAAATCCCCGATCCGATCGTCGCGCTGCAACGCCTGGCAGAAGCTGCGCGCGGCATCCTCGACAAAGATCGGGTTGGCGGCGTTGAGCTCGGCAAAGGCCTGCTCGTCCTCACGCTTGACCATCACCTGGGTCTCGGTCGGGATCGCGTCGCGGCAAAGCTCCACCAGATCCTCGAACCACAGGCAGTCGCAGGTCTCGCAGGTCAACTCAACCGAGATCCGCGCCACCGAGCGCTGGGAATGCGGCGTCGCAAGCTGGCCCCGGAACTGGCGCGCATGCTCCGACAGCTCCAGAGAGCAGGGGCAGGTCGACGAGTAGACATAGTCGAGATGCATGAACTTGCGGCGCGTGCCGTTCACATCCACCACTTCGAGCGCGATGTCGTAATACTGATACCCCGATAGGCCCGAGCGCAGGCTTTCAACCTGCATCGGGAAGCTGAACCGCATCTGGATCCGCGCATCGAAGCTTTCGAGGTCCGTCTTATAGGCGTCCAGCGTCCGCTCGATCACGTCAAAACTGAAGGTCTCATCCGCCTGCTTGTAGAAGGTCCGCATGATCCGGGACATGTTGATGCCCTTTTTCTCGGCCTCCAGGCTGACCGAGCCGGTCACGCTGGTCTCCAGCGTCAGATCCCCATTGTCCCGCGTGTGGAACTTGATCGGCAGCCGAAAATTCGAGATCCCCACATGCTGGATCTGGGCCTTGGCCCCCCGGATCAGGCTGGACGGCCCGTTCTGCAGATCCGGCAGGCTGTCTTTATAGGCGCTATCCACCGCGAAATCCTCCGGATAAGCGCGCGCCAGCGCCGGGTAATCCGCAGGATCACCGGGCAACAGACGGGCCACGGAGGGATCGAGCGTCTCGATCTCCGCCGCCGAGGCCCGCTCGGCCCAGGCGCGCAACGTGGCCAGCGCATAGGCGGCCTCGTCGCGGTTCGGCAGTCTGTCGATTTCCGGTGTATGAATATTCATGTGGGCAGCCCCTTCGCATCCCAAGTCACAGCCCAACATTACATGGGGGCCAGACCCCTGTTTTCCAGTACATTTATGTCAGGTATACGGGGCAGGGCCGGGAGCGGATCACATAAATCTCTGAATTCTTTCAAAGATCATGCACCGCGCCCGGCAGGGTTTTCGCGCTGGCCTTAAACTGAGGCCAGAGCGCCCAGAATGTCCTCAGCCAGATCCTCGGCATCCTCCAGCCCCACGGACAAGCGGATCAATCCGTCGGAAATGCCCAGTTCTGCACGCTGTTCGGGCGTCAGGCGCTGATGCGTGGTCGTGGCCGGATGGGTCGCGATGGATTTCGCGTCGCCCAGATTGTTCGAGATCGTCACGATCTCCAGCGCATTGAGGAAGCGGAACGCCGCCTCTTTGCCTCCGGCCAGATCGAGCGACAGGACCGTGCCCCCCGCATCCATCTGCCGCTTGGCGACGTCATATTGCCGGTGGCTCGGCAGATGCGGATAGAGCACCTGCGCCAGCGCAGCATGCCCCTCGAGCCGTTCGGCGAGGTGCGTCGCCGTCTCGGCCTGAGCGCGGACGCGGAGATCCAGTGTTTCCATCCCCTTGAGCATGACCCAGGCGTTGAACGGGCTGAGCGAACCGCCCGTATGCTTGAGATAGGGCTCCGCCACCTTGCGCACGAACTGCTTGGTGCCGCAGATCACACCCCCGAGGCAGCGGCCCTGCCCGTCGATATGCTTGGTCGCGGAATAGACGACCACATCGGCCCCCTGATCCACTGCGCGGCTGAAGATCGGCGTCGCAAAGACGTTGTCCACGATCACCAGCGCGCCGACCGCATGGGCGAGCTTGGAGACAGCTTCGATGTCGATCACCTCCAATGTGGGGTTCGAGATCGTCTCGAAAAACACCGCCTTGGTGTCGGGGCGGATTGCCGCCTCCCAAGCTGCCAGATCCGTGCCATCGACAAAGGTCACCTCGACGCCGTAGCGGGTCAGGATCTCTTCAAGGATATAGAGGCAGGAGCCAAAGAGCGCCCGGGCCGAGACCACATGATCGCCCGCCCGCAGCATCGAGGTCAGCGCGCCATTCACCGCCGCCATGCCGCTCGCGGTGGCAAAAGCGTCCTCGGTGCCCTCGACCGCGGCGATCCGATCCTCGAACATCCGCACGGTCGGGTTGCCGTAGCGGGCGTAGATGAACTCGTCCTCACCGGCCTCGATGAACCGGGCCTCGGCAGCCTCCGCGGTGTCGTAGACAAAGCCCTGGGTGAGATAGATCGCTTCGGCAACCTCACCGTATTGACTGCGCCGGGTGCCGCTATGCACCAGCTTGGTCCGGGTCCTGCGTGTCGTCATTGTCGTCGTCTCCTGTCGCGCCGGCGGTCCTATCCGGGCACGAAAAACCCCCGCAGCCGGACGGGCTCGGGGGATCCGCGTCCTTTTAGCAGCTTGTTTTACGTGGCCTGCAATCCGGCAACAAATCACCACGGTGTCGCGGGTGTAGGGGCGTTGCGTGTGGCGGTCAAGCACCGTCACGGAAGTCTAACGAAAGTTTCACGCCGTGTTCGTAGTCTCAGGTTAACCGCCGTCCACAACATCTTGTGCTTTGCCGAGAGAGGGAGCCCCATGCCCGTTCTCAATCTGACCGTGACCCGTGACGATATCTCCCCCGCCCATGGCGGTGCGGGCCTGAACTGTGCCCTGTCCCGCGCGGCGGCCCGGGGGGAAAGCAAATCGCCAATTGTGCTCTTGCTCCATGGCTATCGCTACTCGCCCCTGCGCGGACCGAGCGATCCCCATGCCAGCCTCTATGCCACCGCGCCCTGCGCCCAGAGCCTGCCCAAGCGCAAGGGATCCTGGCCTATGGCGCTGGGATTTCGCGATGCAGAAGACGACCCGGGGCTTTGCCTGCCTGTGGGCTGGGATGCGCGCGGGCGCTTTGCCGAGGCCTTCGGGGCGGCCGATGCGGTGGGGGCTCATGTGGCGGGGCTGATTACGCGGCTGAATCGCCAGTTTCCCAAACGCCCGATCCAGATCATGGCCCATTCCCTGGGCGCGCGGGTGGCCCTTTCGGCATTGGAACGTCTGGCGGGGCCCATGGTCCGGCGGGCCATCCTGCTCGCGCCGGCGGATCTCGCCACCCATGCGGAGACGGTGCTGAGCCGTCCCGGAGCGCAAGGGGTCGAGGTTCTGCAGATCAGCCCGACCGAGAACTGGCTTTTTGACCGCCTTCTGGAACAGGCCCTGCGCGGGCATCCCGAGGCGGGCACGGCATTGGGGCGGCGTCCACCGGAGGCCAAGCGCTGGGTCTCCCTCAGCCTCGACACCGATGCGGAACTGGCCAATCTGGCCGCGCTCGGGCATGCGGTGGCCCCGCGCAATCACCGGGTGTGTCACTGGAGCGCGTATCTCCGCGACGGGGCGATGGATCTCTATTCCGCGCTTCTGACCGATCGCGGGCCGCGTGCCCTGCGCGAGTTGGCGCCGCCCCGGCCCCTCGCCGCACCGTCGGCCTGAGCCCACGCGCCCCTTGCCAGCGGGCCGCCCCCTCGCCACAGTCCCTTGGACTGCCACAGGAGGCCCGCGCCATGACCCAGCCCATCGATCTCTATTTCTGGCCCACGCCGAATGGCTGGAAGGTTTCGATCTGTCTAGAGGAGATGGGCCTGCCATATGAGACCCATCTGGTGAATATCGGGGCAGGGGATCAGTTCAAGCCCGACTTCCTCGCCATCGCGCCGAACAACCGGATGCCTGCGATTGTTGACCCGGACGGACCCGATGGCGCGCCGATCTCGATCTTTGAATCCGGGGCAATCCTGCAATACCTCGCGCGCAAGACCGGCCAGTTCGGCGGCCCGACCGAGCGCGACCGGATCGCCGTGGACCAATGGCTCATGTGGCAGATGGGCGGCCTTGGCCCCATGGCGGGACAGGCCCATCATTTCCTGAAATATGCCCCCGCCATGGAGCCGCCCAATGACCTGCCTTACGCCAAGGACCGCTACCGGGCCGAGACGGGGCGGCTCTACGGGGTGATGGACCGGCAATTGGCCCAGCATGAATACCTCGCCGGGGACTTCTATTCGATCGCGGATATGGCGGCCTGGGGCTGGGCGTCCCTTTGGGAGGGTCAGCAGCAAACGCTTGAGGACAAGCCCCATCTCGCCCGTTGGCTGGAAACGGTGGGCGCGCGCCCGGGCGTGCGGGCAGGCCGGGCGCTCTATGCCGAGAAGCGGGCCGATTTCCGCAAGGAAAAGGACAGCCACGCCGCGCTCTTCAAAACCAAGAGCTGAGCGAAGCCGTTGACAGTGCGCCCGCGCCCGGCCAAGCCTGCGCCCCATGTTTGATCTGCGCCCCGTTGGATATGTGATCGGCTTGCTCGTGGCCGTGCTTGGCGCGTCGATGCTCCTGCCTATGGCGGCGGATATGCTGGCCGGCAATGACCATTGGCCGGCTTTCCTCGAATCCGCGATTATCTCGGCGCTCTGCGGGGGGCTCATTGCCATTGCCTGCTCGAACGGGGTGGGGGATCGGCTCAACATTCAGCAGACCTTCCTCCTGACCACAGGCGTCTGGCTCGCTCTGCCGATCTTCGCGGCGCTGCCGTTCATGTTCGGCGCCACCGAGGCCCGCTATGTGGATGCGTTCTTCGAAGCCATGTCGGGCCTGACCACCACAGGCTCCACAGTGTTCTCGGGGCTGGAGGACCTGCCGCCCGGTCTCCTCCTCTGGCGCGGGCTCATGCAGTGGTTCGGCGGGATCGGGATCATCGTTGTGGCGATGGTGTTCCTGCCTGAGCTGCGGATCGGGGGGATGCAGATATTTCGCTCCGAAGGCTTTGATACCATTGGTAAAATCCTGCCCCGCGCAACGCAGATCGCCAGCCGGATCTCGGTGATCTATCTCGGTCTGACGGTGGCCTGCGCGCTCACCTACCTGATCCTGGGGATGGAGGGGTTTGACGCGGTCGTCCATGCCATGACCACTGTTGCGACGGGCGGGTTTGCCAATTCCGACGCGAGTTTCGGGGCGTTCAACGGGGCCATGGAATACGCGGCGGTCATCTTCATGCTGCTCGCGGCGCTGCCCTTCGTGCGCTATGTGCAGATGCTCAGTGGCACCGCGCGCCCGCTCCTGAAAGACGTGCAAGTGCGCGCATTCTTCATGACGATCACCATTGTGGTTGCGCTGATCGCGGCCTGGAAGATGACCATGATCGACCAGCCCAGCGAGACGAGCTTCCGAGAGGCGGCCTTCAACACGGTGTCGATCCTGACGGGCACGGGCTATGCCAGCACGGACTACATGCTCTGGGGCACGTTTCCCGTGGTGATCCTGTTCTTCGCCGGGTTGATCGGCGGGTGCGCGGGCTCGACCGCCTGTTCGATCAAGATCTTCCGGTATCAGCTGCTTTTTGCCTCGATCATTGCCCAGATCCGCCGCATCCACTCGCCCAACGGCATCTTCACCCCGCGCTATGGCGGCAAGCCGATTTCCGAGGATGTGCTCTCCTCGGTCATGGCGTTTTTCGTGATGTTCACCGTGTCGCTGGGGATCCTGTCGGTGCTGCTGGCGCTGACCGGGCTCGATTTCGTGACGGCGGTCTCGGGCGCGGCCACGGCGCTGGGCAATATCGGCCCCGGCCTCGGGGACGAGATCGGTCCGGCGGGCAATTTCGCCGGGCTGAACGACAGCGCGAAATGGATCCTCTCGGCGGCCATGCTGATCGGGCGGCTTGAGCTGATGGTGGTCTTCGCGCTCTTTACCGTGCGGTTCTGGCGCGCCTGAACGGCGCTATTCCCAGCAGGACACAAGCACCGTCAGATTGCCCGCCAGCATTGCCAGACGCTCCGGCGGAAGGGTGGGGCCCGCATCGCCCCGTGTGATCTCGACCCCGGACTGCCCGAGCCAGCCGGCAATTGCGTCCGCATCCGTGGCGAAATGCACATCCCCCGGCAAGACGCGGCTGCCCGCCGCCGGGCGCGGCAGCAAGAGACCCAGCACATCGCCGCCTGCCCCAAGAACGGGACCGCCCGCATCGCCTGGGGCGACCTCCACAGCAAGCCGGTTGAGCTCGGCCTCGCCCTGCAGCCCGCGCAGATCTGCGATCTTGCCAAAGCTTAAGGTCGGCGCGCCCAGAAGGCCTGCATAGGAATAGCCCGACACCGCGATCTCCGATTGCAGACGCGCTTCGCCATCGCGGAACCGCGCCACGCTCATGGGGGCGACCCGCTCGCGCGGGGACAGCACCGCGAGACCCAGCTCCGCATCGGCGAGGCGGATATCTGCCTCGATCTCATCGCCAATCGTCACCCGCCCGCAGGCGCGCAGGGCCGTATCCGTGGTCAGGACATCCCCGGCCGCCGTGATGAAAAAGCCCGAAACCGCGCGCAAAGGCTGGCGGATCTCCAGCCCGGCGAGCAGGTCGATGCGCTGCTCGGCCTCCGGATCCCCGGCAGCCGGGTCGAGCACAATACCCTCCTGCGCGGCAAAGCTGCTGCGCATCATCTGGGCGGCCCGCTCCATCAGACGGGCGTCTTCCAGGGGCCAGACCAGGGTGAAGCCCTTTATCGCGCCATCCTCGAGCGCCGCGTAGGTGTAAGAGGCAATCTCGGCATTCGCGCCGCGGATCTCGAAGGAGCGCTCGCCGCGTGACCGCGCACCGTCGCGCGGGATCACCTCCAGCGTCTGCATGATCTCGTAAAGCCCGGCGAGGCCCGCGGGCGAACCCTCCTGACTGATCAGCAGGGCCTTGCGCGCGCCGTCGCCTTCATAATGGACAAAAGGCGGCTCGAGCCGGTCGAAACCCACCATGCCCAGCGGCATGTCGAGGGCGATCCCCGCCTCCGCACTGACCACCGGGGCCATGCCGAGCGCGCTCAGATCCGCCTGCCAATCGGCCAGAAGTCGCGCGCGCTGGGCGCTGGTCAGGATGCCTGTGACCTCATCGCCCTGGGCGGTCTGATAGGCGGACATGGCGCGCCGCGTGCCCGGGCCGAACGCGCCGTCAATGGCCGCCGAGTAGTGGCCAAACCACTGCATCGCCTCCTGCAGACGCTCGCGCGCCGGGCGGTCCAGTGCGCGCTCGCTGGCGCGGGCCTCTGCCGGGGTTTCATCGGCGGGGGGCGCCGATGGCGTCACGGTCAGAACCGGCGCGGTCGGGGCCTCGCCCGGGATGCCTGCGCCGCGCAGCTCGAGCGCGCGCAGAGGGTCCGCGGTTCGGATCTGTCCTTGCGGCCAGAACGCATCGCGGAACCGGCTGCCATCGGCGAGAAAACTGTCATTGGGGACATCGCCAAGTGCTCGCAAACGGGCAAGGGCCGCTGCGGCCTCGTCGGGACCATAGGGGCCAAGCGCAATCGCATACCATCCTGATTGCAGGCGAAACCCGGTCACATCCGGCAACAAGCCCGCATAGGTCCGGGCTCGGTCTTCGGCAGCGCTCAGGGTGGGGCGGGCCTCGATCTGGATCCACACCTGTTGCTGCGCGCGCCCGTCTTGCGGCATGGCCGCCGTCCAAAGCCCCACCAAGATCGCTATCGCCAGAACCATCCGTGTCACGCTGCGCCCCGTCTTTCCTGTTGGATTGTCCACATTGTGGCGACAGCGTTACGCATTTTGCCGCGCGGATGCACGCGGAACCGGGGCGGGCCGCGTTGACCCTGCCCGGGCTGTTGCCTATTGAGAACGCGGTTGAGATCAAAGGCGCTTCCCATGGACACCCCACGCTCGTTTCAGGAGATCATTCTGCGGTTGCAAAACTACTGGGCGGCCAAGGGCTGCGCAGTGCTGCAACCCTATGATATGGAGGTTGGCGCGGGCACGTTTCACCCGGCCACGACCCTGCGCGCGCTGGGCGACCGGGCCTGGGCCGCGGCCTATGTGCAGCCCTCGCGCCGTCCGACCGATGGGCGCTATGGCGAGAACCCGAACCGGCTGCAGCATTACTACCAGTATCAGGTGATCATCAAACCGAGCCCGCCCGACCTGCAGGAGCTTTATCTCGGCTCGCTTGAGGCGATCGGGATCGATGCGTCCTTGCATGACATCCGCTTTGTCGAGGATGACTGGGAAAGCCCGACCCTCGGCGCCTGGGGGCTCGGCTGGGAAGTCTGGTGCGACGGGATGGAAGTCAGCCAGTTCACCTATTTCCAGCAGGTCGGCGGCCATGACTGCCGCCCGGTTTCGGGTGAACTGACCTATGGGCTCGAACGGCTGGCGATCTACATCCTCGGCGTGGATCACGTCATGGACATGCCCTTCAACGACCCGCAGACGCCGATCCCGCTGACCTATGGCGATGTGTTTCGGCAGACCGAGGCCGAGTATTCCCGCTGGAACTTCGACCAGGCGGACACTGCGGTGCTGCTCAAGCATTTCGAGGAGGCCGAGGCCGAATGCGCAGCGGCCCTGAACGCGGCCTATGACGACCCCAAGACGGGCAAGCGCATCGTCATGGTCCACCCGGCCTATGACCAGTGCATCAAGGCGAGCCATCTCTTCAACCTGCTCGACGCGCGCGGGGTGATCTCGGTCACCGAGCGGCAGGCCTATATCGGCCGCGTCCGGGCGCTCGCCAAGGCCTGCGCCGATGCCTTCGTGCAGACCGAGGCCGGGGGCTGGACCCCCGCCGCCGCCGCGTCATGACCGGTGGCAAGCTGGTCGGAGGCGCACTCGTGGGCTTTGCACTGATCTTCGGCGCGGTGGTCTACTACACCCAGGTCTACGCCTATTACCAAGAGGTTGACGCGGAAGAGGTGACCATCCGGCTCACCCCCCTCGGCGGGCAGGACGCGCCCGAGGCGATGCTTGTGGACGGGATGGAGGCCATTGACGGCTCCTCCAGCCCCCTGCGCTTTCGCGCCTGTTTCCGCACGCCCGAGAGCCTCGCGCTGCTGACCGAAAGCTACGAGATCTTTGACGCCGCCGAGCCCCTGGTCGCACCGGGTTGGTTTGAGTGCTTTGACGCCGAGGAGATCGGCGAGGCGCTGCGCGACGGAACGGCCATCGCCTTCATGGGCGAAAAGAACATCGATTTCGGCGTCGACCGCATCGTCGCCGTGACCGAGGATGGCCGGGCCTATGCCTGGCATCAGATCAATGATTGCGGCGAGAAAACCTATGACGGCACGCCCGTGGGCGATGCCTGCCCGACCCGCGACTAACCGCGCCCACCCTATCCGGGTTTCGAACCGGACCCATTTCACGCGGGCCTTTGAACCCGCCCCGAACAGCCTTGGACGAGACCTATGCCGGACCTCCTGATCGAGCTTTTTTCCGAAGAAATCCCCGCCCGCATGCAAGCGAAGGCGGCTGAGAACCTGCGCAAGCGCGTCACGGATGGTCTGGTCGAGGCGGGTCTGACCTATGCGGGCGCGCGCGCCTTCGCGACCCCTCGGCGGCTGACCCTCGTGGTGTCTGACATGCTGGCCGCCTCCGCGCCCGTGCGCGAAGAACGCAAGGGGCCGAAGGCAGATGCACCGGAAAAGGCGATCGAGGGCTTTCTGCGCTCCACCGGCCTGACGCGGGATCAGCTCGAGACCCGCGAGACCCCCAAAGGCGAGGTGCTCTTTGCGGTGATGGAAAAGCCGGGCCGCCCGGCGGCCGAGATCATCGCCGAGGTGCTCGAAACCACGATCCGCAGCTTCCCCTGGCCGAAATCCATGCGCTGGGGCGCGGGCTCCTTGCGCTGGGTCCGCCCGCTGCACCGCATCCTCTGCATTCTGCAAAGCGAGGAGGGGACCGAAGTCGTCCCTATGGAGGTCGATGGGATCACCGCAGGGGATCTGACCGAGGGGCACCGCTTCCTCGCGCCGGGGGCCATCAAGGTCTCGGGCTTTGACGACTATGTCGCCAAGCTGCGCCGCGCCAAGGTGATCCTCGATCCCGAAGAGCGCGCCGATCACATCTGGGCCGATGCCACGAACCAGGCCTTTGCCTCCGGTCTCGAGGTGGTCGAGGACAAGGGCTTGCTGGCTGAGGTCGCCGGTCTCGTCGAATGGCCCGTGGTTCTGATGGGCGAGATTGGCGAAGAGTTCCTCGAGCTGCCGCCCGAGGTGTTGCAGACCTCAATGAAAGAACATCAAAAGTTTTTCTCGGTTCGCGACCCGAAATCCGGCAAAATTGTTCGATTTGTGACAGTGGCGAACAACGAGGCTGCCGATGGCGGGGCCATGATCCTGGCCGGGAACCGCAAGGTTTTGTCCGCGCGGCTCTCGGACGCGAAGTTCTTCTGGGAGAATGACCTGCGGGTGGCCAAGTCTGGCATGCAGACGTGGCGTGACGCGCTGGGCGCCGTGACGTTCCACAACAAACTCGGCAGTCAGGAGGCGCGGATCGCCCGGATTGCCGACCTCGCCGCCGAGCTCGCGCCCCATATTGGGGCGGAGGCTGAGGCCGCGCGCCTCGCCGCCGGGCTCGCCAAGGCCGATCTCAGCTCCGAGATGGTCTATGAGTTCCCCGAGTTGCAGGGCCTGATGGGCCGCTACTATGCCGAGGCTGCCGGGCATCCGGCGGAGGTCGCCGCCGTTGCAGAAGAGCATTACCAACCCCTCGGCCCCTCGGACGCGGTCCCCACCGCGCCGCTCAGCGTGGCTGTCGCGCTCGCAGACAAGCTCGACACGCTGACCGGGTTCTGGGCCATCGACGAAAAACCGACCGGTTCCAAAGACCCCTTCGCCCTGCGCCGCGCCGCCCTCGGTGTGATCCGGATGGTGCTGGAGAATGGGCTAAGACTTCGTTTGAGAGCGCTCGCGGTCGAAGCTATCGAACCACACTTCTCATACGTTAAGTCTTGGCTCGAAAGAGAAATCCGCGCTGAGGAAACGATAGCGATGCGCGTACTCGGTCTCACTTCGATAGATCAGCTGAAGCAGCTTCAGACGCACCTATCAGCCAACAAAAACGAAACGGAGAAACCTAGTTCCCGCAAAGAGATCACGGAGCTCTACGGTCAGCTTGACTTCAACGACGTGGTTTTTCCTGAAGATGATCTCCTCTCCTTCTTCCATGACCGCCTCAAGGTCTTCCTTCGGGATGAGGGCATTCGCCATGACGTGATCGATGCGTGCCTCGCCATGCCGGGCAATGACGATCTGCTGCTCGTCGTGACCCGGGCGCGAGCGCTCTCCGAAGTGCTCAAGACCGAGGATGGCGAGAACCTGCTCCAGGGCTTCAAGCGCGCCAATAACATCCTGACCCAAGCCGAAGACGCCGATGGCGTCGAGTATTCCTATGGCGCGGATCCGAAATTTGCCGAGACCGAGGAGGAGAAAGCCCTTTTTGCCGCGCTCGACTCCGCCGAGGCTGCGATAACCCCGGCGCTCGAGGCCGAGGATTTTGCCGCCGCCATGGCTGCCATGGCCGGGCTGCGTGGGCCGGTGGATGCGTTTTTCGAGGCCGTGCAGGTCAATGCGGAGAACGCCATTCTGCGGCGCAACCGCCTCAACCTGCTGAGCCGGATCCGCACGACCTGCGGCGCGGTGGCTGATCTGACGCGGATCGAGGGTTAAGCGGCCCTTACCGGACCGCGCGCCGGTGCCCGACACTTGCCCGACAGATGTCCGACACCTGTCCGACGGGGCGCCGACGCCGGGTCCGACCCCATTGGGCCGCGCTGACATGCCCACTTTCGGGTAGTTGCAAATGCAACCACGCTGTCTATCGTAGCGCTAACAGGAGGACGCTGCGGTGCAGAAGAGCGCGCCATTTACCGAGATCACCCGGACTGTTGCGCTATCGGCGGAAACGCATGGCCAGCGCGCGAAATGTGTCCAACGGCTGATCCGTCTCGACATGCCGGTGCCCCATACGGTGGCGCTGAGCTTTGAGACCGTGCGCGCGATTGCGGCGGGGCAAGTGTATGATATGTCTGCGCTTCTGTCGAGCTTTGGCGCGGATCCGCTGGTCTCTGTGCGGCCCAGCCCCGAGTTGCAGGAATGGGGCGGCCCGTCCACCGTGCTCGATATCGGCATGAACGATGCGATGCTGCTAAGCCTGTCGGAGGTGATCGGCTCCGAGGCGGCGCGTGCGATCTATCTGCGGTTCATCCAGTCCTTCGCCGTCGAGGTGGCCCGGTTAGATCCCGAGCTCTTTGGTCCCACGGAGCCTACGCGCGATGCCCTGACCGACGCGCTTATCGCCTATGAAGACGAGATGGAGGAACCCTTTCCTCAATCTCCTGCCGATCAGCTCGCCGCGGTCCTGAAATCCATGGCGCGTGCCTGGGAAGGGACCTCAGCGCGGCTCTTGCGGCAGGCCAAGGGCGCCCCACCCGAGGCGGGTTTGGGCCTTGTGGTGCAGCGCATGGCGCTTGGCCTCGGCGCACCCGAGAGCGGTTCTGGCGTCATTCAGTTTGTCAGTTCCGAGACCGGGCATCCGCAGATCACAGGACGCTATCTCAGCCAGTCCCAAGGGCGTGACGCGCTTGCCCGTCGCAAGGAGGCGATGTACCTGTCGCGGGACCATCGCGGGCGCTCGCTGGAGGAGGCCTGCCCTGAGGCCTTTGCCGAGCTGCAATCCCTGAGCGATATCCTGCGCAACGGCTTGCGTGAAGAGATGCAGATCGAGTTTGCCCTCGATACGGGACGGCTCAGCGTGCTCGATGCGGTCAAGGTCCCGCGCAGCTCCCGCGCGGCGGTTCGGATTGCTGTGGCGCTCGCGGAAAGTGGCGTGATCAGCAAGGAAGACGCGCTGCTGCGGATCGAACCGCGCGCGCTGCCCGAGCTGCTGCATCGTCAGGTGGCGCTGGATGCGGCGCGGGATGTGATGGCCAAGGGCATGGCCGCCAGTCCCGGAGCGGCGACGGGGCAGCTCGTCTTTTCGGCGGCGGCTGCGCAGGCCTGCGAGGCGCAAGAGATCCCGTGCATTCTTGTCCGCACCGAAACCTCCCCCGAAGACATCCGCGGCATGCATGCGGCGGCAGGGGTTCTGACAGAACGCGGTGGCATGACCAGCCATGCCGCAGTGATCGCGCGCGGTCTCGGCAAACCCTGTGTCGTCGGGACACGGGATATCACGCTGGATGCAAAAGAAAAAAAGCTGACATCCTCGGATGACCGGGTGTTCTCCGAAGGCGACACGGTCACCCTGGATGGCACAGCGGGCACCTGTCTCGCCGGGGCGCCGCAATTGATGGAGCCCTCGCTCGATGGGTCCTTTCGAACGCTCATGGCCTGGGCCGATCAGGCGCGCGATATCGGCATTCGGGCCAATGCGGACACACCTGCGGATGCGGAGGTAGCGCGCCGCTTCGATGCCGAAGGGATCGGCCTCTGCCGCACCGAGCATATGTTCTTCGATGAAGACCGCCTCACAGTGATGCATGAGATGATCTTTGCCGATACGGCGGAGGCGCGGGGCGCGGCGCTTGAGCGGCTCTTGCCCATGCAGCGCGAGGACTTCGTCCATCTTTTCGAGATCATGCGCGGCCAACCCGTGACGATCCGGTTGTTCGATCCGCCTCTACATGAGTTTCTGCCGACCTCCCGAGATGGCATCTGGAACCTCGCCGAGGCGCTGGACTTGCCAGTCTCGACCGTCACCCAGCGGATCGACGCTCTGAGCGAGTACAATCCGATGCTGGGCATGCGTGGGGTGCGGCTTGGCATCGCGATCCCCGAGATCTATGCCATGCAGGCCCGCGCGATCTTTGAGGCGACTGCGGATGTCAGCTTGAAAGGGGCGATCATCACGCCGGAGATCATGCTGCCGCTGGTCTCGGCCCGGCGCGAGGTTGAGCTGATCAAATCCAACATCGACGCAGTTGCGGCGGCAGTGCGGACCGAACGGGGCACGCGCTTTGGCTATCGTCTGGGCGTGATGGTGGAGACTCCGCGCGCCGCCCTCAAGGCGGGCGAAATTGCCGAGATGACCGATTTCCTGTCCTTCGGCACCAATGACCTGACGCAGATGACCTACGGGCTCAGCCGGGATGATGCGGGCCGTTTCATGGGCACCTATGTGCAGCAAGGCGTGTTCTCAGAAGACCCATTTCATACGCTTGATGCGGATGGCGTGGGCGAATTGCTTAACCTCGCCGCCGCACGGGGCCGCTCCGTAAGATCTGATTTGACCCTGTCGATTTGTGGCGAGCATGGGGGCGATCCCGATTCGATTGATTTTTGCCGAAAAGCGGGCTTTAACTACGTTTCCTGCTCACCGTTTCGAGTACCCGTTGCGCGCATGGCGGCTGCCCATCTGGCGCTCACCGAGGTTCCGGCCGAGAAAAAGCCGCGACGATTCAATATTTTGGGCAGAGTCCTGCGCAGCGGTGGGTGATGCAAAAAAGGCAAAGAACCGCCGACGTTCCGTCTGCCCCATGACCCTGGGGTAGACGCTGCTTCCCCGATCTCTTAACAAACCGTTCGTCAGTGGGTTCATGCTGCGTGTGCGAAGGTTTTCTGCGACTGCGAAGTGCACGAACGGCACCCCCTGTTAACGTTACCGTGCATTTTGGGGCTGCTCCCGGAGTGTTGCGGCGCTGCGGATGAGGTTGGGTATGAAGCGCTTTTTGGATGTGAAACAGCTCGTTGCGACGGGTCTTGTCGCCATGTGCGCAACTGTGGCCTCCGCCGATGTCACCGTCTCGACGTCCAACGCGCAGACAGCGACCCTCGATCTGGAGCTGCGCGGCCTGCTGGGCGCCGAAGAGGGGGGCCTGTCGGCTGTAACCCCAACGCGGCTTGAAGAGCTTGCTGCGCCCGTCGAGGTGAGCCCGATGCCTGCCGAGCGCAAGTACACCCGCGAATGGATCAATTCCCAGCCCACGGCCAAGGGTGGCGAGGCGTGGCAGTGCCTGACCGAGGCGCTCTATTTCGAAGCCCGGGGAGAGAGCATCAAGGGTCAGTTCGCCGTAGCGGAAGTCATCCTGAATCGTGTGGAGTCGGCGCGCTATCCCAACTCCGTTTGCGGGGTGATCAATCAGGGCACGGGCCGCAAGTATCAGTGTCAATTCACCTATACCTGCGACGGACATCCGGAGCGGATCTCGGAGCCGCGCGCCTGGGACAGCGTTGGCAAGGTTGCAAAGCTCAGCCTTGAGACCGGGGAACGGTCTTTGACCGACGGCGCGACCCACTATCACACCACCGCCGTGCGCCCGAGCTGGTCCAAGACTTACATCAAAACCGCTGAAATCGGTGTGCACCGCTTCTATCGCCAGTTCTATCCGAACCGGACTGCGTCGCGCTGACCCGCTGAAACGGCGCGTTCTATCTGTCCCAAGCGGATCGGCCTGTGCTAGCCTTGGGCAGACCCCGAGCGCTTGAGGACGCCCTTCCATGAATGACGAAACACGGCGCGCCTTTGCGCATCCCGAGATCCGCGCGGCGCATCTCGCGGAAGACGGTCGCGACCGGATCTCCCTGCGGGATTACGCCTTGGAGGTCGAGATCGGCGCGTTTCAGGCCGAGCGGGGCACGCGCCAGACGGTGCGCTTCAATGTCGTGGTCGAGGTGCGCACGGCGGCGGAAACGCTGGGTGATGATGTGGACAGGGTCCTGTCCTATGACACGATCACCGAGGCGATCCATGCGTCCCTCGCCGAGGAACGTCTGAACCTGCTGGAAACCCTGGCTGAGCGCGTGGCCGACCGGATCCTGTCGGACCCCAAGGCGGCGCGGGCTTTCGTTCGGATTGAGAAACTGGACCGTGGCCCCTACGCGCTGGGTGTCGAGATCGTTCGCACCCCCGAAGATGCGCAGCGCGTCAGTGATCCGGTGCCGCAGCCGCGGATCGTGCTGCTTTCCGACGCCATGATCGCTGCCGACACCCTATCTGAGGAATTGGACCGGCTGGAGCAAGGCGCCGCGCCTCTGGTGCTGTGCGTTGGACCGGCACCGGGTCCGCGTCCAGAGGCGAGCCATCCGGCGGCCCAGCGGCGGATTGACCTGCTGGCCATTGAACAGAACGCCTGGATCCTCGCGGCCCGGGACCCGCGTTGCGTTGTGGTGGACAGCCGGACCGAGATCGACTGGGCTTTGCGGCAGGGGCATATGACGGTCTGGGCGCCTGGCAAGATGTTGCTCGACGCGACGGACGGTCCTGTGCCCGAGCCTACGGACGCGCGGGGGTTTGCCGAGTGGCTGGCCGCTCGTCTCGACGCGCGGGAATTGGTGACGCTCGAAGCCCAATGAGCCGTCTCTACTACCGTCCGATCCCGACCCTGACGCCGAGCCCCGAGGCACTCCGGCTTGCTGATGGCTGGGTCTGGTTTGATCGGGTCGAGGTTCGACAACGGGGCGGCCGCGCGACCCAGATCTCGACAGCGGAGCTTCCGGATGGCGTCCGCGCCCGGCTCTGCGCGGCGCGATCCGATATCGCAGGGCTCTCCATGGCCGCGCCACGGATCATGGGCATCCTCAATACCACTCCGGACAGTTTCTCGGATGGCGGGCTGTTCGACGCGCCTGCGGCTGCGCGGGCACAAGCCGAGATGATGATCGCCCATGGGGCCGATATCCTCGATATCGGGGGGGAAAGTACGCGCCCCGGCGCGCAAGAAGTCGCCATTCCCGAAGAAATTTCGCGCACCGCACCGGTCATCGCGGATCTGCGCGCGCGCGGTGTGACAACACCGATTTCCATCGACACGCGCAAGGCAGTGGTGGCAGAGGCAGCGATTGATGCAGGAGCGAACCTGATCAACGATGTGGCCGCGTTCGGTTTCGATCCCGGGATGGCTCTGGCCGCGCATCGGCTCGGCGTTCCAGCCTGCCTCATGCATGCCCAGGGCGCCCCCGAGACCATGCAGGACAACCCGCACTATGAGGATGTGCTCTTTGACGTGTATGACGCGCTGGAAGGGTATGTGCAGCGCGCCGAGGCCGCAGGGATCGCGCGGGCCGACGTGCTGGTGGATCCTGGGATCGGGTTCGGCAAGACGCTGGACCACAATATCGCGCTTCTCCGGGGGCTGAGCCTCTTTCACGCGCTGGGCTGCGCTATCCTGCTGGGGGCCTCGCGCAAGCGCTTCATCGGGACACTGTCCGGTACGGATGAAGCACGGGAGCGCGTGGCCGGATCCCTCGCGGTGGCTCTGCACGGGGTCGCGCAAGGGGTTCAGGTCCTGCGCGTACATGATGTAAAGGACACGCACCAAGCGCTCGCGCTTTGGCAACCGCTGGCGCGGGTGGAGACAGGTTGAATCGGCAGGGGCGCTTATGACACGGAAGTATTTCGGCACGGATGGCGTGCGTGGCACGGCCAACACAGCCCCGATGACGGCAGAGTTTGCCCTGCGCCTCGGGGCGGCTGCGGGGCGCTATTTCCGCCGCGATCAGTCTGCCGCGCACCGGGTGGTGATCGGGAAGGACACGCGGCTCTCGGGCTACATGTTCGAGACAGCGCTGACAGCGGGCTTCACGTCTACGGGTATGAATGTGCTGCTCCTTGGGCCGACGCCCACCCCGGCGGTCGCCCTTTTGACGCAATCGATGCGCGCGGATGTAGGCGTGATGATCTCGGCCAGCCATAACCCCGCAGATGACAACGGGATCAAGTTCTTCGGCCCCGATGGCTATAAACTCAGTGATGAGGCCGAGACCGAGATCGAGGCGATCCTCGGGGGCGAGGTGATCCCTGCGCAGGCCAAGAATATCGGGCGGGCGAAACGGATCGATGACGGGCTCGGGCGGTATATCGAACGGGCTAAGCGCACCTTCCCGGCCCATCTGCGGCTTGATGGGCTCAAGGTGGTGGTGGATTGCGCGAATGGCGCGGCCTACAAGGCGGCCCCCGCTGTCCTGTGGGAGCTTGGCGCGACCGTGATCCCCGTGGGCGTGTCGCCCAACGGCCGGAACATCAACCTTGATTGCGGCTCCACCGCGCCCCGCTCCGCGGCGGAGGCTGTCGTGGCCCATGGGGCGGATGTGGGCATTTGCCTCGATGGCGACGCGGACCGGGTGATGATCCTCGACGAGAATGGTGATCTGGCCGATGGCGACCAGATCATGGCGCTGTTTGCGACCCGTTGGGCGGCACAGGGCATGCTGCGGGACAACACGCTTGTGGCCACGGTCATGTCCAATCTCGGGCTGGAGCAATACCTTGAGGCCCTGGGCCTGCGGCTCATGCGGACCCCGGTGGGAGACCGCTATGTGGTGGAGGCGATGCGGCGCGGCGGCTGGAACCTTGGCGGCGAGCAATCCGGCCATATCGTCATGACCGACTATGGCACAACGGGCGATGGCCTGATGGCGGGGCTGCAATTCCTGGCCGAGATGGTGCAGCAGGGGCGGTCGGCGTCCGAGCTCAAGCAAAGCTTCACGCCGGTGCCGCAACTTCTCAAGAATGTCCGCTACGGCGCGGGGCAGGATCCGCTGGAGGCCGCGCCGGTGAAAACGGCAATCTCCCAGGCAGAAACCGCGCTGGACGGGCAGGGGCGACTGTTGATCCGGAAATCGGGGACCGAACCGCTCGTGCGGGTGATGGCTGAGTGCCGGGACGAGGTGCTGCTGGAAAAGGTCGTCGAGGATGTGGTTGCGGCCGTCGAAGCGGCGGTCTGAGCAAAGACAATTGCTTAAAAACGCGGCAGACGCGGCGGGTTTGAGCGCACACGACCTATGGGCTGGGGAATCCTGTTTGCGCGACCCTTGCAAACCTGCGACATTTCCAGAGGCGGACCCCGGGGGGAGGTGTTCTCGCTGGCCGTCTCCGCAATTGGGTAACAGGGAGCTGTGATATGTACTTTGTTGTAATTCTGCTGCTATTGGCTTTGCTGGCGCTGAGCGTCCTCATGCTTTTGAAGTTTGGCGCCGAGGCCATGAAAAACGTGTCTGATGACGCAGAACCTGAGCCGGTGCCGGTCAAGGTCGAAGAGGACAAGGCCGACACGTAAGGCTCATCCCAGATACAGAAAACCCGCCGTTTCGGCGGGTTTTTTCGTTGGGTCAAGGCTGTTCAAGCTTATGCGCCGGGTTTGCGCCGTCGTGCTGCTGCCGCCAGACCTGCGATCCCTGCGCCAAGAAGAAGAATTGGTGCCGGCAGCGGAATGGGCGATGGCTGGGTGTTGTTGTCCGGGTTGATGATCTGGAGTTGCTGCACCGTCTGCCCGTCGAGCGGAGACGTCATATGCAGGAAGGTCCAGTCAAATTCCGAATGATCCACAAGGGTCTCGGACACACCTCTGAAAGAGAAGCTCTCGCCGACAGATGTCGGGGTCCAGCCGGGGGTGATGCAGCTGCCGTTGAAGCAAAGCTCCGGCCCGTTCACAAATCCCGATGACACTCCGGCGCGTGTCCCGTCAGGCGTGTCTCGGAAAAAATCCGCGCCTTCGGCAAAAACCGAGGCTGCGCCCAGCACACCGACGCCTAGAACGAACCAGTTGAAGCTCATCCCCGGCAAAAAGTCACCATCTTCGATCGTGGTCCGGACTTCAAAATCATATTCGAACAAGCCGTTATCCAGCAGTTCGACGTCGTAATTCAAACGCAGCGGAACTGCGTGGGATGCGGTCGCAAACGAGACCGAAAGCACAAAAACAAGCAAGCGGACCATGAGAATCTCCAGTTATGCTTAATTTGTAGCATGTTTACGAACAAAAGAGAAAGCCCCGGCAGGACCGGGGCTTTCGCGATAACAAAGTCCGAAAAAGGAACGACTCAGTTCTTCTCTTGGTCGACCAGTTTGCCTGCCGAGATCCACGGCATCATGCCGCGCAGCTGCTTGCCGACTTCTTCGATCTGGTGCTCGTCGTTCAGGCGGCGCGTGCCTTTGAAGAACGGCTGGCCCACGGTGTTTTCCTGCATGAAATCACGCACGAATTTGCCGGTCTGGATGTCGGTCAGGACCGCTTTCATCCGTGCCTTGGTCTCGTCATAGGGCAGAACCCGCGGACCCGAGACATACTCGCCATACTCGGCGGTGTTCGAGATCGAGTAGTTCATGTTCGCGATACCGCCTTCGTAGATCAGGTCCACGATCAGCTTCACCTCGTGCAGGCATTCGAAATAGGCCATCTCGGGCGCGTAGCCCGCCTCGACCAGCGTCTCGAAACCCATGCGGATCAGCTCAACCAGACCGCCGCAGAGCACGGCCTGCTCACCAAAGAGATCGGTTTCGCACTCTTCGCGGAAATTGGTCTCGATGATGCCCGAACGACCGCCGCCGATGGCGGAGCAGTAGGACAGGCCAATTTCCAGCGCGCGGCCGGTGGCATCGGTGTCCACGGCCACAAGGCAGGGCACGCCACCACCCTTGGTGTATTCGCCGCGCACGGTATGGCCCGGGCCCTTGGGCGCCATCATGATCACGTCAACACCCGGCTTCGGCTCGATCAGGCCGAAATGCACGTTCAGACCATGCGCGAAGGCAATCGCCGAGCCTTCGCGGATGTTGTCATGAACGTATTTCTTGTAGGTCTCGGCCTGCAGCTCATCGGGCATGGTGAACATGATCACGTCACACCAGGCAGCGGCTTCGGCGATGCCCATCACCTGGAGGCCTTCGCCTTCTGCTTTCTTGGCAGAGGCGGAGCCTTCGCGCAGAGCAACGACGAGGTTTTTGGCGCCGCTGTCGCGCAGGTTCAGCGCATGGGCGTGGCCTTGGGAGCCATAGCCCAGAATGGCGACCTTCTTGTCCTTGATCAGGTTCACATCGCAATCGCGATCATAGTAAACGCGCATATCTCACGTCCTCGTTGTTATGAGTTCTCCGCCGCGCACCATACGGGCTCTGACCCAAGATGCGAGCAGGAGGCAGGCCGAAACCTGCCTATTTGTGAAATTGCTATTCGTAGTACAGTCAGATACTGATCCAATCATGCAGATCGATGATGTGGATCGCCGCCTTCTGCGGTTTTTTCAGTCCCAGCCCGGGGCGAGCGCGGCAGAGCTGGCGGCCTTGGTCGGGCTGCCGAGGTCAACTTGCTGGCGGCGTCTTGAACGGTTGGAGGCGGCGGGCGTCATTGCCGGGGTTGAGGCGATCATCGACTGGCGCGCCCTTGGCTTCGCTGTGGAGGTGGCTCTGCGCATCACTCTCGACAAGACCGAGCGAAACGCTTTCGATACGTTCCTCGCCGCCGCGCGCGAGGTGCCCGAGGTCACAGAGATCCAGACCTTTCTCGGCCGGGTGGATGTGCGGCTGAACGTGCTGGCCCGGGACATGTCCCACTACCAGGAGATCTATCGCAGCCGGATCCTGAACTTGCCCCATATCCTCGATATCGAGCAGCTGATGCTGATCTCGGACGTGAAGACCGATGAAGCCTTGCCCGTATGACCGATCTCGACCAGACCGACCGGCAAATCCTGCGCGAGCTCAGCCGCGACGCGCGCCAGACCGCCGGGGCGCTGGGCCGCAAGCTTGGGCTCAGTCAGCCAGCCACTTGGCGGCGGATCAAGCGGTTGGAGGAGGCGGGCATCCTGCGGGGACGCCGGGTCCGGCTCAATGCGGAACCTCTGGGGTTCGGCGTGACGGTGTTTCTCGGCGTCAAGCTCGCGACCAAGGGCCGGGTCAGCGTCGAGGATTTCGAGCGCGCCGTCACCGCCATCCCCGAGGTGCAGGTCGTCCAACATGTGCTTGGTGCCTATGACTACCGCCTGCGGGTGGTGGCACGGGATATCTCGGATTTTGAACGGGTGCTGCGGCGGCGAATCATGACATTGCCGGGCGCTGGCGAGGTCGAGGCGAATGTGCTTTTGTCCGAAGAGCGCCGGGCAGGGCCGCTCGGCTGACGCTTGGGAGGGCGCGATGCAGTACTATGATCTCTTTGTTGATGCGGACGGTGAGAGTCACTTTCGGGACATACCCGTGGCGCTGACAGAGAAGATCTTTGCTCCGCCGGCCAAGGCCATTGAGATCTCCGAGACCGCGTCCGCCACGGGAATGCTCTTTCTGCGTCTGCGGGCGGGCTGGAACGAGCCAATCCACCCGACGCCGGTCATCCAGTCGCTCATCTGCCTGCGCGGACGGGTGCGTGTGACCGCCAGCGATGGCGACACCCGGGAGATCGGGCCCGGCGATGTCTGGCGCATGGCCGACACCCATGGCAAAGGGCACCATACGGAAGTGATCAGCACAGAGGATTTCGAATGCGTGATCACCCAGCACCCCACCCCGGAGACGCCATAGCCTGCCTGGATGTTTCCGATGCGCGACATGCTCTGCCCATGCGACGGAAAATCCCACAGGAAATCTGCGCCTTTGCCCTAAGTTCCGCGTGACAGGCTGGCCTCGGGAGCGTTAGCCAGATCCGAAAACGTGGAGGATGAGATGACCGCATTGCTTGAGACCGTCGATCCGGATGGCCTGCTCGAATACTCGGTGGTGTTCACCGACCGCTCGCTGAATTCCATGAGTGCCGCGTTCCAAGGTGTGATGCGCGACATCCATGGCATGCTTTGCGAGGTTTACAACGCCGATCATGTGGCCGTTGTGCCCGGAGGCGGGACCTATGGCATGGAAGCCGTCGCCCGCCAGTTTGCCACTGACGCCCACGCGCTCGTGGTGCGCAACGGCTGGTTCTCCTATCGCTGGAGCCAGATCTTTGAGGCCGGTGGCTTCACCTCCGAGACGACAGTGATCAAGGCCCGGCAGGTGGGCAATGGCGCGACAGCACCTTTCGCGCCCGCCCCGATCGAGGATGTGGTGGCCCGGATTCGCGAGACCCAGCCCGATGTGGTCTTCGCTCCCCATGTGGAAACCTCTGCCGGGGTGATCCTGCCGGATGCTTATATCACACAGCTTGCGGCCGCGGCCCATGAGGTGGGTGCGCTGATGGTGCTCGACTGTATCGCCTCGGGTTGCGCCTGGGTGGACATGAAGGCGACGGGCGTCGATGTCCTGATCTCCGCGCCGCAAAAGGGCTGGTCCGCCTCGCCCTGTGCAGGTCTCGTGATGATGTCCGAGCGTGCCGTGGCGCGGCTGGGCGAGACCCAGTCGAACAGCTTTGCCATCGATCTGAAGAAATGGGTGTCGATCATGGATGCCTATCTCGGGGGCGGTCACGCCTATCACGCGACCATGCCCACGGACGCCCTGCGCGCCTTCCGCGACACGATGCTGGAAACCAGAGACTATGGGTTCTCGCGCCTCAAGGAGGCGCAATGGGCATTGGGCACGCAGGTCCGCAGTCTGCTGGCGGAGCGCGGCTTCCCGTCGGTGGCCGCGGAAGGCTATGGTGCGCCGGGGGTCGTGGTGGTCTACACGGACGATCCTGCGTTGCAAAACGGCTCGAAATTTGCGGCCCAGGGAGCGCAAATCGCAGCGGGAGTGCCGCTCCAATGCGACGAGCCGCCGGAATTCCGGACATTCCGGATCGGGCTCTTCGGCCTCGACAAGCTTTATAACGTGGATGGCGCGGTGGCGCGGTTCCGCGAAGTGCTCGACAAGGCGACCGCGCCCCTAGCGGACGCCTAGGCCCAACTGCATCAGCGATTTGCGTACGGGGGCCAAGCCGTAGAGCGCCTTGAGCCCCTGTGCCCGCGCATCCCGCAAGGGTTGCGATGCCGCCATGGAGGCGCGGTTGAGCATATCGATCCCGGCGATCCGGGTGCGGACATCCGGGTAGCGCTTGCGGTGGTATTGCGCGAGCATCTCGGGGCTGCCAAGCGCGTCGCGATTGGCTTCCGCCAGATCCAGCAAGAGCCGCAAATCCGCCAGCGACATGTTCAGGCCCTGTGCGCCAATCGGCGGCACCACATGGGCGGCCTCGGCCATGAGCGCTGTGCGCTCTCCGGCAAACCGCTCGGCGATTTGGCTGATGATCGGCCAGACCGAGCGCCGCGAAACCAACGTCAGCGGCCCGAGCAAGCCAGTGGAGCGGGCATTCATCTCCGCCTCGAACTCTGGCACGGGCAGGCCGGCGAGGCGCTGGGCCTCGGGGCCGCGTTCCATCCAGACGATGGCCGAGCGCGGCTGGCCCTCGAGATCCGGGAGCGGCACGAGCGTAAACGGGCCACCCGAGCGGTGGATTTCCGTGGAAACACTGTCATGGGTCAGGGGATGCGTGACCGCGAAGGCCAGTGCCTTTTGTCCATAGCGGGTTGTCTGGACATGGATTCCGAGCGCTTCGCGAACCCGCGAATTGCGGCCATCGGCGGCGATGAGCAGTGGCGCCGAGACCGAACTGCCATCGGTCAGCCGCACTCGCGCCTCAGTCGCCCGGGTCAGCACATCCGCTGTCCCGACGCCCGCGCGAAACTCTACATTTGGCAATTCGGTGACCCGCGCCAGCATCTCCCGTCGCAAGAGCCAGTTCTGCAGATTCCAGCCAAAGGGCTCGTCCGAGATATCCTCGGCGTCGAACGCCTTTTGCACCCGGGCCACGGGCTCCGTGCCTCCGGCATCAATGATCTGCATGACCTGCAGCGGAGCAGCAAAGGGTGCGAGACGCTCCCACAATCCGGCTCGCGCCAGCACATCGCGGGAGGGTTGCAGAAACGCCGTCGTGCGCAGATCCGCATCGGCGGCATCCCCTTCGGTCACGGGCGGAGCCGGATCCACGAGCACAACGTCGAACCCGGCCGTTCCAAACGCGGCAGCGGCGGACAAACCTGCCACGCCGCCGCCGGAAATCAGGATATCAGTGCGTGTGGGCTGCATGCTCGGACCTCCATGGTTGAGATACACCTAGGCGTCTCTCCCCCGGGGGCCAAGCGGCATTTCGCCCCGCAGCGCGGGATCAGCCGCGGCTGATCGTGACCAGCACCGCATACATGACCGCAACCATGGTCAGCGCGCCGATGATCAGGCCCGCATAGCCGAAGATCGCCGTCGCACCGCCCCAGAGTGCGATGATGGTTAGGGCCAGGCCGATTGCCTGAAACTCTTCGTTGGAGACCGAGAAGTCAAAGCGCGATGCCTTCTTTTCCTTTTGAGTCAGGGGCGTGGCGGTCGAAAGCGGCGCATTGGTCGAAATCGTCGTCATGTCAGGTCTCCGAAGTGTCAGGGTAGACCGTCTATCGCAAACCTTGTTCGATCCGGCGAGACGGCGTCTTGCCGCAGCGCAGCAAAACCTGATCGTGATGTAAGCATTTAGACCTGTAATACCAGTGTTGGCGCGGAGTTATCAGCTGAGGTGTCTCAAAAATCCGCCCAAGTCACTCGTGTGATGGTGAATATGGTCCGCTGGTGCTGGGGCCGGGGCCACATGCACCGTTTGCATTCCCATGGCGTGGGGGACCCGAAGGTTCCGTGTGTCGTCCTCGAACATCGCGCCACGCTGCGGCTGCACACCGTCCTTGGCGAAGACCGTCTCAAAGGCCGCGCGCTCGGGCTTGGGGCGAAATCTGGCATGCTCCACGCCGTAAACCGCGTCGAAAATCCCGCTCAGACCCCGATGGTGGAGGACCTGCTCGGCATAGGGCGCTGACCCGTTGGTATAGACGATTTTGCGCCCGCCGAGCCCGCGTACCCGATCTGCGAGATGCGGATCGGGCTCCAGTACCGAAAAGTCGATATCGTGGACATCGACCAGATAGGGAGCGGGATCCACATCATGGACATCCATCAACCCGGCAAGCGTCGTGCCGAACCGCGCCCAGTATTCAGAGCGGAGGCGATCGGCCTCGGCCTCTGCCACATCCAGGACACGCATCACATAGGCCGTCATCCGCGTCTCGATCTGGTCGAAGAGGCGCATATGCGGCGGGTAGAGCGTGTTATCGAGGTCAAACACCCATGTGTCCACATGGGCAAAGCGATCTGCAACCATGTGGGATATCTAGGCTTTCCGGTCTGGCGCGGCAATGGTGGTCTTGATCCCGCAGGCCTCGCGCGGCTACGGTTGCGCACGGAGGAGACCGCGATGATAGAGCCCAAACCGGCCCAGAAAGACGCCTATGATATGATCCTCGAGGCGATTGATGTCGGGGTCTACCGGCCTGGCGATCGCCTGGTGGAAAGCGATCTGGCGGATCGCTTCGGCGTATCGCGAACTCCGATCCGGGAGGCGTTGCAGCGGCTGGAAACACAATCGTTGCTGGCGCGGGACGGGCGCAGCCTGATCGTTGCCTCGCTTGACCACAGCCAGATGGCAGAGCTCTATGTGGTGCGCTGCGAGTTGGAAGGGCTGGCGGCCCGTCTGGCCGCCCGGCATGCCGCCAATGAAGAGATCAAGGTTCTGGCCGAGATGGTGGATAGCGATGCGGCGCTCCTTGGGGATGCGGCGGCGATGGCCCGGGCGAACCGACGGTTTCACAAGCAGATCCATCTGGCATCTCATAATCGGTTTCTCGTGCAACAGCTCGATCTGGTCTACCGATCCATGGCGCTGATGGCGACGACCTCGCTGGCCGCTAAGGGACGGGGGGAGGTCGCACTCGAAGAGCATCGCGCGATCATCGGGGCGATTGCGGACCGGGATGAGGATGCCGCCTATGCGGCGCTCAAGGCGCATATCTCCATTGCCTTCGAGACACGGCTCAAGAGCGACGCTGAGAGCCTCTAGTCCGGATCCACGGTCTCTGCATGGACCGCCACGCCGTGGTCGGTCTTATCCCAGTAAAACGGGTCGTGAAGAAGCTCGATCAGAGCTTTTAGGGCCGCGACCGTCGACATCAGGAAGTAGATGTGCAGCAGTGGCACCATTGGCATCAAGTTCCGGTGCCGCGGCGCTCGCACGCCGATCGCCCAGATCAGCAGGTTGATTGCCTCGATCCCCAGCATGGTCGGCCCCAACACCCAGGGCGCAGGGATCGCCAAACTGTGCAGGACAGGCACCGGCACACCGAGGGAAACCGCCCAGATCGTAAAAAGGATGGGCAGTGTCAGCGCCCCCAAGATCGAGCCAAGAAACAGGCATTGCATGGAGGCAAACCCCGCCGGGCCCAGATCGCGCCAGAGCTGCACCGGCGTGCGCATATGGACCACATAGGTTGCCATGTACCCCTTGATCCAGCGAGAGCGCTGCTTGATCCAGGGCCAGATCCGGACATTCGCTTCCTCCTGAGTGACTGTGTCGATTAGCTGGACCCGGTAGCCGAAGCGGTAGAACCGCATGCCAAGATCTGCATCCTCGGTCACGTTGTGGGCGTCCCAGGGGCCAGTGCGGTCGAGTGCGTCCCGGCGCAGGAATAAGGTTGTTCCGCCCAAGGGGATCGGCAGGCGCAGGCGGTCGAGACCCTGCAACATCAGCCCGAACCAGCCCGCATACTCCGCCGTAAAGCAACGCGCGACGATGTTGTAGCGCGTGTTGAAAAAGTCCAGACGCCCCTGCAGGCAGGCTACCTCAGGCTCTGCATGACGGAAGCCTTCCGCCACTTTGAGGAGTTGATCGGGATCGGGGCGATCCTCGGCATCATAGATGCCAATGACCTCGCCCTTGCAGAAGGGCAGCGCAAAGTTCAGCGCGCGGGGTTTGGTTTGAACTGTACCAGCGGGCACTTCGAGCATACGGAAGCTCTGCGGCAGATGGAGCTGCGACAGCGCATTCTTGGTCACGTCGTCATCGGCTTCCACCACGAAGATCACTTCGAGCAGGGCCCTTGGATAGCGCAGCCGGTCCAGATTGTTCAGAAGCTTTGCCGCGACCTCCGATTCCCGCAGGAGCGGCACCAGCATCGTCATGCGCGGCAGGGGTTTGCCATTGCCCCTCGGCGCGCCTTGGGTGGGCGGTGGCGGCCGAGCGAGAAGACAGGCGAGGGTCAGGATCAGCTTGAACGCCATGGTGACCGCGAGTGTTCCCAGGGTTATCCAGACCAGCGTCGTTGCCATCAGGCCGGGCACCAGCATAAGAAACGCCGCGCCGAGGGCCATGGTCAGCAGCCAGAGCGCGGCCTGCGGCGGCTTGAGGCCTCTGCAACTCCATTTGCCGGGAACCGCGCTCTCTGCTTCGGCCACGAGACGGCCCGCATGGGTGCTGCGCAGGGCTTCAATGACGTCCTGTTGGGGCGCAACGGCCAGGATCGCGCGTCCTGCCGAGGCCGGCAGGGAGTCTTTGAGGGTTTCAAACTCCTCGGGTGCGGCGGTGATGAACACCGTGGCCCCAGACATCCTCCGCCAGGGCAGAACCCCATGGGTGATACACCAGTGCAGGCCGTAGTCCTCGATCAGCGCGGGATCCGCTGGAGCCCGTTCCGGGTCGATCCGGGAGGCTTTCATCAAGTTGCAGCGGGCAGACAACAGCGCTTCAGCACTGAGCCAGCCCTCAGCCACCAGCACTTCCAGCGGTGTTGTCCCGTGGAGCCGCGCCATGTGGGTGGCCTGTACGCGCTCGCCGCCCGAGATATGGCCAAGGCTCACCAGCAGGTCGAGCAGAAGGTCGCGATGCGCACGCGGTTTGGCCGCGCGCCCGGGGCGCGCAGGCGAATTGGAAATCGGCCCCGGCTCGAAAGCGGGTTGGAGAGGCACGACGGACATAACACTCACTCAGCCGAACAACGGCCCAGCTAAGTTGAGAGTTCAGGGTTAAAAAACCGTAAAAAACAGGGCACAAGGGCTGGCCCACCGGGCCAGCGGGTGCTGTTTCAGTCTGCCGAGACCGATTGCTGCGCCTCAATCGCGGCCACAAAGCGCTCGAACAGGTAGTAGCTGTCCTGCGGACCAGGGCTTGCCTCAGGGTGGTACTGCACGGAGAAAACCGGGCGGTCCGTCATCCGAATTCCGCAATTCGACCCGTCAAAGAGCGAGCGGTGGGTCTCCACCACGCCCTCTGGCAGGCTCTGGCTGTCCACGGTGAAGCCATGATTCATCGAGGTGATCTCCACCTTCCCGGTCTCAAGGTCTTTCACCGGGTGGTTCGCGCCATGGTGGCCGTGGTTCATCTTGACCGTCTGCGCGCCAAGGGCCAGCGCCAGCATCTGGTGGCCAAGGCAGATGCCAAAGACCGGCAGGTCGCTCTGCTCCAGCACGCCCTGGATCATGGGCACGGCATAGGTTCCGGTCGCAGCCGGATCCCCCGGGCCATTGGACAGGAACACGCCTGCGGGGTTCTGGGCCAGAACCTCCGCCGCCGTTGTGCTCGCAGGCATGACCATCACATCGCACCCGGCCGAAGCGAGGCACCGCAGGATGTTGCGTTTGGCGCCATAGTCAATCGCCACGACCTTGTGGCCAGGCGTCTCGCGCCGCGCATAGCCTTCGGGCCAAGCCCATCGTTTCTCATCCCAGAGGTAGGACTGGGTGCAGGTGACCTCCTTGGCGAGATCGAGACCTTCTAGTCCGGCAAAACCGCGGGCCTGGGCGACCAGCGCCTCGAGATCGAACTTGCCATCGGGGTCATGGGCGAGCGCCACATGGGGGGCCCCTTGCTGGCGGATCTGACGGGTCAGCCGCCGCGTGTCGATACCACCAATTCCGATGCGACCTGTCCGCGCGAGCCAGTCGGTCAGCTCCCCTTGGGCGCGCCAGTTCGACGGCTCGGTCGGATCCCATTTCACGACCATCCCTGCGGCCACCGGATCGGCGGTCTCGTCATCCTCGGAGGTCACGCCGGTATTGCCGATATGGGGGAAGGTAAAAGTCACAACCTGCCCCGCATAGGACGGGTCGGTCATGATCTCTTGATAGCCAGTCATGGCCGTGTTGAAACACAGCTCCGCCGAGGTCGTGCCGGTCGCCCCGAATCCGCGCCCGTAAAAGACAGTCCCATCTGCGAGAACAAGGCAGGCGGTCGGCGTGTCTGAGGGGGCGGACATGGGTGACTCCTTGTGGCGGCAAAAATCTGCCGGACCCTAAGGGCGGCGCGGTGCCGGGTCAAGCAACCAAAGAGCCTCCGACGACCCCACGGTACTGTGCAACCCAAGGTGGTTGTCATGGGCGGGGTGGGCCCCTAGATTACCCGCTCGAACCATCACACGGGAACAGGTGAAATGGATCTGCGAGACAAGATTTCTGCCGAGCTGAAATCCGCGATGAAAAGCAAGGAGGCAGCGAAGCTGTCCACCCTGCGCCTCATCAGCGCAGCGATCAAGGACAAGGACATCGCCCTGCGCGGCCAGGGCAAATCCGACGGCGTTGCCGAACCGGATATCCTTGCGATTCTTGGCAAAATGGTGAAGCAGCGGCAGGAGACGGCCCGGACCTACGAGGAGGCCGGACGGCTCGAGCTGGCCCAGCAGGAACTTGCAGAGATCGACGTGATCGAGGCTTTCCTGCCCACCCCGCTGGATGAGGATGAGATCGATACGGCGATCCAGACTGCCATTGCCGAGCTTAAGGCCGAGTCGATCCGCGACATGGGCCGCGTCATTGGTGCGCTGAAATCGCGCTATACCGGCCAGATGGATTTTGGCCGGGTGGGGCCGATGGTGAAGGAACGTCTGAGCGCCTGACAATGACGACGACCGACGAACCCGACCTCCCTGCGCTGGATGCGAAGTATCGCCCGCTGCTGGATGCGGAGATGCGGGAGCTCGAGCAGGCTTCGGATCAGAGCGGCGAGGCGCGCAGACCGGTCACTCTGGATCAACAAAGCGTCGGACGTCTGTCCCGGATGGATGCCCTGCAGGGGCAAGCCATGGCGGCCGCCCTCGAAGTGCGTCGACGAGGACGGCGCGCGCGGATCGTGGCCGCGCTGCACCGGCTTGAAACCGGGGAGTACGGCTACTGCATCGAATGTGGGACATTCATCGGCACGGGCCGACTGGATGCGGACCCAACCTGCGCGCGATGTACGGAGTGCAAAAGCTGATCCGGGAAAGCTAAGAGGGGACCGAGCTTTAGGCTCGACCCCCTGCAGATCTGTCACTCATCACTTACACAGGGTTGCGATACGCACGCAGTCACATAGGCGGTCTGCTTGGAGATCACGCGCAAGGGTGGACGCGTGGTCTCGCAGCAGGGCACTCCCAAAAAACTCTCTTCAAGGGGCTCCAGACGTGGCACCGGACCGAAGTCTGAATGCCACGCTGGAGTACTCAAGCACCGTTCACACTGAGACCAACCGGGCGGGCCCCCCTGCTTGCGCAGTACACGTGGCCCTAAACCAAAACCGAAAACCGGCCGCTCTCTACGTCGCTCCGACCCCGAGGGACCGGAGGTGCAGCTTGGCCATCACTCCGCACTGCACTGGTCGGCCCGAAATTACGGACCTTTTCTCGTACCGGCGGGCGTTTCAGGAAAACCGAAGGTCTCTTTCCATCCAATTTGCCGCTCAGCACATGTACGACACTAGGGATTCGAGGGCAGGGGGTATGTGAACTCCCTCACATTCGCAGAAAAAACCGAAAAAAATCGACCGATCCCGGTCAGATCTGGTTCGGCTCGGCGAGCGCGCGCATGGCGCCGCGTTCGAGGATGCGCAAGGCACCGCGATTGGCTTCGATGACGCGCGCACGTTTCCACTCGCCAAGGGTCTTGGAGACCGCCTCGCGGGTTGCCCCGACGAACTCAGCCAGCTGTGCCTGGGACAGGAAGAGCTCGCCATCCGGGTTGGCTTCGGTGAGGTAAAGGAGCTTGCGTGCCAGGCGGGTCGAGAGGGGCAGGAAGGCCTGATCCTCGATCTGAGCGCTCATACTGCGCATCCGCCGTCCCGCGAGATGAATCAGGTCCACCGCCATATCGGGGGATTTGCGAATCGCGTTCATCAGATCCGCGTTTTTCAGGCGGCGCAGGCGGGTCCGCCCGACAGCGATCGCCGTCGCGGTCCGAACGCCCGGATCAAAGAGCGCGATTTCCCCCAGAAGCGCCCCTGGGCGCATAATGTCGAGCACCAGTTTGCGCCCGTCCGGAGAAAGCACTGAGATCTCTACGATCCCCTCTACTACGGCAAACAGCGCATCGCCCGGGTCCCCCTGTTCGAAGAGCAATTCGTCATCTTCGAGCACCCGGTCCTGGGCGATGGATTCAAGAAGTTGCCGCAGCTCCGGGGAAGTGTCGGCGAGAAACCCGGACTCGGGCAGGGGGGGGATCAGGGGGGCTTGCATAGGGAGATACTAGGGATTGGCAGCGGGATGCGAAAGCCCTGCGCCACGCGCACCGGCCAAGAGCCGCCTGACCTTGGTCAGTCTGGACGGCGCAACTGGTTCAGGCGGTCCTGCAGATCCGCGTGCAGATCGAGCCGCTCTTCGGGCGATAGAAAGGCACCCAGCTCGACCTCCCGATCGCTGCCGCGCAGGGTCAGGTAGTTCTCGACCGGCCCCTGTTTCGGGTGCAGCCGCAGCTCAACCCAATAGGGGTTGGCTTCCCAGTGCTGGTTGTCGCGGCGGGGATTGTGGCGGGTCAGGGCGATCCGGTCCTCGGCCAGTACCAGCACCTCATGCAGGCTCAGATCCCGCTGGTTGCGGCGAATCCCGTACCAGACTCCACTCAGCACCAGCAGCATGAAGGGCAGCAACCCCCAGAGCACCGCCGTCCCCAGCACTGCGATCAGGGGGAGAGACAGGGCCGTGGCAGTGATCCCGATGAACCAGGCAAAGCCCTTGGCGGTAAGGGAGCGATGGGGCCACAGGTGTAGCTCCTCCGCCGGAAAACAGGCCCCGGATTGCTCCGGAGCCTGCTCTGTTCGTGTAATCCACTCAAGCGGCATGGCAGCTTAGTGCGACGCTTGCTTGTCCCACATATCCCGGGTCGGGAGCTGCTCGAACGTGTGCTCGGGCGGCGGGTTGGGCAGGGTCCATTCCAGCGTGTCCGCGTGCTCGTTCCAATAGTTCTCTTCCTCGACGCGCTTGCCCTTGGTGATCGTGTAGAACACGACGCCAATGAAGAAGAGGAAGGAGGCGAAGGACAGGAAGGCACCCCAGCTCGACACGTAGTTCCAGAGCGCGAAGGCATCCGGGTAGTCAATGTAACGGCGCGGCATCCCCTGACGGCCCAGGAAGTGCTGCGGGAAGAAGGTCAGGTTGGCACCGATGAAGAAGGTCCAGAAGTGTACTTTGCCAGCCCATTCCGGGTACTGACGGCCCGACATCTTGCCGATCCAGAAGTAGATCCCGGCAAAGATCCCGAAGACGGCACCCAGCGACATCACGTAGTGGAAGTGAGCCACAACGTAGTAGGTGTCGTGATAGGCCCGGTCGACGCCCGCCTGAGACAGCACGATGCCCGTCACACCGCCCACGGTGAAGAGGAAGAGGAACCCGATGGCAAAGAGCATCGGTGTTTCGAAAGTCAGCGAGCCCTTCCACATGGTGGCGATCCAGCTGAAAATCTTCACCCCGGTTGGGACTGCGATCACCATGGTCGCGAGCATGAAGTAACTCTGCTGTGTCAGCGACATGCCGACCGTATACATGTGGTGCGCCCAGACAACGAAGCCGAGACCCCCAATGGCGATCATGGCCCAGACCATCGGCATGTAGCCAAAGATCGGCTTGCGCGAGAAGGTCCCGATCACGTGGGAGATGATGCCAAAGGCGGGCAGGATCACGATGTACACTTCCGGGTGTCCGAAGAACCACAGAATGTGCTGATAGAGGATCGGGTCACCGCCACCGGACGGATCGAAGAAGGTCGTTCCGAAGTTCCGATCGGTCAGCAGCATGGTAATCGCGCCCGCCAGAACCGGCAGCGCCAGAAGGATCAGCCACGCCGTCACGAAGATCGACCAGGCGAAGAGCGGCACCTTGAACAGGGTCATGCCCGGGGCACGCATGTTCAGGAAGGTGGTAATGATGTTGATCGCACCTAGGATAGACGAGGCTCCTGAGACGTGGACCGCGAAGATCGCGAGATCCATTGAAAACCCGTCTTCATTGGTTGATAGCGGCGGATAGAGCACCCAGCCGACGCCCGAGCCGGTCTGACCATTGCCGCCCGGTGCCAGCACCGAGGCCACGGCGAGCGAGGTGCCCGCCACATAGAGCCAGAAGGACAGGTTGTTCAGCCGCGGGAAGGCCATGTCCGGCGCACCGATGTGCAAGGGCATGAAATAGTTGCCAAACCCGCCAAAGAGCGCCGGGATCACCACGAAGAACATCATCAGGATGCCATGGCCCGTGATCAGCACGTTCCAGAGGTGCCCGTTGGGGGTACATACGTCGCCCGCGCCCGCCGCGATCAGCCGCGCGCCTTCGGCGCACATGAACTGCACGCCGGGGCTCATCAGCTCCATGCGCATGTAAACGGTGAAGGCAACCGAGATGAACCCGGCCAGACCGGCTACCAGGATGTAGAGAATCCCGATATCCTTGTGGTTTGTCGACATGAACCATCGGGTGAAGAAACCGCGGGTATCTTCGTGACCGTGGCCATGGACGGCTGCGTCTGCCATGCTGCGCTCCTGTTTGTCGTTCGTCGCGGGGGAGGCCGGCCGAAAGGTCGTTCAGACGGATCTGTCCCGATGTTTCCTGACCGTGTTCTATCCGCCGCTCCCGAGTGCGGCAATGGCGTACACCATGACATACAACAAAAAACGCATATGTTTTTGGCGATCTGGGCGCAAAGGTCGCATTTCCTGTGGGCCGCACGCGACTTTGGTCTGTAGGGTGCTGAGGCCCCGCACGATGGGGCGCGAGTCAGTTGGTGTGCAGGCACTAGCCTGAGAATTTTGTGATCACAGGCGCGATGGGCGGTGATGTCCGCTCTTACTCGTCTTGTGCCTCCGGGCGCGGCCATGTGACGAGACAGACAGAGTTCGGTGTGAAGGAGCGGGTTTTCCGAACCACTTCGAAATGTGCGCCAAGCCGGGTCGCCCACCACCGCGCCGGGCGCACGGTGCAATGGGCGTTCTCGCCATTGGGCAGGATCTCGGCTGCCTTGACGCAGGAGATGTTGAAAAACGCCTGTGCGGAGATGCTGCGGATCTCGGCCAGAACCCGATCCACGTCCTCCAGAGGGATATGTTCCATCACATCGGTGCAGATCACGAGATCGGCTGTCACCTTGGGGCGTGTCGCATGTGCGGGCACTGCCGGGTCGTAGCGATAGGCGCTGGCGTCAAAGATCTTCGCGAGCCAATCCACGGTTCGCGCTTGCCCGCAGCCATAGTCAAAGATCGTGCGGGGCGGCGGCAGAAAGGCAACCTGCCGTAAAATATAGCCCGTCAGCAACTCGGAGGTCTGGCCATAGACCTTCCCCGCATGGACCTTGCGGTATTCTGCAATAAGATCTTCGGATCGCGACACGGGTGGCAAGCCTCCTTTGGCACAGCGGAGCGCGCGTCGGGGCGGTATGTCAAGCGCAGGTGCCAGCGCGGCGATTTGTGTGCGCGTCTTAGTCTGCGGTGACGGGGCCAAACTCCCGCTCGAACGTGGTGCGCAGGGCGATATCCACATCCTCCATCGTCACTGGCAGGCCAAGATCCACAAGGCTCGTCACTCCATGTTCAGAGATCCCGCAAGGCACGATACCGGAGAAATGCGACAGGTCCGGCTCCACATTGATCGACAGCCCGTGAAAACTCACCCATTTGCGTAGCCGCACGCCGATCGCCGCGACTTTGTCCTCGGGTGGCTGGCTAAGAACAGTCAACGGCTTGTCCTTGCGCTGGACCCAGACGCCGACGCGGCCCTCGCGGCGCTCGCCGGTGACGTTGAACTCGGCAAGGGTGGCGATGACCCACGCCTCCATCTGCGAAACAAACTTGCGGACATCGCGTCCGCGCTTTCCCAGATCGAGCATCACATAGACCACCCGCTGCCCGGGCCCGTGATAGGTATACTGCCCGCCGCGCTTGGCCTCGTAGACGGGGAAGCGGTCCGGGTCGGTCAGATCCTCGATCTTGGCGCTGGTCCCGGCCGTATAGAGCGGAGGGTGCTCCAGCAGCCAGATCATTTCGGGTGCGCGCCCCTCCGCGATCGCGGTCACGCGCGCTTCCATGGTCTCAAGAGCGGTCTCGTACTCCACCAACCCGTCGCTAATGATCCAGTCCATGGCGCCCTCCAGCGGTTCTGAAGCGTCGTGCCGCAATCTCCGAGCTTGGGCAAGGGAGCGTGCCGCGGCATGAGGGTGAAAAATCCGCGCAGGGGAGCATTTTTCCCTCTTGGCATTGCCGAACAGTCCCGCTAAACCGCGCTTCATTCTCCAAGGCGTGCGGTCGTGGCGGAATTGGTAGACGCGCAGCGTTGAGGTCGCTGTGGGGTAACACCCGTGGAAGTTCGAGTCTTCTCGACCGCACCATTTTTTTGAAAAATGCTATAACAGATCAGCATCTTAATAGATGCGGCTAATAGCAAGCCCCACCCTTGGCCCCACGTAGGCGTTTTGTTCATTCAGACGCTGCACCCCCTTGGTGAGATCCCGATGGTGCAGCTATTTGTTAAGTAAGCATGCCTTTGTTTCTGGTGAAAAGCTTTTCTGGCCGGAGCCTCCACACACGATCAGGCCAGTTGGGACAATCGCCTCTTTGCTGGGACATGGTCGGGTAGAGTGTTGTGCACACGAAGAAAAGACCTCGGTCCCCGCTGGTATTGGGAAACCCGGCGCCGGTCCCGGCGGCCGAAACGACGCGATCCTCTATCAATGGCAGCGCTATGCGGGAAAGTTCAGCGAGAAGACCCTGGATCGGCATCTCTCGGCGATCCGGCAGTTCGAGCACTTCCTCGGCGGCAAACCATTCGAGACGCTGACGCTGGAGGATGGCCATGCCTTCCGCGACCACTTGAAGTCGGCTTTGAAGCCAGGGGCGGAGGCGCCGAAGTCGCCCTCAACGGTTCAGCATGCCGTCTCTCATCTGAAGGACTTCCTCGCATGGCTTGGCAAGCAGAAGGGCTATCGGACCTTGCCCCGGGACCTGCCGGATGCGCTGGACATGCCCCGGTCGGTCTATGCCAAGGCCCTTCCGCGCGCACCCAGAACCTACCCTGACCTGGCGGAGGCCGAAGCGCTCTTGACGCAGATGCCAAAGTACCGCGCCATCGATCTGCGCAACCGCGCGATTTTTGCCCTGGCCTTTCTTGGGGCCTTGCGCGCCGACGCGTTGATCTCCTTGCGCCTGGGCGATGTGGATTGCGCGACGCGGAGGATCATCCAGGACGGGCGCGCGTCCCGAACCAAGAACGGCAAGAGCCTGGTGATCGCCTGGTTCCCGATCCCGGAGGCGTTCGAAGAGGCGGTCTGCGCCTGGGTTGCGCTCATGGCGCGCGCTGGATTTGCGCCAGAGGACGCGCTCTTCCCGCAAGAGCGCGCCTTCACGGGCTACCGCAAAGCCTCGGGGCTTGGCCCTGGTCCTGTCCCAGCGATGACCTCAACCCATGCGGTGACCCATGCCTTCCGCGTGGCGTGCCGAAACCAACACGCCAAGTACAGCCCGCATGCGGCCAAACACACCATCGCCGCCGAGCGGGACAAACGCGCGCTGACAGCCGCTGAACGCAAGGCCTGGTCGCAAAACATGGGCCATGAGAACGAACAGATTACCGACACGCATTACGGCAAACTGACCGACGCGCAGCGCTTCGACTTGCTGGAGACCCCCTCGCAGCAAACCGGGCAGGCCGCGCAAAGAGCGTTCACCGACGCCGAAAAGATCGCCTTGGTCGACGGAGTGATGAAAGAACTGACCGCGCGCGGACGCTGAGCCGTCAAAACCGGAAGAGGGTGAACCGCCCCTTGTTTGCCGGAGACCCAGAAGTAAGGATACTGGGTCATGGGAAAGTCGAAGAACGGAACACGTTATCCAGAGGAATTGCGCGCCCGAGCGGTGCGTATGGTTTTGGATCACGAGGCAGAATACGCGAG